>JANNWZ010000001.1:0-62052 GCA_031409295.1 Mariniblastus sp.
CGTCCTCCCCCGCTATTTGCCTACGGAAAATCGCGGGGGAGGACGTTGGATGTGATAGTGGCCCTTGGTAGTCAACAGCCCAAACAAACCCAATGTCATTAAATTGTCAACATCCGCGGTTACGAATAGGGATATGCTCGCCTGACGTCAATTGTCGCAACATCCCATGGATTAAGAATTCAATTGACTCCAGAAATTTATCAGAATCTTTCAGAAGAATGACTTGACCCTCTACTTCGCTTCCGATACTATGTAACGCGTAGTATATGAGACGTAGCCTTTTCAACTCTGGCTCAACGTCACCTGGAATTAGGCGATCAACGAAATTTGGTGATTAAAAGCAATGGCTTGAATTACCAATTAAAGACTCAGGACGATCAATATGAAACTCGAACGAGAAATGATGCGAGGAGCGGGACCCGCGGCGGTATTGCAATTGCTGTCCGAGGGAGAGATGTACGGATACCAGATTGTCGAAACATTGGAGGAACGTTCCAAAGGCGTGTTTACGCTGGGACAATCCACACTCTATCCCATGCTGTACAACCTGGAAGCCAAGGGGCTGGTCGTATCGAACAATAAAACGGGTCCCAATGGGCGTGAGCGGCGCTATTACCGCTTAACGACCGCTGGAAAAAAACGACTGGCCCATGATCGCGAACAATGGGCGGCATTGGTCAAGGGGTTGGGAGCCTTGGGGCTGACGCGTGGAATGGATTCCGGGATGAGCGGGCTGGCTCACGGAGTTTCCTGATGAATGGCAACTCGCTCGGAGATCGCCGAGTCGGCAAGTCAATTTTTGGTTTGGGCCGTTCATTGTCTGTCGACGGAATGAACTGGCGTGGCTTGATTGAAGACTCCGCACTTGCCGGTCCCATTCAAGCGACTTTGATTTCCGTGGTGGCAAACTCGCGATTGTGGAAACACGAAAAATTCCAAGTGGCCAACGAGCTGATCGCCCATTTTGAGGATGGGATCAGGCGTGGTCGCAATGAAACAGAACTTGTGGCTGATTTTGGCGACCCATTGGTGGCCGCCAAGTTGATTCGGGTCAGTAAATTGAGGAACAGAACGATGATGTCAAAATTACTTTCAGGCGGAATCTGGGGCGGTCTCGCGTTGGGGTTGGGTTATTTGGGATTAACGACTTTCTTCTATTTTGGCAAAGCGAATCCAGGCACCGATTATCTCGTCGACTTGAATCATCAAGCGTTGACGGTTCCGGCCGAGGAAAGCGCGTGGCTGATCTATCGTGACGTATTTACGAGGTTTGAATATTCAGAAGGGGGCAAAGGCAAGTTCGCCGAGATTTTCATCGCCATCGATCCATTCAGAGACGGGCAACGAATCGTCGATAGGCGACTCGTGCGACCCACCGATGGTGAAGCCTGGGAAATCGCAATTCAAAAACTGGCAGATTCGGCTGACCTGTTGGCTGCGTTTCGGCAAGCCCGAACCAAAAGTCATTTGGGCTTGCCCCTCCAATCCGATCCTCGCAATTACGCTCCGGAAGACTTCGCCGCTCTCTACCCGAATCAGAAATCGTCCGATGATTTTAGTTTTTTTCAAAATTCGAACGAAGCAATCAACCAGTTGATGAACGGGAGTGTTATCAATATCGGGCTGCCGCACTATCAAGTTTTTCGGACTTCAGCTCGCATTCTCACGGTCGACTCTCGCTGGGCGATCGAGCAACAGGATTGGGAACGGGTCACTCAAAATATCGAAGCGATTTTCGCCTTTGCGCGCCAACTTGGCAACGAATCCATTTTAGTAGGTGACTTCGTGGCGTTTGCAATTCACTCCATGGGTTACGATTTGATCGACGAAGTATTGCCCAACCATTATCAAGAGTTCAACGAACAACAATTGGCGAGAATCCAGCAAGCAGTTGAACGAGATTCACTGGTTGACTACGTCGATCTCGCTGGCGAGCGTGCGATGACAATGGATATCCTTCAACGAGCGTTTACTGATGACGGCAAAGGAGATGGCAGAGTTACCGCGCAAGGCATGGAGTTGATGCAAAATGTAAGTGATATTTTTCAAAGCCAACAAGCAGAGTTAGGAATCCAAGATCGACTGCTGCGGACTTGGAATTCCGTTTCAGCTCCATTAGCGCTGATGACGATGCCGACGCGAAAGCAGATAGTGGCGTCCTATGAATTACTTTTGGCAAAGGAGGAAGTGGCATTCGGCAAGGCCTATTACGAGCACCCTGATTTGGATTTCGAGATCCAACCTGGCGATTCAGGAGGGCCATTCTTAAACGTGTTTGTTACAATGGTTCGCCAGCTTCACCATGCCTTGAATCGAGCGATCGGAAATCAACGCGGAACCGTGGCGGCGATTGCCGTTTATCGCTACCAACAAAAATATGGCAAGCTACCCAACTCATTTGAGCAATTGGTCGGCGAGTTTTTGGATGCAGTTCCGATTGATCAGTGCAATGGTCAACCGCTTCATTACCAGATGAATTCCAACGGTTTTAAACTCTACAGCGTGGGGGTTGACGAGGTGGATGACGGAGGAGCTCCAATCATGGTCCAGAAAGACAATTCCATCTCGACCGTGGACGACTCCAATTTGCGTCCGCAGAAGGCCTCAGATTTCTATTTCGCGAGAAGTGACTTGAAAGGTGATTGGGTGTTGTGGCCTCGCTTGAGTGCGGTGGAGGATTAACTGCTGAGGCGACTCGCCCCGAGACGTCGTTCATAAGTAGCCGCATCTATGTATGTATCAGTGACTCTCCGAGATACTGAATGCCAGTCTCAGGGAGTCTCCATTGCCTATTTGATTCCCGGGTTTCAATCAGACGATCACTTTGCAAGTCCAACGAAAAAAACTGTTTTCTGGCTTTTGGAAACAAATGTGGCTCGGTCAAATAAACTTAGGAAATTTGTAACACTTCAGCTGTCTGAAGTAGGATTGCCAAAACGGCTGATAAAATCAGGCTGCTTCAATTCGCTGGAGTGTTACGGAAATTTCAACGCTTGATTGGTGATCTGTTGATTTGCGGGTTGATCTGTTAACCAATTGCACGAGAATAGAGGTCGGTTAGAGGCGGCATCTGGCCGACCCCGTTTTCTTCTTGGATTGGAAACCTGCGATGACTAATTTCCGACAACGGGCATGTCAACGATCGGTGGTTCTGGCGTTGGGACTTTTGGCTCTATCTGGTTTCAAAGCGGTTCGATCGCAAGAGCCCCAACCCAAGCCAGGTCCCGAAGCAGCTCCAAAAATCCGCGACCCCGCGCAAGCAACGCCCGCCGCCACGGGCGCTGAAGCGGTACCAATTTACTCCGGGCCGATTAGCGGTGAGGCGGTTCCCGAACTAAAAGTTTGGGCCCTGCAGAATGAATCGGAAGAATTGATTCAGCTGATCCCGCCAACAAATTCCGATGTACCAGCGTTAGTCATTTTTGTTCATGAGCGGACGCGACCAGGATTTGCGGTATTACGAGGAGTCGCGAAGTTTGCCGAACAATTGAATCAGCAGCTCGACGCTTCGATAATATTTCTTACCAATGACGTGATGGAAACTCGGCAATGGGCCAACGCGGCCAAAGCGGCACTTCCCGCCGGCGTTCGTTTGACGGTGTCGCCGGATGGCCAGGAAGGTCCGGGCGCTTGGGGACTGAATCGAAATGTGACTTTGACCGTCGTGATTTCCAAGTCCGGCCAAGTACTCAATAATTTTGCGATCGTGCAGCCCAGCGCCAATTCGGATTTGGCGAATATCACGCATGCAATGGCGACTGCGGCTGGTGTCGCAGCTCCGACCACCGAGACCATCGCAACCTGGATCGGTCAGCCGGCCATGAACCGAAACGCGGATGGCAACGAAGTTAATATTCGACCCCTGTTGGCTCCGGTGATTCAACTCAAGGCCACTGCGGAATCAGTAGCCGCAGCTGCGGAAAAGGTCGAAGCGCGGGCCGCGATGGATGAACCGTTTCGAATCGCGGTGGGAGCGGCGTGTCGGCGCATTATCGAGGCGGGCAAATTGGAAGAATACGGTACGACTGAAGCGCAACGACATCTAAAAATTTGGGCGGACACGTTTAAGTAAGCTGCGATCGTGACAGAAATCCATGTCGGATGTATCCGGTTCAACAATCGTCGCTCTCGAAGTCGATTGACCTGTCAGAATGGCGCGAAGTTCCACCATGACGCGAAAACAACAGTGCCTGAAATGCTACCCGGTGCCCAATCGCCGCCGCACGCTGACACTGGTTCAGCGGTTTCGCTGGCTCGCCTGCCTGGGGGGCTGGGTTTTGTTTGTGGCGTCTTCCGCTCGCGCTGACGAACCGGTGGATTTTGATACGCAAATCATGCCCTTGTTTTCCAAGTTGGGTTGCAACGCCGCCGATTGTCATGGTGCTTCCAGCGGTCGTGGTGGTTTTCAACTGTCGTTGTTTGGTTCAGATCCGGCTGCCGATTTTGACCGGATTGTGAATGAACGGTTGGGACGCCGCGTGTTGCAACGCAATCCCGCGCACAGTTTCTTACTGCTCAAGGGTACCGCATCCATCGAGCATGAAGGGGGACAGCGGCTCGAACCGGCTGGCCCGGAGTTTGAGCTAATTCGAAAATGGATTGAGCAGGGCGCATCACGGTTGCAGACCAATCGTCTGTTGGCCGTTCGCCTTGCCGCTGAGCGAAGGGAGTTGCGTATTGGTCAATCGATCGGAATTCGGGCAATAGCCGAATTTCAAACCCTTGGTGAAACTTCCAGCCCTCCGACGACGCGGCAGCAAGATGTTACGTCGTTAGCGGTGTTTCAATGTGACGACGGCATTGAATTGACGTCAGATCAACAAGTACTTGCGCGACAGGCGGGGCAACACAATCTAATCGTCCGGTTTCTCGATCAAGTGGCTGTCCTGCAATTAATCGTCCCCGTTGAACCGCCGGATATTCAATTCGTTGAGACCAAGCCGGCCGATGTTTACGAGGACTCGGGAGCACTGGGCATCGATCAAGCGGTTGCTGAACAGCTAAGGCGGTTGGGTTTACCAGTACAGCCGGTGGCGAACGATGCGACGCTGTTTCGGCGAGTTTATTTGGACCTTGCGGGTGAACTTCCGGCGATCGAATTGGTTGCTGCCTATTGCAATTCGGCTGATCCTGAAAAGTATCCTAAACTGATTGACCAACTCTTGGCCGACGACAGATTCAGTCGGCTATGGACGTATCATTGTGCGGAGTGGTTACGGGCGGGCGGCAATGGTCAAGATGATCCCACGGCCGCGGCCTATGTCGACTGGATTGGGCAAGAGGTGCGCGGAGTTGCTTCGATTGCTCAGTTGGCCACGCAGTCGTTAACCGCGGTTGGTGCACCGAGAGAAAATGGCGCGGTTGGTTTTCTTCGCTTGACCAATGATCCACGCTTGACCGCGGAAATGGCAACCAACACCTGGATGGGAGTCCGAATCAGTTGTGCCAATTGCCACAACCATCCTTTGGATCGTTGGACGCGAGACGACTATTTTTCGTTCGCCGCTTTTTTCGGTGGCCTGCGCCGCGGCGATCGAGTCGAATGGGTGGATAGTTCTGCGTTGATGAATCCCTTGACTCGCAAACCGGCCCGTCCGAAATTACCAGGGCGAGTGTTCGCCGAAACCGGTGATCAACGCAGCCAATTGGCGGAATGGTTGACCGCTGCCGACAATCCATTTTTTCATCGCGTCGTGGCCAACCGCATCTGGGCTATCTTGATGGGAGTAGGAGAGGTTGAACCCGTCGATGATTTTAGGATCTCCAATCCACCGGCCAATGCAGCATTGTTGCAACACCTGAGTCAGATATTACAAGACCGTCAGACACAACTCCGGCCACTTGTCCGGTCAGTGGTGTTGTCGCGTACCTACCGTGGCAGCATTGGCGAGGGAGCCCTTGGCCCGCAGGACCGATTTCATGGGCGGCGTCTGGAGAAACCACTTGCGCCGCCGGTGTTGCTAGGCGCCATCGAACAAGTGACGTCCAATGATGGCCATTCTCGGATCGATGAATACTTGACCGCACATCGCGTCGGGCAAAAGCCGGAATTGTTGGAATTCGGTCAATGCGATCGCGCTCAATCGTGCAGTCCGACCAGTGCCCTGCGCGATCGCGCGGGTGGATTATCGGAGAATCTTCGGCTGCTCAATGGCGCCGCGATCAATCAACGCCTGCGTTCACCGCAAGGCTTACTCGCGGCACTGCCCAACGAAAACAAATCGGATCGACAAATCCTGGAGCGAGTGTATCAGACCGCCTACAGTCGGACACCCAACCAGACGGAGCGCGATCATTGGCTGCGGTTGGCGGAACAGGCAACATCCAGCGAGAGTAAAGGCATGTTTTGGCAAGATTTCGTGTGGGCGATTGTGAACAGTCGAGAGTTCGCCACCAATCATTGATGGCAAAGTTCTAAAAACGAAAACCGGAAACAAGCGTGTTAGTTTTGCGCTAAAATAAATTTCATGATTCAGAAATAATTTCTCGTTACGTCAACCCGTTAATACAATGATCACATTCAATCGGAATCAACGTCGCTGCGATGGCGTCTCGCGTCGCGATGCATTAGCCATCGGCAGTTTGAGCGCATTCGGGCTGAGTCTGTTTTCCGGTGCCGGTCTGTTAGCAAACCAGGCCGCCGTGAGCCGACCGAAGAATTGTATTTTGGTGTGGCTCGACGGCGGCCCCAGTCATTTGGAATTGTTCGATCCGAAACCGGAAATGCCAGCCGAAATCCGCGGCCCTTTGTCGTCCATTGCGACTACGGTACCCGGAATTCGATATGGTGAGTGCCTACCGCGACTGGCCCAACGTTTGTCGCAGATGACTTTGGTGCGCAGTCTGTCGTCGCCATTGGGTGAGCATAACTTAGGCGCACATTATCTGTTGACTGGCTACAAGCCATCACCCAACATTAACTATCCGGTGTTCGGCAGTGTCGCCCAACAACTGCGCCCTTCGAAAGACACGTTGCCGGGATTCGTGGCGATTCCCCATCACTCGGTCGGCGGCGCGGGTTTGCGTGCCAATGGATTCTTACCGACCTCGGTTGCCCCCTTTGAGTTGAATCCATCGGGACAGGACAAAAAACTGGCGGCTGATCAACTTACGCTTCTTAGCGGATTGACCAGCGCGTCGGTACAGCGTCGGGCGGAGTATTTGCAAATGCTGGATCAATTTTCGCGCTCGGCCGACCGCATCGGCGGCCTCCCCAATTACATCGGACTCGATCAAGCGGTTCGGTTGTTGACGTCGCCAGACGCGCGCGCGGCGTTTGATTTGGAAGCAGAGTCCTCCGCCGTACGACAGAATTACGGCAGTTCGATGTTTGGACAAAGTTGTCTGTTAACGCGGCGTTTGGTCGAACGAGGCGTCTCGATGGTGACCGTGAATTATTCTGGTTGGGATACACATGATAATTTGGTGGTTCGATTGAAGGATGGGTACGCTGGCGCGCGAGAGCCGGTGGGGCTGATTCCCAATTTGGACCAAGGACTGGCCGCGCTGCATGACGACTTGAACGATCGGGGATTACTGTCCGAGACGTTAGTTGTTGTCATGGGTGAGTTTGGCCGAACTCCGAAGATCAATCCCCAAGGTGGACGCGACCATTGGCCGCGCGCTTTTAGCGTTTTGTTGGCCGGGGGAGGAACGCCGCAGGGTTTGGTGTTTGGTGAGACTGATCATGCCGGCGAGTCGGTAAAAACTGATCCGGTCTCACCTGCCGATCTGGTGGCTACGATCTACAAACTGCTCGGTTTCGATCCCCAAACCGAATTGATCACGCCTGAAGGTCGACCTATCCGCATCGGTGGTGAGGGAACCGTCGTTGGATCATTGATTGCATGAGCGCCGTTTCAAAAAAGATCGAGTTGCAAATCAATCCAAGTACCGAAAACAATGGCCGTTTCATAAAGACGCCTAATGTAGTCGGTCAGTTGTCGCTCCGCCGCGATAAACCCGGCGGTAGTATGTTTCCAACTCAATTGGGGCGTTTTCCAATTAGAGTAGCGCAATTCATATTGTGTTGGAGCTGTTTCCCATTTTGTTTATCGGCCCAAATCGAGCCGCAACTGGTTCACGAATTCAATTCTCCGATCACTGATATCGTTTATTACGCGCCGTCGGCGCGTTTTTTCGTCACCACACCAAGCCAGTTGTCGGAGTTGGACGCGCGCGGGGGAAGTCTTCAGTCGGTGACGCTGCCAATTGACCAGGTCACCCAAATCCTGATCTCGCCGGTGGAGCCTCAGCTATTGATTGCCGGTGGGGTGCCAGGTCAGAGTGGTTGTCTGATTCAACTGGATCCGACAACGTTGCAGATCACCAAGTCGATCGCTGTACTCGACGATGTTGTTATGGGCGTTGCTTGGAATTCTCGGTCGCAACAAACTTGGGGCGTGGGAATCACGGGCGAACTGTTTGCCATCGATTGGCCAACCGGGAAAACACGCATGGTTGGCCACCACGCCAAAGCGATCACATCGATTGCAGCGCTGCGGGACGCAAGTTTTGTCACTACGTCCGAAGACATGAGCATCCGTGTCTGGGATTCGCATGATGTTCGATTGACGCGAGCTTTAAATCAACACACCGATTCCGTGTTGGGTGTTGTTGTATTAAGCGACTCTGTAAACGACGCTGGATTACCCGAGATGATCGCGACTTGGTCAACCGACCGCACCGTGAGATTTTGGCAACCGGCCAACGGACGACTGGTGCGGTTTGTCACTTTGGAGCAGATTCCAAACTGCGGATGTTGGTTGCCCGGTTCGCAGAGCCTGATTGTGGGGGACCGGACCGGTAGCCTGCATTGGATTGATTGGAAAACCGCCCAAGTTCAACAATCGCGGGTGGTTGCCGACGATTGGATTTCCGCCATCGAATCGGATTCCAACAACGAGTTTCTGTGGGTCGGTACGATGCGGGGTCGCTTGTATCGCGTGCCGAACCCAAAGTAGGATCTGAGTCGAGACATCCGAGAGTGGTTTGTTTTTATTTTCATTGAGCAACTTGGGTAGGCTACAATTCGGTGCTCCGAGCCCCCAGCAATCAGGCGATCGCCGAGAAAATTTCTCGAGCTGTGAATAAACTCACAGGTCAATGACAGTGGGTGGCTGAGGTTCACGAAGGTCATATTTTCGCCTATCATGAGCGTGCTTGAAGCGTGACCATCAGAATGGCTGTTCTGAATTTCAACCGACGCCAAACCAGTTTCAGGAACACGAATATGCTGATACGTATTGGGATGTTGCTATGTTTCGTTTCATTCATGCCACTGCATTGGTGCCATGCTCAAACCGAAACGGCTGAAACGGCGCCGGCGACGGACGAGTGGACTCCGGCGCGATTGTGGGAGGCTGCCCGCAGTGAAAACGTTGAGGACGTTCAGGCCGCGATCGCCGCGGGGGTCGATGTCAATTCGAAAACAGATTACGGCGCGACCGCTTTGTTGTTCGCTTGTGATCGTGGGAACGAGCCCATTGTCAAGTTGTTGCTGGAGGCAGGCGCTGATCCCAATATCAAGGACTCATTTTACAACGCGACGCCATTGACTTGGGCGATCCAGAATGGTCATCAAGAAATTGCGGTGTTGTTGTTTAACAAAGGTGGCGAAGGCGCGGATCAGTTTCTGCTCAGTGCCATCGAAGAAGGCGATGCCAAATTCGCGGAATTGATCATTAAATCCGGTACCCCGACGGCGGCGGGTTTGACGAAGGCCCGCGATGCTGCTCAACGAAAATCGAAGGGGGAAAAGTACAAAGACCTACCCAAGTTGTTCGACGATTTGAAATTGCCGGACTTTGTTCCGATTGTCAAAACGAGCCCGGAATTGTTGCAGCGTTATGTTGGAAAATATCAAGGTTCGAACTTCAATGCAGAAATCGAAGTTGACGGCGAGACTTTGAAACTTGGCTTCACCCCGGAAAGCAAAACGGAATTGGAAGAAACTGGGCCGCATGAATTTACCATGGGTGGCTCGGTCGTCAAATTCGAAATGGACGGTGAAAAAGTCAAGGAACTGGTGATTTCATTTGGCGCGAATCAAGTCGCCCTGAAACCGGACGCCCCGGAAGAAAAAATGGACACCCCGGCGGATCCACCAGCGGCTGCCGAAACGAAGGAAACAGAAAAACCGGCGGCTCCGAAGTTCCTTCCCTCCAGCCCTGAATCTCTCGCCGCGGATCTGGCGATTTCGTCCGCCAATTGGTCGTCGTTTCGCGGGACTGGAGCGCGCGGCGTCGCCGAAGGACAGCATCCTCCACTCCGCTGGACCGTGGCGACCGACGCTGCCGAAAACATCAATCTAAAATGGAAAACTGCGATCCCTGGACTCGGATTGTCCTGTCCTTCCATCTGGGGAGACAAGATCTACTTGACCTCGGCGGTTTCCGAAAACGCGGATGGCAACTTGAAAATTGGTCAATATGGAAACGTCGATTCCGTGAAGGAAGATTCCGAATTTGATTTCAACGTCTATTGTCTAGACAAAAATTCCGGTGAGCTTCTTTGGGAACGAACTGCTGCATCCGGTAAGCCTGCCGTTAAGCGACACGCGAAATCATCGCATGCCAATCCCACCATCGCCACCAACGGCGAAAAAGTCGTGGCGTTCTTTGGCAGTGAAGGGTTGTATTGTTACTCGAGCGACGGTGCATTGATTTGGAAAAAGGATCTGGGATTTCTCGACAGCGGTTGGTTTTACGATGCCGGATACCAATGGGGATTTGGCAGTTCACCGATCATTTTTGAAGATCGAGTAATCGTTCAGTGTGACATTCAAGGCGATTCGTTTATCGCTGCGTTTGCGCTGGCGACGGGCGAGGAAATTTGGCGGACCGAGCGCGATGAAATTCCCAGTTGGTCGACTCCGGTAATTCATCAGTTTGGTGACGTACCCATGTTGTTGACACATGCCACGAAGGCCGCGCGGGGCTACGACGCGCGCAATGGGGAACTGCTGTGGACGCTGAGTAAACATTCAGAGATTGTGGTACCAACGCCGTTTGTAGCCCACGATTTGATTTTTGTTGCCAGCGGTTATGCGCCCGTGCAACCGATCTATGCGATCCGACCGACGGCCCGTGGCGATATCAGTGTTGCAAAAGAAACGGAAACCAACGAATTCATTGCCTGGAGCATGCAGCGCGGTGGACCGTATATGCCGACCCCGATTGTGTATGGTGATTATTTGTATTGTTGCGCTAATTCGGGAGTGTTGACGTGTTATCAGGCGACGACGGGTCAAGAGGTTTACAAAAAACGGATGACTGCATCTGGCGGAGGTCTGAGCTTTACTGCGTCTCCGCTGGCGGCAGATGGCCACCTCTATTTTACAGCCGAAGATGGACGAGTTTTGGTCGTAACAGCCGGACCCGAGTTCGAGCTGGTGGCGACCAATACCTGCGGCGAGAGTATTTTGGCCACGCCCGCAATTTCAGACGGCGTTATGTACTTGCGCACTCAGAATAGTTTGATCGCCGTCGGTGAATAACGGCTGACCCCGTGAAAGGTTAAAGAAAATCGGGTCAGCGGGGGTCAGACCGGGCTGCTTTGGCTGGCCCAATTGGTCCGCTATCGGTCCGCGATTGGTCCAATAAAGAATCGAAGAACTTAAACGTGTCTTCCATCGCGGCTTGTACGATCACCAGATGTTCAACGCCGGGATATTCTTGATAGACATTTCGACTGGCACCGGCAGTTTTCAAGCTACGGTGCAAGGCAACCGCGCCGCGACGGCCGAAATCCAATTCGCCGGCGGCGATGAACCAAGGGATGTTGGCGACTTGCGCGGCATCTTTGATACCTCCGCCACCTCCAATCGCCGCCACGCAAAAGGGAAGTTCCGGGTGTAACACAGCTTGGCGAATGACTTGTCCGGCCCCCATCGAATGTCCCAGTAGTAGGACGCGGGACCGATCGATTGAAAAAATTGATTCCAATGAGTCCAGCATCTCGGCACAATCCAGTCGCAGGCCTCCCAAACTCTGGCGTGGCGCGACGACCAACCAGCCTCGCTTTAGACCGGAAGTTACTGCCCCTCCGGCTCCATAGGTTTCAAAAAACATGTTCTCGCTGCCCCCTGCCCCGTGCATCAAAAACAAGACGGGCATTGTTTCAGCGTGCGACTCCGGCATGCGCACGCGAACTGGGACTCGTTTCCGTTCTTTGGCCAACGTCAGCCAAACATCCTGCTGTTTTGCCGCAACCGCAATCAAGCTGGCGCCATTCGCGATATCCGCCACCAGGGATTCACCCAAGGTCAAGATTTGCGCAGCCGGATAATCGGTCTCCTGTATATCGCCTTCATTCATCGATCGTAGAAGATCGACTTGGTCGCGAAGGGTCGCTCGAACCAGGTCGGTGAGTTTTGAATCGGGATCGCGGGCAATTTTCTCCAGCTCGGTCAACCGTCGGGTAAGATCGTTGATACGACTGAAGCCGGTGGGTAGCAACTCCACAATCTTGCCGTCGACGTTGATCTCGGCCGCGAGCAGGTAATCCCCGGCCGGAAGATTTTCAATGGGCAGCTCAACTGGGTCCAAGGCTTCGCTCCACGGCAGTTCCTTGACGCCCAGTACTTCGCCGCTGGTTTTTTTGATTGCAAATTTAACTCGGCAATTTGCCGGCACAACCGCTTTGGTTTGATAGAAAGACTGCAGTTGGGCCGTGATCGCTGCCGATTCGGGTTCGACAATTTGTTTCTCAGTGTGGATCCGAAAGGCCGTAACGGCCGACTCTGCAGTGCCGGGCGGTTCATTTCGAACCACTCGCCAGGCGCCGTCCAGTTGTTTTGCTGCGCCGGCTAATTGCAGGCTGAAAAAACTTGTGACCGCCGCTTGCACCGGAGTGGCGGACTTTTGTTGCAGTTCCACTGGAGCGGTTTGCCAAGCGAGCTCAAAGCGCCGGAGTCGCTTGCCCAATTCCGACCGTTCGACCTGTCCGACCGCCGGGTTAAAAAAAATGAAAACGAGAATTACCAAGGCACCGCCGAGCGATCTTAGTTTCATAAACAACTCGATGCAAAAAACATGTTCCAAAGTGAAATTGTTCGGCGTTCGACCTGTGCGAAATTACGGCATGTCGTCGACCAAAACCGATTATACTCATTTCTTGTTGCAACCATAGCTTTGACGATTCGGCCCGTCGTTAAGATATTGTTCTGGTTAACGGTATTTGGTGATGTGTTGTTTTGCCCCGGCGGCGACAACATGAACTGGGCAAATGAACGTATTTGTTTTGAAAGCAATGTGGCATGGATTTTTACCAACATCGTTTTGGCAACGTGGAAGACTATTTACATCATCGTCCCCCGTACCTATTGGTTGATCGGATCGTGTCCATTGAGTTGAAAACGATCGTCACTGAAACGACGATTGGGGGCGACGAATTTTTTATGGCGGGTCATTTTCCCGGCGCGGCGGTTTTGCCAGGTGCGATGATGCAGGAAATGACAACCCAGTCGGCGGGCATATTGATCGCGGCCAATTACAATCCGATGGCGCGTTACAATACTCACGATCCGCTGTTCAACGAGTATGCGTTGGGGGTCTTGGTAAAAGTGAAACGAGCCCGGTTCCGGGGATTTGTGCGGCCCGGCGATACCGTTTGCATCGACGTTGTGTTAGCCGATCAATTGAGCGAGGCGTTCGACTTTGACGGCCAAATCAGGCTCAACGGGAAAATTGTAATGCAAAATAGTTTTCAATTGGTCAATATTCGTTCAAGCGAATTGCAGGGAGCTAAACTCCATTGACGCCAAATGTTTTTCCGTGCATCGACTCAAACCACCTAGGTAACTTGAACTTATTCGACGAAGACACCTATTCTGGTGCGTCCATGCTTCGTGGGAATTGATCGGCCAAATTATACAAGCGAATTTTTTCGCGCAGTGTTCCCCGGTGTATTCCCAAAATCTCGGATGCCTTCACCCGGTTTCCGTCGGTGCTTTGAAGCACTGCTAACAGGATCTTAGGCTCGACCTCGTTCATCAATTCGTGCATCAATCCATTGGGGTACTCGTTTCGTTCCAACGCAGTTCGAACCCAAGAGTTGATTGCCGACGCCAACGGAACGGTCTCGGTCTTACTTCGACGCTGTTGGGCTGGCGGAAAGTCATGGATCGAAAGTTTTCTTCCGCGAGCAAACACCACTGCATGTTCCACCGCATTTCGAAGTTCTCGCACATTGCCGTACCAGGGACGACCGGCAAGTTGTTCTAGCAACTGGCTATCGATGGCCAGCGCGTCGGATTGATATTGCAAACAGCGCAGGAAATATTCACAGAGCGGCCCAAGATCCTCAAGCCGGTCTCGCAACGGTGGAAGATGAATGTGTAATCCATTTAGTCGGTACAACAGATCTTCGCGAAAGCGACCTTCATGCATTGCCAAAATTAGATCACTATTAGTCGCCGCCAGAATTCGTACATCGCATCGTCGCGGTGTGATGTCGCCGACGGGCGAATACTCGCGTTGTTCCAGGACCCGCAGCAATTTGACTTGAGCACCAAGTGGCAAGTCTGCGATTTCATCCAGCAAAATCGTCCCCCCCTCGGCGCGTTCAAACAGCCCAGCTCGATTCGCATGCGCACCGGTAAACGCACCTTGGACGTGTCCAAACAACTCGCTCTCAATCAATTCTGGACTTAGCGCCGCGGGGGAAATGGGAATGTAAGGGGCATTTTTTCGCGGACTATGTTGTTGTATTGCTGCCGCGACGAGCTCTTTCCCCGTGCCTGTTTCGCCCGTGATTAACACAGAAAGATCGCTATTGGCGACTAACGCAATTTGCCGGTAGGCATGTTGCATCGCCGGAGATTGTCCCATCAATCGCTGAGGACAATCGCGACTTGGCATGGAAACTGTTTGCTTGGATCGAGTTGATTCTCGTTCCAAGGCCCGTTGGCAAACCCGTTGTGCCTGTTCGAGGCTGAACGGTTTGATGAGATAGTCAGAGGCCCCTTCGCGAACGGCGGCGAGAGCCGTTTCCAAATCGCCAAACGCCGTCATTAAAACAATGGGAGCACCGTTGGTCGCTTCGCGAAATGCGGGCAAGGCAGTGATGCCATCTTGTTGTGGTAGTCGCACATCCAGCAGAATTAGGCATGGCTTTTGGGCGCGGGCTAAATCAAGCCCGGCTTCGGCGGAGGAAGCGGAGATCACGCGACAGCCTTCCTGTTGCAGCATTTTCTCAAATGCCCAACAAATCGAAGGTTCATCATCGACAACCAAAACTAACGGTTGAAGAGAAAACGATTCAACATCAGGCATGTTGTGAATCAGGTTTGAACTATCGCTGTTCGTTGCCATTATCCATTGCTCAGATTTCTTTGCACCAGGCATGTGAACTCAAAAACCGTTCGATCGCCAACTCGTGACCATGTTATGTCACCTCCCAACTGCGTGGCCGCACGCAGTACCAATGGTAATCCTAGTCCCACTCCTTCGGATTTGGTAGAAACAAATGGTTCAAAAATTCGATTGGCGATTACGGAATCAACGCCTGGTCCATTATCGGCGACGGTCACTCGACATTTATCATTCGATTCTATGTTGGCGTGAATCGTGACCTCTTTGGCGACTTGCAAAGCGTTCAAGACCAAATTAGAGATCGCCGCGCAGAAGGAGGCGACATCGAGGATATTGTAGGGCAATAGACTCTCGTCTGCGGTCAATTTTAGTCCAACCCGATGATGATTGGCTATGGCAAGATGCGTGGCGTAAACATCGTGAAGGCACCTGTGCAACGATCCGGCCTGGAGTTGATCTTGGCGTCCCGCGCCAATTAGCAGCAACCTGCGCACGTATTGTTCGGCAATTTCGAGTTGTCGAATCGCGACGTCGATCTCCTCATGATCCGATTTCTCAATCCGATTTCGATGCAACTCCATGGCCATCCGAGAGCCGGTCAGAGTGTTTCGTAACTGATGCGCAAATCCAGCCGCAATTTGATGTAGTAGTTTTTCACTCTGCTGTCGATTGACTTCTTGCCACAGTTGTCCGAGTTGTTCGGCCATTTGGTTTACGGCTTTCCCCAACTGACCAACTTCGTCAAGTGCCGGTTCGTGCACTCGCGTTTCAAAATCACCATCGGCGACTCGTTCTACACTTCGTTTAAGTTGAATCAACCGCTGAACCAATCGCGACGAGGCGACCATTGTCAATGTGGTTAGGAAGGCAATCGTGATCAGTCCGGTCGCGAGTGGAAAAATGGCAGCCCGCTGGGCCGTGGCGGCGATTAAGTTTTTGTCAAAGAGCGCAATGACTTGGTTGCCCAAGTCATTGGACACTCCGTCGCCCCGTCGTTGAAAAGTAAATACCAAATAGTTTTTGCTCCCCAGACTGAGCGATAGCTGGCCGGACTTTCCCGGTGATTTCAACGCGGACGCAAAAGTTTCCATCGCGGATCGTTTGTCAGCCGCTTGCAAAACCAACGTACTGGTGACCATCTGCAATTTTTGATCAATTACGACAATCTCAGTAGAAGTCAGTTCGGCGATTGTTGCCAGAACGCTGGTCGAAAGTGGAAACGTCGTATGACGCAACGCTTTTTCCATGCACTCGGAACGTTGTTTAACATCTTGCAATGCCCACCGTCCGGCTTGGGAAAAGGAGATGATGCTGGTTAGGACTGCCGCAGCAATGGAGGCCAGCAAAATAGGCATTAATAGATTGACTCTAAGCGAAGACTGAAAATATTTTTTCACAGCAGGAACTCGTTTTCGTGAGTTTGGAATCATTCAAAGGCGTGCGTATGTCTGGATCGCCGGTTTTTCGTTGCGGACTATTTTCGCGAAATTCGCATGACCTACATATATGGCGATACCCGGCGGAAATACCGCCAACGTTGGCGGTATTTCCGCCAACCAATGAAATTGCATCTCTCCAGTCAATAAATAAAATTGCTGACTGGGACGTTCACTGATTATGCATTTGATCCCCTCATCACTAATAATTTCTGGGTCATTCAAGTTTCTAGCGCCGCAACTAGAATTTTCCGGAGTACGATTGTTGTTGTTCCCGGGCAGGATAACACGGAATTTATCGACGGCATTGAATTTGCCTAACGGTTTGGTCGGGCGTGTTCCCCGCATACCGAAACTGGTAAAAAAACATACATAATAGGGAGTTCTTTTTGAATCGTACCACCTTTAGGCAGGGAAAAATTTTTGAACAATCAGGATTCACGCTGGTAGAATTGCTCGTTGTTATCTCGATTATCGGCATCTTGATTGGGATGTTGTTACCGGCGGTGCAGGCTGTTCGAGAAGCGGCCCGGCGGTCGCAGTGTTCCAATAATCTTAAACAGCTGGGATTGGCGATTCACAATCATGAGAGTTCCAAACAGTATTTTCCGCCCTCGGTGACGATCGACTGGTCCGTCCTCGTCACGGGAAATAATGGTTCCTGGGGCGTACATGGCAGGCTTTTGCCCTATTTGGAGCAAGCCAATCTGTATGAAAAAGTCGACTTGAATACCGCCTGGGATTTTCAATTGGCGATCGATGGTTTGAAGATTCCGGTATTCAGTTGTCCAAGCGATGCCCGGGCGGATGAAATTCGAATTGTCGGCACGGGGCGGCCGAATTTGTATCCGACGAGCTATGGGTTTAATTTCGGAACTTGGTTTGTCGTGTCGCCGACCCAACAAGATGTTGGCGACGGGATGTTTTTTCCCAATTCCAATTTGAGGTTTCGCGATTGTATCGATGGAACCAGTAACACTTTGTTCGCTGCGGATGTCAAAGCGTGGACACCGTACAACCGCAACGGTGGTCCTTCAGCGACGACGATCCCGGCGAATCAAACTGCAGCGGAAGCCATCGTGATGACCGGCACTGATTTCAAAACGACGGGCCACACCGAGTGGCCTGACGGACGCGTGCACCATACTGGATTTACCGTGACCTTGCCTCCCAACAGTGATGTGAATTACACCAGCGGAGGCAAATTGTATCGGCAAACGGACTACAATTCCTGGCAAGAAGGGCGAAATGGGGGAGCCGGTAACCCGACGTATGCTTTTGTAACAGCCCGCAGTTATCATCCTGGTGCTGTTAATGCCGTATTTGTGGACGGATCTGTCCGGCCAGTCGCGAACGGGGTTGACCTCGGTGTTTGGCGGGCCCAAGGAACTCGGGCCGGTGGTGAGGTTGCCCAGTTCGAATAACAGTTCATCGGAAATCGCTACGATTTGTGGTTGCGACGATCGGATTTATTTCCAGTCCCCCGAACTTTAGAACGACTAAAAAAAAGCCTTGTTAGGGCTTTTACCTACGTGCATTCGTTCAATCGGGCATTATAATCTCGCTATCGCCGACGCTAACCTGGCTGATTCGGCGTCGTGTTTTTTCGAGCAGCACGAGCGAAAAAGTAATAGGGTTGGACGTTTTCCAAGCGTTGTTTCTGTTTTCATTTCTTAACGAGGTCTTGATCTATGAAATTCAAATGGTTATTGGTTTTAGCAGCGGCCATGACGGTCGGTTGCGAACCAGCGCCTGCCCCCAAGGTTGATAAGCCGCCGAGCGGGGGAAGTGCGGCGGTCAAAGAATCTACGGCGGCCGGCGTCGCAGAAGTGACCAAGCCGGATTCGGGAGTCACCGCAAAGGAGCTAAGCTCGCTAGAACAAGTCGCCGAATTGAGCGCTGGCTTTACGGCAGACATGAAAAAATGGATGGATTCGATGCAGGCTGCCAAACCGGATGAGCGCCTCGCATTGAGAAAGTCCCAACCAGATGCCGCCGCCATTTCGAAAAAAATCAAGGCCATCACCGATCCAATTGTTTTCGAAAGTCTGATGTTTGAAGCGCAAAATCTGCGCGAAGAAACTGCCATGCTGGATTTGGTCAAGAACCACGCGGCAAATGAAAGAGTAGCTCCCATTGTGATGATGTTGGGTCGCTCGAGGAATCCGGAAACCGCCAAGGAAGCGCTTGGTGCGTTGGTAGCTAGTGAAGACAATACGCCCGCTAAAGGTGCCGCCTTGTTTGCTTTAGCCACAATGTTGGAAGAAGAAGATCCAACCCTCGCCGAACAATACCTCGAAAAAATTTCCACCGATTTTGCGGCCTTGGAAATAAAAGGCAAAAAACTGGTTGATTCAGCGGCTCCGATGTTGTTTGCGATCAAGAACTTGGGGATCGGCAAAACAGCGCCCGATATCGAAGGTACAGATTTTGATTCGGTCGCCTTCAAGTTAAGCGACTATCGTGGCAAAGTGGTCGTGTTGGATTTCTGGGGTGATTGGTGACCACCGTGCGTGGCTATGTTTCCACACGAGCGGTCGCTCGTTAAGCAGCTTGCAGATAAACCGTTTGCTTTGATCGGCGTCAACAGTGATAAAGATCTCGAGGTAATCAAAAAAACTGTCAAAGAGAAAAATATCACCTGGCGGAGCTTCTGGAATGGTCCAGAGGGTACCGGTGGGCCAATTTCCAAAGCGTGGAATGTGACTGGCTGGCCCACAATCTACGTCATGGATGCCAAAGGGGTCATCCGGTACAAAGGCGTTCGTGGCGAGAAAATGGACGAAGCAGTCACGGCGTTGTTGGCTGAAATGGACGTTGAAGTCGAAATCAAACACGAAGAGTCGGAAGAAAGCGAGTAGCTCGCTTCGAGGTCGTGGCACGAAATGGTCGCCTTCCATTCTGAAGGCGATTTTTTTTTGTCAGTTCATTATCAATCTAATGAAAAGGTTGTAATCAAGTCGATGCCACGTGACTCAGTTTGATACCAATAAAATCAATTCCGACGGTTAGCCTTGCTCCCGGAAAAAACCAGTATTCCCGGGTTTTTGCAGTGTCCTGGTGTTTGCATGAGAGTTTTTTACCCTCCGAGAAATTCTGGCATTGTCCATGCATGTTACGAGAGTTCGACGACAATGAATGTCGTTGTCTCAATTTTATTCCCAACGAAAGTACCCACCGATGACCCACCGATCTTTGCTCTCTTTGTCAGCCTGCAGCGTTGTGTTTCTAGTTGCCGCGTCAGCGTCGGCAGACACGTATCATCACATCAACCGGTTAGCAGCGCGGATTGATCGCCAAGCCCGCTCGATCGTGAAAGAAACCAAGCACTACCGACACACGACGGAATACCAATGCCTTCTGCAGGACTCGCAAGAGCTGTGCCGCCTGGCAAGTCATATCCGCGACATCGCGCAGGAAGGTTGTGATTTGGCCCGCCTGGAATTTGATTTGGCCGCGTTGGATGCGGCTTACCATCATCTCGATACGGCCTTTTGTCAGGTCGAGCGAAATACGGCCTACGGTTTCGGCCACATTCACGGCAGCACAAAACGAGTGCGCCGAATATTGGATTCGATTGTCGATGATATCCATCACTTGCAAGCAGACCTACGTTGTGTGCGAACACCGGCCTTTGCGTATCCAACGTACTCGATCGAAGGGTCAGCTGGCAATCAACGCTGACAAATAGGCGCTGCCAATAAGGCTAGCGCGTTTTTGCACGATTCCGTTCCGAGAGTTGCGGACTTTCGCCAGATCGAGAATCGGCATGTAGTTCGGGCTGGGGTTTCGTGTCGAGCGGAGGTTGTCCCAAGACACCCGGCAATTCAAAATAGGCCATGGTTTCATCGTAGGAGCGTGCCTGGTTAACTGCTTTGGCGCCAATAAAAACCCAGTTGTCACTGCTCCCTTTGAAATCGTATTGCCAGTTGACGACGCCCCTTTCGTCGGGTTTGGACAGCGTGGCATCGACGACCGTAACCTTGTCGGTCCAGTCCGAGCCGTTCCAATAGGTGTTCGCCGTCTTGTCAAAAATGGTGACTCTGACGACCTTTATTTCGCTTTTATCCGCGACCTTGCCAGTAAGCATCATCGGCCGACACAAAGGGGTTGTCGGGGCGGGTAAATCGACCCAAGTTTCTGGCTGATCGGTGACAAGCTTGATTTGTTCTGGCGCTGTCCAGTGGCTCGAGACACCTTGCGGATTCGAGGCCGAGACCGAGATTTGCAGTTCACGACAGACATTTTCTTTGGTCTCAACAGGCAACATCGAGGTATCCAATAAATATCGCCAGGACGTAATCAAGCCACCAGAATTTCCGAGTACAGATTCTACCTTGCAAGGTTTATTTGACCAACTTTGACCGGTCCAATACTCGCCAGTTGCTCGGGATAGAAATTCCAGTTCAACTTTTGCGACGCCAGTATCACTCTCGGCGAAGCCCGAAAACTCGATCGGTATGAAACTCGCGTTTTGGGGAAACGAACGAAAAGCATTGGATTGAGCTTTTGTCAGGGAGGTTAATTGGGCGACGATCGGAGCGCCGGCGACTTGTCGGACGGCGCGCAAGTCCGCCGAAAATTTCGCGATTTTTTCGGTCGCTGTCTGAGAAATCAAGTTCTTTAATTGCCGAGGGTCTGTTGTTAAATCATAGAACTCTCGACTGCCGGTGGCCCATTCCGTGTAGACTTCGTTCGGTGTTCTCCAACTCGTCCAGGTCGCCGGCCGAGGAACGCCGTCCATTCCATATTCCAGTTCCCAATTTTCCAATAGGACTCCATTGCGGGGCGGATCGAGCCGGGACAGCGGGTTTCGCAACAAATTGGCAAATGAGCGGCCGTCCATTTTGGCGGCCGCCGGTGTCGCGTTGGTTCCGGCGACCAGTTCGATCAAGGTCGGGGCGATATCGATATTGGTCAGCAACTCGTTGCAGCGACCGGATTTGACACCCGCTCCACAGACGATGGTCGGCACCCTGGTAACATTGTCGTAAGGCATTCGTTTGCCGATATGACCGCGTTCGCCCAGACTGAATCCATGGTCGGAAGAAAAAATGAAAATCGTATTTTCGAGTCGCCCTTGTTCCTTCAGCCGCGCGCGAATGCGTCCCAGGCCTTCATCAAGTGCTTTAATGGCTTGCAGCCTGGTTTGCCATAAGTCATTAATCACTTGACGTTGCTCGGCGGTAAACTCCTTGGGTAGACCGGCCAACTCAACTGGCAAGTCAACGGCATTCACTTGAGCGTTTGGCCTCAAGATCGGAGCGAGACTGTCGAGATACAAATCCTTGTGTCGTTCCGCCGCTTTCCCCAGTGGGTCGGTACTCTCATGCGGAGCCAAGCACATCCAACAAATCAATTGCCCCTGTTTATTGGGGTCCAAGTCGTCCAATGTGGCGATCACTTGGTCGGCTTCGTAATCGGTTCGAAACTGATCAACGATGTGTTCAGAACTACCATCGCTGCCGTTGGCGACCCAGAAATCGTGATAATTGGCTCCCAACGAAGCTCGAAACGAATCCCAACCGCTGGGGCAAATAGATTTCCACGTTTCGTCCTTTTCCAAATTTGGTTCGAACCCGTCGTGGAGATACTTGCCAATAAAACACGTCTGCAACCCATTGCGCTGGATCGAATTGGCAAAATCGGAATCGCGACGATAGGCCCGAAAACCACCAGCAAATCCATTGGCCGAAATATCGCCAGGTTGGTTTACCCGAACAGAATTTCGATGGGCATACTGACCGGACAATAAACAAGCCCGCGAGGGTGCACAAACGGGAGTTGTCGCGTGAAAATTGGTAAATAAAATTCCCTCATCTGCCATGCTTTTGAGTACTGGAAATCTGACCGGGCGGGGATCTTTCGAACTTGGATCTTTGTCCAATTCCCAGTCATCAAACAAACTCTCGCAATCCAGATCATCGGCATAGATCAGAATGATCGTCGGTGGATTTTTGATCGGACTGGCATTTTGCGGTGGGACCGATTTGGTTGCTACTGGAAGCAAGAAAACCGACAAAAGAATAGCAACTGCCAAAACAATATAAATTGCAATTCGCACCATGCCTCGGGCCTTGAGTTGTACTAGTATCTGGCAGTCAGGTGAAAAGCTAAATTCAGGAGACCTGGATGTTGTATGAAGCGGTGGCGGAATGCTACAAAACGAATCC
This sequence comes from Mariniblastus sp., assembly GCA_031409295.1. Taxonomy (GTDB): domain Bacteria; phylum Planctomycetota; class Planctomycetia; order Pirellulales; family Pirellulaceae; genus Mariniblastus. The sequence continues at coordinate 22,924 of JANNWZ010000001.1, forward strand.
AAACGAAGCAAGATGAACTATTGCACTCCAGAAAATACGAATCAACATCGAGAATTTTCGGTTTTTCATCACAATTTGGAAACCGGAATCGTGCTGGCGGTGTAGGTAAGACATACAGAAGTCAACGCAAACCTAGTTTGATGGTCAGGTCAATTACCTATTTATGGAACTCAATATTGAAAAATTATCCAAGACTTACTCCAATGGAGTTAAGGCCTTGGATGACGTTAGCTTGATCATCCCCTTGGGTATGTATGGATTGCTGGGACCCAATGGCGCAGGTAAATCAACGCTGATGCGGACCATTGCGACCCTGCAAGATGCCGATCAAGGATCGATTCACCTCGGTTCCATCAACGTTCTACAGGACCCCTCGTCCGTCCGAAAAATACTGGGATATTTGCCCCAGGAATTTGGCGTCTATCCAAAAGTTTCGGCTTGGACGATGCTCGACCACATCGCGATTCTCAAAGGCATTACGAATCGCCGCGAAAGACACGAGCTGGTTGATGCCATGTTGTCGCGAGTCAATTTGTATCAGTTTCGACGGAAATCGCTCATCAGTTATTCCGGGGGAATGAAACAGCGTTTCGGAATCGCGCAAGCACTGTTGGGCAAGCCCCAATTACTGATCGTCGATGAACCAACGGCCGGCCTTGATCCGACGGAACGAAATCGCTTTTATAACTTGTTGGCGGAAATTGGTGAAAACGTAATTGTGATCCTGTCCACACACATTGTGCAGGACGTCAAAGAACTTTGCACCAAAATGGCGATTATCGATCAGGGGCGAGTCGTTTTCTCGGGGTCCCCACAAGCTGCCGAAGCCGAACTCGCCGGACGAGTCTGGCAGGTTTCGATTTCCAAATCGGAATTGGAAAGTCTCCGTCAATCGCATCGCGTGATTTCCACGAAGTTGGTAGCAGGGCGACCGGTTGTGCACGTCTTAAGCGACTCATCCCCGGGAAAAAACTTTCATGTTGTCGAGCCAGATTTGGAAGACGTATTTTTCAGCAAAGTCAAATTGGCAGTCTAGCTGTCGATTCAATTTCCAAATCAAAACCGCCGCGAGAGTCTCCTGATGCAATTATTTCGACATCTTTTTTCCTTTGAAGTGCAAAACTGGTTGCGCGGGATGATGGTTTACGTTTTCCTGTTGGTCATCGCCGTCATAGTCTTTGCTGCGACCTCCAGCGATAACGTTACCATCGGCGGCACATCCGAAAACACCCACCTCAATGCGCCGTATCAAATTCAATTGTTTTACGCCGTAATGGGACTATTAGCGGGCGCAATGGTGACCGCTTTCGTCAACTCGGCGGCCAGTCGCGATTTCAGTTCCGGCATGCACCCGATCATTTTTTCACAACCAATCCGGAAAATGCCTTTTTTGATGGGACGGTTTTGGGGAGCGACGCTCATCGCGATGTTGCCGATGGCCGGCGTTTCCATCGGTGTGCTTGCATCCGGATTCAATCCGTTCAACGAAGCCGAACGACTGGGACCGATCTATTGGGGCGCACATTTGTGGAGCTGGCTGTTGTTCGTAATTCCGAACACGATTTTGGTTTCGGCCTTTATTTACGCGATCGCAGTCTGGACTCGCAGCACTACCGCTTCATTTATCGGTCTGTTGTTATTGTTGATGGGGTACATTTTAAGCGGACAGATGTTAACGGACATCGAACAGGAGTGGATCGCGGCCCTGGCGGATCCATTTGCTATTGGCACGTTTGAGTTGCAGACTAAATATTGGACGGCGGCAGAAAAAAATTCTGAGTATGTAACATTGTCGGGATTCATGTTGTGGAATCGAATCGCTTGGATCAGTGTGAGTTTCGCTATTCTCGGAATTGCCTGTTGGCGATTCTCATTTGCGGAACGAAGACGATCCGGTCGAGCGGAAGTCTCGGAAGCGATCGTCCCCAGTGCGCATCCATTTCCCGATATTCGCTTGACCGACGGACTGACGTCCGCGGTGCAACAATGCCTGAGCCAGTTTCGCATTGACTTCTTGGGGATGGCCCAGAGTACCGTTTTTATCGTGGTGATGTTATTTGCCCTGCTCAATACCCTGTCCGCGTTACTGTTGGTTGCCGACGAGGCATATGGATTGAGGGCACTTCCAGTGACTTACAATGTGATCGACATCGTGCGCGGATCGTTGTATGCGTTTTTAATCGCCGTGATTACTTTTTTGGCGGGTTCGTTGGTCTGGAAGGAACGAGACGCGAAACTGGATGAAATCTATGATGCCCTGCCCCATCCGACTTGGATTTCCTATGTGGCGAAACTGGCAGCATTATCGGTTCTGGTCTTGGTCATTCTCGCTATCGGCGTTGCGTCCGGGGTGCTCGTCCAATTCATCAAGGGATACAGTCGATTCCAACCGAGCGTTTACGCCACCGAGTTGTTTGGCTGGGATTTCGTACAGTTTTTTTGTTTTCTGGTGTTGGCACTGTTGGTGCATGTTGTGTCTCCCAATAAGTATGTGGGGTACTTCGTGTTCATCGTCTTGGTAATGGCCAATTCCATCGGGTGGGGCTTGCTGGAAATCGACACGAAGATGGTTCGGTTCGGGCAATTGCCGGACTACACTTATTCGGACATGTTCGGCTGGTTGCCATATCTATCGAGCTTGATTTGGTTCAGTTTGTATTGGCTCCTGTTTTCCAGTCTCTTGATGATCGTGACCGTGCTCTGTTGGCAACGCGGGCGGGAATTAAATTGGCTCAATCGGTGTCGCACGGCGTCGACTCGATGGCGCGGAAACTTCATTACGGTTTCCTGTTTGTTATTGGGATGTTGGTTTGCCAGTGCTGCCTGGATTGCGTACAACACGATGCTTCTGAACACTTGGCGTTCGAAGGAACAAGCCAACCTCGTCGGCGTCGACTACGAGACGAAATTCAAAGCCCATGCCAAATTTGTACAGCCGCGCGTGACGGATGTTCGGTATGAAATCGACATTTTTCCTGAAACTCGGGCGCTAACGTTGCGGGGGACCGAGACGCTGAAAAACAAGTCGACGGAACCTATCGAGCGATTGTATTTTAATACGACCTATGGCTTTGAGACGAAAATCGATTTACCTCAAGCCGTCCTTGAAGAAGATTTCCCGGATTTGAATTACCGAATTTATCGCTTGGTAACTCCCTTACAGCCGAACCAGATCCTGAGTATCTCCTATGAAGTAAAAACCGAATCGGTCGGTTTCGAAAATCAGGTTTCGCATTCAGAAATTGTTGAAAATGGCACTTTTTTCAATAACATGATCGCTCCTCAGTTGGGCTATCAAACAGAACGCGAACTCACGAACAAAAACGAACGTCGTCGCCGTGGCTTGCCTGCGCCGACCGTCATGCCCGCCCTCGATGCAACGGATTTGGCCAGTCGCGGGAATACCTATCTCAGTAACAATAGCGACTGGGTGATGGTCGAATCAATCATCAGCACTGCACTTGACCAGACCGCCGTTGGTCCTGGATCTCTGTTGGATGTTTGGGAAAAGGACGGCAGGAAGTATTTTCATTACAAACTCGATCATCCCTCGCTTAATTTTTACTCGTTTATTTCCGCGCGCTACAAAGTCGCGCAACGAACGTGGCACGATGTCAATGTCGAAGTTTTCTATCATCCGGAACACGAATGGAACGTGGACAAAATGTTGCGATCAATTCAACAATCGCTGGAGTATTGTTCCCAGAACTTTGGACCCTATCGTCACAAACAGGCGCGAATCATTGAGTTTCCACGCACGGCTACGTTTGCGCAGGCTTTTCCAGGGACCATGCCCTATTCGGAAGGGATCGGGTTCATCGCCGATATCAAAACGAGTGATGATATCGATATGGTGTACTACGTTGTGGCTCACGAAATGGCGCATCAATGGTGGGCTCATCAAGTCATCGGCGCCAACATGCAAGGCGCCACAATTCTCTCGGAGACGTTGGCTCAATATTCTGCATTGATGGTAATGGAGCATGAGTATGGACATGACTTGATGCGCAAGTTCCTCGCGTATGAAATGGATTCGTACTTAAAAGCTCGCGGCAATGAGCTGTTGCAGGAACAACCGTTGATTCGAGTCGAGAGCGGGCAAGGTTATATCCATTACCGCAAAGGAAGCGTGGTCATGTATCAATTGAAGGAGATGATTGGTGAAGACAAAGTCAATGTTGCGCTGCGGAATTTGATTGATCGGTTTGGGTATGCCGAGCCCCCCTATCCAACGGCGATCGATTTAGTCGACGCGTTGCGAGAACAGACGCCACCCGATATGCAGTATCTGCTGGTCGATTTGTTTGAACGGATCACGCTTTACGACAATCGAACAACCGCGACCAGCTATCGCGAACTCCCCGATGGTCAGTTTGAGGTGACGCTGGATGTTTCTTGCAAAAAATTGGAGGTCGACGCGAACCAGATGGAAGTCGAAACGCCGATGGATGACTGGATTGAAATCGGCGCTTTCGCTACGCCACCGCAAGGGTCCAAATATGGTGACACCCTTCATCGGCAACGCGTGAAGGTTGGCTCAGGCGATCATCAATTTAAATTCACCGTAAAAGAACTGCCTCATACCGCTGGAATCGACCCGTTCTTTTTGTTGATCGATCGGATGCCCAAGGATAACCTTAAACGAACGAACTTGAAAAATTGAGTGTGTTCGTCCGCGTCGAACCGGAATCGAGTTCATCCCGGATTATCATCGTGGGCCACAATGCAAGCGATGACTCTAGTTGAATTGCGAAACGACTGGCTCGAATGTTCGTCGTTTGCGGCGAGCGGCGAAACCAAACGAAGCAGCGATCAGCCAAATCAAATTACCGGGTTCGGGAATCGCACTGACCCGCAGCGAGCCCGTACTCGCAAAAACTGTCGTGTCCCAGCGAAGCCCCGTTGTCAAGATCGCATTCGAAAAATCAATCGTCATTCCCTGGTAGTTCAGCACACCCCAATCCAGCAAATCAAACTCATCGCCGACCGTCGGTGCGTAGCCATCGAGCAACAATTTGAGCGTGCCACCGGCGTCGAAGGTTCCCGAAATCCACAGCCGGTCGAACTCACTGGGATCAATACCCGCGATTTCAAACTCCAGTGTTCCGGTGTTGGTCAAATCGCCGATCAGGTTCAACAGACCAGGCGAATTACCTGGCGAAAGAGTTCCTTCATTGACGATGTTGCCATGGACCATTCCGATCAAGTCGTTTTGCGGATCAACGAGCGTGTTGATCGCCACGCGCGCGTTTTGAAGAATGTGCAAACCATCGCGGACATTCAAATGATGTCCGGCCACGTTGAGCCGTACGTTGCCGCTTTCGAAATCGACGTATCGCGTGTCGACGGATTCATCGAGTTCAACACGATCGTTTCCCGCGCCAGCAAAACGGGCTCCACCCTGTCGCAAAGCGGGCGTTCCGGAATCCCAATTGCCTCCTTCGTGCCAGACTCCAACGCCACCAGGAACCGAATTGACCCATCGTCCCCCCAGGCCCAATCGAGCGATCCATGACCGTTCATAGCCGTTACCTAGGTCCGGTGTAAAGTAACCAGAACCGCCGATCCAGCCGTTGTTGGTAATTGAATGGACGGATTGCAAATCCCATTCGCCTGCTTCGCCGCCCTCGGGAACAACATCCAGCGAGTTTAGATCCAAAATCCTGCCGTTGGGTAGCCAAATCACTGCCTTGTGATCCAAAAAATTCGTGACTGGATTTATTTTTTCGCTAAATCCGACCGCTAGCCCAGCGTTGTTCACCCCATACGCGGCACTATCAAAAACAGTTCCATCCATGGAGCCAAAGGCCCCTAGTTCTTCGGCAGAATTTGAGCTGGCGCTCCAGCGTACTGCCCGCAGCCCAAAATATCCGCCGCTACTGTCGTACTTTTCTGTGACCCCGACGACATCGCCATGGGAATTAATGTCAAAAACGGTGGAATGACTTTCTCCGTCCGCGTTGACCCCGAGGTTTCCCAGTTCAGACGCATTCCCCGCGGCATCCCAGCGCATGGCTCGCGTGGATTGCGTTCCATTGACAAAGTCCAGATCATAGGACGAACCCGCTATTACATCGGAATCATTGATTTTGATTGCATAATAACTTGAAATAAAACCGTTTCGCGACGCGGTCCCCAATTCAGTCACCGCAGTACCATTGGCTGCCCACTTTACTGCGAAAGATCCTATTAAACCTCCATTGGCATCATATTTCGTGGCGGCTCCCGCAATCGTGCCGGCACTGTTTACCGTAGCGGCCGCCGCATTGAATCCGCCGGTTGTACTCATTCCAAGAGTGTCCAGTTGGACGGGGGCCGTGTCGGTAGTCGACCATCGCACGGCGGACTGATTGGAATTGTCGAGTCTGCTGGAGCCGACGATGATCCCCGAATTGTTGATGGCGTATGCGTAGTCGCGTTGACCGGGTCCGCCGGAAGAAAGGCTGCCAAGCTGGATCGGCGTTGCGCTGCCAGTCCAAAGCAAAGCTGCCTTATCGAAAACACTGCCCGTCAAATTGCCAATGTCCTCAACCCCGACAACTTGACCCAAGTCGTTTATGTCGAAGACTTCACCAAAAAAGCCAGGGTTGATACTGATCGAACCCAAGGGTTGTCCGTTCCCGCCAAACTCCCACCGGAGGGCGACATAACCAGCGTCGTTGCCATTGAGAATGGAATAGGCTTGTGCGGCTCCGACGCCATTTCGATTGACCTTCGTATTACCCCTTACCATAAAGCCGCTGTTACCGTCGTAGCCGGGGGCGCCTTCCACTTCCAGTTGAAAATTTTGCGCAAATAAAATCGTTGGACTTGTCAAACAGCATCCGACAAGTGCGATCAGCTTTAGTACAAAAAATCGCATAATCAATTCTCCTCGACTTGGATAAACAGCTGGGGTTGGTGAAAAAATTGAATTTTCAACTGGCTTGCTTAATTGAAGTCCCTGTCGTCTTGGTTCAGGACCTGCGGCCATCCGGCTCTTGGACTTGTTCAAGTCGGATCAGCCTCCCTGATTGACCAGACGGAAGTTGAATTTGGTTTTTCCAATTCGGATTGAATTTTTAGAAAAAATCGAGCCTTTCCCCAGATAGTCTCGATTACGTAATAATCATAAGACTTGAGAGTTGTACGATTGTCCGAAGAGAGGTATTTCGAGAAAGCACTCGCGCCCCTTTTTTGGCAGTATTTCGACGTTCCAAAATCTGCAGACTGTTGGAGTTTTCAATGAACAATAGACCACTACCTCAGCCAGACTGCCCCGAGTCGTTTCGAGTTGTGGACCATATTCCCATGGCGCATGTTGCCAATGTGGACCGCTCAATCGAGTTTTACACGCTTTTGGGTTTCGCCTGTGAAAGTCGGTTTTCCGATGACGGTGATGAAACCTATTTTGCTTCGATGGTTTCCGAAAAAGCCAATCTGATGTTGACTCGCGCGTCAACACCTGTAATCGCGGGCGAGCAGGCGGTCCTGTTCTATATGTACTCCAACGACGTTCAGTCCTTGCGCAAACACCTATTGGGCAAGCGGTTGGTTGACGGCGGAAAACCCCCGTCAGAACGCGAGCACAACGAATGTGCTGAAGAGTTGCCCGATCGCCAAAGCGTATTTGAGCCGACCTATCCCTTTTACATGCCGGCTGGTGAAATCCGGATTCAAGATCCGGATGGGTACGTGATTTTGGTCGGACAGCGCGAATGACGAGGCAAGCAAGAATGCTGCACAAGACAATGGTGATCCGTAGTGTTTCGCGTTTGCCGTTTCGGCTTTCGGCGAGAATGAAAATACGGAGCGGGAGTGAGGAAATCTCCTCGCTCCCGCCCCGTAGGTTCTCTATGTGCTTCCGGAATCTGAATACTCGAGTCTGGAATTTCGTGGCCCGTCAATCTCTACGGATTGATCGTCTCGAATCCCATGAGAACGCCGAGCGGTCCGCCGTTAAGGTTCGCTGTATCCATTCCCATTCCACCGTTAGCGCGACGAATCACTGGTAGTGTACCCGGCACCTGGGTGAACGTGTCGGTGCCATCTTCAAGACGGATTTCCATGATCGGAGTCAACGTGTTTTCAACCCGGAACAGATCGTCACCAGTACCCATGAACGCATCGTAACGGTCCGCGACACGCACTGCCTTGTTGCGTACGGTATCGTTGCCATCACCGGTGAGGATGTTAACACGACCATCGACAGCCAGTTCGATTAGAGTCACTACATCCTTCTCCGCCCCCGTATCAATATTTAAGAGGCTTCCCCCGCCGGACATTCCTCCAAAAACGTATTCGGGGTCAACTACGCCAAGCTGATTCAACACGACACCTATTCGGCCGGATACTCGAACCGTATCTTCTCCGTCGCTCGTATTGATGCCTACATTATGGGCGAAGACGCCGGACACTGTTACTTGGTCATTGCCACCGAGAGTGATGATGGAAACCTGCCCCTTGGCCCGCACATTGGAAAACGACACGATCTCTTTTCCCATGCCGACTTCGGCAACCGCAAAGTTGTTGAACACCAAATCTTTTACCGTGAGTGCATCGTCTCCGGCATCCAGATTGACCGTTACATTCCCGGCTGCTGGGCCGGGGATGACCAAGACCGGCGCGAAGTTGATGGTCGTTCCGGTTCCCGGATTTCCGAAAACCGCGATGTTGCCATTCATTGGAGCTTGACGAATTGTCACCTGATTTGCGACTCCGTCACCCATCAGGAGTAGGTTGTGGGTGACCGGGTCAAAGGTCATCGTGACATTGCCGGCCATCATTTCCTTCTTTTCAAGCGATTCGTATCCCCATTGTTGTCGGTTGTGGCTTCTGCGAGTTGTTTTTTTCGATGACCTGAACATTTCAGTCTCCCTGGATAACTTTTTGGTTTGAGAAAACGGACCGCACAACGGCCCTCTCCTTCACAAGATGTAACTGCGGCGCGGTATTTCCGAATATTCTGGATTTTTTAAAAAAATGGACCATTAATCGAGGATAGACGGTCAAATTTGTTTCGCATTATTCAGTTTGACGTTTCTGCCTGGTCGGTCGCTGGTAGGCTGTCGAGAAGTTTCTGGAAGTCTTCGCGACCGCGAATCGAATCGAGGTCGGTATCGTTTACCAAGATCTTTCGACTTGCGTAGCCCTTGCTGACTGCATCCGTCAAATATTGCATGGCCAAATTGGAGTACCGCAAGACTGCCTCCTCGCGCTGTTTGTCATCCAAAAGGGAATGTCCGGACATGACCAGTACACTTCGTGCCAGGCCACAGGCGGCAAAGTAAGCATTTTTCGGCGGATCCCACCCGAGATCGCGAAGTTCGTTAGCTGTCTCCAGCGACTTGGCTTCATCCAGTTTTCCCGCCTGAAGCTGGATCACGAAAAACAAAACCCGCGTATGCATCGCACGAAAACTGGCATTTGTCGAATCCAATGCGAGTCCTTGCGCGGTCAAACTGGACGCTTCGGCAAAGTACTGTCCCGCAGTTTCATAGTTGTGACGCTGCAAAAAAGCGTTGCCTAGATCGATCGAACAGCCAGCAATATTGCTCTGAAGTCCTTGATCGTTCGGATTTTCACTGGCCAGCTGCTCCCAGATCAAACGGGATTCCAACAGGACTGACTCCGATTCGTCGGCACGCGCGGAGCGAATCAGGATCCGGCCGAAGCCGAGCAGTCTTGAAGCCAGCAGTTTGCGCCACTTAATTCGCCCCGGGTGGCGCGACACACATTCCTTGCCGATGTTCACCGCTCGTTCGTAATACTTGACCGCCTCATCGCTGCGCGCCGCCGAGTTATGAAGCTGGCCCAGGGCAACCAGAACGCGGGCCAGTTCCATCGCGTTTTCGCTGTCGTCGGCAAATTCGCTGGCCAACGAATCGCGGAGCGAGATGGTCTGCTGCCAAGTCGATTCCGCTTCCTGATCCATGCCAAGTCGTCGATAGGCACTTCCCAAGTCAAATTTCAACGTTGCCAGGTTTTTCCGCAGTGCAGGCCGTTCAGGAGTCTCGGCGGCGAGCCCTTCGCGGATCGTGATCGCTTGTGCCAGGACGTTCATCGATTCCCGATCGCGATTCACGTTTTCGAATACCTTGGACAGCTGGCATAGTATATCCGCCAATTGTTGGTGGTACTCGGACTTCGATGGGAACTGTTTTGTGAGATCTTCCAGGATTCCACGAGCTTCCTGGAGTGAGGATTCCGCTTGATCCCATTGCCGATTGGCGATGGCGACCTGTCCAATCTCGATCAAGCTCGCCGACAGTCCATACACAAAATCCGGACGAGCCGAAAATCGCCGAGCTATTTGTTTCCTGATCGCGAGTGATTGGTACACGAGTTTTTCCGCCTCCTCGTCTTTACCGATCTGCCGACAGAGACTGGCCAACCCGTTCATTCCGGAAGCCAAACTCTCGCGATTTTCCGGTCGCGGAAAATTTTCAGCGAGCTGTTGCCGGATGGTTAAAGCTTCCCGAAACGACTCTTCAGCGTCATCCAGGCGCGCCAGGCTTTTAGACAATCGTGCGATGGAAATACACACATCGGCAAACGATTCGAGATTTGTCTCCGTCGGCGCTGCCGAGGCAATTTCTTTCCAAAACCTATGTGCTGCATCGAGCACAACGCAGGCATCGGTCGTCTTGCCAAGCTGAACCAGTACTTTTCCCAGCGCGCCCCGGGAACGGGCCAGTCCGCGTTGATACGCATTATTATCCGGGCAATCTCTCACCAACCCAGCATAGATATCGACCGACTTGAGCAGTTCAATTTCCGCGTCGGCAGTCTCGCTCAGGTAGCAATAAATCCGGCCAACCCGAAACCGGCCTTCCGCATGAATCGCTTGGCTCTCCGTTTCATCGGCGGCGAAACTCGCGAAGACATCAAATTGGCGGATAACATTGTGAAGGTACGTTTGCTCCTTGCGCGAAATCGGTGTTTCACGGGCCAGTTCGTTCTGGATGAACTCGTCGGTCATGGAACGCAATGCGATCAGCGCCTGATCCCGCGCCTCTTTTTCGTTTTCTCTCGCGTCTCGTTCTCGTAGCAAAGCCTCACTCTTGGCTTTGCTCTCGGCGACGGCAATCTGCTCTTGCCGCATCGCGATTTTCCCTTGTTCCACCGCAATTCGTTCCTGTTTTCTGGCATGAAAAAAACCAACTGCCAATCCGGCGACACCGATAATCATGGCGAGAGAAACCAGCGAAGCGGCAATCACTTGCACTCGGTGTCGCCGCGCGAATTTGCGAATCCGATAAAACGCACTCGGTGGGTGCGCCGAAACTGGTTCCCCGGCGAGATAATTTTGGATGTCGGCCGCCAGACCATTAGCCGTTTCGTAGCGCCGGTTGCGGTCCTTATCCAGGGCTTTCATCACGATCCAGTCGAGTTCATTTCTCAGGATGCCCGAAAGTTTGGCCGGCTCGATCCGACGAGCTTCCGCACACGATTGCGCCGAGACCGACGAAGCCAGACGGACCGATGGCCGGACCGGATCCTCGTCCTTGATAATTCGCAGCATCTCGTCCAACGCAACCGAGGCGAGTCGATCAGAATCGAACGGGGGCAAACCGGTTAGTAATTCATACAGGATCACGCCCAGCGAATAGATATCGGCGCGCGTGTCGACATCTTGTCCGCTATAGCCCGCTTGTTCGGGTGCCATGTATTCGATCGTCCCGACCACGGCGCCGAATTTAGTTTGCATGGAATCGGCGTGGAGCTGGGATCCAAGCACCTTTGCCAGTCCGAAATCGATAACTTTCGGGACCGGCGTGCCGTCGATGACGGTGACCAGGATGTTGGACGGTTTCAGATCGCGATGCAGAATTCCTCGATGATGAGCGTGCTGGATGGCTTGCGCAATCTGTCGGAAAATCTCCAACCGCTCGCGGATGCCCAGTCGAGCTTCATCGCAAAATTTCGTCAGGCTCGCGCCGTTGACCAATTCCATGGCAAAAAATGGATGCTGGTTGTCAGCCAGACCGCCATCGAGAATACGGGCGATGTTGGGATGGTCCATGGCCGCCAGCGCTTGACGTTCCGCTTCGAAGCGGTGCAGCACCTGTCGCGAGTCCATGCCCGGTTTAATTAGCTTGAGAGCCACGCGCCGGCGAACCGGTACTCTTTGCTCGGCGACCCAGACACTTCCCATGCCTCCTTCGCCAATCAGCGAGACGAGGCGATATCGGCCCGCGATCATTGATCCCCGATCATATTGCGAGCCCCGTTGGGACTCGCTCACTTGACCGAGTCGTCCAGAAAGCCCATTGCCGAGCAGTTCGCGCAGTTGTTCTCCGCTGCGGCCCGTCGCCACGGCGACGGCCTCGCGAATGAGCCGCAGTCCCTGAAGCGCTTTGCCAGCCGGCTCATCCGCCGAGATCGCGGGCCCTGGGGTAGACTCCGGGCAATCCTGTATAAAAAGTTGGAGGATTTCTTCGTCGGTCAGATCCTCCAAGTGAAGGTCAGGGAACTGGCCGCCGAGTTCATTTTTTTCTGGTTCGGTCATCGTTCATTTCGGCATGCAATCGTTCGAGTTCGATCAAAGCGTTGTACCAGAGTTTCGCGGCTTTGCTCAACGAAATCCCCATTCGCGTGGCAATTTCGTTGAACTGCAGGCCCTCCCAGTTGCGCCACTGAACTACCAGACGCATATCGTCGGGCATTTTTTCCAGAATTTTTCGAATTTTACTAGAATCTTCGCCAGCTGCCATTTCTACCGAAGTCGTGGCGGTACTATCGGCGATCTCGATCGCGACCCGATTGCCAGATTGGCTGCGATCGAGCGCGATTTCTTGGGCAACGTTGCGCCGTTTGGAGGCAAAGTGTCGATTGTTGTCTCGGACTTTATTGACGAGGATCTGGCGCAACCAGCTGCGGAATTCCTCGACTGTTGTTCCCCGGAACCCGTCGAGTTCCTGCGCAGCACACATCATCGTTTGCTGCACGATATCGGAGACGCCAAACTTCCCGGCGAGGGCCCGATTGTGAAGTTGCCCGGCGACGAAGCCGAGGTAGTTCTGAATCTGTCGGAACAATTCGTTCCGCGCGGACTCCGATCCGGCTCGCGCGTTTGCGAGCATTCGGTCAAGTTCGTCACTCGACCGGGCTTCGATGTGTTCGTTTTGTACCATCGCTCGCGCTCCACTTCTTGTTGGCCGATTGATTGAGTGAATCACCTTCCCAATCGGCAACCGATCAAGGGTCAAGCTAAATCGCCGTGCGGGCCGTGATTCAGGATCGACTCTAATTAAATACCGCAACGCTTGCCACCGATGTTTGCCGCTGGCGATGGACGGTGAAACCGTACAAAACGGCGATCAGCCAGACCAAGTTACAGGGCTCGGGAATGGCACTGACCCGCAGTGTTCCGGTACTCGAAAAATCGGTCGTGTCCCACCTGAGCCCTGTTGCCAAGAGTGCGGCAGATAAATCAATCGACATTCCTTGATAGTTGAGTGTTCCCCAGTCCATCAAATCAAATTCATCACCGACAACAGGTGTATAGCCAGCGAGTAACAATTTGAGCGTTCCACCCGCATCAAAGTTTCCCGAAATCCAAAGTCGGTCAAACTCGCTGGGATCAATACCGGTGACTTCAAACTCCAGCGAGCCGGTGTTGACCAAATTCCCGATCAGGTTCAATAGTCCCGGCGAATTACCTGGCGACAAGGTTCCTTCATTTACGATGTTTCCGCGGACAAAACCAATCAAATCGTGTTGTGGATCAAAGAGCGTGTTAATTGCCGCGCGAGCATTTTGAAAAATGTGCAACCCATCGCGGACATTCAAACGATAGGCGGCGACGTCGAGCATCACGTTGCCGCTTTCGAAATCGACTCGTCGTGTGTTGACGGAATCATCAAGTGCCACTCGACTATTGCCCGGACTGGCAAATCTGGCCAAGCCCGAATGCAAAGCAGGCGTTCCGGAGTCCCAATTGCGGCCCTCGTGCCAGAGACCAACGCCGCCTGGAACCGGATTGACCCAGACTCCTCCCAGACCAATTTGAGCAACCCAACCGCGCGTATAACTCGCAACGCCGGAATTGATTCCATCCGGGTCATACGACCCTATTCCGGCGATCCAGCCGTTGGCGGCGATCGAGGTAACTGATTGCAGTTTCCATTCCCCCGGGCCGCCGTTCAGGGGCACCACGTCCAAGTCATTGAGGTCGATCGCGGTACCATTGCGCAGCCACATCGTGGCGGTAAAGGAATCACCCGTTTGGTCTGTCAGGTCCCAGCTTTGACCGACAGTAAGTCCGGCGAGATTTACGTCAAAGGCAGTGCTGTTTGGATTTGCAATTCCAGCCAGGTTTCCCAATTCTTCGACGGATGTTCCAGAATGATTCCATCGTACCGCCTTCGAATCATAGGATGTTAAGCCAGGATGGTAGGCCCGGCCAAATCCAACGGCAGTTCCCTGCTCATTAATATTGTTTGCTTGCGAATAATAGTCTCCGCCAGAACTTGTGTTGAGATTAGCCAAAGTCTCTGCATTGCCGGCAGCATTCCAGCGTATCGCGCGTTGGGACAATTGGATGTTGTTGAATTCTTGGCCGCTGCCAATCGCAATCCCAGCATCGTTGATTTTGTTCGCGGAGTAGGAAGTATTGATTCCTACCACGGGAGCTGTTCCCAATTCGACTGCCACCGAAGAGCCCGCGTTCCAGCGGACCGCAAAGTCGCCGAGGTAGGTTCCAGCTGTATCAAACTTGCGCGAGCTCCCCACGGTTATGCCTTGATTGTTAATGTGATTTGGGTTGGAGAGCCCTCTTCCATTGACGTCAGTTCCAAGACCATCAAGTCGTTCTGGAGTTGCGAGATTGCCGGGGGACCATCGAACAGCGCGCAATTCACTATTGGTCATTTGAACCCAGCCAACAATCGTCCCTTGATTATTGATGGCGGAAGCGCCGGAGGTACCCGCACTTCCCGGTCCCAGATCTCCCAATGCAACGGGCGTTACTCCGCCATTCCACAGCACTGCCCGATCACCCGAACTTAAGACGCCAGGATTCACGACACCGACAACTTGTCCCAAATCGTTGATCGAATTGCCGTAGCTTTGGGCAAAGCCAGTCGCAGAATATCCCAAAGTCCCCAATTCTTGGCCACCGACGCCGTACTGCCAACGCAGCGTTCTACTTCCAAGATCGGTTCCGTTGAGAACAGCGATAGTATCCATGATCGCAACACCATTGCGATTAACCTGCGGCAAAAAGCCCAAATATCCGGTGTATCCTGTGTTCATGGTCGAATCAAAACCCGGCGCACCGTCCACCGCCAATTGAAAATTCTGCGCGAACAGGACGTCTGACGAATTCTGGTGCGAAGCCGTCAAAACCAATAAAGCGAACACGATCTTGCGCATGGATATTTCCCAATTGGCCGAAATCTGGCTGTCGGAAAGTCCGACGTTAGTTGGCCGCTGAATCACCGGATGCACGCGAGGGATGATTTTTCCGGATTGCGCAACAGAAACTTGAAAAAACTTTGGGCAAATTCTTTGACCTTAGTGAGGCAGCGATTCAGTTCTCGCCCCCCCGGAGTTTCTCAAGTTTTTCCCGCCAGGGGCCAGCTTTTTCCAAGTACCCCGTGTCGGGTGCTGCTTTGTCCCAGACTTCGTAGAGTTTCACCATTGATTCGACAGCGGGTTGGTGTCGATCCGGAGTCGATTCGGCGTGAGTTGCCAAGACTTGTTCTGCGGCCAGCAGTTCGGTTTCGGCTTCTGCGAATCGCTGTTGCCCTACCAAATTTTCCCCCAACAATCGGCGCGCGACCGCGGTGTTGGGATGTTCGGCCCCTTTGGTCCGTGTGCTGATTGCCAGCACCTCTCGGAAGTAGGGTTCCGCTTCGGCGAACTTTTCCGATCCCTGTAAATTGGTTGCCAGACTGACCGTCCCGGCCAGTGTGAAGTTGTGATCGGGGCCGCGCAAGCGACGATTGCGTTCGAGGTAGTCGGTTCGAATCGGTTCGGCGTCGGCGAACCGTTTTTGTTTCTCGAGCAGTCCAGCCATGGCGTTCATTGCCGCCAATGTCTGGTCGTGGTCTGGACCCAAGGCCTGGCGGCAACGATCGAGCACGTCCCGGCGCAATGTTTCGACTTCCTCCAATTCATTCTGCGCGGTCAACAGGTTCGCCAAACTGTTCGTGGCAAACAGAGTATTGCCATGATTGGGGCCGAGTACCCGCGCAAATTTTTCCACCGCCTCGCGCATCAACGGCTCCGACTCGGCGAATTTTTTGGAGCGAAACAGCAACGTGCCGAAATTGTAGATGGCGTTGATGGTCTGGGGATTGTCTTCGCCTAATAACCGGCGGCTTTTTTCCAGTCCTTCGCGCAATAGTTGCTCGCATTCTTCTGTCTTGCCGATTTCAGTTAAGAAAAAGCCTAAATTATTGATCGCCATCAACGTGTCGCGATGCTCGTTCCCTTGCAGACGGCGACGTTTTTCCAGAACTTCTCGCGCCAGTGGTTCGGCCTCGTCGTACTTCCGTTGTTGCGCTTTCAATAAACCTAAGTTAGCAATCAAGGCAATGGTGTCGAGGTCGTCTTGGCCCAGCACAACGCGTGCGCGATCAACGCCAGTTCGAAAAAGATGTTCGGCCGCGTCCGATTTCCCCATGGCTTGCAACAGCAGTCCCAGATTATTCTGCGCTGTCAGCGTATCGCGATGATCGGCTCCCCGCAGTCGGCTGTTTCGTTCCAAGGCTTCTTTCGCTAACGACTCGGCCCGGGCCAGCTGGCCCGATTCCTGATACAGCAGTCCTAGTGAATTGACACTATCGATCGTATCGCGATGGTCGTCTCCCAACAGTCGGCGGCGGGCCTCAAGCGATTCTTCTTGCAGCTTGATTGCATCCGGGAAACGGCCAATGTTGCGATAGACCAATGCCAACCCGGCTCGCAGTGTTGCGTCCGTTGCCGGTTGATCCTGTTTCAGTTCCTCCAGCTCCTTGATCGCCGGACGGACTACGGTTTGATCAATCATGTCAATCGATGTGTCGGTCAAGTTGATCAATTGGAGTTCGCCAGCAAAGGCAGCCAATCGAGCCTGTTGCTGCGCGGATTCTGCGGACGTCGCAGTCAACGCCGTTGTCAGCCGTTGGCGCAAGTTGTCTCCCAATTGTTTACCGGCTGCGGTGACATCAATTTCGCTCAACATCTTTCCTTGAAATGAGGCCACCTGTTCCAATTCAGCGGCACGAGTTCTTTCCGCTGCAGCCGCTTGCTCAGCCAGCCCCCTCTGCTTTTGCGATTCACGGCGCTGCTCGGTCTCAGAAATCGCGAGGCGGCGCTGTTCCTGTTCCGCAGATTCGGCGGCTGCCGCTCGTTCGTCTGCCCTGACGGCTTCCCGTCGCGCGATGCTGGCTTGCCACAGCGTCGTTCCCAGACCAGCCAACAACGACAGGATGACCAAAGAGGTTGCGACAACTCCCGCGCGGTTTCGTCGTACGAATTTTTGCAAACGATAACGGTTGCTGGGCGGATGAGCCAGAACCGGTTCGCCGGCCAGATATCGTTGGATATCGGCGGCAAATCCAGTGGCGGTTTCATACCGGCGGTTGCGGTCTTTTTCCAAGGCCTTCATCACGATCCAGTCCAGTTCCTTTCGCAATAGACCGGTCAGTGATTTCGGTTCGGTCTGTCGCAGCGCCGCGCTCGAGGGAGCTGAGTCGGACGACGACAGCCTGGCGGAAGGGCGCGTCGGATCTTCTTCTTTGATGATCCGCAGCATTTCATCCAACGCTGCTTCCTGCAGGCGTTGCGAATCAAACGGCCGTAATCCAGTCAATAACTCGTATAGAATCACACCCAAAGAATATATATCCGCACGAGTATCAATATCTTGTCCGCTGAATCCGGCTTGTTCGGGTGACATGTATTCGAGCGTCCCAACCACGGCGCCGAAATGAGTGGCCAGGGACGAATCCGCGGGCCTCCCGCCAAGTGCCTTCGCCAAACCAAAGTCAATGATTTTCGGAAATGGCCGACCGTCAATGACGGTTACGAGTAGGTTCGACGGTTTCAAGTCGCGATGGATGATCCCTTTTTGGTGCGCATGTTGCACCCCCTGACTGATCTGCGTGAATAGATCCAATCGTTCGCGAATACCCAGCCGCGCGTCGTCACAAAACTTTGTTAAGCTGGCACCGTTAACCAACTCCATGACGAAGAACGGTGTTTGCATATCGGTCAATCCACCGTCGAGAATGCGGGCAATATTCGGATGATCCATCGCCGCCAGTGCTTGACGCTCGGTTTCGAAACGGTCGAGGACCTGTCTCGAGTCCATACCGGGCTTAACCAATTTTATCGCGACTCGGCGGCGTACCGGTTGGAGTTGCTCACCGACCCACACGGAACCCATGCCCCCTTCGCCAATTCGCTCGACCAATTTGTACCGATCGGCCAACAGCATTCCAGACTTGGGTTGGAGCCAGGACCGCAGTCGTCGTTGCAAGTCCGGGTGGTTGGCAAGTTGCGAGCCGAGCGCGTCCGCCAACGGTTTCGATTCGCCACCAACCATCGGTTCGCCGCCCGATACTTGTCGGAGAATTTCCAGTCCTTCGCGAGCCAGTTTCGCTACATCGGCGGAAGAGCCCGATTGCGGTTCGACTGCCGATTGTTCTAGCCGCTGCAAAATTTCTTCATCGGAAAGCCCGTCCCAGTCCTGATCAGGGGGTAGAATCTCCTCGCCAGGATTATTCATGTTCGAGTTCCGAATTCAAACGTTGCAGTTCAATTAGCGCGTTGTACCAGAGCTTGGCCGCTTGGCTCAAAGAAATTCCCATCTGCTGGGCGATCACATTGAATGGCAGCCGTTCCCAGTTTCTCAGCTGGATTACTTGACGCATTTCGGCTGGCAATTTTCCGAGAATTTCTCGAACCCGTTGTGTATCTTCGTTAGACATGATTTCACGCGACGGAGTCAGCGCGCTATCGGCAAAATCGAATTGATCGGACTCTGCCGACGGGCTGTTATTCATCGGGCGCTCTTGGCCCGCATCACGCTGTTGTGCGCCAAAGTGCCGATGCATCGACCGCACTTCGTTAATCACGATCTGCCGCAACCAGCCACGAAACTGCTCGGCCGTGGAGCCCCGAAAACTGGCAAACTCTTTAGTCGCTTGCAACATCGTATCCTGAACAACATCCGAGATTCCGGCTTTGGCATTCAGGGCAGGATTGAAATGTTGCCTGGCGATGTAGGCTAAATAGTTTTGCAAATTTGCAAATAGTTCGCTGCGTGCGTCCGTCGAACCGGCCTTTGCAGCTGCCAGCAACGCGTCCAAACCACCGGATTCACTCGACTCGTCATCCGATTCATTCATGCATCGTCTTTCGCTTTTTTGCCAGGAGACCTCATCGGGTTTATTTTAGTTGATCGATGCCATTTAACGAAAGGATTTATCGGGGTGGTTGTCGCGAATCAGTAAGAATTGACCACGGTTTAACCGCCCGCCCCAAATCGTTGGAGTCCGAATTGACGTCTCGTCGGGCATTGCAAAACTGAAACAGCTTTCAATTCGCCCAAGTGCGACGATCGGCTAGCCGTTGCGACGCCTACGCCATGCAGACGCGCCCAACACAGCACACAGCGCTAGAGTCGCAGTGGGTTCGGGAATGCTGCTGAAAGTGTAGTTAAACGAACTGCTATTCGACTGGTTGCCAAGAACTTGATTGGCAGAAATACCCACCAAGCGGTAATTTCCTGGGGTTAGCGTTCCTGTAAAATCAAATGAGCCGACACTCCCGTTTCCCGCGAGGTACAACCACGAATCAAATGGGCCGTACGTCCATCCAAAGCCATCGTTGTACTCAATGGCGATGCGTGTAGATCCTGCGGTGTTCGCTTGCGACGATGCGACCGACCCGCTCAAGTTAAAGGACCGGGTGTCTGTGACCGTGAAGTAAATTTCCAGTTCATTGCCTGGGTTGACGGAATTAATGAGGGCGTCGCTTCCAACTCCACTCGTTGAAGTCGTCAATGCTGTTGCACCCGATGCCGTGATTTGATTGACGCCCGTCGGAAAGAGACTGATGCTGAAGGCCTGAACGATATCGATTTGGGCGCTGGCGGACCAATTCACTCCCGTCGGTTGATAAAAGCCATTCTTGCTATCGGAAAAATGATGTTCAAACGAATCACTGGGCACCAGCAGGGTACTGATGGGATTTCCATTTCCGGAGTAATAATCACCCGATGAAGCGGCAAACCCATACACATAGTTATAAATGATTTCGGATGATCGGCCGGTAATCACGATATCAGCTTGGGTCGAATTCACGGATAAAATCAGACTCATTACTCCACTCATAACCAACCAGGTGGCCATTCTATTTGTCATGGGCTTTCTTCCAATTGTGGGTTCAAGAAACAACTGCCGAGCTCAGTCCGGCCAATTACCCAGATGGAGAGCGAACGTCGATTTACCGGAAAAATTTAGAACTTTCTAAAATCTTTTCGAATTTCATCGGCTCAGCGGAAAAAACACTGAGCGTCGGCGTCGAGTCGAATGGCTGGCTGTTGGTAGTTTCAATTCAGAGCTTGCCAACCCATCAATTCAATCGGGAACCGAACGAGCAAACGCATGTTAAACCACAGAATACTTTTCAAAATCAGCCCGCTGGCGACCTTGGTAGCGCTGGCAATTTTCAACTCCGCAATCGTCCACGCACAATCGGCGGCGGAACAAGCCCAGGCCGAATGGAAAAGCATGAACGAAATGACCGAAAGTCTGACCGCCCCTGAATATGTTGGAAGAAATCCCGACGCGGATTTGGTTGGCGTTGCCAACCTGACACAGTACCGCGAGCATCTAAACCACGTCGCCAAAAAATTCGCGGCCGAAATCAAAGACGATAATCAGCCGTTTCGAAATCTGGGCTACATGCTCGGGCACTTGGAAACGGCACTCACCGGATTCGAACGAGCCGCCAGGGAATATGGTTCACTCGAAGCCATCAATGGTGACCTCGATCATGTTTTGGAAATGGCGAAAATGGCAATTGAGAACCAAGCGCCAGCCTATTTCCGCTTGGAAAACGATATCTGTCGCAGTACGCAAACGGCGAAGATTCGAATTCGTTACCTGCAATCGTTGGATCCCGATTCTGCTGCGCTGACTACAGCCAACGAGCGATTTGACGAGACTGTCAAACAGGTTCGCGCAATCGAACAGAGTCTTGCGGCCAGTATCCTGAAACAGAATGAGCTTCCACCTGACGAGTACCATGGCAACGACCGGGAGGCTTTGTTGAAACTGTTGCGGGATAAATGGTCACAAGAAGGCACATCCGCCGCAGTGCTCAAGGTCGGCATCGTTGCGCCGGAATGGACTCGAAGTGTCACGTGGGAAATTCAGAATCGTACGCTCTACAAAGTTGATAAGAGTCGCATCCAGGGTTACGTCATTGTCAAACACAACGATCAAGTTGCCGCGCGACACAGCATCAATTTAGTCCAAGACCATTTGTCCAACGACAAACTGAGTGCAGGCTTTCTGAACGATCCCCAGGCCGAGCCAGAACTAAATAGTCAAATCCTGTTGGACAAAATTCAATAGCTCGCCTTGGAAGTTTGGCGAAGATTCACCAGCCACTTCGAGATTTTTTGGATTCCGCGCAACAAGTTCTATTCCACGATTACTCCAGGCAACCAGGAAAAAATTATATGTCAATGCCGATGATAAATTCAACAACTCAATATCGAACTCTTACCCCCTTCGCGCTAGCACTGGCGGTTTGCCTGGGCTGTGCTGGAGAGTCGCCGACGTCGACTGCCGACGGCAAAAAAACAAATTCCAGTCCTAACAGTCAACCGGTTGCGCCGGCCCAAGAGGCGAAACCAAAAATGCAGGTGGATCAAGCGCAAATCAAGTCCACGAAGAGTTCGTTGGTAGACGTCTGTTCACAAATATCTTTCATGGCCGACGATGCGGCATTCGCAAAATCCCGTACGGGCGAAAATAATGCATTGGGAATCATCGATATTGCGGCCGCCCAAAAAGGCCTGGAACTGATCGCCACGCTGCCCGACAGCCATGACAACCAGTTCATCAAGCCACTCAGCGAAATCGTTCCAAAAATTCAGGAATGCTTCAGCTTGTATGAAAAAGCCATCGCTTCCGACAAGCCATTTTCGGATGGTTCCGAGGTCGGGCCGAAGATGGCCAAGCTGGCTTCCGAGTATTCACTGCAACTTTCGGTAGCGATTGATGAGTCCCTGAAACTGACCGAACAAAAATGAGTGTTGAATCAGCTGGTTCGTTTTTGAGCCGGTCCACATCCGAGAATTACCAATGAACAACATGTTATCGATGGAATTTACTGATCTTTTGACAAGGGTACCGCAATGAACGCGATCAAAAAAAAGTTGTTCGGAATCAATGACCGGAATTCGCGCGATGGCAGTTTGCAGCCGGTCTCACCGAAAACTGTTCGGAAAACGAAACGCAAGAGTGGCGGATGCAACTACCGGGGCCTGACATTTGATCGGTTGGAATCGCGGCAGATGTTGACCGGCGACTTCGTGTTTGCGGCGGCACAAGGGGATTATGCAAACGCGATCGCCACGGATGCAGCCGGGAACATCTATTTGACTGGCCAATTTTCCGGACCTACAGATTTTGATCCAGGACCGGGTGTCGTAAATCTGACAGCGACCCAATCTTCAACCGCCTATCTTTCCAAACTGGATGCCGCTGGCAACCTGGTCTGGGCCAAACACATTGGTGGTTCTTCCGGCGAAGCTTTAACGCTCGATGGTCAGGGAAATATCTACGTGGTGGGAGAATTGATCGGGACCAGCGACTTCGATCCAAGTGCGGGAGTAATCAACCTGACCAGCGTCGGTGGCAGCGATATCTGCGTGTCCAAGCTGAGCCCAACCGGCAACCTGCTCTGGGCCCGGAGCGTCGGTTCCACCAATTATGATTATGCCGGTGCGATTGCCGTTGATGGTTTGGGTAACGTGTTTGCTGGCGGGACGTTTTCGGGCATTGCAGATTTTGATCCGGGGGCAGGGACTTTTATCCGGAGCGCTGTCGGCAGTTCCGATGTTTTCGTGCTGAAGCTCAATAGTGTTGGCTCGTTCCAATGGGCTGGCACCATGGGCGGAATCAACTCTGACGACCTGCATGGGCTGGTTGTGGACGGCTTCGGATCGGTGTTACTGGTTGGCAGATTTGCGGGTACCGCCGATTTTGATCCCAGCGGCGCGACCTTCAACCTGGTTGCCGACCCGCTATATGGAGATGGATACGTAACAAAACTCGACAGCGACGGAAACTTTGAATGGGCCGAGGGATTTGGTGGCATTAGCACTGACGAAATCAATGAGATTGTCCTTGACAGTGGCGGCAACCTGATTCTGGGAGGACGATTTGGTTCTACCGTGGATTTCGATCCGGGGCCGGGCGTTTCGAGTATTTCGAGTCGTGGCCAGGGAGACATTTTCATTTTGAAACTTGATCGCGATGGGAATTTTGCTTGGGTCCAATCACAGGGTGGGAATGACGCAGACAACGTCTATGGATTACAGCTTGATAGTCAGAACAATGTTTACACTACCGGTACCTTCAAAGCTACCGCTGATTTCGATCCCGGGCCGGGAGTGCACAACCTGACTTCAAGTTCCAGCATTCAAGACGCGTACGTTTCGATGTTGGACGCCAACGGCAACTTTGTTTGGGCGAAAAGTTTTCACGGTGACAGTGGAGTGAGTGGTTACTCATTGGCTCTCGACAGTCAACGCAACGTTTTTGCGGCAGGCTTTTTTTCGGGTAACGCCGATTTCCGGCCTGGGCCAGGATCTTTCGGATTGACTGCGGCGGGATCAACCGACGGCTTCATCGTTAAGTTGACTCAGGACTTCATCCTCTCGACACCGCAAACCGGGGCGGGTGACTGGGTCGTGCGGCTCAACGGCGCGTTTGTTGAAATCTACGACGACAATTTGAATTCCGTTGTCGATCAGCGGCGGCTCGACGGTATCCTGGGCGTGGAAGTCAACGGTGCCGCGAATTTTACAGACAAGGTCACAGTCGATTTTGCTTTCGGCGGGATCTTTGACTTGCGGAACGGAATTCGCTTCAACGGTGGTGCGGGCACTGGTGACACTCTTCGCATCATTGGCACCGGTAATGAGGAATTGATTTACAAACCTGCAACCACGGCAAATGGAGTGAATATTCTGAACGTCAGTAACAGCTTACTTAACGCAACTGGTGTCGAATCGCTGATTGTAAATGAACTGGAATCGCTGGTCGTTAAAACTCAAAATAGTTTGGACGATCTGTCACTCGCTGCGGCCAACGGTATTAACGGAGCTCAAGCGACGCGGATCAGTGGAAACAGTGGGGGCGTAGCGCTGACACCACTGACCTGGAGCAATGTCCCGCGGATCACCATCGATACAGGTGCGAAGGATGTGGTCGGTGCTAGTTCCAATGATACGATCACCATTCCCAGTGGCAGTCTGCAGGCGGACGGCATGAGCACTTTGATCATCGATACGGGCCGCGGTGCTGACGTACTGAATGTCTACTCCGCCGATCTCGGGCTACCAGCGGCTGGCGGCTCTTTCCTGTTTCTCGGCGGCGCCGGTGTCGATCGGATTTCGGTTTCCGGCGACTCGAATTGGTGGATCAACGACTTCCGTGTGACTAGCAGTTCCGGTGGTAGTATTGCCTTCGAGAATGTCGACCGGGCAACGATCGTGGGCGGCGCCTCCAACAACTCGATTACCGGCGTGGGGTTTTCTGGCGAGATGATACTTCTTGGCTTGGCCGGCAACGACACAATGTGGGGAGGTCCGCGAAACGACTCGGTCCTGGGCGGCGATGGAAATGATTACCTGTTTGGCTACGACGGTGATGATTTGCTGTACGGTCAGAACGACGATGATCGATTGTTTGGCGGTGCGGGCAACGATGCACTCAACAGCGGCGACGGAAACAATTGGATGTTTGGAGGAGACGGGAACGATACACTGTTGGGTGGAGTGGGCATCGATGTGCTGGCAGGCGAGTTGGGCAACGATACGCTTAACGGTGGAGCTGGTTTGGATTTATACTGGTTCGAGGGAACCAACAATGCCGAAGAGCTGCGATTGCAAAAAGTCAACGCGACCAACGCCAGCTACGTGCGTCGACCGCGCGGTTTGGGTGTCGCTTTCGAGCGGGACACGATCGTCAATGATGCCAATGACCAGTTCTTGATCCAAGCACTTGACGGCGATGATCTGATTACGATCGATCTGACCTTCGCCAATCTCGGCTCGATCGACGGCGGTAACGGTATCGATACTTGCACCGCGCCAGCCAACTGGACCAAGGTCAGTTGTTAATTCGGCTATGACATCGCACATTACGAAAGTTCCATCCATCCGAAACGGTGATTTCGGAAACGAAGTATCAACGAGGACTTGTTGGCAAGGAAGTTTAATTTTCCCGTCGATACTGCATTGCCTCGGATGTTTCGAGGCAGTTCTTTTGTCGTTTCCGAGGTCCGGACTTGTCGGTCAGTCGTAGTGTTTTTCTATTTTCGACGCCGACGAGGAGACAAAACAGTCGATGCAGCAATGGCAAATAGTAAACAAACTCCAGGTTCAGGCACTGCTGACGTCGAAAAAATCATGTTCATTGGTGTAGAATCAAAGGAGAAACCGTCTCCACCTGTACCAAGTGAAAAATCCACAGTATCGCCGCTGGCGAGCGACAGGCCGTTCTGCGAAAACGTCCCGCCCCCTGTTGTGCTTGGAGTTTGAAATAGTTGCGAAACGATGTTGCTATTTAATAAAATGTGGGCGTCCGTGTTTCCGGAATCACCGGTGAAATACTCAGCAAATAGATCGTAGATGTTGGATGTCTGCGCGGTAAACCGCAAAACCGCGAATTCTCCGCCTGGGCCACCGTGGAGAAAAGTTTGCCCCGGTTGAATCCCATTTTGTGCGAAATTTGTTATCTTACCGAATGAGGGTGCGCCCAGAGACAGATTAGTGCGCCAAGCGAAACCATTTGAAGAGGTCGCGTACTCCAAATGTTGAACAAAGCTCCCGCCAAGAACCGTCGTGTATCCGTAACTCCAGACCCCGTTGGGATTGGATACATTGGGAACAAAATCCGCGTTCGCATCGTGAATTAATTGCCCCTGTACCGTCGAAGAGCCACTGTACATCAAAACTAAACTCAGCGCATAACAAACTAACTTGCATGGGAACATGAAATTAATCTCCTGGAAAAATATGTTTCGTGAATCGTCGATTGATACGGTAAATTCGTTTCAATCAACGTGGCCAACTCAGGTTCCAACTCACAGGGGTTTTCGCGGCAAGAAAAATTGACAATTTCCGGATTTTTCCAAAAGTCGCATCTCTTCGATGCGTTCGGGGCCAATCGACTCGGTTTCAAAAGGAATTCTGTTTGGGCTATGCGACCAGAAAACTTCCAAACTTCGCTGCTATTGGCGAAGGCACTGATTTTCAACGTCGTTTTGGTAAGATTAGCCCATCCGGTACCCGAGACGTTGTTTCCCTCCAGCGAGTTTTCCAGTGACCAGCGACGATCCAGAAAACTTCGAGTTCGACGAGCCGAAAACGTCGATCGAGCATGGCGGGAGGCAAGAACCCGATGCACTCGATGCCGGGTTGGCGGCGGCTTTCGCATCTTCCGTTGATCACGGTGACTTGGTCGAAGCCGAATCCGAGCCCGATTTAATTGGGCAGTTGATCAACAATCGATTCCGGCTCATTTCCAAAATCGGTCAAGGCGGCATGGGAACCGTCTGGCTGGCCGAACAAATTGAACCGGTCCGACGGCAGGTCGCTTTGAAACTCGTACGACATGGCCGCGATTCGCGTTTGGTGTTGTCCCGGTTCGAAGCGGAACGACAGGCGCTGGCAATTCTGGACCATCCGAATATTGCCAAAGTATTTGACGGTGGCGTCACGGAATTTGGCCTGCCGTTTTTTGTAATGGAGTTGATTCGCGGAACTCCCATCACGAAATATTGCGACGCGCGCAAACTCTCGCTGCCGAAACGGCTGGAGTTGTTTGCCGATGTCTGTTCGGCCGTGCAACATGCGCACCAGAAAGGAATCATTCACCGCGACATCAAGCCGGCTAATGTATTGGTAGAAGACATCGATCAACGTGCCGTGCCCAAAGTCATCGACTTCGGTGTCGCCAAAGCAATCGGTTTTTCACTCACCGAATTCGAAGCCGATACGGGTTGGGGAATGATTGTTGGAACGCTGGAATACATGTCGCCGGAACAGGCCAGCCAGGAAAGTTCGGACATTGATACGCGGACCGATATTTATTCACTCGGTGCGTTGCTGTACGAATTGTTGGCGGGAGTTCCGCCGTTTCGCAGCAGTGAGTTGGCGCGGGCCGGGATGTGGGAAATGTTGCGTCTGATTCGTGAAAGCGAGCCGCCTCGTCCCAGCTGGAAACTATCATCCAGCAATTCGCAAGCCAGCACTGCGGTCAATCGCAATACCAATTCGCAAGGTCTGGTGCAAATGCTGCGCAACGACCTGGACTGGATCGTGATGAAAGCGATTGAGAAAGACCGCAACCGCCGCTATGAAACTGCCGCGAGCCTGGGTGATGATGTGCGGCGGTACTTGGCGAGTCTTCCAGTCACCGCGCGGCCACCGTCCCAATGGTATCAAGTCAAAAAGTTTATTCGCCGCAATCGAGGTTTCGTTGCGGCTGCCGGGGCAGTGTTGGCAGCCTTGGTGCTAGGAACCGTGGTCTCGGTTTATTTTGCCTGGAAAGCGAGTGTGTCGCGTCGGGCCTCGGAACGGTCCGAGCAAATCGCGCTCGCGCGGGAAACGGATGCCCGGCAAAACCTCGCGCTGGCCATGGAAGCCGTGGATCGATTCTGTGATCAAGTTGCTGACGATCCTCGCCTGGCACAACACGATTTGCAGTCGTTGCGGCGAGAGCTGTTACAAAAAGCCGTAGAATTTCAGGAGTCTTTGTTGCAAAGCCGTGGCCATTCGTCGGACGCCGAGCTCGATATTGCGTACTCTCAAATTCGACTGGCGCGCATCAGTCTACTGACTGGCGATCGCGAAAAAGCCAACGATTATTTTTCCAAGGGAATTGAAAAATTGCGTTCGTTGGTAGCGAAACAACCCCTGGTAATTGCATTGCACGCCGAACTGGCAATCGAACAGTCGCGATTTGGAAATCTCCTGCAGTCTTCCGGTGTACCCGACGCTGCCGAAAAATTCTTGCGCGACGGCGTTGCCGAAGCGAACAAACTACAAGCGGACCCTGCCCCTACTCCAGATGCCAATCACGATGCCAAACGCGCTGTCATTCAAACCAATCATCTATTGGCAAACTTTTTAATTGGCCATCGACCCGAAGTTGATTTCACCCAGCGGCTTGGCGAAGCTGAATCACTGTTATTGACAGCCGCCAAACTGCAAACAGAACTGGTTGAGTCCGATTCCAATGATCGCGATGCCGCGATTTTGCTGGCTCAGATCGAAATGCAAATCGCTCGAATTTATTTGCACGGGTTGAACATTAGGCGTTTTCGGGAAACTAGCCCGCATCTGGAACACGCCAAAATTTTGCTCGAATCAAAAACAGCAACCGATGTCAACGGTTCTACCCATGACAATCTCGTCCAGGTGCTTGCCATGCAGGCCCGAGTTCGACGGCTGGAAAACAATTTGTTGGAATCTGAACAGGGACTCAAGCAGGCCATTCAACTGGCTACGGAAAATAGTTTGCGATTTCCTTCCGTCATCGGGTACCGCTCACGGCTCGGAGGGCTGCTGAATGAATTCGCCTTATTGTTTGCGCTTCAAAAGAAATGGGTTGATGTAAAACCAGCGGCACTCGAATCGATTGATGTTTGGAAAATCGTGTTGGGGCTCGATCCGAAAAACAGCGTAGCCATCGGCGGCCTTGGTGAAGCCTGGGGAAATTTGGCGCTAGCGGAACGCAACCTGGAATTGTTGCCCGAGGCCCTGGAGCACATCGGCAAATCGATTGAACTCGCCGAATCCGTGATCGGCGGCGGGAGCGAGTGGTCACGCGGTAGTCTGGGTGCCGCCTACGAGTTGCGGTCGGTCTGGCTTTTTGACGACGGCAAACTCGATCGCGCACTCAGCGATCTGGAACGAGCAACCGAGTTGACTAGCACGAATGTCCTGATACAGCCCAAACTAAGAAGTTATCGAGCCAGAATAATTGCCGCCCAGGGTAACTGGCAAGGCGCGGAATCGGAGATTCGACAGTTGGTAGAATCAATGCCTCAGGAAAGGACAATGGGCTATGGAATTCCGCTGCTTGTGGCTGCCGAAGCGATGTCGATCGCGGCAACAAAGGCGGAGATCTCTGCTGAACTGCTTCCAGCAGATCAGAAAACGAAGGCTGGAGAGTTAAAAAAATACGCTGTTGAGTTGATCAGTTTGGCGACCCAGTGCGGTGTGCGAGACACAGTTTTTCTCGATTCACGAAAGAACTTTGATTCGCTTCGCCTGCGAGCCGACTACAAAGCCGCGATTGAGAGCCTGGCACCGCAAAAATAGCGGAGCGTTTGACAGACGTTGGTGTTGAAGTTGTCTTGTAGTTGAGTCGCCCAATGGACGGAGTCACTGAAATCGTGACAGCATTGCACAGGCCGTAAAGTGTACTTGGTAAAATGAAGTTCCCCTGATCGCGCCTGTTGACTGTGTTGTTCTGAAAGTACTGGCTGTTCCATGAACTTGAAATCCAATGACTCCCAGGTAAATCAAACTTGCTGGACGTTGATCCATCGAGCAGCGGATGGCGATCGATTGGCGGTAGAAGATTTCGCCCGTTTCTATGAACCTGTGATCCGCGCTTATTTGTCGGTACGCTGGAACAATTCCCTCAAGAGTCGCGACCTCGATGATGCAGTTCAGGATGTTTTCGTGGCGTGTTTTGGTGAACAGGGTGTGCTCAACCGAGCGGACCCGCAACGCCCCAACGGCTTTCGGCCGTTTCTATTTGGGGTCATCCGCAATATCGCTCGCCGCCATGAAAACAAAAATCTTCCGCCCCTGTTGACCGAGGAACCGCTGGACGAAGGGACTGGAGTGAGTGCGGCATTTGAACGCGAATTCGCTCGATCCTTGATGCGGCAAGCGGCTGGTGTACAAAAGTTCAATGCCCAAGCCAAGGGATCGGAGGCGATTCGCCGCCATGATTTGTTGGGATTGCGGTTTCGTGAAAACTTGCCCATCCGGGAAATCGCCAATCGCTGGGCGGTCGACGCAGCTTGGTTACATCATCAATATGCAACGGCCCGCGAAGAGTTTCGGGCGGCACTTAAACACGTCGTCAAATTCCATCAACCCGAATCAACCGACGCCGAAATTGAAGCTGAGTGTCTGAACCTAATCAAGTCGCTCTGATAATTCCAAGACAGAGGAATTCGAGTTCCGCCGACTTCGTTTGCGTTGTCATGAAATCCGAAAGTGCAACGCGGCCACGCGAGGAGTGGCGTTTAAGGATTAAGTGCCATAAGGAAATATTATCGCTGCCGATCGTTTCCCGACCGGAAAACTTGGTCAATACACGTTTCAGAGGCATGATGCGCTGGGAACGATTTCAGCGAACGAATCAATAAAATGACGAGCAACTTTCAAGTTTTGATCAGCCAAAGGTTCAGTTTGCAGGCCAGCATTTTCTCGCTTTACGAGTTTGGGGTGAATGCGATCGAAACGCACTTCGAGTCATTGCATTGATCATGAAAATATTTGACAAAGACCCCGGTGGGCATTAGGATCGCGCAACGGATGCAATTCTCCAACTGATGTTCATTGGGGAATATTTGACTTTTAGGGCTGTTCTTTTTGAAAGGACTTTTACCATGAGTCGCAATTTGTTGTTCTGTCTATCGTTCATCTGTTTCTCTTGCAGCGCGGTCCGCGCAGATATCTTCCTTGATCTGGCTTCTGTAACGCCTGGCGGTGTGGGAGTCGGCGCATTCTCGGGATCCCTCGGTGGAATTGCTGTTACGGGAATTATTGTTCCTGGCTCCCCGCCTTCTTTTTCGTTCAACCCGACAGGCTTCGGGATTGACAGTTCGACAATCGATGGCAGTTCGCCGCAATATAGCTACGCGACTGTGTTTGGTCCAATCACAGGTACGCTTCCGACTGGTACGGATCGTATCGGCTGGACTTCTGCGGGGCTCGCAACCAACGTGGTAACCCTAACTTTCAGTTCGCCTGTAACGAATCCCGTGCTCCATGTGGCGAACATGGATTTGGCCCAGTTTGGTTTTGCGGGAACAGTCGGACTATCAACCCTGACACTACTCAAGGGAAATGATAGCGGCAGCGAGGGCCTCGATTTTCTTGGCCTTTCGAGTCCGGGAAAGTTCATTCAAGACGCCGCACCTGGCACATCGGATTCCACATTGCCCGGTTTCGCCCCACCAGTTTCCGGTCCACGTTCGGCCTATGGTTCCGTTCGATTGAATGGTACTTTCACTTCGCTCAGCTTTGGCGTGGGCACCAACGGTCCAGGTACAGACGTGGGTGGTGGTAGCTTTACGATTTCGGTTGTGCCGGAACCTGGTTCGATGCTACTCATCGGATTGAGTGCAATGGCATGGGCTGGATTTGTCCGGTGCCGAGCGAGAACGTTCAAGAGCCGAATTTGACTATTGGGCATGAGCTTGTTAGGCGATCAAACTACGCAAAGCGGTAAACGAGCCTATTGTTGACGACGTTTGATTTGATATTGGGTCCGACAGGCCAAAGCAAGTCGCGATGCTGCCATTTACAAAACCACGTTTCGGCAAAGACAGTTCTTAACCGCGCCATGTTTAGTTGACCGTATCGTCGGTTTCAAGGGACTGGATTGTCAGCGGAGTTATTACAAAGCAATGCTGATAATCCTGTCCAACGACTTGATCAATCCTATTCCCTCGATACCGGCAATTCGTTCGAGGACGCTGAAATGCGGGCCGCTGGAATTGAATTCCGTGATCTCCGTATGATCCCAAGTCCCAGTGATCAGCACGGTGCGGGATTTAGTCGTTTTGTTTCCACCTAACCAGGGGTAAGTTTTCCACGAACTGGATCCGATGCCGGAAATTTCTCCCGGCATTTCTTTGCCGACCAACAGGGAAATAAGTCTCAACGGTTTGGTGTCCTTGACGCGTTTGTAATTTTCCAATGAATGCGAGTGGGTATCCTCGCGCATGGTCCAAACTTGATGACGCGCCTGGAGCACGACTTGGGTCTTGTGTACACCTGCATAGGCGACGGCATAGATGATCGCCATGACCATCATTAGAAATGGCAATCCCATGACGAATTCCAGTGGCGCCATGCCAGCTCGGTTGGTTCGTCGGCCCCGTGTTTCTAAACGGCGATTCAACAGTCGATCAGGTCGATCAGTCATGGGAGTGTCCTTACCTTGAGTTTGGCTGGGTGGTTTTTGTTGCAGAGACTTGTTAAATAGTTTTCGCTGAGTGGTTTTCGGTTAGTGGTTTTGCAGCAAAAACTGCGATTCACGGGCATTCCTCAACGCTGCGCGCCAGTCCTTGTCCAACGTCATGGCCCCCGGTGCGGTACAGATCATTTTTCGAACCGTCACCGGCGTCAATTTTGCTTGCCAATTCAATCGGATTTGCGGCTCGTCGTCGGGCACAAGGTTAGAAAAGTCGAACAAACGTTCCCAAAAATCCGGGTCTTCCCATTCTTTGACGCGTTGTTGATCCTGCACCCACGCGAGTGTGTCCCAACCTACAACCGGTTGAAATTCGCCACTGGTTGACGACGCCTGTTGTGTATTCGCGTTGTAGATCATCGCTTGCGAATAGCACATGATTCCATGTGGATTTTCCTGTCGGAAAAATCGGCTGGACATCACGGCCGGCCGTTTTGTTTTGGCATAACCCATGCAACAGAATAACGCGTCGGCTTTATGAGTCCCTGCGAGCCCCGGTTTGTTCCAGACCTCATCCCCCTTCCCCGCACTGTTGTTCAATTCTTTGACAACGTACAGCTGAATTCCCATTCCTTTCTCGCCGGTGCTGGAGTCGCGGCGGTTGATCACTGTCAATTCCGCATCAAAATTGGTATCGGTGTTGGTGCGCAACCATTGACTGGACTGGTGGGCGTACTTATTTGACCATTTGATAAAACCATCACTCGCCCTCGAAGTGGGGGCACCGACGGAAAACGCCAAATTGATATTGTAGCGCCATTTGCGGACCCAAGGATATGTGGCGCGAATCATTTGATTGCGATCCTCGTTGGCGGTGTTTTCCGGCTCGATAGGCATCGTCGGCCAAACTTGCATGACGTTCGCGATATCTAGAATTCCACCCGAGGTAGCGGTGGGCGATTCACTAAGTGCGATTCCTCGGGAACTCGTCCGCTCGGCAATTTTCGTTACGGTGGAGTAAACGCGCATTCCAACTCCAGCTCCAAACTTGTTGTTGGCATGTTGATAGAGGTTGACAGCCCTAATGATGCCTGGAATCGCCAACTTGGCTGGAGCCAATTGAATCGCTACCGATTCGACTCGATCCAATAGTTCGTATTGGCGGTGAATGCCATCCTCAATATTTTTGGCGGTGCGTGCGGCAGCCGCTCCGGCTTTCATCTGTGCGATGCCGTCGGCTTGGGCAGAGCCAGGCGGCAGCGAAATTGGTTCATAAAAAAGCAGCCAGCCTTCAAAATAGGTTGCCGCCCCGGCGAGATGCCCGATGTACGCCATCATCATCTGGAATTTTAGCAGCTCCTTGCCTTCGAAGATCGCGGATTTGATATCGGCGATGGGGTGTTCTTTGACGCGATCGTAGTGGTCCTCGTCCGGTTCAGGGCCATCATCGATAAAAGGCGGCGTTTTTGACAAACCTTCGGTAAAATCCATCGCCAGATCAAGGATCCAATACGCAATGTCCAAGCCAATGCTCACCAGTTGATAATAAATGCCGCCAAAATCAAAAGGGGGCGGAAAAATCCAAAATTCCCAATCACCGCTATTGCGATCTCTGTTTTGGTGATGCACATCCAGCCATTTACCGCCCAGAGCATGATGAATGGAATACAGGGCATTCATTTCACCGATCACATGGTTGGTGGCACAAAGGGAATTCATGCCGCGCGCGACCCAGACACTGCTCGAATAGGCAATTGAATCGGCCGAATTTTGCGTCTCCATTTTTTGATTGACGACGATCGCAACATTGGAAACCAACGAGACCAAAATCATCAATAACAACAACGAAAATAGCGTACCCCAGGTGATCAACCCTTGCTCGGAACGCAGCAACGTGCCGAATCGAATTGACTCAATCGATTCGGATTCGTTGGAATGATTCAGTTCGTCGATGAATTGACTCCACAAGTCAACGATCTTTGGCGTGGACAATATGCGGTTTGTATTCATCAGTTCACCAGCTCCAGAATCAAACTTGGTTGATAGGGAATTCCAATTTTTCCATTGGCGGTCTTAGCCGCTTCGGACGGCAAAGTGACTGTCGTTTCAATGTCCCGGTAGAAAGTCGTGGGTCCGAAAAACCACCCCGCACGGATACTCTTACCACCTAGAATCCGCGCCGTTCCGGGTACGTGAAACGGCATTCGATAGCGAACTTTGACGGTCACGTCCTGGTTCCAGGGGACCAACTGTTCCGGTAGCGTAACTCTCGTCGAGGCAGCGGCAAATTTGTATTTGTTTTTAACGTACGCTCTTTTGGCTCCCAGCAATCGGTTCTGAATGATCTTGTGCACTGGCCCGGTATCGTGTTTGTTCGCATCGGACAACAACCGGTAATACATTTTCGAATACTGAGGTTCATCAAGCCTGGTTAACATTTCGACGACCTTGGATGGAAATACCGATGTGCCGACTGTGGAGCCATTCAATGACGGAAACCCTGGATACATACTTGTAAGGTGTCGAGGATTCGAAGAAGCGAACGGGACCATCGCCATACTCGCCGCACGCATCGCTTTGAATTTCGCAAAATCAAACTGGAGGCCAACCACCGTTTCGTTCTGTGCGGCCGATTGCCAAACGATAAATGTCCGTGCCGAAGAATAGGCTGAATACACGGTGCCGATCTTGCACAACAGAATCAGACTGGCCTGCATGAAGATCGCCATCAGCAAGACGAAAATCGGAAATGTCAAGACATACGGCAGCGCATACGACGCTCCTTCCTCACAGGTATGAAATCGGCGACAGCTGACGATGCCGAATCGTCCGATCACTCGGCGACAGCAAATCGCCAGTAGTAACAGGGCCACCACCCAGATCAACCAGATGTCGAGGACGGATGCAAAAATAGTTGCCATCGCACACTCTCGCTTTCGTTAGAAATCAACAAGCAGCATTAGTTTTTCCTCGCAACACCCGCGCTGAATTTTCGTATTACAGCAATGGACTACCGACCATTTCACCAATCACCGAGAACACCACCCGCGAAACCCGCATGGTCCAAAAGGTCGCAAACGAAAAAATGATCATTGTGATGACGGTGGTCATGACGACTTCCAACGCGGCCATCCCCATCCGTCGTTTGGACCGGTTGGTTCCCCTGTACGGTCGGACAGTTGTTCTCGCTGTCCGATGTCGAGTGGTTAAAGTTACAATTGCCATTGGCTAACTCCCAAAGTTGGTAAACAGAATCCGTCTCGTTTCGGGAATCAGAAGCAACATCATGTGGATCACGGAAGATCGGGAACACGTTGCTTCCCCTGCACGTAACTGCGCGCGAATCGAATACGCGTCGTGCTTTTTTTTAAAAAAACAGGTTCCGGCGTGGCCCGCAATCATCGGCAGTTCGAGTCTTGCTCGTTGTGCGGTAAAAACCTGATCAAACCCGAGAAATTGCCGCAAATTGAGTGACCAATCGCTGATCGCAACCACTTGCGGCCGAGTCAGAGTGTGCGAGCGGGAGTATTGTTCGAATGTCGGCACATCGTGGGCTTGCCCACTGATCGCGCAAGTTCTCGTCTGGCCCTCTGTCTGTCAGGGCTATAGTTGGAGCGCGAATCTGTCTAGCGACCGGAGTCAACTGACGAAGACATTGCGGAGGAAAATCGGAAACCGCAACGCTAATCGCCGCCAAAAATTAGCGGCACCTGCAATTTGTTGGCGGCACTGTTGAAATTGTCCAGTTCCGACCCAGTCAAGTTGGCGAGTTTCTGCAATTGCTCGTCAATCAATCTCGTCAACTCATCGCGGACCCGTATCGCTTGTTCCGTCGGAGCGTTGTCTCCCTGTGCAACCACGCCGACCAAACTCGATAACCGGTTGTTCAGCCGGATTGGAAAATTGAGTGGATCTTGCCCGCTGCGATTTTGGGTTTGGTACAACGATTCTTCGACGTCCGTTAATCGTTTCGATAGGTCACCAGCCTGTTTTACGAGTTCGGCAAAATCTTCACGTTTTTCAAAGCGTTTCGCAAACTCACTCAACTGGGTCCGCAACTGGCGAATCTTCGTAATGGATTCGTGAATCTCCGTCAGCTTGTTGCGCACGACCAACAGAAACTCGCATTGTTTTGCGAGATCTTCGTCACTGGCACTGGATCGGGGATCGCGTCGAATCAACAACGGCACCGACGCCGCTAATTCACCCACCGCAAATTCAAACTTGTATGGCCCCGGTGCGGCTTCCGGACCACCGGTTCCTCCACCCCACAAAACGATCCCTTCAAAGGTCTCAGCTGCGGGGTATCTCAAATTCCAGGCCAATCGATTCCAGCCCGCTTTCAATTCCAGTTTCGATTGCCCTTTTTCCGGTTTCGAACCCGCGACAAAAACCGCGGCTTCGCGTCCCGCTGGGTCGAGCACTTTTACCGAAGCCGTGACTTTTTCGGCCGGGGCGTCCTTCAACCAAAACAGAACTTCGCCTTGAGTTTTTCGATTGGCTCCGGCAATCAGTGAAGGCTGTCCGACTCCGCCGCCGATTCGATCGACGGCCAGCGGCTGATAGACGTGCAACGCTTCGTTCAGATGTGAATCGTCAAACGTATGCAACAACGACAAATCGTCAATCATCCAGAACGCGCGCCCTTGAGTCGCCACGACCAGTGACTGGTCTCGAACCATCAAATCGGTCACTGGAACAATCGGTAAATTGTTTTGCAGCGGTTGCCACAGAGCACCGTCATTGACCGAAACAAATAATCCCCGTTCCGTTCCGGCGTACAACAATCCGCGTCGCGCCGCATCCGCCCGCACGACTCGCGTAAATTGATCGCGCGGAATACCCGTATCAATTCGTTTCCAGGTTGCGCCGAAATCTTTCGTGACGAACAAATAGGGTCGAAAATCATCCGATTTATAGGCCGTCGCCGCGACGTACAATCCGCCGGGCTCGAATGGATCGGCGTCGATGCTGTTGATCTGCGCCCACTCCGGCATTTCGGGCGGAGTCACGTTGACCCAGTTGGCACCCCCATCGCGGGTTACTTGAACCAATCCGTCGTCGCTGCCACTCCATAATACGGCGGGATCATGAACGGATTCGGCGGACGCAAATATTGTGCAGTAATATTCCACACCGGTGTTGTCTCGCGTAATCGGCCCACCACTGGGCCCGAGACGTTTGGGTTCGTTGCGCGTTAGATCCGGACTGATTTGAGTCCACGACTGTCCACCATTGGTTGTTTTGAACAAGACGTTGGCCGCGGCATACAATACGGTGGGATCATGTCGCGAAAAAAAGATCGGAAAGTTCCATTGAAACCTGTATTGAGCGTCAATCGCGCCGTGCCCCATTGGATTGTCTGGCCAAACATCGACGTTGCGTGTCTCGCCTGTTTTG
Source organism: Mariniblastus sp. (assembly GCA_031409295.1). GTDB lineage: Bacteria > Planctomycetota > Planctomycetia > Pirellulales > Pirellulaceae > Mariniblastus. The sequence continues at coordinate 60,711 of JANNWZ010000001.1, forward strand.
TGATTAATTCTGGAAAGGAAACCACCGTACGAGCCGCCATAAACAACTTCCGGATCATTGGGATCCGGTGCCAAATGGCCACTCTCGCCGCCGGCGGTGCTTTCCCAATCGCTATCCGACAGAAACGCGCCGCGGCCCCGATGTGCCAGGCGGATTGCCGAATTGTCTTGCTGCGCCCCATAGATACGCCACGGATAATGGTTGTCCGAAGTGACTCGATAAAACTGCGCGGTAGGCTGGTTGTCGCAAGTCGAGAACGTCTCTCCACCATTGAAACTGACTTGAGCACCTCCATCATCGGCCACGATCATGCGTTGGTTGTCGTCGGGATCAATCCACAAATCGTGATGGTCACCATGCGGAGTTGAAATTGAATCGAACGTTTTGCCGCCGTCACGCGAGTGATGGAATGATACGTTGACGACATAAACGCCGTCGATTTCCTGTGGATCGGCATAGACTCGGGTGTAGTACCAGGCACGTTGGCGAAGATCGCGATTGTCGTTGACGCGCGACCATTTTTCACCGGCATCGTCGCTGCGAAACAATCCTCCTTCGGGAGCTTCGATCATGGCCCAAACTCGATTGGGATTCACCGGCGATACGGCGACGCCAATGATTCCAAGGGGGCCGCCAGGCAGACCGTCCTGTTTGCTAATGTCTTGCCAAGTGTCGCCAGCATCGGTGCTTTTCCACAACGCAGAACCTTCACCGCCACTCTCCAGACTATAGGGCGTCCGAAGTATTCGCCATGTCGATGCGTACAACACGCGGGGGTTGGTCGGATCCATCACAAGGTCACAAGCACCGACTTCGTCATTGACATACAAGATGCGCTGCCAGGTCTCACCACCGTCACGCGAGCGATAGACGCCGCGTTCTCCATTGGCTCCATACAAGTGACCGAGCGCCGCGGCGTAGACCGTGTTGGGGTCTTTCGGATGTATGCGGATTCGCGGTATGTGGCGCGAATCGCCCAAGCCCATCTGTTTCCAAGTTTTTCCCGCGTCAACCGTTTTCCAGATCCCATCGCCATGTGAAACATTTCCCCGCACCGTCACTTCGCCGCCACCGACATAAATCACGTTCGAATCCGAGGGTGCAACCGCAATCGCTCCGATGGATCCACCAAAAAAACCATCCGAGATGTTTTTCCAAGTTGACCCACCATCGCCAGTTGTCCAAACACCACCACCGCAGGCTCCCATGTAAAAACGAGTCGAGTTTCCGCGCACTCCTTCAACGGCCGCACTCCGTCCTCCCCGAAACGGACCAACACTGCGAAACTTCATTTGTTCAATTACTCCATCGGGCAACGGACTGGTCGCCACGGGCGACGTTT
>JANNWZ010000002.1:0-1734 GCA_031409295.1 Mariniblastus sp.
CAGTGTCAGTGCAACCGACAAAATCATCATGGGAATTTGTAACGCCGGCGTTCTCCAATACCTGAGCATAAACTTGATGATCGCGACGACTAAATAATAGATTGCGACAAACACGAGCGTCATAATGGTCAGGTCGATAAGAGCGCCCAAGGCATCGAATGCCGATCCCAATAGAGGTAGCGCGCAGACAATCATGAAAATCAAAATTAGAAAAAACAACTTGCGATTCATGCGACCATTGGTGATCAGCACGCCAAACGTGGCGATTAACAATGCAACGGTGATTGCAAACCAATTCAACCTGGATTGATTCACGATGGTCGCGTTCAAGGTCGTTTGTTCGCCGAGGCTATAGAACTCCATCGAGTTCCCATTCTTGGTTAGTTCGATGTTTAAACTGCGCAGGCCACTGAGGGCCCAAGCCATTTGGGAATCTTTACCTTTCGAGGGCGTGGCGAGTGGAGGTGCCACGATGCCCGCATCGCCAGTTACTCCCGAACGACCGCCAAGCGAATCAAGGTTGCTCGATGGCGATATTGTTGGACCGGCTGGTTTAGAATCAGCGCCGCTCGTGTCGGGCACGTTCCCCGTAGATCCGTCTTCCCAGCTCTGGGAAGCATTCTCCATCGTGAGCGGTAGTCTATAATTGGATCCCCAAGACATTCGAACAACGTTCCAACCGACGCCGCCGCCCAGTCGATAGATCCACGATCCCAATTGTTCAAGGGGTGTTGGCAGTTGGACCAATTGTTCCGATTGGAAATTGGCGCTGCAATCGGAAACTGTGAACCCGTCAGGGGTCAACAATTGCCAGTGTAAATCGACCAGTGGAACCGGCTGCTTACTCTTGAGCTCTCCTTCTTGACTGGAGTCATTAACCCCATCAACCAGCCACAGTGTTGGCGCCGAGGCTGCAATTTGACCGACGAATCTAAAGGGCTTCACCGGTGACTCGAAGACTAATTGCAGGTCCCGACGCTTTTCTGTTTCTGAACCAACCAGACTGATTAACAATGCGTCGCCTCGTCGCTGCGGTTTGGCAGACAGGCCGTCCAGTCGGACTGCCCACAGAACTGATTTCGGTGGCAGTTCGATTCGCAAGAACGGCTGTTGTTGAGTCGCCAACAAAAATCGAGCCGCCGTAATCGCCGCACCGTTATTGGAAATCGAAGTCACCATCTCGGCCCTTTCGACAATGGCAGTTGGCAATGAATAGACCGGGCGGCGAACGCTATTGACTGTTACGGCCAGTTTCTCATCGGTGGACGAATACGCACCTAGCGTATGGCTACCCGGTTGGTACTGCGCTTCGTTCAATTCGCCGATGTCGACCACGCGAGCGGTCGTTTCGACTTCAATATCGAGTTCGCTATTGCCTTCGATCGCCAGCATTGAGGATTGAAACGCCACGTCGCGCATCCTGAGAGGCGACAACGTCAGCCGTTGCCGATCGGCATCAGCCAACGGGTTTGCGAAATCAATGTGCAAGGGAATGTTACCAAGTCGCGGCCGAGCCAATTGGACGGTCCAGATTCGCGTCGAATCGGTATCCTCACTTCGATAGTCTTTTAACTGATCATCAGGGGACTGAATCGAGATCGAACTGGGTGTGCTAAGTGGCAATTCAAATCGAAATTCGCCGCACGCCGCTTGTTTGACTTCATAAATCAACTCCCCATGCACCACTAGTTGATTGGGTTGAATTGAGTAGAAATTGTAGCTGCGACCGGTAAT
>JANNWZ010000003.1:0-55314 GCA_031409295.1 Mariniblastus sp.
CGAGTTTGAGCCGCTACAGGGCCGCATTCGTGAGGTGGCCATCTATGATCTGGCTGCTAAAGCGAAATGGGTCGCGCATGATTTTTCGCACCAAGAAGATTTGGCGAATTTGAAAATTGCGGCTCCCGCAACTGAACTTCAGTTCAAAGTTCAACCCTTCCTCCAGTATGGAACGCTGACCGGTATGACGGTGGTCTGGCAAACGACAATCGAAAGTCAAGGAACGTTGTTTTGGGGAGAAGACGCCACGTGCTCAAATAGGATTGCCGGAGCCGACCCAGCGGCAATTCAACAGATTCGAATAGAAGACTTACGTCCCGAAACTCAGTATTTCTATCGGGTGGAATCGGAACGGGACGGCCAGACAATTGCCAGTGAACCGGCCACGTTTCAAACAGCATCGAAACGTGGCACTCCGGTCACGTTTGCCGTCATCAGCGACACCCAGAAAAATCTGAAGGTCGCCGGACAAGCAGCCCAGTTGGCTTGGGCTCACCGTCCGCATTTCCTGCTGTTGCCCGGCGATTTGGTGGACCAGGGAAAAAGAGACGCAGATTGGTTGACTGAGTTTTTTCCAGCGCTGAATGTATTGATATCGCGCGTTCCTCTTTTTCCAGTGCTGGGAAATCACGAAGAGAATGCCCAAAACTACTTTGACTACATGGCCCTACCTGATCCTGAGTACTATTATTCTTTTTCGTATGGCGACGCGGATTTTTTCATGATTGATTCGAATCGCAACGTAGATCCTGCCAGCGAACAATATCAATGGCTGGAAAAACAATTGGCGGCCTCGACAACGATCTGGAAATTCGTTTGCCACCATCACCCACCCTATTCGTCCGACGAAGACGACTACGGCGATTTATGGAAAACCAACAAAGGAACCTACGGAGACATGCGTGTCCGGCAGCTGGTACCGCTGTATGAGAAGTACGGCGTCGACATCGTCTGGACCGGGCATATTCATTCCTACGAACGGACCTGGCCGATCAAGGACAACCAGGCTGTCAACGAGGGTGGCACGATCTACATGATTACCGGCGGTGGTGGCGGAAATCTGGAAACCCCTGGACCCTATCGTCCTTTTTTTCAAAACAACGTTCGGCGCGGTCACCACTATACCATGGTCCATATCAATGGGAAAAAACTGGAGTTGAAAACTTTTTCGATAGACGATCAATTGTTTGACTACACGGAAATAGAAAAGAAATAATCCGCAATCATCAAATCCCAATTGCCTGCAAGAGACTCGCATGGAAACAGGCGCGTTTAGTTTCAGATTGGGAAACGGTGTACGACGGGGACAGTCTTCTGTACGTTGGAATCAATTCCACAACCGTTAAAACAAGTCTTTTCCCACTCAAGACCGTTTACGCCAATCGTTGTTCAGTCAACGGTTGGTGCTTTGTTGAGATGCTCGCCTACGGATGGTGAAGTGAATCGTTCGTTGCACTATCTTCCGTCCCAGAACCCTTTGGCAAGCCGTCGGCGGGAGCCAGGCGGTATTCTCCCTCTTGCAATTCGGGCATACCGATTTCGCGCCTCGCCTGATTAGCCGACTCCAGACTCTGCACAATCGGTGGTTCGATTTCTCCCGTCTCGCGGTTGAAAACTTGATTGGTGCCGTAGAGTTGTGGTCGGCGCAGGATCTTGCCCAACATGTTGTCGTAAAACATCGCGAATTTCTTCGGCTCCAATCGACCTGCTTCAACTTCGGGCCGCAACAAGGCGGACATGGCATCGAGATGAGATTCGATTTGATCAGGCTCAACAGGCGGATGCAGTAGTAATGGAAAGATACCGTCGGATTCGACTCCCAGCCGTTGGGGCGAGGGATAACCGTATTGCGTGACGATGGCAACGAACTCTTCCAAATTCCCGAGATCGTTCTTGTGTTGAAATTGAAACAACAATTGCGAGATTTCCTTGGGCAATTTACCTTCGTTGTCGGACATCGCACGCAGTTGTGCTTGGCCCTCCAGTTTTTGCAGTCGATCAATTTCCGTGTCGTCGGTCGTTTCGAATGACTGATAGGCTCGAAACTGCTGGTCGCGTTCCAAGATATGTTGAATGCGAAGATTCACAATTTGTTTGTCGTGCGCGCTCAATTCAAACGGAATTGCTTGCGTCTCATTTTTGTCGACCAGTTCTTGACCTTGAATTGGCGAAAGCCAACTCACCGCAACAAAACAATGCGCGAGCACGAGGGCAATTAATGATTGAGTTTTTAGCATGTGGTAATTTTCCAGATGGAAGGCCGAAACAGTGTGTTAGAAGTACGATATCTACTACTCAAACGAGCCGGCTCAACGATTCTTTCATCGGTTGGAAAAAAATTCTTAAACGAACATTCCAGCCCTGGGGGGATAGGCGTTTTATCGGATTGACAATCTGCCACGAACCAGAATGACGATTGGCGATTTTTGTTCTGGCGAGCGGCAGAGTGAAAATTATCAATCACAACCCGATGAGTAACGGACTGTTGACATAATGTTTGACGCACAAGTTGCGTTTATCGGAAAGCCGTAGGCGTTCAAGGGAACACTCGTCGCCTGCGGCTAGTCGGTAAACGACTAAATCAACAAGCCGAATCGCGCTGGCTCAAATACTGGTTGCCAGATTTCACAAGGCTGGTGAGCAATTGAGAAATTCGTGCCGCACCCGTTGGCCTCGAACGGCCAGTCAGCAAACACTTCCGGCAACGGTGTAAGCAACAATTGGCCCGCCGGGGTGTCGATTCCGGACCACAATGGCCCGTTGGAATGGGTCACGTCTAGATCGCGTTGCCCCAACGATTCGATAGCCAGCAGTATTCCCAGCTACTAGCCGCCGCTCCCAAGCGAAACCGACGTCGAGACGGATTCGATCGAGCGACCATTATTTTCCAAGGACAATGTCGAAGGCGCCGGTCCAAGATTCATCGGCAGCGGTTGGCTTATCAACTTGCACGGTTAATTGATTTCGTTCCTGGGGATTCAATTGGCGATAGATATCGTCGCGCGCGTTGTCCTCACCGAAATCCGAAAAAAAACATTGCGTGGAGAATCGCTGATGCCCGTTCGAATCGACTCGGTAGTGAATATGGCGCGCGGTGCGGCCCGGATACATTCCTGGGATGATGGTCTTGAACGAGTATTTTCCATCCGCCTCGGTAATCGCACGCCCCCAAAACTGGAAATTGTTATCCAACAATGAGCCATTTTTTTCGTCCCGTGTATGATGGTACCGACCCGTAGCGCACGCTTGCCAAACTTCGACAATCGAACCAGCCAGTGGCTTCCCGCGTTGATCTTTAATCACTCCATTGACCACGATCACCTGCCCTTTAGCAAATTCGTGACCGGCGAGTTTTTGATGCAAATCGGTGTCGTTAATCAATTGTTTGTCAATTGCCGTCTCAGGATAGAACGGTCCATCGTTTTGACGGGGAGTCAGCGGTAAGTCATCGCCGGGCAACCATAGTCCGCTGCGGCCGAGCGCCCAGCCCGGCAGACTCAAAGTGATCCCACCAGCCAATACGCCCAAAAAGCTGCGGCGTCCCAATCGAGTGTTGGGAATTGATTTAGAGTTCATGTCGGTTTCCCCAAGAATTCTTGAATCGGGCTAAAGTAGATACAAACACGGTTGCCCGTTGGACTATAGACAAACCTATCGTTCGACAGCAAGTTTGTCAATAAAATTCACGCTTCCACGGCCAGTGGCTTCAGCGAAGGGAGAAGAATCCCGTCCGACGAAACATCACCGAGGGAGAGGATATTCCGTGATACTTTTTTCGGGCGACGCATGACAGGTCGCACAAATCGGTTCGACTCCCTCATTGGTGAACCAGAAATTGAAGGCTCCGGTATGACATTGGCTGCACTCCAGCGGTTCTAGACGACGAAACGATCCGTTCCAGTACAAGTGAAAAATCCGTTTTGCCGATCTCCGTTGAACTTCCAATTCAATCACGGCTGAGGGAATGCGAAGTTCTGCGACGGCAATCGGACGCAAATCACCCGAGATGCTAAATCGTTCGTCAAGTTCACTCAGCTTGCGTTGCAATTCTAACTTGACGATCCGTTGTCGATCCTCGAGTTCGGTAGGTGTCGGAGCTTGTTTTGTGCGTCGATTGGATTGGGTCGATTCGCGAAGCATTGCGTTGTAATAATCCCGTAGGCGACGACGATCCGCTTGTAAGCGTTGATCCATGCGAGTCAAGAAACTGGCGGATTGTTTTAACGCGAGGACTTCGACCGAACGGACCGCTGCGGCAATGGAAAGTTCGGCGGAGACAAGCCCTGGTCGGCAGTTGGCGTACGGCAATAACTCGATTGCATTGCCCAGCTCAACTGGCAGACTTGATTGAACATTGATCGTTGTTGACAAAACCGATTCCCAGGCATCTTCGGTCCGCAAAGTGACTTGAAACCACCACGAGTGATAGGCCAACGGTACGATGTTGACTTGCGTTACGCGAGCCCGAGCATTTTGCCAACCAAAACAGCTGTCGACCGATTGTTGAAAATCCGATTTTCGAACGGGCATATCGGGGAACGTAAACAGTCCCGCCGCCGGAATAAATTGTTTCAACGTACGTCCGGCATTTTCCAGAAAACTACCACCGATCGTCAAAGCCAAACCACCGGCGTCAAGGTTGGGAGACAGGGCGAAAATTTCAGACGATTGGCCCAAGCACTCGGCTACTGCGGCCGGAACGATCCCCATTCCTTGATCGCTGTCGGGAGACCATTCCACAATCCCGCCGGAATTTTCAACCAACTCGATGGCGAACTGTTGGACGCGTTGCATCAATTGAGTTTCACCGCTCATTCAAAATCCTCTCCAAACAGGGCTGCATCCAGATTTTTGGCCGCCAGATATTTGGCCTGCGCTGCTAACAGCGAATCACCCAAATCTTGGAAACGATCATCCAACTGTTGATCATCGGCGGCCTCAAGCCACATTCTCAACACCAGTGATTCGAACTCTTCCCCTTCATCGAGGTTGCCCAGAATGGAACCGACTTCACCGACGACCAATTCGAACATCCGAATCTTGTCGTTTAACAACGTGAGTATTCTCGATTCCAATGATCCAGCCGTACACAGATTGAACACGTAGACGTCATGCGTTTGACCATAGCGGTGAATCCGCCCGATTCGCTGTTCAATCTTCATCGGGTTCCAGGGCAAATCGTAATTAATCAAGGTGTCGGCAAACTGCAGGTTGCGACCTTCTCCACCGCTTTCAGTACACAGCATCAAATTAACCGACGTTCGCAGTTGTTCGACCGCCGCATCTTTTTCCATGGCCGATTGCTCGCCGGAGAAAACGGAATGACCCAGGTGGACTTCGGTTAGTAGTCTCCCCAAACGATGCAGCGTGCGCAAGGACTGCACAAATACCAACACTTTGTGACCGTGACTCTGGGTCAACAACTCCAGCAATCGCTCGTCTTTGGCTGAACGCTGAATTGAAAGTGCAAGTGTGGCCAACGTCTGTTTTTGCGTTTGTATCGAAGGCTCGGATTCCGTTGAATTGAGCAGCGAATCGGCTAGCGTCGAAGGATGGCTTCCCAAGGCGTTTAAAAAAGCCCGCAACCGCATGCGCGAGAAACCACTACTCGTCATTTTCGAAACCGATGTTGTCTCCGACATTGACTCATCCGCTTCGCTGGTTTCACTGGACTCAGCGATTGAAGGATCCAATGACTCTGGCAGCTTCTTCGCTACTGTCGGCGGCGAAAATCGCCGCAGGAATTCGTTGAAGGCGCGATGCAATTCCAGTTCCGCACCGGTCGGTTGGGCAATAATGATTTGAGCATATCGAGGCGGCAGCGCGATCTGTACCAAACTACGAGTATTGCGAATCATGACTTCACCCAACAGGCTCCGCAACTTTTCTCGATTGCGTGGATCGCGGGGGTTGCCGCGCGTAACATATTTGCGTTTGAAGTCGGCCTCCGTTTTCAAATGGCCGGGTTCCAACAAAGTCAGCAAACTGTACAGCTCCGTCAGATTATTCTGAACGGGTGTCGCCGTTAACAGAAACATATGTCGGCGTTGCAGTGAATTAATTAATTGCCAGACCTTCGTCGAACGATTTTTACAATGGTGTGCTTCATCAACGATGACCAAATCCCAACGAGCTTTGGCAATTGCACCGGCTCGTTTCCCGGATTTGGCCAACGAGGTTGCGACCAGAATCTGGTCGTGTTCCTGCCAATAGTCTTCCCGTTCACTCTTCACGCCTGGCGGCGGAACTTCGAATTCCAGATGGAATTTTTCTCGTAGCTCCGTCTGCCACTGACTGACCAGCGGGTTGGGAACCAATATCAAAATTCGCCGCGCTAAACCGCGCAACAGATATTCACGGAGCAGCAAGCAAGCCTCGATAGTTTTTCCCAAGCCGACTTCATCTGCCAACAAAACGCGACCATTGAATCGTCGCAGAACTTTACGAACCGTCTCGATCTGATGGGGTAGATGTTCGACGCCGGTCAAACCTTCAAGACACAACAACTGGTCAAAACCGCGCAATAATTGCAAATCGGCATGTGTCAAATGAAGTTGGATTTGTTCGAGTGAGGCACCGCTTAAAAAAGTTTGCACGGCGGATTCGACCAGCGTAAACTGAACTGGAATGCCCAGCGGACTGGTAAACTGTCGCCCAGCAACCACGGTTGCAGGTTCCTGATTCGACAATCGCGCAGGATTGGCTGATTGAATTGACCGAGGCATTTCAATTTCGAGCAAATGGTCGCCGCTCGATCCGTGACCGCCAGTTTTATTTCTCGTCATCCTTGTGCCTCAATTCCAACTCGATCAACTGTGGTCGTCAAAAAGTCTAACTCTTGAATTATTTATCGTAATGTGATTGACCGGCGGACAAAATCCCTCTTTCGGGTGCGACGGAAAATTATTCGGGTGTCACGCCGCTCAGCGTCCCTTTCGACTAATAGGACTGGCAAAGTCCACGGTTTCGCAACCTCAGCTACGCCGAACTTCAGGTCGGATGGTATACTAACCGTGTTCGCCCAACCACCAATGGGGTTTGGCTCTTCTCTTGCTAAGCCCAAACCGTTGCAAGGCCACTTCGCGGACACGAGCAGCAATCTCAGTTGGTGAATCCGAAAGAATGAATCGATCCACATCGGCTTGATCGATTGTTTTTCCGGCGACCATTGTTTTGTTAAGAAAGTCCAACATCGGTTGCCAATAATCTCTGCCGGCCAGGACGATCGGGAACTGTTGCATTTTTCCGGTCTGGACCAACGTGGCGACTTCAAATAATTCATCCAAGGTGCCAAATCCACCGGGCAGTGCGACGAACGCATAGGAGTACTTGGCCAACATCAGTTTGCGGACAAAAAAGTATTTGAATTCGATAAAGGTATCGAGGTAGGGATTGGGGTCCTGTTCGCGCGGCAGAATGATGTTGCAACCGATGCTGCGACCACCGACCTCTTGAGCGCCCCGATTGGCACCTTCCATGACGCCGGGTCCACCGCCAGTCATCACCGTAAATCCAGCTTTGGCTAGTGCCGCACCGACTTGCCGGGCGAGCTCATAAGAAGGATGTCCTTCCGCAAAACGAGCTGATCCAAACACCGTGACACAGGGACCGACGAAATGCAGTTTTCGAAACCCTTTGAGAACTTCGGCGGAAATGCGAAACGCGCGCATCAATTCGGCAAACCGGGATTGCGGTCCATCGAGGAACAGTCGCTCTTCGATCAAATCACGCTGAGCCGCATCAGGTGTCAAATTGGAGTTCAGTTTTTCGGGCAAGGGTGGCTTATTCATGTATTAACGCAAAAACTCGACGATGGATTGAGAGCGACGTGCACTTAGAACAAAACTGGCCCCAACCTGCAACAGCGCTGACAGGAATTGATGACAGCAGCAGGCCAGCAGCCCCACTAATAGTCATCGGGATTCACAATTTCGCCGTCTGCACACTGCAGAAGTTTCCTCAATGTATCGGGGTTAGTCTGCGATGAGATCAGACGCACCGAACCATCAACGAAAGCCGCCTGAAATCCGTTGGGTCGAATTGCACCCAATCCAACACCGGGATTGGCAGGATCAAACGGGAGATCGGCGGGCTGCGTCCAAACCACCGCACTTTCCGGATTGGCTTCCAACACCATCATCGTATTGGATGTACCATCGGTGATTTGAGAAAATTTTATTCCCTGGTTACCCTCCATCGCTGTTCCCTTACCATCGGCAGTCAAGTAAATAGTTTTCAGGGGATCGTTGAAGCTCTTGCTGCGATAGACGTCCGGCATTTGTTCGGCGAGTTTGAGGTTGTGTTCGCTGTCCCAAGGCTCGTCCAAATGGAATTGATCATAAAGTTCCATTTCTTCCAAATACGGCAGAATCAGCACCCGCCAACTGAGCAGTGGTTTTCCTGCTGCGTCGTAATTGGCGCGCGCGGGAAATTTTCCATAGGTCGATTCGTAATTGAGCATACCCAAGGCAATCTGTTTCAACTGATTGGAATCTTGTGCGCGCCGAGCGGCGTCACGGGCCGCTTTAACGGCGGGCAACAGCAAAGCAATTCCAATCGGGCCAACTACCCCGCTGTCTTTCAGCTGAAAATTGATGCCGACGGAATTTCCGTCAATAACAGGTTTGAGTTGACGGAGTTGATCGTCGGCCGTCCGTTTTGCATAGGCCAACGTGGCTTGTTGCACGGCGTCCCCCTGGTCCAGGTTGCGAGTCACTTCAGCCATGGCCATTTTTTCACCGAACGATAACGCTGACGCGAGGGCTTGGACTGTACGCTGTGCGGCAGCCGGATCCGCATGATCCAAAACCAACGCGAGTCCCAGTCCATTGGAAATCCCGCCCCAGATTCGGAGCGTGTCAACATCACCCGGAAGTGCTGCGAGGCCGGCGAGTTCGGGGGGCAGTGGTGGCGCTTGAGCCAATGCGGCTTGAGCGACGGCGCGAATCAAACGCACATCCGCGACAGCGACGATTTGGCCGTTACTTCGATTTTCCAACAACATTGTCGCCACGGTTCCATCGGCGGCCTGCGTCATGCTTTGCTTGACACTCTCTTCCGTACCAACCACGATTGTGCCATCGGAAAACTGAGCCGCACACAGCGCTGCGGAGCTTAAAGACCGCCAGTATTTTTGACCATTGTCCAAGGCAATGATTTCCGAGTTGCCTTCCTGTTCCCAGGGAAATTTGGCGGTCACGCCTTCAGCCAAGCGAAAAAGCAAACCAAAATTAAACGGGGGTTCAACAATCGGAAGTGTACTGAAGGCGACCAGGGCCTGGATATCAAGTGGATTGAAGCCCAGTTCCTGACGGCCCATTGCTTCGGCGATTTCAAACGGCATCATTTTCATCGCCGGGTCTTGCAACAACTGGCTCGGTTGAATGCTGGCCGCAGCAAAGGTGCCTTTGGGGAGATGTGCGACAACCGTATTCAACGGATCTGCTGAGACAATTCGCTTGCGCAGCGCGGCTTCTTTATCCGATTGCCCGGTCTTTTTGTACAGCGCTGCCAGTTGTTCGAGTGTCTGCAGGAATGATTTGTTGTTTTTTCCCAGTAAAGGCTCTTCGATTTCAGCGGTCTGCAAATACATCTTGGCCGCTTCATCGAACCGCTGCGTTTCTTCATAGAATCGCGCGAGATTAAAGGACGTTGTTGCAAAGGCCAGGCCGCGACCGTCGGTAGCCTCGCGGATCTTCAGTGCGCGCAAATAAGTCGCTTCGGCAGTGGGGTAATTTTTTTGCATCAACAACACGGTTCCATATTGATTCAAGTTCAGGCCGACATTCGGGTGATTTTCTCCCAACACGGCAATTTGAGCTTCGATCAATTGGGAATAGAGCTTGGCGGCAACATCCAGTTGGCGGTTTTTGAGCGCTTCGGCGGCTTGCGATTCGGACCCAGCGGCAACAAGGTAGGCGGTTTGTAATTCTTTAGTCGCCGCGTTCAGTTTTTCTGCAGTGAGTTGTTTCCAGTACATGATTCGCGTGGATTGATGTTTTTCACCCAGCGCGCCACTTAAAAACTGTTTTAGTTCGCTGCGGAGGGCAGCGGCACCGGCAAAATCATTGCGGGCGAACAATTGGTCCGACAAATACTCACCATCACTGGCAAACACCTGGCGTAACTGACCCAATGTGACTTCGGCTACTTTCGAGGCCGTGGCGACTTTGACTGCTTCGCGATGAATATTGATAATTTTTTTCAACGTCGCGATACTTTGTTCGGCTTGTCCCGCTTTCTGCTCGGCAGCAAATTGATCCAGAAGTTTGGTTTTCATTTCAATCAGCTGGGTCAAGTCTTGCGGAAGTTCTATCTTTTCTTGCGCAAACGTTGCCGGGATCACACATACCAACAGCAATAACAATGTCCCAATAAACCTCATCGCTGATGGAAATTTATTCATTGAGATTGGCCTTCTAAAAAAGCAAATTGAATTCGTGGAAGCGGAGTCCATGCAGACTCGTGGGTAAGAACGATAGCCAGTATACTAAAAAAATTAGTAGTCACGAAGCAGACTTTGTTTTGGACCCGTGCCGATGATCAATCGGTGGGTTGCCACGAAATTATTGTGTAGCTGGATTCCTGTACCTGTTTCCCCGATTTTCGAAAATTCTATGCCTAAGACACTCAAATTTTCCAATGGCGATGAACTTCCTCCACTCGGCCTGGGAACCTGGAAGGCCGCGCCGGGCGAGGTTGGTGCAGCGATTGAAGCCGCGGTAAGAATGGGTTACCGGCATGTTGACTGCGCAGCAATTTACGGTAACGAAGCTGAAATCGGTGAAACGTTGGGTCAGTTGTTTCGAGCAGGAGTGGTAAAACGCGAGGAGCTTTGGATTACTTCGAAACTATGGAATGATGCTCATGCACCGCAGGACGTTATGCCTGCGCTTGAGAAAACTCTGCGTGATCTACAACTGGATTATCTGGATCTATATTTGATTCACTGGCCGTTAGCTTTCAGAAAGGGTGTGCATTTTCCAGACACACCCGCCGATACTATTTCTTTGACTGAATTGCCACTGGCAGAGACTTGGGCTGCGATGGAGAAATTGGCCGAAAAAGAGTTGTGTCGTCATATCGGTGTAGCGAATTTTAGCCGGGCGAAATTGAACTCGCTGCTGCTGACGGCGCGCCGAAAACCGGAAATGAATCAAATCGAGTTGCATCCCTATCTCCAACAGCCGTTGATGTTGGAGTTCTGTCGGAACAACGGAATTCATTTGACGGCTTACGCCCCACTCGGGTCCGGAGGCCGACCAGAACAGCTCAAGGGAGTTGACGAACCAGTGTTGTTGAATGATCCGTCGATTGCGGAGATCGCTAGTCGTCGCGGCGCGACCGTGGCGCAAGTACTCTTACAATGGGGGCTGGCACGCGGGACGGCAGTGATTCCCAAGTCCGTGAATTCAGTCCGGCTGCAAGAAAACTTGGCGGCAACCGAGTTGACGCTGTCTTCGTCAGAGATCGCAGAGATCAATCATTTGGACCGTTCGCGCCGCTATTTTGGCGGTGAATTTTGGACGATGGAGGGCACGGATTATACGTTGGCCAGTTTGTGGGATGCAGAATAGCACCGACGGAGACGGGTTGAAGTGGTGAACTTGTCACGTTGCGTCACTGCCAAAAATGGCGTTTGTAAAAGGTCGCGAGAACAGGCTAATCGAGCCAATCGGTTTTTTCGTCAAACGTGCGGATCAAATTTGGGCACTATTTCCTGGCCGGGCGCTCGCTGGCCTTTTTCAGAGTCGGCTGAGGAATTGCTTTCCACGCAGTGACATCCTCCTCCAAGACCGCAATTGCCTTGATCAATTGTTCATCGATTCCAGCGACTTCTTCCGCTGGTTTTGGCCAGAGGACGACGTCGGGCACGGCTCCATTGAGTTCCATGTCTTCACCATCATTCAGCAAATACCAACCGCGAAACGGCATGCGCAAAAACCCCAGATCCATGATCTGCGTGCCCCCCGTACTGATCACGCCCCCGGCCGTCCGTACTCCGACCAACCGGCCGCGCTTCAACGTCTTGATGGCGTGACTGAAAATCTCAGCGTTGGAAAAACTGTTTTGATTGCACAACACGGTGATCGGTTTATTCCAGGTGGCATACACCACTCGGTCCAACGGATAGCCCGGCCCGCCATTGCGAGGAACGGTGATGGCATGCCGCGGTTGCGTCAAGACCGTTAGCAGGTGATCCGCAGTTGAGCCACCACCGTTTTCACGGACGTCGATCACCAAGCCTTCTTTTCCACTGGCGATCGCAAACAGGTCCCGTTCGAAATCATAAAAACTTCTCATGTCCATGCCACGGATGTGAACATAGCCAAACCGGTCGTTCGATTTCTCTTTCACGACGGCCTGATTGGCGCGCACCCAATGGTTGTACAGCAGTCCGCGCGCGGCACCGTAAGTGATGGGCTGGATCTTGACATCCCGTACTTCATCGGCGGCGTTTTTTACCTTGAGCACCAACTCCCGATCCATGCGCACATTTAACACCGACGTCAAATCCATTGCCGGATCAACTTCCACTCCCGCAATCGCGATCACAATTTCACCAGGCTGAATCTTGCTGCGCTGGGTCCAAGCGGGGCTGGCATAGATCACGTCGTGGACCAAGAGGCCGGGGCCTCGATGGGAAAAATCAAATTGCAAACCGAAATGAGCGGTTGCTTCGTTCCAAGTCGCAGCGCTTTCGCGATCGCCACCTGGTTGGCCGCCGCGTGTTCCACCCGCGAAAAATCCGAGATGTGATCCATTCAATTCGCCCAACATCAGTTGGACCACTGTCGCAAACGTCAGATCATCAACTGCCTCGCGCGCCGCAGACTGATATTTGCGCCGGATTTCATCCCAATTTCGATTGTTCAGTTTACCGTCATAGAAGCCGTCGCGCATCGCGCGCCAAGCGGTATCAAAACCAGCCTGATACCTGGCGGCAACATCAAGCACGTTCAGGGCCTTGAATTTGAAGCTGGTGGGCTCACCAGTTTCTGGAATGCTTTGCGGCACACCATCCGACAGCAGCAAGATTTGTTTGCCGGTTTCGATCCACGCTGGATTTGCCCCCGTTTTTTCGGTCAGAAATTTTGGTTTCAATTCCGCTGGCGGTTCAATGGTGTAGATGCCACTCTTTCCGTCGATTGTGGCGGTAAAGGCGAGTTTCTTGGAATCCGGTGACCAAAACAGGTTGCGTTCTCCCGAATTCAAAATTGATACGCGGCGAATGCGTTCGTGGATTCCCTCAGCGTCAACTTTCACTTCGGGCAATTTCTTTTTTTCCTTGTCGGCCTGCTCATCCTCGGCCTTCGCGTCATCCGTATCGGTCGATGCAGTCGCTGGTGCCGAGCCTGTCGCCGTCGGGGGCAGGTCGTCGGGTTCCGTTTTTTTCGCGGGCTCATCTTTGGCGCCAGTTTTCGGATCGGTTTTATCCTTATCCTTTTTTTCAAACTTCTTCAGCGCCTCTTTGAGTTTCCGATCCCGGTCACTGATTTCGTCCTCGCTGGTCTGCAGCAACACGAAATGGACATCGACTTCGCCATCCATGCGAGCGCCGGTGAAGGCGATCGTGTTTCCATCGGGAGACCAAACCGGCTGGGAGTCATTTTCAGGATGACGCGTGATATTCAAGGGCGGGATTGATCCATCAATCGGTGCGACGAAAACATCACTGTTGAAATCGTTGTCCTGAACCGACCAGGTCAACCACTTGCCATCCGGCGACCAATCAAATTCCGGTGAATCCCATGTTTCGAAGAACCGAGTTGGGTCGCTGCCATCCAGGTTCATCAGCCAGATTCCCGCACCGTCGCGAACGAAGGCGATTTTGTCGCCCGCCGGACTGGGCTGCAGGTTCGATTCGACAATACCGTCGTTGGTCAATCGCTTCAGCGCAAACGAGTCATTGAGCCACCAGTATTGTTTTTCATCGCCGCGAGTCGCCATCCAAATATCACTTTGACCTTCGGCGTCGCTGGCGAACAAAAGGGTTCCGTCTTCGTTCGCAAAGGCCGGCGCGCTTTCCATTTCCGCCGTCTTGGTAATCTGCCTTGGTTCACGCAACACGGTATCCATCACCCACAAATCGCCTCCGGCAATGAACGCGATTTGCAAGCCGTCGGCTGAGTAAGCCGCCTCGGTCGCCGACTCAAGCGTGACGTTGCGGGTTGGCTCGATGGCTTGATCCGCGCGACAAACCAGTCGGATTTTTTTCGGTTCGGCACCATCGGCTAAACTCATTCGATAAAAATCAAACAGGTGGCGGAATACGATCGTCGATCCATCTTTCGACAAACAAGGCATGACGATTCCATCGTCTTTAAAGCGAGTCAATTGCGATGTTTGGCCATCCGCCAAATCATGTCGGTACAGATTGAAGGCCCCATCTTCGCCGCTGATAAAATAAAAACTCTTACCATCCGCCCCCCACAGGGGTGACCGAGCCTCGGTCGCATCATTCCGCAACATCGCAAACTCGTGCGAATCCAAATCATATTTCCAAATTTGACTGGATTGGCTGCCGACATATTGTTTGCGCCACCACGCGACTCCTTCGCGAGTGAACAACAATTGCTTGCCGTCCGGAGAGATGCGGCCGTTGCTGGCGGGGGCGTTAAACAGCAATTGTTCTGGCCCTCGCTGGGCGGCATTGATCAACCACAAACGTCCCTCATTGCGCCACTCCAGATCGCGCGACGCGGCAACCAATAGCGATTGACCATCCGGAGTCCACTGTTGCAGATCATATCCGTCGGTGTGGAAGGTCAGTTGTTTGGGTTGTCCGCCTGACACTGGCACGGTAAATACCAAATTGCTGCCATCCGCGCGATTGCTCACAAAGGCGATGCGTTTGCCATCGGGGGAAAATTTTGGTGAGGCATCGTTGTCGGGCGAACTGGTCAATTGCCGAACTGCGCCCCCGGCGCTGCGAACAAGCCAGATATCGCCGCGCCAGGTAAAAGCCAACTGGCTGCCATCGGGCGAAAGGTCCGGTTCCCGAGGAAGTTGAATTACTTGTTGTGCTGGCGAGGTCGACAGGCAGCAAGACAAAGACAAGGGGGCCAATACCGCAAGCAGGGCCAGCGTAAATTTCATTTGCAACGATCTCAGCGAATTAAAGTCCGGACGATTCAGATTCTGCCATGCAGATTCGCCTCCCAGCCAGTATGATCGGTAGGGCATTGCCTGTCACCCAATTAAATGGCAACATTCTGGCACGGTCAAATTGCTGTCGTTCGAACAAAGTTGCACGAACATTCAACGTCTATACCCTACCAAGCAGGCTCAAAGTAGAATACCGAGTCCGCTCTACGGAGTTGATTCCTGAATTAAGCGTTCAGGCAGCTGATCGGTTATTTTGAAAGTGCTAGTCAAGATTTTTATGAGAATCATCGTCATCGGAGCGGGAACGGTCGGCACGTGGGTCGCTGATCTTTTGTGTCAAAGTGGACATCGCGTCACGGTAATCGATTCCGACCCGAATAAATGTCGGCAGCTGAATTCGGAACTGGATGTGGCCGTCATCAACGGCAGTGCTTCGCAAGCCAGTGTGCTGTTTCAAGCGGGCGCGATGGGCGCTGATATGCTGCTGGCGTTGACCAGCAGCGATGAAGTCAACATCATAGCGGCGAGCATGGCCAAGGCCATGGGAGTTCGACGCTCGATTGCTCGGGTGTACGCCCCGGTGTTTCGGGACTTGAGCACGTTTGATTACCAGCGACATTTCAACATTGATCGCCTGTTGAGTCTAGAACATTTGTCAGCTATCGAACTGGCGCATCACATTCGAAATCCAGGTTCGGTCATCATGGAGAATTTCGCGCGGGGCGAATTGGAAGTTCAAGAGGTTGTCGTCAGTGAAAAATCCGATGTGGTCGGCCAGCCATTACGTGATTTGCAATTTGGCAAGGGGATCCGCGTCGGCGCGATGACGCGCCATCAGCGCACCTGGATCGCGGGTGCTGACGACGTGTTTCAGGCTGGCGACCGGATCATGTTGCTCGGTTTGCACGACAAGCAAAAAGACGTGGCGCAGCGATTCAATCGAAAACAGGATGCCCATTTACATGTGGTGATCGCGGGGGGTGGCGAAACGGGTTATCACTTGGCGCGGGCGTTGGAACGGGACGATATCTCAGTGCTGTTGATGGACGCTTCGCGGGAGCGCTGCGATGTGTTGGCGGCCAATCTCAAACATACCACCGTGGTCAACGTCGACGCGACTCGCCGAAGTGTCTTGGAAGAAGAGCGGGTGGGTAGCGCTGATGTGTTTGTGGCGTGTACCGGATCGGATGAGAACAATATTATGGCCGGCGTCGAGGCGCGCGACATTGGAGCCAAATCGATCATGGCCTTGATCGGACGTCCCGACTACGCCAAAGTCGTACATCAATTGGGAATCGACGTGGCCATCAGTCCGCGCGACGTGATGGCCAAGCAAGTCATGAATTTCCTGAATGTAGGACAAGTGGTTTCGAAAAGGCAAATTCCCGGCAGTACACTCAGTGTGGTGGAAGTCGAAGTTTCGGCTGATTCTCCGGCGTGCCAGCAGTCGCTGGCCAATCTTAAACTTCCACCCAAGTGCTTGGTGGCCGCGATGATTTGGGAAAATTATGTGTCCGTGCCCAGCGCCGATGATCGTTTGAAACCGGACAGCACGGCATTGCTCTTGGCCGAAGAATCGGTGTTGAGTTTGGCGCTGGATTTTTTCAAGTCGGACAAGGCCTAAGAAAACGTCGCCATGAACATTCGTTTGGTTGCTCATAAACTTGGCATCATCGCGATCTTGATTGCCGTGACCATGATCGGCAGTCTTCCCTGGGCCCATCCCGCGCTCGGTTATCGAGCCGGCCTGGATGTTCCCTACCTGTTTGAAACCCGCGGGTTTGTGGCGCTCCTGGTTTCGATTTTTTTCTGCGGACTTGTGGGAGTCGGGCTGTATTATTTCGGCCGCCACGCGCGCGGCTCGCTTTATCGACGCGAAGCCATGGCGATTGTCGGACTCAGTTGGGTCATGGCAACGGTGCTTGGGGGCCTGCCGTTTTATTTGAGTAGTACCGGGCGGAGTGCGACGGTTCGAATTGTGTCCGATGACCCGCGGCCGCTGGTGCAAAGCGTGGCCGATTGGAATTGGGATTTTTGGCAACAATGGGAAACCATGGATCCCGTCACGGTCGAACAACAAAATTGCCTCAAGGCATTGCTCGCCAGGGGTGCCAAGGGGCTGAGCGAACTTGATTTGCAGGAACAGTCGGGTCAGAAACAGGCGCCAAAAATACTGGAGGATTTGATAGCGCAGAATTCGTTCTGGCAGGCGGTTATCTATCTTCCCAACGATTCTCGCGAGCCCAATTCACCGTCTGACCGTGCGGACCACTATCGAATTCGCTGGGCACGCATGAGCATCCCAGACTGTTTGTTCGAATCCCAGTCCGGATTCAGCACGACGGGTGCAACGGTGATTGCTGACTTGGAAGATCCCTATTTGGCGCCGCATTGCATTTTGTTTTGGCGCAGCAGTTTACATTTTCTTGGCGGCTTGGGAATTATCGTGTTGTTTGTGGTGGTGCTGGGACAAGGCTCCGCCGGTAAAGTGTTGATGCGAGCGGAAATTTCGGGCCCCAGCAAAGACGGATCGACCGCTCGGATGCAGCATACGGCTTGGTTATTTGCCGGAACTTATGTTCTGTTGAACTTGGTTCTGACGGTGATTCTGATCTTTGAAGGCTTGACCTTGTTCGACGCGTTGTGTCATTCGTTTGCCACCTTGGCGACCGGGGGATTTAGCAACTGGAATGTCAGCTTGGGTCACTTCAATAGCTCGTTGATCGATTATACCGTTATCATCTTCATGATTCTCGCCGGCTCGAATTTCACTTTGTTGTATCTGGCATTAGCGGGCCAACCTGGGCGGCTGTTGCGGGACGTTGAGTTTCGAGTGTACCTGATGATTATTGGTGGCGTCACAGCGTTGGTGGTGGCGTTTGGGATCGGTTATGGAGACTTCGGCGAAGGCTCGTTTTTGGTTCAACTGGCCAACTCGCTGCGCTTTGGTTTGTTTCAGGTCGTCTCGGTAATCACCACGACCGGATTCGTGACGCATGATTTTGATCAATGGAACAGTTTTGGACGGGTCGTGTTGCTGTGCATCATGTTTATCGGTGGGTGTTCCGGTAGCACCGGGGGTGGCATGAAAGTAATTCGGCTGGTGCTATTTCTCAAGATCCTCGGTCTCGAGGTCGAACGCTCATTTCATCCGACGGTCGTCCGCCCGATCAAACTCGGGGGAGCATCGATCGAAGACGCGGAACTGCGAAAAAGCATTTTGGTCTATTTCGGTTTGTTGATGACGATTTTTGTGTTCAGCTGGATTTTTATTGTCACGGTCGAACCCGACTCAACGTGGGGAAATCGCCCGGATCACAAACAAATCGACAGCGCTTCGAGTGTGGCAGCCACGTTGAACAATGTCGGACCGGGATTAGGAACCGTTGGCGCGACACAGAATTTCGCGCATTTTAGTCCGCCCTCCAAATTGCTCTTTGTGTGGCTGATGATGTTGGGACGAGTCGAAATTTTTGTGATTTTGGTTTTGCTTTTGCCGAATTTTTGGCGAATCAGGTAATCGCTGTTTTTTCGATCGTTCAGCACTGCGGATTTACCGGTCTCGTTGGTCAAACAATCGGTGATTTGTGGCCGGAATTTCGCGTCGGAGTACCGCGGAGCAGCCAAACGCAGGAATTCGGCAGTACAATATCCCGGTGATGCGTTGCGCAGCATTATTGTTCATCCATCGCGTTCATCAAAGTCACTTTCTATCGGGAACGTCATTCCATGCGTCTCTCTGTTTTTTTCCTGCTGTTGAGCTCAATTGCCGTTGGCATCGAATTCTCGCCGCAGGCCGCTTGCGCGCAGGCCGAGAAAAAAATTAGCTTTAATCGAGATATCCGGCCGATTCTGTCCGAAAATTGTTTCTACTGCCATGGACAGGATGCCAACAAACGAGAATCCGAATTGCGATTGGATGTGCGCGAGCTGGCAATTGAGCACGGGGCGATTGACCCTGGTCAGTTGGACAACAGTCTGTTGATCGAACGGATTCAGTCCGTCGACCCAGCGGTCATGATGCCACCCCCGAATTCAAATCGCCGGTTGAGTGACGAGCAAAAACGTTTGTTGAAACAATGGGTTGCCGAGGGGGCCGTCTACCAGGAACACTGGGCGTTCGTGGCGCCTCAACGACCGGCCGAGCCCGAAGTAAAAAATCCCCAGTGGTGCCGCAATCCCATTGATCGATTTGTGCTGGCCAAACTTGAGGCCCTAGATTGGCAGCCTGCTCCGGTCGCCGACCGAGCCACATTGATTAAGCGACTTTCAGTGGACTTGGTTGGACTTCCGCCCAGCCCCGCAGCGGTCGCGGCCTTCGTTGCTGATGACGATCCAGCGGCCTATGAAAAACTGGTCGATGAGCTGTTGAGGAGTCCACATTACGGCGAACGATTGGCACTGCCGTGGTTGGACGCCGCCCGTTATTCCGACAGCAACGGGTTTCAGCAGGACGGCGACACTTGGCAATGGATGTGGCGCGATTGGGTAGTCAAAGCATTGAATGAAGATCTGACTTTTGACCAGTTTACAACGTGGCAATTGGCCGGCGACCTGCTCCCCGGGGCGACAACGGAGCAACAGATCGCCAGCGGTTTCAATCGCAACCATTTATTGAACGGTGAAGGTGGCGCGATCGCTGAGGAACAACGTTTCAATGGACTATTCGACCGAGTCGATACCACGGCCACCAATTGGTTGGGTTTGACCATGGCCTGCGCGCAGTGCCACGATCACAAATACGATCCAACCACTCAACAGGATTATTATCGGCTGCTGGATGCGTTCAATCAGGCTCCCGAAACGGGAGCCCCTGAGCAATTCTCGACTCGAATTCGCGTCGACCATCCAATCCTGGAATTGCCGACGGAAGAAAATAAATTGCGGATCGCTGAATTCGAAGCGCAAATTGCCGATGCCCAGGCAGAATGGCAACGGTTGGTCGACGAAGCGTTTGCGACCTGGAAAGGCGTTGCGGAAACAAACGGGGCTGTCGCGGATGGTCCTCCCCTGCCCGACTCATTGATTGAGATTTTGAAAACGCCAGTGGGCGATCGCACCGAGGAACAACAACAATTATTGGTAGCTGGACTGCGACAACACTTCGACGAGCAGGTTCGCGAAGTCCTATTCAAGGACACTGCAGCAGTAAAAAAACTGGCGGACTTGAAAGCCCAGTTGGCCAACTATCGGGGCGATCAAATTCCTCGTCCGATGATCATGAGCGACGAAAATGGTCGGGAGACGCAGGTACTTGATCGCGGCGAATACCTGAAGCCGCTCGAAAAAGTTACGTTTGACGTGCCGCAGTTCTTGCCGCCGCTGGCCGCTGGTCTGCCGCGCAATCGGTTGGGTTTTGCGCGCTGGCTGTTTGCGCCGGAGAATCCGCTGACCGCGCGAGTGCAGGTCAATCGGATGTGGCAGTATTTTTTTGGCACCGGAATTGTCAAGACTTCAGAAGACTTTGGTTTGCAATCGGAGTACCCGGTCCAGCCGGAACTACTCGATTGGTTAGCAGTCGAATTCCGCGAATCGGGATGGCGCATGAAACACATGCATCGCTTGATTGTGACCAGCAATACGTATCGCCAATCCTCCCGGATGACGGAAAAACATCGCCAGCAGGATCAGGAAAATCGACTGCATGCGCGCGGCTCACGTTTGCGGATGCCCTCGTTGTTGCTGCGGGATTGGGCGCTGGACTCCGCTGGTTTACTTAATCATCGAATCGGCGGACGTCCGGTCTACCCGTATCAACCGGATGCGGTTTGGGAAGCATTGGCGATCACCAAAGAACGGGATTTTACGTATCCCGCTTCGTCGGGGGATGATCTTTACCGGCGTAGCATCTATACATTTTGGCGCCGTACCGTGGGGCCGACGAATATGTTCGATACCGCCAATCGCCAAACATGTCGCGTTCGGTCCGGGATCACCAGCACGCCACTGCACGCGTTGACGACGCTGAACGATCCGACGTGGGTAGAAGCGGCACGCTTGATCGCCCAACATAGCATAGAACAATCGGCGGACGTCGATGAGCAGATTCGATTGGCGTTTCAACGCATTGTTTGCCGTGTAGCAACCGATCGGGAAATCGATCAAATGAAGGCCACGCTCAATCAACAAGTTGATTTTTTCAAATTGCAGCCCGGGGCCGCGAGAGAATTCCTGTCGGTCGGAAGTTATCCTCGCAATGAAGACCTGGACGAGACTCAGCATGCGGCCCTGGCGGCGGTGTGTCTGGCGATTCTGAATTTTGATGAAGCGTTGACTCGAGAATAATAGTAGTCGCTAGAAGGCGGAACATTCCATGGACCCATTTCAATTGAATTCAGCGCGTGTCACTCGTCGACAACTGTTTGGCAAAACTGCCAACGGGATGGGAGTTGCGGCGCTGGCGTCTCTGTTCGGTCGTGACGCGTCGGCCGAGGGTTCGGCGGGAATGCGATCCGATCGCGATACCGCCAGTGCTGATTTCCCTCATCATCCGCCAGCCGCCAAACGAGTGGTGATGCTCTGGCAAGGAGGAGGACCCTCGCACATCGATCTATTCGACGAAAAACCGGCGTTGGCAAAATTCGCCGGCGAAGATATTCCGGTTTCCGTTCGCGGCAATACGCGACTTTCCACGATGTCATCCGGGTATGGTCGTTGGCCCTGCGTGCCGGCAATCAAACCATTTCAATCCTATGGTAAATGCCAAATGCGATTGAGTGAATTGGTGTCCAGTTTTGGTGAGATCGCCGACGATATTTGTTTGGTCCGCAGCCTGCACACTGAAGCAGTCAATCATTCACCAGGCGTCACGTATTTCTTAACGGGTTCGCAAGTTCCGGGCCGACCGAGCATGGGTGCCTGGTTGAGTTACGGGTTGGGAAGCGAAACGGACAATTTGCCCACCTTTGTGGTGATGACTTCCAGCGATCGGGGCAAAACGTGTGGGCAATTGTTTTTTGATTACTATTGGGGAAGCGGATTTTTGCCCAGCCGTTTTCAAGGAGTGCAATTCCGCAATGCGGGCGACTTGGTGCCTTACTTGAATAATCCACCGGGTGTCAGTTCGGCTGGCAAGCGGGCGCTACTGGATCACATTGCCGAAGTGAACGCGGCACATCTGGCGGAATATGGCGATCCGGAAATTGAGACTCGGATCGCGCAATACGAGATGGCCTATCGCATGCAGACCAGCGTTCCCGAGCTGGTCGATTTCTCGAACGAGTCGCAAGCCACGCTGGATCGATATGGCCCCGATGCTTTGCGCAAGGGTTCGTTTGCGAACAACTGTCTGATCGCCCGGCGACTGCTGGAACGGGGCGTTCGATTTGTGCAATTGATGCATTCCGGATGGGATCAACATGGAAACTTGTTTACCCAACTGGAACAACAATGTGTCGATACCGCTGCGCCCTCCGCAGCTTTGGTGCTGGACCTGAAAGAACGCGGCTTGCTGGATGATACGTTGGTTGCCTGGGGTGGAGAATTCGGGCGCACGCCATTCGGCCAAGGCGATCCGGCCAAACCGAATGGCCGCGATCACTTTGGCAAAGCGTTTAGTTGGTGGCTAGCGGGTGCCGGAATGAAACCGGGTTTCGTGTACGGTTCGTCGGACGAATTTGGGTGGAATATTACCGAAAACCCGGTCCATGTTCATGACATGCAAGCCACGATCCTGCATCAATGCGGCATCGACCACACCCGATTGACGTACCGTTATCAAGGCCGCCAATATCGGTTGACGGATGTGCATGGTAATGTGGTAAGGGAAATTTTGAAGTAGTGCCTGTTCATGAACGAGGCGTTTGTCGAAATGTTTTTCTCGCCAGACGAAGGAAAATTCGACGCCGGTTTTTGTTCGTCAGTCTTTCTTTGGTTTGATCACTTGGAAGATGTTTGCATTCTCCGCGAATCGTATCTCCTCACCCTCATAAGTTGCACCGTCACCTGCGAGAGATTTATTGACAATGCGAACACTGCCGAAATAGTTAACAGTCTTACTGTCATCGCAAGTGACGACATCAGCCGTTGCGTCATAGCCTGAATACCAATCTTCTCGATAAAAGGGCTCAGGGGTCAACATGCGCACCGAATCTTGCAGGTTGAATTTAACCGGAATCTCGTTGCCATATTCAAGCGTGATTTGGTCGGCTTGCCACAATTGATAGGGTTGTTCGTATATGGCATTACCAACTAGTTTGATCGAATAAGTTTGATCTTTATTTGGCTCTACAACTTCTCCTTTTTCGTACGAGTGCGACAACTCGCCTTTAAACGTTCGAAGCACTAATTCTCCTTGGTCCGCCGAGGCCATTACATTGCCGTCAAACATCCAGACAAAGTCTTTGCCGCTCAAGACGCAAGACTCTCCTTGTTGCGTGAGCGTCACGCTTTTTGAAACCGCGATTTCCCGATCGAAATAGGGAACAACTCGGCAATGGGCTAGATCATTGGGATCATCACCATTGCAAAGTACGACGATGTTGGGAACCGGATCGGCTGCCGCACGAACTGAAACATAAAGACCAGGCGTCGACTGCTCGATTGATGCCAAGTGACTGGAGGGGAGCAGCACTCGAGCCAGTTGGGTCTTGAGGTCAGCAATTGGAACGTCAACGTGAATCGTACCTTGATCCTGATAAGTGATCTTGAGTTTCGCCAGGCCTGGCTTGAGGGGCTTTAACAGAATCTGTCGATCATCGAGCCTTTCGACTTCAATCCAATCCTTGTCGAGAATTGCGATTTCTTTGATTGGATGTTGAAATTGAATCCGACTCGGGATTCCAACTTTCACCGGAGTCGACACATGCGGAAATAAATCGGTTGATGCTTCGTCCGGCATCGGATGTTTTACTTCCACTTCGAAGGTTGCCTCGGCTCCATCGGCAAGCCGATAAATACAACGCGTCTTGCCAAGTTTAAGTCCGGTGAATATCGCATCCCTGGACGATACGAATTCGCATCGAACCAGTTCGGGGTTCGCGATTGAAATTTTCGGCGCATCCGTGGCAAACCGATAAATTTCAGGCTGACTGATTAAAGGGCACAGCCAAATGAGTCACTACCGCGTGGTAATTTCTCATCGCCGCTGGCCCAAAGCAAACTTAGATTGCCGTTCACCAGCGGGCTGGATCGGCGTTAAATAGTTCGGTCAAGCATTCGTAGAGTTCGGGTAATTGACTACGAAGTTCACGCGGCGACTCGAAAAAATATTCGCAGGCGACCGCGAAGTATTCCGCACGGTTGGTGGCCGCATAGGCGTCCAACAGAGTCGGTCGGTTGTTAGCCAAGTCATCGCGTAAACACTGATAGCCGGCGCTGGCAACCACTTCCCAACGGGCTTGGGCATCGGCGTTGGACAGAATCGGATTACCACTAATATCGCCGTCCAGGCCATCGAGATGATGGGCCAGTTCATGTACGACAACGTTGCGACCCGGCGTGTGATGCGCCACATCGATCCAGGACAACACAATTGGGCCTCGATGCCAAGCTTCGCCGATTCGCGCGCTGTCACTGACGACTAAGCCATTTTGAGTCTCGCGCCGAAACGAAGCAGGATAAATCAGAATCGTCTGGACCCCCTCAAAACAGTAATCGTCGATCCCCAACACCATCATAGACGCTTGAGCCGCGATCACGATTTTCATTTCCGTAGTCACGGTCAGACCGTTGCAGCCCTCCCAGTTTTTTGAGGCCATAAAAATTCGCGTGTTATTTGCGAATTTGGTCTGTAACGTGGAATTCCACTCGCTGGATTGGGGCACCGCGGCGGCCAATATTTGCAGCCAGTTCGGGTACAGCGGTTCGGCCAAGATTTTTCGTTGTCTGCGTTTTCGCCACCAACGGAACAAGTCACCCTCCCGTTTCTAAAAAAATTGTTCGATTAGGTTTGTTAACTCAGGATGATCGTCAGGGGCCAACGGCGTCAGATTAACCGGCGGGCGTCGTATAGCCGGCGGCTTGTGACGCGGCTATCGATTGTAACGGCTTGCCTGTCAGACGGGCAACAATGACCGTCAGGATTGGTGGTGGTCCTGCTGGTTGGGGGACTAGTGAAGGAAATGATCTGTGCCCCGGCACCATCAGCAACATTGTTTATCTTCGTGATGGTCATTTTCTGACGGCAATTGGGCATGACCGTCGAACCCGTCAAGACGGTCTTCCTCCCAGAGCATTCTGCATTTTTGGAAACTTGAGAATGGTTTCCTCTTCGCCGCAATTAAATAATGCCATCAACTTAAGGTTGGTTCTTGAATCGATCAAACTTCGGAAGCTCGTCTATTTTTCGACAGAAAAATGGCAAGCACTAGCATAAAGAACCGCTTCCACGCTTTTGCTTCAATGTGTTATCGAACTAGAATGTAGTCATGACGAGCGACGAGCAACGAACGAACGAGGGTGCCCGCAATCATCCAGGCTTTCAAACGACGCACTGGAGTGTGGTTATGGCGGCGGGCAAAGCATCGTCGCCGGACGCGGCGGTTGCTTTGGAACAACTCTGTTCAACTTATTGGTTTCCCTTGTACGCTTTTGTGCGGCGCCGGGGATTCGAATCCCACCAGGCGGCCGATCTGACGCAAGGATTCTTTGCCGATTT
Source organism: Mariniblastus sp. (assembly GCA_031409295.1). Taxonomy (GTDB): domain Bacteria; phylum Planctomycetota; class Planctomycetia; order Pirellulales; family Pirellulaceae; genus Mariniblastus. The sequence goes on from JANNWZ010000003.1 coordinate 25,706, forward strand.
GTTGCGTCGCCAGGATCTGCGCGCGGTCGATCCGCAGAAGGGGCGCTTTCGATCATTTTTACTATCGGCAATCAAGAATTTTGTCGCCAATCAAATTGACTATCAAACGGCGCAAAAACGGGGTGGCGACGTCAAGACGCTGGCAATGGATTTTGAGCAGGCCGATCAACGTTTGCAGTTGGAGCCTTATCACGAGCGGACTCCCGAGTCGGTGTTCCTCCGGCAATGGGCGTTGACGCTGATTGACCAAGCCCGGGACGCGGTCCGTCGAGAGTACCTCCAGTCCAACAAAGAACAGCTGTTTGAATTGCTGCAAGTTTTTTTGTCGGGCGATCCAGCGGACTTGTCCTACCGTGAGGCCGCACAAAAACTGGATAAATCCGAGGGGGCGATTAAAGTCGCGGTACACCGCCTCCGCCGACAATTCCACACGCAAATTCGCGCGGAAATCTCGCGAACGGTCGAGACCGAAACAGAAATCGATTCCGAGATTCAAGACCTGTTCGATGCTTTGCGTTCTTGAAACGGGTCGTACGCGAGGTGGCTTCTAGCGAGAATTGTCCGCATTTCCCTGAAATCGGAGAATTCCGAAGAATTTGTGTAACCTTGGTTCAAATACACTTCTTTAATGAATGCCACAGCGTCACGGGGCCGTTTTCGGTTAAAAATACCTGAATGTGGCAAAAATTCGGCTGCCTAAAAACTCAACGAACCAGTGAATCATGACCTCGACCATCCGTTGCCCAAAATGCGCGACTCAATTTGTTTCTTCAGATCCGAACACGCCCTGCCCGGCCTGCTTGATCAAAATCGGATTGGCCTCCTGGGAAGGACAATCCCTTGGCAACTCATTCGCGACACGAGAGCACGGGGGTGCCACAGGGCCATCCGGCGTGGACTCGGATTTGACACCGGAACAACTGGCCGGAAAATTCCCACAGCTCGAGATTATCGAGTTGATCGGACGCGGTGGCATGGGTTCGGTTTACAAGGCTCGGCAAAAGAGCCTGCATCGAATGGTGGCTCTCAAAATTATTCGCCCTGAAATTAATGCCAAACCAGGATTCGCCGATCGATTCGTCCGCGAAGCCCGAGCGTTGGCGCAATTGAACCATGCCAATATCGTCACGGTACACGATTTTGGACAAGTCGATGGTTTGTATTATTTGGTGATGGAATTTATTGATGGCGTGAACCTGCGGCAGATGTTGCTCAACCGTCAAATGGCGCCGCGGCAAGCTCTCGAGATCGTGCCAGCGGTTTGCGATGCTTTGCAATTCGCCCATGACCATGGCATTGTTCATCGCGACATCAAGCCCGAGAACATTTTGGTCGACAAGGATGGGCGCGTGAAAATTGCCGATTTTGGACTGGCCAAACTGCTCAATCGCGACTCCACTACGACGAACCTGACCGGCACGAATCACGTGATGGGCACGAGGAATTACATGGCCCCGGAACAATTCGAACGACCAACGGAAGTCGACCATCGCGCGGATATCTATTCGTTAGGGGTCGTGATTTACGAGATGTTGACGGGTGAACTGCCAATGGGACGGTTCGCGCTCCCGTCACAAAAAGTGCAGTTGGATGTGCGATTGGACGAAGTCGTGTTGCATACTTTGGAGAAAGAACCAGGGTTACGTTATCAGCGCGTCTGCGAATTAAAAACTGACGTGCAGTCCATTTCCAATGCTTACGTCGCCAGTGACTTTACTGCACAGTCTCCGACCTCGCGGGGCACCTTTCCAACGGTTCAGCCTTTGCCGTTTCATCCATCACCCGTGGCGGTCGCTCCGACCAAACCCACGCCGCCATCGTATCGGCCGATGGTCCCGTTGCGACTGCCCAGTATCGTCGCCAGTATCCCGTTTCTATTGCTGTCGTTTCCGCTGGGCGTATTGTACTTTGTAATTTTAGTAACCGGATTTTCGGTTGGCCTCGGGACGATTGTGCTCTGGGGAGCGGGGTTGTTCATAATATTTGGAACGTTGATCTTCGCGAGAACATTAGCCGGTTTTGAGGCCGGTTTGGCAGCGCGATTTTCGGGAACTTACATCGCTTTCAATTGTCGCCGGCCTGACGGTGCATCGCTATGGAAGCGATTCCTGTCCGTGTTTCTCGAACCCAGTTCTTGGCGCGCCGTGGGGTTCTTGTTGATCAAGTTCCCGTTAGGAATATTCTCATTTGTTTCAACCATCACGCTGCTGACAATCTCTCTCGGCTTTGTCGTGGCCCCAATTTTTTACCAGTTCCATTGGTACAATTTGAAGGTAGGTCATTGGAACATGGATTCGTTTCCCGAGGCGGCAATGATTTCGGTTGTCGGTATGTTCCTGTTGTATTTGAGCTACTTTCTGTTGCGTGGAACCGCGTGGCTGCACTGTCGCTTGGCACAAGTCCTGTTAAACAACTAGCAATCAGCATACTTTACAAAAAATCAGTCGCCCCAAGACTGTCCAACAAACGTCGAAACAGGCGTTAGCATTTCCGCTTATCGCTTTTTCGGCGCGAAGATGAACAGCGTCCCGATTTGTTGGTAACCCAGTTGCGGGTAGACCAGCGCTCCCGTGTGCGACGATAGCAATACATTTTGAGCGGCTCCTCGTTTTCGATCGTCGCGAAGCATTTGCGCGAGCAAGGCATGAGCAATTCCCTGCCGACGCCACGCTGGTTTGACAACCAGGTTCGTACAATAGTTTCCCCGCGGCGTCTCGACGCTGCGAACCCAGCCAACAATCTCGTCATCGTGACATGCGAGATATTGCCGGTACGATGGATCGACGATTCGTTCCGGTGGCTCGGGCCGCATACGACTGGCGATGGCGTAGGATTCGGCTTGATCCGGTTTTCGCAACAGGCTGATTTTGACGTTGGCCAGGCACGTTGGAATTTTTTGGAGCGAATGCACAAACATCGGCTCGGTGGAAAGTAGTCGGTATCCCAGTTCTTTGTACGAAGCCTTCAATTGTTCAGGCGAATCACCAGAACCAATAATAGCGCAGACAAAGTACCGCCCCCGAGTACCTTGTTGCGCCAACGAATGCACTCTTTCAGCTGCCACGTTGAAGGCAATCCACTCTTCCTTGCGATAAACCTTCGCATTTTTTCGCTCGACATCTCGCAGCGTCCAAACGTCTTCCGTCCGAATCGACTCATAGGGCCAAGTGCGACTTTTCGTTTCACAAAATCCAGCGACGAAGACTTCAATCGCTGCCGAAATCGTTTGCGACAAGGAATGTGACAAGGGGCGATTCATAGTATGGAAACCGTGATCGATGTCTGGCAACGACTCGGCAACGGCCCGAGTCAATCCCTCAAAATCTAGCAAATGGTCTCAGGCCAATCTATTTGTAAACTGGAATTGTTCGAAAAAACTATCTTGGTGTAGCGCATAATTGATAGGCTCAGGTCAGAACAACGATAGGAAATTCCTTGGAATGATGCGGTTCAAAATTTTCCGATCCGGGCCTGGGATGTACCGCTCATCGCCACACATCTTTTGCTGGCCGATTTTCGTGGAAGTATTTGATCAAAACGTTTGATCAAATACTCCGAAGGAGTTACAGCTTTTAGCCGGAGGTTTGAGCGCAGCGAACACCTCCGGTTGTCAGCGCGATAACCGTTGCACCCCGCAGGGGTGCCAGCGGATAATTCATGCAATCAAATCGCTGATTCAAATTGCAGCTTAGGTGTTCTCGTTGGCTGGCACCCTTTCAGGGTGCGAAAATGATTGGGCTTCGTTCCGGAGATGTTCGCTGCGCTCGATCTCCGGCTAATGGCTTTGAACCCCGATCGGGGTAACTTTTTGCTTTCGCAACTTGTGTGGTACGATGAGGGATGTACCGTGGCGGGCACTCGATTGCATTAAATCGAAACGGGTCTGCTCGATCCCTGCATCAATTTTCCAATGATAGTATGCTGGCAACATGCCAAGCCTTACTTTTTTTACCAGACCAACCGCTACTTCACAGGACGCTCCGTCGCCGATGCCTGCCGGGCGATTCGCTATTTGGCTGACACATTGGCTGACACATATAATTCGGCCAAAGTTCTCACTGCGTTCACTCCTGATGGGTGTGACTCTATTGGCTGTTGGCTTAGCAATCTTCGAACGGCTGGACCGTCCGCGGCGGTTGATCGCGTGGATTGAATCGCACGGCGCGAGATGTGAATTTGCTGAAAAGGAATTGCGTGGAGACTTCGAGACTCAGTTCCGAAAGTTCCTACCGCGGAGCTATTTTGATGGAGTTGAGTGCGTTTACTTCAAGTCCGAAAATGCTGATGAAATCCTCGCGCACCTGGCCGAATTAAAATCGCCCGAATGTCTCAGTTTAAGCAATTCGCAAATCAGCGACGCAGGACTTGCTTACTTGATCGAAGTGAAATCTCTGGAAATACTCGCTCTCGATCATACACAAATTAGCGACGCCGGGCTGGCGCACTTGGGCGAGTTGAAATCCTTGGAGGTACTCGATCTTGCTCACACGAAAATCAGTGATGAGGGACTTGCGAAACTGGTTGGGTTGAAATCGCTCGAGATACTTGATCTTGAACACACGCAAATCAGCGATGCAGGACTCAAGCATTTGCTTGAAATGAAGTCGCTGAAGATCCTCGATCTTGAACACACGCAAATTAGCGATCCAGGAATTCAGCAACTCAAGATTAACTTGCCAGGTTGTCAAGTAATCGGTCGCTAGCCTACCGCCTAAAACTCCGGTGCCCATTGTCGCTGAATTTCTTGCACAATCTTTTCTTCCAGACCGCTGGCCAGCTGTTGCGGAAGATCGTAGTAAATCATCGCGCCTTCGCCTTCGTAGCCACCCTCGCGCAGAATACGCTCGGAAGGAATGTAACACGGTGTATCGTTGGCATAGGCGCAAACCCAAATTCGACTGGCATCAAATTCCTGTTTCAATCGCAAGGAGTAATCCACAACGACTTCGCCGGGTAAAAATACGAAGGCCAATTGATCGCCGAATTTCCAGGTTTGAATCGGGTAGTCGATTTGATCCGGTAGTTTTTGTCCGGCGTGAATTCGATCCAGTTGCACTTGGGCGTGATAACCAATCGCACCGCCTTGGCTGAGGCGTACTTGCCATTGGGCTTCGGAACGGGCCGTCGCCAGCGGTAGGGAAATCGATTCGATTTGGCAAATCAACGCGGCGGAAATAGGTATCTGCGGCGCGGCGATCAGTTTTTTGACTTCCGTGGATATCGCGGCGCCTTGCAATTGGGCCAATTCTTTTCGATCCCCTGCCACGCCGGAATCCGGGTTCTGGTCGGCCCCGCAACCGATCGAGACCATGCCGATGCAACCGGGAAATTCCCGTTCGATTAATTCGGCAGCATAGCCCGCCCAATCGCCGCTAATCAAATTGTTCGACAACGTCACACAATGACACGCATAACTGGTATGCACGGCAATCAAATGATCCTCTTCGTCATGTACCAGCAACACTGGCACGGAATGGTCGACTGGGCCTCCGGCCGTGCGACGATTTTTGGCGAACCCGACGGAACCAGCCACGTAACTCAAGCGAACCGGCTTCAGGTCATCGAGCGCGGTTGCGACAACTTGAGCAATTTGGTCGGTTAGTTCCGCGGTGTAACGGGCAATCCGCTGTCGGTGGTCGTCCGGAATCGGTTCGCCAAACAGGGTCCGCAATACGCCATCCAACATCGGCGCCGTATGCGTATGCGTCGCCAGCAGCGTAAATCTCTCCGGCTTGATCCCGCGCGGTGCGAGTTTGGCTAGAACATCGCTGCGCAATTTTGCTGAAACACCACAGTTGTCAATCGTTACCAAGACAGCCGGTGCAGCGCTATTGTCGACCAGTACGAGCGCCCGCGCGTGAATGGCATGCGCCACGCCTTCCGATTCAGTGCGACGGAAACCGAAGCCCGACAAACGAACGGGGTACTGGGGTGTAACATCAATTTTGGCCGCTCCCGCGCGAAAGCCAGTGGCTTGTGTTGCCGCAGCGGTTTTCGTTGAGCAACTCCCGAGACCAACCAACAATCCCCAAGCAAAACAAACGCGAACCAGCCAGTTTGGAGACATTTCGGTTTCCTTTGTTTGATGTGAACGATCGCGGCGTCTCGAGCAGTCCACATGTCAGGCAATGGGTAAGAGTCGCCGTCAATAATCAAAATGCCGGAATTGAAGTTACGCCGGTTTTCGAAACGCAGCGGCTTCAATTTTCGAACCGGCATTCGCCATTTCCGAGAGTTCTAATGCCCTTGATGGAGGTGACCCTCGAAGACTTTATCTTGTGGATTGCCTTTGCTGTAAATGTATGCGATCAAGTCGATGATCTCTTCGCGAGAAAGTTTGTCGACCATTCCCAAGGGCATCGGACTAAGTGCAGATTTCTTGCGATCGTCAATGTCGTCGACGGCCAGCAGAGTGGCCGAGTCTTTGGCCAATGGATCGACGACGATTTTTACTTCGTTGGCGTTTTCTTCCAGGATCATGCCGGATATGGTTTTTCCGTCCAGCATCAAGAACATCGTCGACGAGAATTTTTCTTCGATGTCTTTCGAGGGTTCGATGATCGCACGTAGCAAGTTCGCGGGCATCCGTTTGGTTTCGTCCAACAGTGCTAGATCGGGGCCAAAAACAATGCCTTCGTTATTGAAACGATGGCATGCGATGCAGTTCGCGGCTTTGAAAGCGGCCTGTCCAACTTCGAACGATCTTGCCCGCATCGAATTCACATCGCTAACCAGATCGTCAAATTTCCATTCTTGACCGCGGGTATTCGTTGCCAACAATTCGTCTTTGATTTCCAAAGGAAACTCGGCGAGGTATTTTTCCGGATCGGTCGAGTACTGTTGATAGTCTTTCACAACGTACAAGGCGCCATACATCCTGCGCCAGTGTCCGGGATAGGTACAAACATAGGGATAAATACCTGGCTCGAGTGGGGCGGTAAAACTGAGTGCCTGTCCTTCGCCAGGTTGCAATAATCGGCTGCCCAACAAAATTTTGGCCGAGTCCGGAATGTAGTTTCGCGCTATCGCGTCAGCCGAATTGCTAATCGATTCCGCCAGCTCGCCAATTTCGGCCAAGCTGCCCGGCATGGTAATCGCGAAATTGTGCGGCATCGAATCGGTATTGGAAAAACGAAATTCCACCGGTTGACCGGCTTCAATGGCAATCAATTCTTTATCAAAAATCATGCGATGCGGAACGGTTCCAATAGCAATGACGCGAACGTCGAGACTGGCCAGCCGTTTCTCCAGATCTTCGGCTTCGGCTGGCGTCAGTGAAGTGGTGATGGACCGAGCAAGCGTCATGGCGTCGACCGCCGAACCGCTGGTTCGATCGCGCGCCGGCAGCTCACTGAGATAACCGATCAGATTATTAACGAGCGGCTTGATCTCGGCCTGATTCCAGCTCGAAGCCGGCAACTGCGATAGTGCCGTGATGGCCGAACTGCGATTCTTTCCGGCGGCGATCACCTGCGTCAACGAATTAAATTTCTCGTTTGCGTAGCCCGGAATCGAAATCAAGGCCGAAATTGCGGCATCTTGGAGAGTATCGGTTCCCACAAGAAAAAGTCGGTCGGCGGGAATGATTTGCTTGGGAAAATCCTTGCCCTGCCAGCTGACGCGCAAACTGTTGCCGCCACCCGAATTGAAATACACAACGGTGATCGCGTGCAATCCCGCATTGAGGGTCGCGCCGCCAGCGGCTTCCACTTCGCCGTGATTGCCGTCGTTGTTGACGACCAATTTATCATCGATGTACAAGTTCGACCCATCATCCGATGAAGTGAAAAATGTGTAGTCGCCGGTTTGGGGGATCTGTATCAAACTGTGAAACACATTGGAAAACGAATCGCGAGACTTACCGGCGGGAACAAATCGTTCGAACTGCGCCTGCGTGGTTTTTTCGGCCGGCTCGCGAGTCTTCATCGCCTCCAGCGCGGCGGTCTTGCTATGCGGGGAGTAGTATTCGACGGTGACACCATTGCCAGTCGAACGGTTGGATCGACCGGATTCAGGTTGCACATTGGCGGGCAGTTCGAACATCAAGGGCTGCACTTTGGAAAACAACACTCCGCGAGCGTCCTCCGGTACCTGCGGAACCGCCGCGAGGAAATCACGCAAACGGTCGGCGGATTGAGTCGCAGCGATAAATGGATCGCCTGAACCAGCGGCTCCGATCCAAGCGGCAAAACCGACTTGTTTGATCGCCGGACTCGCACCGTCGATTGCCAGGGCTTCCAATTTCGACTGCACCAGTTGGAGCTCGGACGCGGGTTGAGCGATGAGCAATTTCCCGAAGTTCGACAAATTCTTGGTAGCGGGAACAGCTGGATCGGCGATCAAGTCGATTAGTAATTGCGCGGGCTTAATCTTGGCGGTTGCGGCCAACGCATCCAGCGCAGACTGCATTTGCGCAATCGAAGCTTCCGGGTGAACGAGAATGGTCCGTTGAATTTCTGCGGTCGGCTTGAGTCGCAACAAATCGGTCACCGAACCGTTGGCGATGATGTACTTTGTGGCAGCAGGAGATGGCGCAACAGTCGATGCCAACATTTGTTCCAACGATTTTTTGATCTGCAGGTTTCCGTTGGCGTATTTCAAAACATATTCCAGTTCCGGATCAAGCGGTCTCGATGCGACTTCCAGAAATGCAGCCGTGGTCGCCGGATTCTCGGATTCATCGGTTTGGCGACGAGAGCTGACGTTGTCGCCGGAATGACCGCGAAGACTTTGCTGAAATTTTGGACTGGTGGTTTGAAAGTGATTCAAGGTCGCGAGATCAACCGCAGCCTTGACCGCTTCTGCGCGAACCAGAGCGGACTCATCTTGGGCAGCCTGCATCAACAACGACTCCCATCCGTCAATTCCTCCGGACCAATGACCCAGCGTGCGGATCGCAGCGGCGCGAACGCGTGGTTCGGACGCTTGGAAAACTTTTTTCAGCAAATCGAGCCGCGGCACACGATGTTCTTCGAAAACCCACAGGCATTCGAGCAAAGCTTGCGATTCGTCGTGCAGCGGATCGGCCGACTGAGGATTCAACGAATCGGCGAATTGGCCGACTTGCTCGACAACTTCCTTGGTCGGGCGACCGCTGAGTTCCAAGCGGGCATGATAGCGCGTGTTGTTTTCGCGAGCGAAAAAATTCTGGCAGACCACGGCAATGGGTTTGCCTCGCATTTTTACTGGCTTGACCAAGTCTCGCCCACTGGCAGTGATTCGATAGACCCGTCCATGTCGATTATCCCGGTTGGGATCGCGCATGTTGTGCTGCATGTGTCCGATCAAGGCATTATGCCAGTCGGAAATGTACAGCGCACCATCACCACCAATTTCCAGATCGCTGGGACGAAAATTCGGATCCTCGGAAGAAATAATCGGATCGATCTCGGTTCCTTTTATATCGGCGCCGTTGTATTCGGTTTTGAGCTGCATGACACCGAGAAATCCAATCACGTTGGCGATCAGGAAATTGCCGTCGAGCTCTGGCGGGAAATGACTACTCGAGAGAAAACCGTTACATGGCACCGGACGCATGCGCTGTTGAAACCACTCCTTGTTCGGAACGCCTTTACCGATATTGATATTGCTGCCGGTACCGCCAGTACCATCGTTAGCGAATTGATAACCCCAACGGTCAAACGAGTCACCGTGTGGATTGGGTCCAATTGGGAAATGAAAATCAACTTCGAAGGTCCGGGGATTAAACCGATGCACGCCGGACTGCCCCGACCGATAGGTTCTCGTTGGCGTTTCAAAATTGGCCACGTTAAAAATTCCGCGCGAGAAATGCAGCCAGCCATCGGGACCGATCAAAAACGCGTTGGCGGAGTGATGGGTATCGGCGCTGGAAACACCTTGCAGCATTCGGACTTTCACATCCGCTCGGTCGTCGCCATCGGTGTCTTTGAGAAACCAGATTTCAGGCAATGCAGCGACGAGAACTCCACCGCCCCAGAACTCAAACCCGGTCACACTGTTGAGCCCATCGGCGAAAACAATGCATTCGTCGGCGCGTCCATCTCCATCTTCATCGGGCAAAATTAAAATCGCATCTTTGCGGGGCTTGGTGGGGTTCCAGTGCGGATAGGATTCCCACACCGAGACCCACAATCGACTGTCAGTATCAACCGCCATCTGAACCGGGTTCACCAAGCGAGGAAACTCTTTTTCGGATGCGAACAGGTTGGCTTCCAAGCCTTGATGCAATGTCATTTTCGAAATGGCTTCCACGGGATCGAGGTACTGAAAAGCACCATTTTCGAGCGGCCCCTCCATATTGGGTTTGACGGCGAGTTCGGGTGGCAAGTTGTTATCGGAGACCTTGAAATCTTTCCCTTTGGCAACTGCCCAAATGCGTTGGTCGCGGTTGGCGGTCAATACATCAAAGATTTCCATTTCGCGCATCATCACATCGCCGTTGGATTGACCAAACCATTCGAGTTGTGATCGTCCGCCAAACACGTTGTATTCGTCGATGACTCGATAACGGCTGAACCAGTGGAAATTTTTGTCCAGTACGGATTCACGGAGTCGGGCCAGTCGATCGTCGGCAGAAACAGTTGCTGCGGGGAATAGCTGCGAGATGATTTCGCGGGAGACCAACCGATCGCCTTCGTCATTCAGATGGATGCCGTTGATCGTCAGCGGTTGTTCCGTTTGTTCGTACAAACGTTGAGTCGCGGTAAACAAATCGACAAACGGTACTTTTTTCGATTGGCAAATTTTCTGCATCGCGGCCGAATACATCGCCAGATTGAGATTGTTAGCGGTGCCGTCGGGCAAATTCGGGGTATTGAGGTTTTCGTGAGCGATCGGCGAACAGAAAACCAACCGCGGTGGAGATTGTCCGTTGTACTTTTGTGTCTGCATTTCGTCGATCAGTTGCGCCAGTTCAACTTCAAACTGGGCCAACCCCGCCGGTCCGCGCAGGGCTTCGTTGTATCCAAAAAAGCCAAATACAACGTCGGCTGAGCATTTGGTTAACCATTGGTTCGGATCACCAAAGTTCTCTGATCGCGGACGGGTTTTCACTTCATCGGCGGCATAGCCCAGATTGCGAAACGTCAAATCGTGATTGGGGTGCAGATCATGCAGATAGGTTTCGAGCCAACCGACATGTTGCATTCGATCCGCCAGCGTATTGCCAATGTAACACACATGCTCATTGGGATTTAGTTGGAACTGGGCCTTGGTCGGCGCAACGAAGATCACGCTTTCCACGACGAGAACAAACAGAGTCAATATTCGCAATAACGACTTGGTAATGTTGGTCATGCTTTTTTTTCGGTTGGGGGATCAATCGCAGTCGCCGAAAAAGCGTGAGTTGATTTTCGTCGATTTACGATCGGGCTAAATCAAAGCGCAAGTTGTCGGCAACGGTAAACATTGTCACTACGTTGGGCGATGATACTTTCGCCAGCCATTAATCTAACCAACTTTCGGAGTCCTGTCAGACAGGACCGGGATTCAATTTCGTATAAATCGACCACTTTTACGGACGGTCGGCACAGCTATTTCGGTCCAAGTCTTTCAATAAATCAGTCAAGCCGCGTATTCCGACCCTGGGTTCTGGTTTATGCTCAGTGCTCGTTCGAGTGCGCAGAGGCTGGCTTGGTGATCTGCGAAGAATTATCTTTGACGATTGCTCACGTGGCTTCGCGCGGGCTAACGCCACTACCCGTTCTCGGCGCAACGTTAATCATTTTCAAATCTTGCCGGCTCGATGCTGCTCAGGATTTGCCGTTGATCAGCACTGTCATGGTCCACCCGGCCCTGACAACTAATAACCCGCAAGCCCCAGCCGCCGTCGAATTCGGCGATTACACCGAAGATAAATACCCAGTGACCGTGATCATGAAGCGTCAAAAGTTAGCAGCGGATAGTCCGGAGTTTTCCCGGATGGTTTACGGTACGTGGCGCATGCTGGAAACGAGTCCCACGGCGCAGGAAATCAATCGTCGGCTGCACAGCTGCGTGGAGCTTGGAATTACGACCGTCGATACGGCCGAAATTTATGGACTTTATGCAGTCGAAGAACAGCTTGGTGCGGCGCTGGCGTTGTCAACGGGACTACGCGACAATCTCGAGATTGTCACCAAGGCGGGTATTTATGTTCCTTTCTCAAAGCATCCTCAATGGGCGACCGCACATTACAATGCCACCGGCAAACAGTTGCGACAGAGTCTCGAAAATTCATTGAGGCTGCTTGGTACTGACCATGTCGATTTGTTCCTCGTCCATCGCCCTGATTGGTTAACGCCCGCCGAAGACACAGCGGCGGGATTGAATGAGCTGGTTGGTACTGGCAAGATACTCGCAGCCGGAGTCTCGAATTACAGCGCTTCGCAGTTTGAGCTGTTGAATTCGTACGTCGATCGACCGCTGGTTACGAACCAGGTCGAGTTTCATCTTTTGCACTCCCAACCAATCCACGATGGGACGCTGCAGCAGTGCGAAAGGCTAGGTGTTCGACCGATGGCCTGGAGTCCGCTGGCCGGAGGACGAATGTTTGATACAACCGACCCCGCAGCGATTCGCCTTGCGGCGGCGGCCAGCAGCATGTCGCCGCGTTATAACGGAGCGACGTTGGAGCAGTTGGCCTACGCATGGATACTTGTGCACCCCAGCCGACCGCTGCCCGTTATTGGGACAAACAAGTTGGACCGCCTCCAATCGGCATCGCAGGCCGATGCGATCGAATTGCAACGAGAAGATTGGTATGCGCTCTGGGAAGCCGCGCAAGGCCATCAAATCCCGTGAGTGCCGAAACAGTGCCTGCACTTTCAAGTCCCGAATCAGTTGGCGCCTCCATTTTCGTTGGAGCACCCGACGTCGGTTGGGCAACGGCGTGTTACCTATTGATTGCCCGTCAAAGTCGCTAGCCAACGGGCTAATCTATCCCAGTTGCGTTCGTACCAATCGTTGCAAAGCAGGTATTTGCCGCCGACAACCTTCGAATATTATCTTGCATGTCCATGTTCATCGAATCGATCTTTAGAATCGCTGGATCGCTCGCCGAAAAACTTTCAAAACATCATTCGTGCAGCGACAACTTCGGTTGAAAGCCACATGGAGAATGCGTCCGGCATTTGCAAAGTACCAGACAAACAAAAAGAAGAAACGAAGACTAACAATCGCTAGAAATCAGTTGCTTCCCCATTGTCCGGGAAAATTGGGCTATCCAAGTTTACAAGACTGGATTGCCTTTTTTTGTACAGTCCAAAGGCGCTGTTGCGACAAAAAGAATTGAACGGCCTGCAATTTGCTTCGATATTTTAACCTTGAACCACTGTTGGACTTCGCACCATCCCAAAACCAACTCGAATAATAGTTCCGGGCTGCCCAGTACCGCTGGACTGCGAGCCAGCCGATGCGACTGAAAGACTTTAGGTTAAGTTAAGACCTGTTCCGAGCAATAGTCAGGATTGGGTACTTGACGGATGTTAGGTGGAATTGGCAGGTGAGATTTGCTGTCGTTTTTTACAGACGGAACAAGGCAGGAGTGTATGAATCATGGGTCTGCCGTTTGATTTGATCTGGCTGTCGATTCCGATTTATTTGGTCTTTCAAGCCATATTGCCGAGGCGAACTTCCGGTGTACCGAAGTGGGCTGCTGTGCTACCGATGTTTGTGATGGTTCCGGTCTTCGCGATCACGCTCATCAACTTTGCGCGTGAAAGTAATCTATGGCCACTACCGATTCTCATCGCCACCCCTTTAGCGATGTTTTATGTTACCGCGATTATGATTCAGTCGTGTCTTCAACGGCGGCACAGAGACTCCGCCGATTGATCGCCTAATCAACACTGGTCGTCCAGCAAATCCCCCTATGTAAGACTTCAAAAAAGGCTTGCTAATCCTCGTTCCAAGGCGCTGCCTTGAAACGCACTGGCTCAAGGCTCTGCCTTCTATGAGTCAAATAAAATCTTTCGCGAAGGGCAAACCAGCGTGAAGGGTTACGTTTAAAAGTAACGGGTCACCGTCGCACACTGATCGCGCGGACCAAGATAAACGTAAAACCAAATCCGCACTAATTCGTTCAAATCCGTGGCTTGAAATACCGTGAATGTTTCCCGATACAACAAAGTCGCAGAGATGTTTGACGATTTTGATTGGTAGGGCTAGATCGACAACGTTAGAGTCATCGCAATTCATTCCACGCGTGGCATGGAAATTGCATTAGAAGTCTCTCCGACCAATTCAGCCAGCTATTTGAGGGAGACGCGTTTGCTCGATTTTAAATTACGTCAGCTCCAACCCGAGCTGATGGACAACCCCGCGCTCGAATTCGTTGAACATAAACAAGCCCTCAATGGCTTGGCGCGGATCCATCGCTTGAACAACACACCGGCCCGGATCTGGCAAACCATTAGGGTTGCGCTGTCGACCCACCACGCGAAAACGTATTCCGTTTTAGATCTTGGTTGTGGCGATGGGTTCCTATTGCGCCAATTGCATTCGTTGGCGCGAAACGACGGTGTAGCGCTAAAGCTGATTGGCTGTGATTTTAGCCACAACGCAATTGAAATCGCTGGTCGCGCAGCCGAATGTTCCGGAGTTCCAATCGAACTTCATCACGTCGATGTGACAGAAGTAGACAAATTGCCAGTGTCAGCCGACGTCGTTTTCTGCTCGCTCTTTCTGCATCATTTCAGCGAACCGCAAGCCATCGCTGTATTGAAAACCATCCACGCCGCGGCCAGGAAATTGGTATTGGTTCACGATTTGCGTCGTACGCATTTGGGCTATGCCTTGTGCTGGGTGGGTGTGCATACCTTTTCAAGAAGCAAAGTCGTCCACACGGACGGGTTACTGTCGGTGCGAGCCGCATTCTCAATCGAAGAAATAACGCAACTACTTTCGATAGCAGGTATCGACCAAGCCCAAATCTTCAAACACTGGCCGCAGCGGTTTACGATCACCTGGTCCCCGGCGGAACAATCCAAGTGATGAACATCAACCTGGTTGCCGAAGTTTGGGATGTGACGGTAGTCGGCGGTGGACCAGCCGGTTCGGCCGCGGCAATCAGTGCCGCCAAACTGGGTCTGAAAGTTTTGCAAGTTGATGCGAAGGCGTTTCCGCGCCGTAAGGTCTGTGGCGGATGTTTGAATCAAGTTTCAATCAGGCTGCTACAACAACTGGTCGGCAACGACTCGGTGATTTGGAATCAGGCAGCGCCATTGAATCATTTTCGATTGATGGATCGTCAGCGGCAATTTGATTTTCCAACGCCTGCCGGATTGGTGATTGAGCGTTCGCAGCTGGATGCGGAACTGGTTGAAACGGGACAACGACATGGCGTGACGTTCCTGGCTCCCGCCACCGCCACATTGGGAGATGCGGATTCGAGATTTCGATCGGTTGAATTGCGAGCTGGTTCGGTAACCAAAACTATTCGTTCACATATTGTCGTGCTGGCCACGGGACTTGGTAGTCCGCGTGGGGTGCCGGAACAGTTGCAACAAACCGCTCATCCATCATCACGCGTCGGCATCGAGGGACGGGTACCGGTGTCGAAATCAAATATTGATCAAGGCCTGATCCAGATGGCCGTGGGACGCCATGGATATGTGGGCATGACGAAAATTTCCGGCTATCAAATCCATCTTGCTGCGGCGGTTGATCGATCGATGCTGCGTGAAATCGGGCCGCTGATGAGTGTGCAACGAATTCTGGACGAAGCCGGTGCGGATCAACATTTGAACGGTCAAATTGAGTGGCGTGGCACACCGACGTTGACCGCGCGGGCAACTCGATTGGGCGCGTCGCGAGTTTTTCTGGTCGGCGATGCGGCGAACTACGTCGAACCATTCACGGGCGAAGGGATTCTGTGGGCGGTGAAGTCAGGAATAGGCGTCGCTGCGTTGCTGCCGAGGGCCGTAGAAAACTGGGACGATTCGCTGATCGAAAAATGGGAAGCGTGGCATCGATCGAACATTCAGTCTCAGCAAAAACTGTGTCAGCAAATTTCTTTCGGGTTAAAGCATCCGTCGCTGCGCTGGCTGGCCCATCAATTACTCCGACTGCAACCGAAAATTGCCCACCAGGTCATTCATCGTTTGAACACGTGAAACCAGAATTGACTTTTTAATTCAGACACTTTCTCTAAAAAACTCCACCAGAAATTAAAGCATGAACACCTCAATCCTTGGCCTTGGAACCGCGACACCAGATAACTGCATGTCACAAGTCGAAGCACTGGAGATGTTCCATAACATCCTCTGTGAAACGGAACGACAGCAGCGGCTGGCCCGGGCACTGTTCCGCAAATCGCAAATCGAGAATCGACATCTCGTCGTTCCCTACAAGACCGCGTACACCTGGTGTCAGCCGGCTTCGGTCGCGATGGCGGCGGGTGAGAATTTCAGCATCACTCTGCCGCCGACCGAAATTCCTGAATTCACGCCCGGGGAAAGTGCCGGCCCGACGACGGGTGAACGAATGAAAATGTACGCCCAGTTCGCCGGTGATCTGGCGTTTCAATCTGCGAAAACGGCGCTCGGCAACTCCGGAATTTCCGGTGACGAAATCACACACTTGGTGGTCGTAACCTGCACTGGATTTAACTCGCCCGGCGTGGATATCGAATTGATTAACCGGTTGGGGCTTCCCAACACCACTCAGCGAGTTAATGTCGGATTTATGGGATGTCACGCGGCGATCAACGGCTTGCGCACCGCGCTGGCCATTACCCAAGCGGATTCGAGAGCTCGTGTGCTGTTATGTTGCGTCGAAATTTGTAGTTTGCATTATCGATTCCAATGGGATGACGAAGGAATCATTGGAAATGCGTTGTTCGCCGATGGGTCTGCGTCGATGGTGCTGGGGCAATCGGGTGGGTCAATTTCAAACGCAGGGTGCGAGTGGAAATTGATCGACTCCGGTTCGATCGTCATTCCCAACTCGGAACAAGAGATGAGCTGGAAAGTCGGCGACCACGGATTTGAGATGAAGTTAACCAGCGAAGTTGGCGAGGCGATTGAGAATTCTTTGCGCGAGTGGTTAGTCAATTGGCTGGGGGCTCACGATTTAGAGATGAGCGATATCGACCATTGGGGTGTCCATCCCGGTGGCCCGCGAATTTTGAGCGCCGTTGAAAAAAGTTTGGGCCTCGACAAAGAGCAGTTGCAGACATCGCGTTCGGTTTTACGTCAGTATGGCAATATGTCGTCGCCGACGGTGTTGTTTATTCTGAATGAGTTCATGGTTCAACTCGCCGAATCGTCGCGGCGAAAACCGGGCCATTGTTTGCTATTAGCTTTCGGCCCAGGATTGGTCGCTGAGATCGCGCTTATTCAGACGACCTAGGATCGTCGGACCGAATTCCAGTTGGTTCGTTGTCAAGAGTCAGGCTGGAAGTCCAGCCCACACAATTCCATCATGACAATTTCAGTCTTCGATGAAGGTGATCCGTGGTCAGGAGTGCAAAATGTAGTAGTCAGTCGTTGTCGCGTTACGCTTTCCTGGATTGGCGATTTGGTACTGCGTGTCTCCAACGATTACCCGATGGGACAGTTATCAAAATACCCATTCGCAATGCACGTTTTGGCTAACTGACAATCTACCCCATTGTTCTTTTCCAGCTCTTAACATTGGCGGGCTGCAGAAGACCCGTTGGGTTTATGTTCGCGACGACTGATCGAACGCCTACTTTTTATCTTCGATCTTGATGTCGATGTCACCGGACTCTGTTGACCGCTCAATTTCCAACGAACGCCCACGAGTCTCGATGTCCAAGATTTTCTCTTTCTTTTCGCATCCGACCAAGAAACAGCTGGCGAAAAACAGACCAAGACAAACATATGTCTTGTTCAAAATTGTAATATTCATGTTTTTTTCTTTGCAATGGGAAGCGCCAGAGTGTGCTGGGGCTGGCGCGTGGCTTCGTACTCATCGGTTCCGATTAGAAATCACAGCCGCGAACAAACAGCAAGATGATTACGATCGGAATGGGCAAGCCAATCAACCAGCCGATGATACCGTATTTGATTTTTCCCGCACGTCGATTCAACTTTGACATCTTGGATTTCCTTGTTTCGTAATGACTTGATTTTCGCACCAACAAAACTGGTTGATCGCGACGAAATCCATAACGCAAATAGAATGCCATTTGAGTTAACTAGCTCAGAAGTTAACGGAAGCCGTCTGATGCGAGTCGCGGCATGACTCAAGGACGATCATGTTGATAGAACTACGACCAATCAAAGGGGCCAAATTCTCGCCGATGTGAAATAGAGACTGAGAGGACCGCAACGAAATCTCTATCTTGCTTCGTTCTTTTTCTCAGGTTTCCCGACGGAAGCTCGACAAACTTCGGGCCATCGAGGGATTGGGAAGTATAATCCGTGACTCCAGCAGCTAGACCGGTTTCACGGTCGCCTGCCATCGCGCGAGCGGCTAAAACGATGACTGTTTTTTGAATTTCATTTCGCGTAAGCGCGGTGTCGCTTCGTAACCGTCCATCACGGGCATCTGCTTGTCGATCACTAGCATGCGGAAGGGCTTGCTTGCCGCTTGGGCTTCGGCAATCTTGTCGATGCCGATATCGCGGTTGATCTGATGGCTCTACCCAGCCAAATTTTGCGGAAGAGAAGATTTTAGATTGACTGCCGGGTCATTTGTCGGAACAGCAGTTTTGGTGATTCGATCGAGCATCCAACATGCCAACGCCCAAACCAATCCGGCAGCCCAACCGGCCAACACGTCGGTTGGATAGTGAACGCCGAGATAAATTCGGCTGAGACCTACCAGAATGGTAACGGAACTCGCCAAAGCAAAAATATAAAACCGCAACCAGAATTTTTGAAGAACGGGTGCAATCAATACCGCCAGCGTCAGATACACAACGGCTGACATCATCGAATGGCCGCTGGGAAAGCTGCTGGTGTAGACTTGAGTGAGGTGTGGGACGATGTCAGGTCTTGGGCGATCAAAAGCACTCTTTAAAAAAATACTAAGGCCCATTCCGCTAGTGGTGGAAATCAGCAAGACCAACATGCGTCTATAATTACGATTCACTGCCAGAAATCCAGCCGCGGTCAGAATTGTAATCCCAATTATCGTCACGCTGCCGATCGCCGTGACGTCGCGACCGACTTCCGCCAGCCAGGGCGGGCCGATCGGCTGCGACAGATCATTCGGGTTTCTCATTGCCAGGACAGCCCAGCGGTCAAATGAACCAGTGCTGCCCTCAAACACCTCGTCGGAAAGCCAGGTAAAACCCCAAGCACCAACCGCGATCAGAAGTAGCGCGATCAAAACGATCGGTTCGCGGCCGGGGAGGCAAGAAATTACATTTTTCATCAAACCAGTCCAAACTCCGTTCCGACAATCATGTTGATCGCGCCGGGTACAACTTCAAAATCCACAGGCTCTTGATCAATGACTTCGCCGTCAAGCGTGAAGCGCATATGCGGATTGGAGATCAATGATAGTTTTTTGACCTGTCGAAACATGACTTTGTCGGAATCCAGAAAACTGGTCAGCAAGGTTTTGGAAACGATCTCGACCATGTCCATCACTGTACCTTCGCGGATGATGATGACGTCCAGCAATCCGTCAGCCGGGGAAGCTTGCGGCGCAACCGGAATCCGTCCCGCATTCGTTTTGCCGTTGGCCACCAACACTCCCCACGAATTGCACTCGATAATTTCGCCGTCGCAATCGGCGCGTATTGCAAACGTTTTCATGTCGGCCAATACGCCAAGCGCGCCGCGCAGATAACAAAATGCTCCCCAAGTCGCTTTAATCTCATCGGTCAACGATTCGCTGACGCGGACACAGTTCCCGCCCGCCGCCATATTGGCATAGAAAAGTTCGAAATCGTTGGACGAAATTCGCACCACATCGATGGGCAAGACCCGACCCAAGTCTGCGGTCGTTTCGTGCGTCAAACTAGGGCTACCGGCCCGACTGTTTGGTTCGGGGGCGCCAGCCCGACGAGTTGCACTACAGGTTAATGTCTGTGACGCAATCAAATCAATGGCGGCTTCCACGTCATCCGGAATAGCGAGTGTGCCCGCAAAATCATTGGCAGTTCCCAAAGGGACAATCGCCAAGCGCGGACGTTGGGTTGGGTCGAGAGTCATGATTGCGTTAACAACCGCGTTGAGAGTCCCATCTCCGCCGCCGGCGATTACTGTTTCGCAGCCTTCGCCAACCGCGCGAGAAATTTCTTGTTTCAAGTCAACATCACGAGACAATTCAAGCCACTCCGTCGGGCCAATCGCTTGAACTCGTTGGCGGACCACGTCAACCATTTTGGCTTTGCCGGATCCACTGTTCCAGATAAATATTTGTTTTGGCATGGTGAGCCCGATATCTCTGACGTTGAATTTTGGATCGGCGATAATCGCGAGAATGTTGGCGATTGAGCGGTTGTATCAATACAGCGAATGCAATTGCTATGCCAGTGAGGCCGAGGAATTTCGACGAATCCGTGTCGATTCGGGGATTCAGTCCGACGAACGAAACAAGGTGGAAGTTGCGGCATGGCACTTGCGTAACTCTTGAGCAAATATTTCGTTTCATGTTGTTTCTTTTGAGGTTCTCCAATGTCACATATCAAAACCCGTCATGGCGTCAAACTGTATACCAAAGTCTGGGGCGAGGGCCGACCGATCGTTTTGATCCACGGCTGGCCATTGTCGGCCGATAGCTGGGACGATGTCGCAATGCCGCTGGCGGAAGCTGGTTTCAAGACAATCGCGTATGATCGTCGGGGCTTTGGACGCTCGGATCAACCTTGGGAGGGCTACGACTACGACACATTGTCCGACGATTTGGCCGACGTAATCCGGGAGCTCGCGTTGACCGACGCAACGTTCGTTGGGTTTTCGATGGGCGGCGGTGAAGTGGCTCGGTACGTATCGCGACACGACAGCAAGAACTTACGATCTGCGGCTTTGGTTTCGTCTGTTGTGCCCTACATGTTACAAACGGAAAGGAACCCAAATGGAGTCGATCAAGCCTCGTTCAAACAAATGGAACAAGGAATGATTGACGATCGGGCCCACTTCTTTGAAGGATTTTTTAAGGATTTCTTCGGCGTCACCATGCTCAGTAGTCCCGTCAGCGATGAACGTTTGCAATCAACACGAAGCGTTGCGATGCAAGCCAGCCTCAAAGCAACCTTGGCTTGCGCCGATTCATTTGCGACGACGGACTTTCGTCCCGATCTGCCTCATTTCAAGATTCCAACGTTGATCATCCATGGAACATCCGACAAAACGGTGCCGATCGACGCAACCAGTCGAGCTGCGGCTGCCGCAATTCCAAACTCGCGTTTGATCGAATACGACGGCGCTCCACACGGTTTGTTTGCCACTCACCGCGAGCAATTGGTGCGCGATTTAATTGATTTTTGCCAGCAGTAAACACTTCAATCGGATGACAGTTCGTCGTTGATTGAACAACAACCAGGTTGACCGAATGCGGAAACGTTTTCTCCTGTCAGAGTTCATTCGGCGAAGTATTTACAGGAATTTTTCAGTGTTTTCGCCAAGTTCGCCTATCAAACGTTGGAATAATGCTCGATTGGCATGATGGTTGCATAATTGGAATTATCAACCTTTCCCGTTCAACCAAACTTCCTAATGAAGGAACATTACGATGTCCACAACGATCACAAAAATGACCACATCCTCCAAGTACTTGCCATCCCATTTCCAACGTGACGACATCAATTTGGAACTTGAAAAAATCCTGTCACGAGTCGCTGAAATTCGAAGTCATTGGAGCGAAGAAGAACGTGCGACCCGCCGAAAAGTAGGCCAGGCTCGACGTCAGCAGTTGATGGATTTGGTGTCAAACGAAGCCGCCTGATTTCCGTCAGCGATTGCCCAATGATTGTTCCATGATCGTTCATTAACGGCGAAGGGTGCTCTATTATTCCATTGTTCGCAGAAAGTCAGACGGAAGCATTGATGCATTCGTACGATCGAACCGAAAGGAACGATGCATGATTGTTCCAATCAGCAACGTCGCCGCGCTGAAGGCCTGAACTACGGCTGAATTCCTGCGGCGATTTATGCAGACTGATAAGCGTCTCGAAACCCGCGGATTTGATCGTGCCCGCACTTCACATCTTCGTAATACTCGAGCAGAGTATTATTCACCGGATTTCCGGCGATCTTTGGCAGGATGTCCTTGAATTTACTTAGAATCACGTCTTCCGCCCGTTCAGCTTCGATTAGCACAACGGCTGAATCGCCAGCATTCAGGCCCGCGCGGAACGACGTCCAAACTGTACGAAGCGAACCTAAAAAAGTTCCTTCGTCTTTGGGACTCTCGTCGGACAACGTGACAAACCCGCCGATGGCATCACAGATTTCTTGGCGGTTATTGGCAACGACACGCAGTGTATTGGCCACCAATTCATCGTCCTGGATTGAGTCGGCAGCGTCATGCAAATAGCTAATACTGTCGTGCAACCCACGAATCAAGTTTTGCAGACCGTTGATGGTATCTTCGTTCAAATGCTGAACATCGCTTTCGATTTCGTTTTTTACCTAAATTCTCCCCAAAAAAATCGTTACGAGTAGTAATTTGTAACGGTCACGCAAAAACCGTGGCATGGCACACGCCTTCGTCGGATTGCCGAGCGCAGAATGTATCATCCCGAGCGCAGAATGTATCATCGGACTCGAGCGGGAAAGAGTCTCCGTTCTTCAATCAAGTTCCCAGAATGGTGACGCCGCATGTGCGAACCAGAAATGCTGGTTGCTTTGCGTTCCAGCTGATTGAATGGCGACCAAACGATACTGTCTTGGCAGGTGATTTTGAAAACGGGGCGGGCAATGCTTTCAATTGGTCAATAAAAAAATGCGTTAGCAACAATTCCCAATTGAAATGAAGACTATGGCACGTCGTATGCAATCACACTCAACAAAGTGAAATGAAGTCAGCATGTATTGACTTCGACAAACAGGCAACTCATTGGAACGCGAACATGTTACGACTCGCCATCACACTACTGATCATCTCGCTGGTTTTCGCCGTCTTCGGATTCGGTGGCGTCGCTGCCAGCTTCGCCGGTGTCGCACAAATGTTGTTTTACGTTTTCATCGTGCTGTTCGCGATTAGCGCCATCGCCAGCGTGCTGCGTGTCAACAACCGAGCCGTCTAAACACGGTTAACTCGTTGGTAGCACATTTGAAACGGAACTCAGCGAGACTTGTGATCGTCTCTAAACCCTTTAGTCAATTGTATGAAAAACTGGATCGTCCTGACCCTCGCGATGGTCTTAATCGCCGCGATGCTTTTTATTGGGTCGCTATTTGCCACCAGAGAAGTTTTGGAAATCACTTCCTCCGGCACCAATAATTTTACGATTGATATACCGATGACCAAAGTTCGAAAAATTTTGGTGCGGACGGACGCGGGTAAGAAAATGATCGCGTTGTCAGACGCGGAGTTCGTGAATCAAGACTGGTCAGAATTGGATTTAGAAGCGGATCAGCCATTGCGAAAGCGAGACTGGGATATCAGTGGGAGGGGAGTGCTGACCGTCCAAACGACCGATCCTTTGGTGGGCAATCACGAGCTTAATCTTAAACAGGATTTGCAAATCCAACCCGAGCTACTGGAAATCAAGAACCATTTGACCGAGCCAAGTGGGCCGATTCGTAACTATCAATCTTCATTGACGATTATTCCGGACGAAGCAGCCAACACGCAAATTGATGCGACCTTGAGTCTGACTTATCGACAGCAAGTGAATTGGTTGACGAAGTCCTACGCCGAAAAGCGAATACATTCTGCCGCGGATCGTTCACTTGCGCGTCAGGAAGAAGGACTGCGCAAGGTGGTTGCCGAATACGCGGATCAACTATTTATTCTCTCGAACTTGAAGAGATCCAAGTGAGAAGCAGTGATCGTGATGATTTAAACCGTCTGGTTCCAAGGCAAACCATCGAATGGAAAGCATTTCAAAACCAATAAAGTCGTATTTCGCCAAGGGAATTTTCCATGAACCAAACTGTAACTTCAACAAATAATATTTTCTTTGCCCCATCATCCTATGCGATGATTGATCCACCAGTCATTCCGCTCCCCGACGACCCAGGTCCTGACATGCCCACTGCGCCGACTCCACCGCCGCAGATCGATGACCCTAAGCCACCATCGATCAACGATCCAGTGCCGCCTGAGACTGATTGGTTGGCGTAAACCACCCGAGGGAGTGAGCTCGCTTTTGGAATTTAATAATTCCAGAAAAACGAGCCGGGGCCAGAGAAAAACGAGCCGGGGCCAGACAACTGCAAATACAAATAGTCGTTGCATGTAAGCGGTTTAGTGACTGCGTTTTCGCCGAAAGCCGAGACGAATCGAAAAATGCTTTGACGAAAAATGTCTTGGTGTGGCCCGAATGGCATCTTACGTAGGGCCGTTTTACAACGAAAAGTATGCTGAAAAGGCCCACGAACAGTTGCGTCAACTCCACGTACTCGCATTGCGTGCGGCAATCGCACATAGCTGCAAAACAATTGCCTTTCCGGCCATTTCAACTGGTGCTTATCGATTTCCAATTGCAGATGCCGCGTTAATTGCGATCGATTCAGTGTGTTCGTTTCTCGCTTCATACTCTGGCATCGAACGAGTGCGTTTCGTGTTATATAAACAGGGACAGTTTGACACATTCAAATCTGCCCTCGATGAATGGTCTGCGAAATGAGCCAGCGGGCAGCATAACCAAGCCACGCACCGGAGTGTCTGTGGCCAAGTTTTTTTAAATCAAAGCCGACTCCAGACACGCGGCTGGCCTTTGCCATGGGGAGATTTGCCGGCCTGCGATTGCCATCGGAGTTGCTCACGTTAAAGCCATCCCATATCGACTTCGAGCGAGGCAGGCTTCAAATTTTCGATTCAAAGAAACGGAAATTTCGCATCATGCCTTTGTTCGATCCAATTCGATCCGAACTGCTGCTGCATCAACAGAACGTGAATTGGAATCGATTTGTCCTCAGTGATCGAACTCGGCATACCTCGATCGCCAACCAGTACAACCATATGATGGACGCCATTCGACGCACCGAGTTTGAACCCTGGAAGCGACTGCGCCAAAATTTGCGAGCCAGCTGCGAAAATGACCTATTAGCGGCTGGATTCGATGAACGGCTGGTAACCAATTGGCTGGGTCACACGATCTCAATCAGTCGTCAGCACTACCAAAGTCTCAGCGATTCTGACTATCAGGCCGCGATCCTCAAAGCCCGACCTCAAGAAACAGCCTGACCTCAAAAAACAGCCGGACCCTGAAAAGCAGTCGGACCTTGATAAACGGGCGAAAATGGTTGTCAAAGAGCTACTACGGCCAAACTGGTTAGCCAGCGCGCACAAGCTTTTTAGCCATGTGCGCTTTTTGTGCGGGCCGATCAGACGAACCGTACGAACGGCCCGAACCAATCTGACGAACCGCTCAAAAAGTCCGAAAAAAATGGTTCGCCAGAAAAAATCTGGCGAACCATACGAACCAAAAAACTCATCAAATACTCAAATAATGGACGGTACTGGACTTGAACCAGCGACCTCCACGATGTCAACGTGGCGCTCTAGCCAACTGAGCTAACCGTCCGGACTAGGTTGAGCACGATTATAGTAGATCGGGTTCAGCTTGGGTATCGGCGTTTGAGTGACAATTCTTGACGGTGAAAAGTTTGGGTTAAGATGGATTTTTTCGAGGAATTCAGGATTATTTTCCCGGATTTTTTGCGACTTGAAGCCGTCGTGATTCCAATCAGGTCGTTTGGCAAAGTACAGGTCATTTCGGTTGGTAATATTACGCAAAAATCGTGATCGCAGGGTCCGGCGGCGTCGGAACAAAAATTTCAAATTTATTCAAATGGATCGCGCCGGCTGGAAGTTATTGACATAGAGTTCAAATGAGTCCGCCTAAAATCCACGCTTGTCAATAGAAAAAAAAGGCTTCGCATGTCCCTGACCATCTTCGATCGTCGCAACTTGTTAAGCCGGGAATTGCGGCACCTGGCCGAACGCCGATTCGATTTTGCTTTGTCCCGAATTGCAAAGCAAGTTTCTCAGATTGACCTGGTTGTGTCGGACCAGAATGGCCCGCGAGGAGGTGTTGACAAGTATTGCCGGGTCACTGTCCGCCTGAATCAGGGCAGGACCGTTGTGATTTCCGACAAAGATGCGGACATGGCTACGTGCATCTCCCGAGTTGCCGACCGTGCAGCGCGCGCTGTCACGCGCACGATCGCCCGCTGGAAGCAATGGGATGGCTCCAAAATAGGATTTTTCTAAACAGTCGGTAGATTCTAACGTTGCCTTTCAGATTGGAGGTTGGCAATAGGCAATTGCGGCTTGGGAAACCGATGTTTCGCGAATGGTTCCCAACATTTATACTGGTGAATTGCCCCGGCCGCATTTGTGTTCGCGGAGGGCGTCACTTTTTAGAATGTTTGATTCCATGACCAGCGTTACTCTTCCCGATGGCAGTGTAAAAAAATTCGATAAACCAGTCTCTGTCGCCGATGTGGCCAAGAGTATCGGCTCCCGTCTAGCCAAAGACGCGCTGTGGGGCGAGATCAATCTGCAACCAGTGAAGCTGGATTATCTCTTGCCGACCGGTCAACCGGTCAATCTGAAAATCATTACCAACAAGGGTACCGACGCGCTAGATACGATGCGGCACAGCTGTGCGCACGTCATGGCCCGGGCTGTGATGCGGTTAAAAAAGGGTGTCCAATTGGCATTTGGACCGACCATCGATGGCGGATTCTATTACGATTTCGAATGTGAAACACCGCTTACGGAAGATGACTTTCCGGCGATCGAAGCGGAAATGCAGAAGATCATCGAACTGGACGAGCCGTTCGAACGACTTGAGCAACCGCGCGCCGCAGCCCTACAAGTTTGCCAGGATTTGAAACAGCATTTCAAAGTCGAGCACATTCAAACCGGACTGGCGGCCGACGCGACGTTATCATTTTATCAGCAGGGCGAGTTTATTGATCTTTGTCGTGGCCCCCACGTCCCGTCCCCACGGTCGATTGGTGCGTTCAAACTGCTATCGATCGCAGGTGCTTATTGGAAAGGGGATCAGAACAACCCGCAGTTACAGCGATTGTACGCGACCGCATTTTTCACGACGGAAGAATTGGCGGCACATTTGGAAGTTATCGAAGAGTCCAAAAAGCGTGATCACCGGGTATTGGGAAAACGCCTGAGTCTGTTTCACATCGATGACATGGTGGGACAGGGTTTGGTGTTGTGGACACCGAAAGGGGCTTTCATTCGTCAGACGTTACAGGATTTTATTTTGGGACACCTGATTCGGCAGGGGTATGACCAGGTATTCACGCCGCATATTGGTCGCTTGGAGCTGTATAAAACCAGTGGCCATTTTCCCTACTATCAAGACAGCCAATACCCTCCGCTGATCCTGCGCGATCAACTGACCCACTTAGCCACCGAAGGTTGCACTTGCGCGCAATTGGCGAACTTGATGAATGCCGGCGAGATCGATGGGTATTTGCTCAAACCCATGAACTGTCCGCATCACATTCGCATTTTTGCCTCGGAACAACGCAGCTATCGTGATCTTCCGATTCGGTTGTCCGAGTTTGGAACCGTTTATCGGTGGGAGCAGTCGGGCGAGATTGGCGGCATGACTCGCGTTCGCGGCTTCACTCAGGACGACGCGCACTTGTTTGTCACTCAGGATCAATTGGATGCGGAGCTGGCGGGCTGTCTGGAGCTGGTCAAGATCGTGTTTGAAGCCATGGGGATGAACGATTATTCGGTCCGAGTCGGGTTGCGAGATCCGGACAATGCCAAGTACGTGGGCGATCCCAAACATTGGGACTTGGCCGAGGAGGCATGTCGGAAAGCAGCTGCGTCGCTGGGCAAGCCGTTCTCGGAAGACCCAGGCGAGGCAGCCTTCTACGGGCCAAAAATCGACTTTGTGGTGCGCGACTGCATTGGGAGAAAGTGGCAGACTGGAACAGTACAAGTCGATTACAATTTGCCAATTCGATTTAATCTGGAATATGTGGGCGCTGACAACACCCCCCATCGGCCAATCATGATTCACCGCGCTCCGTTTGGCAGCATGGAGCGTTTTATCGGATTGTTGATTGAACATTTTGCCGGTGCGTTTCCCATGTGGCTGGCACCGGAACAGATCCGCATATTAACCGTCAGTGAGAAATCAGAGGAATATGGTCGCAGCGTGGAAAAACAGTTGAAAGCGGCGGGGCTACGGGTCAAAGCGGATTACCGCAGCGAAAAATTAGGTGCCAAGATTCGCGATGGTCAGCTCGAAAAGATCCCGTATATGTTGATCGTCGGGCCCAAAGACGCGGAAAATGGAACCGTTTCCATCCGCGATTTGCACGACGGTGACGTCGGAGCGCTACCCATCGCGGGGGCAATTGCCAAATTTACTCACGAAGTCGCCCAAAAGACCGTGCGATAGCCGGCGAAGAAATTTTTTCCGGTTTTTTTCCCACACGATTCAGTTGACGAAAATCGAGATTTGCTCATAATTTCGTTAACTTTGGGGTCGCCGAATCGTGTCTTCCACCTTCGACCAGCGCCAACTAAATTCAGCGACCCGTTTCATTCTCTCAAAAAGGAATCACCCATCGACAAATCGAATCGAATCAACGAGCAAATCAGAATTACCCCCATTCGAGTCATTGACGCCGACGGCACCCAGTTGGGCGTCATTCCGACTCAACAAGCTTTGGACAAAGCCCGCGAGGCCGGGCTGGACCTCGTTGAAGTCGCCGGTGATGCAAAGCCGCCTGTTTGCCGCATCATGGACTTCGGTAAATTCAAATACGACAAAGCCAAACGCCAAACCAAAAGTAAACAGCACCAAACCAAACTGAAAGAAATTCGTCTCCGCCCCAAGACCGGCGATCACGATATCGGTTTCAAAGTCAAACAGGCGATTGGGTTCCTCGAACACAACGACAAAGTTCAAGTCACCGTGCTGTTTCGTGGTCGCGAGAACGCGCACATCGATGAGGGGCGGCGCGTGATGGATCACATCATTGAACTGCTCGCCGAACACGGCAAAGTCGAAAGCCGACCTTCGCAGCAATCCCGGCGAATGATTTGTACCATTACTCCTGCCAAGACTTAACGCAGCGTTGAATCGTTAGAGTGTGGCCGACGCCATCGTAATGAGAATGGATCTGGATCCAAAAAAAACGCCGTCACCTTGCGGTCACGGCGTTTTTCTATTTTTTCGCGGGATTGACGATTGTCAAATCAATCACACGGTTTTCTTTTTCGCTGTCAGTCGCTGTTACACCATAAATTTTGGGTTGGCGAAATCAGCCGCCGGGCGCTAGCCCCCGGTTTTTTCCAGAGTAACCGGACGCTAGCGCGTTCCGGCTAATCCGAAATCTGCCACAACCCACTAGTAGCAAAATTCCAAACCTGCGTAACCACCACCAAGTATCAAACTGTTGTTCGAATTGATGTTGTTGATGTCGGCATCATTGGCAAAGTTGCGTGGAATTTGCGACGGTGCCAAAGCCAGTCCGTTCACGCCCAACACACGGTAACCAAAGGTAGCGCGGGCCGTTTGCGAGAATCGGTAAGCCAATCCCATATCAAATTCCCCCAACAGG
>JANNWZ010000004.1:0-8938 GCA_031409295.1 Mariniblastus sp.
TAGGTGTAATCATCCGTCCCGACCAGCGTATTGGCCGCGTTACGGAACTCGATTTTGTCGAGGACTCCGGAGAATTCGTAGACATTGGTCTGCGATTTCCCGGAAGCCGAAGTCGTTTTCTTCAATCGTCCCGCTGGGTCATACGTCATCGCTTTGGCGGTGTTGTCGGGCAACGTGGTACTGGTCCGCTGACCGAGCAGGTTGTAAACATAAGTCGTGACCTTGGCCTGGGCATCGGTAATCGAAGCCAATTGACCCGCCGTATTATAAGTATTCGTCGTCAGTTTCCCGGTCCGATCCGTGGTGGTCAGCACGCGGCTGAGCAGATCGTAACCGTAGCTGGTCGAAACTCCCTTGGCATCGGTCCGCGAAGTGACCAGCCCGTTGGCTGGCGAATAAACCGTCGTCCGAACATTGGACAGCGGCGCAGTGACGGTTGTCTGCCGACCTAGTCCGTCATAGACAAAGTTCGTCTCCCGAGTGAGTGCATCGGTGGACTTCAACAGGTTCCCACCCGAATCGTACGATTGCTGGGTGATGTTCCCCAGTTGATCGATTGAGGCGACTGTCCGACCGAAGCCATCCGTGATCGCCGAGGTCAACTTGCCAGCCGGATCAATCGACGTTGTTTTCAAGGCTGCGATTGAAGTCGTCGTGGTATCGATTTGATCGGCCAGAGTGCAGGTCCAGTTGATCAAGGTATTGGGTGTCGTGGCTGCCGGGCCGGTCATCGTGGCGTTCATCACACCCCGACCCGTGGCATCGGTAATCGAGACTTGCATTGTTTTCTCATCGGGGGCGATCACGACGGTGGCTTTGCCCGATACCCCTTTGACCACTCCGAAAACGGTTCCGGCTCCCCCATTGGCAATCGTGTCCGCCAATTTAGTCTTGGCTGCCTGAATCGAGATCGCAGCCGTCGCGCCACCCAAGCGGGTGATCGTCAAGCCAGCGGTACTATCAAGTCCAACATTATCAGAAATCACCGAGTCGTAGACGTATTGGGTACGCGTCGGAAGCAGAGCCGGACCGAGGCAACCAGACCAAGGCAAGCCCCCTTTCAAGCGGTCCAGGACTGTTTTGCCTGACGAGCCAATTTCAATGGCAACCTAGGCGGCAAGAGACTTCAAAAACAATTGGATCACAGTTAAATGAACCAGCGCAGGGAATTTCTCTCATTTCGTATTGCGGGGTAGGTGGATTTGGCTATATTTACCGGTTTTCCAAAACTTCGCCAGCGTAGCTCAGTTGGGAGAGCAGCGGTTTTGTAAACCGCAGGTCGTGGGTTCGAGCCCCTCCGCTGGCTTTTTTGTAAAAACTGGCGAAATTGCGTTTTTGAAGTTCAGTTTCATTTTTGTTGACCGCAAAAATGGCGATATTCGTGTGATTAAAGTGTTTCACCGTGTGTTTTCGGGGGGTTTCCTGAGCGGTCAAAGGGGACAGACTGTAAATCTGTTGGCTCTGCCTTCGCAGGTTCGAATCCTGCACCCCCCATTATTTTTAGGGTATTCGGAAACTAATTTTTTGTCATATTCGGCATAGTTTGAGCCTGTTTGATCATGGCTCAATAATTCTGTTCGATATTGCAAGTTTTTTTCTGGGTGAACCATTGGGGTTTTTTGTGAATTTGATAGACTTATGCGGCGTGTTGATGACTCAAGTTGCCGTTAGTTGATTGAGCCGTTCGTTCGATCGTTGTTTTTGGTCTGATTTTTGACAAACACAATGAAAGATTGGTAGCTTGCAAATGCGGTTAGCGGGTGTAGCTCAATGGCAGAGCCCCAGCCTTCCAAGCTGGTTGTGAGGGTTCGATTCCCTTCACCCGCTCATTTTGTTCGGAAAAAAAGTTCGGCGAGAGTGGTTGTGAGTTCGAGTCGAGTATCGTTTTGGTGGTGGCTGGTTTTGGATGTTTGAGTTCGGTCGTGGATTGCTGCAAGCTTATTGCTGCTGTAGCTCAGTGGTAGAGCGCGTCCTTGGTAAGGACGAGGTCGTGGGTTCAAATCCCACCAGCCGCTCTGATTTTTAGTTCGGCCTTCGGGTCGTTTTTTTATCTTGGTTAAATTGAGTAGAAAAAAGTAGGTAATAACAGGCATGGCCAAGGAAGAATTTAAGCGGACAAAGCCGCACGTAAACGTTGGGACCATTGGACACATCGACCATGGTAAAACCACAACCACCGGAGCAATCCTCGCAGTTCAGGCTGCCAAGGGATTGGCCAAAGCGAAAGGCTATGCCGAAATCGCCAAAGGGGGTACGGTTCGCGATGCGACCAAAACAGTGACCATTTCGGTGGCGCACGTTGAATACGAGACAGCGAATCGCCATTACGCGCATATCGACTGTCCTGGACACGCCGACTTTATTAAGAACATGATTACCGGTGCGGCTCAGATGGACGGAGCGATTTTGGTCGTTTCGGCGGCTGATGGTCCGATGCCACAAACCAAAGAGCACGTTTTGTTGGCTCGTCAGGTGGATGTTCCGCAGTTGGTGGTGTTCTTGAATAAATGCGATCTAGTGGACGACGAAGAATTGTTGGAATTGGTCGAAATGGAAATTCGTGATTTGCTCAGCAAATACGATTTCGATGGCGACAATGTGCCAATCATTCGCGGCAGCTCATTGCCGGCTTACAACAACCCCAGTGATCCGGTGGCCAGCAAGTGCATCAGCGACTTGATGGATGCCATCGATAGCTATATCCCTGAACCAAAACGTGAAGAAGATCGTCCGTTCTTAATGGCGATTGAAGACGTGTTCTCGATTGAAGGTCGCGGTACCGTTGCCACGGGTCGTATTGAACGGGGCGTGTTGCGAACAGGCGACGAAGTTTCCATCATCGGATTCGAAACAGCCCCTCGCAAAACAATCTGCACCGGTGTGGAAATGTTCCGCAAAATTCTCGATGAAGGTCGTGCTGGCGATAACATCGGCGCATTGCTGCGAGGCGTGCGTCGCGAGGATATCCAGCGCGGTCAAGTGTTGGCCAAGCCGGGTTCGATTACGCCCCATGATAAGTTCGAAGCTGAAATCTATTGCTTGAGCAAAGATGAAGGTGGTCGCCATACTCCGTTTTTCAGCGGCTATCGACCTCAGTTTTACTTCCGCACAACGGACGTAACCGGTACCGCCAATTTGGTCGAAGCCGAAATGTGCATGCCTGGAGATAACGTTCGACTGTCAGTCGAACTGCAGAAACCAATCGCGATGGATGACGGTGTTCGATTCGCAATTCGCGAAGGTGGCCGTACCGTTGGTTCCGGAGTGGTTACCAAGATTCTGAACTAAAATTCGGCAATGTTGGTTTTTCGCTGTCGGATTGGTAGCGTCACGTAGCGTAATAGACTGAACGGCGTTGTGCGAGTTTCGCGCGGCGCCCATCGGTGATTTATGATCGGGATGATTTCCTCGGGTTTGGGTGGTAGTCGCAAAAGTTGGATCCGTGTACTTCAATTGGAGGGGTGTAGCTCAATTGGTAGAGCACTGGTTTCCAAAACCAGCGGTTGCGGGTTCGAGTCCCTCCGCCCCTGCCATTTTGAGTGCGGGAATGATAACCGGTATGGTTGTCGTTGCCTGACAACGGTTTCAATCAGAGAGTGTTAAGTTTGGCAAATCACGAGGAAATTTGATTTGCGATGACAACATGGATTCGGTGTCAAATAATGGAACGTTCGTAAAGTACTTCAGGCGAGGTTGGATATGAGTTCGATGGCAAAGCAAAATCAGGAACCTGCCCGTGGTGGGTTTTGGGCCGAGCTATTTCAATTCGGCTTTTATAAACCCAACCAAGGGAGAGTTGTTCGACAAGTTTCTTTTGCGATTGGATCTTTGTTGGCCGTTTTGGCCGCGTGGGAGATTCTGCGATCTGGAGTTATGGGTGGATTGGGTGGAGGTCGGTATTTCGTAATGATCGGTTTGGCCGCCGTGGGGGTTTGGTTTGCTTTTCGGATGGTCAACTATTCCCTGTTTGCCGACTTTTTGATCGCAGTTGAAGCTGAGATGAATAAGGTTTCGTGGCCAACGCGGCGTGAATTGTGGAATGCATCGTTGGTCGTGATGTTTGTTATTTTCGCTATGGCGGCGTTTCTGTTTTTGTTTGACGCGCTTTGGACTGCAATTTTCGAAGCAGTCGGTATTCGATACACCGATGGCAAGCCATTGATGGAAATCATTCTGGGTTGGTTTGGTCTGGTGTAACTGTCGATGTTTTGGAAAGTGTTTAAGGTTTGATTGGTAATGGCAGACGAAAATCTAAAACCGAGTGATCCGGCTGAAGATTCCTCCATCGAGGTATCGTCAACACTGTCGTCGGAACCTTCCAAGCCGGTTCTCGCCGAAAAGGTTGAACGGGTCCCCGAGCCAATGGTCGAGGAATCGCTAAACAAATTTGGCTTTCGCGATGACGAAATGGTCACCGATGATGACGAAGAGGATCTGGGGGATGACGAAGTGAACGTCTCGCCGATCGAAGAGTTTGTGGATGAGAAAAGTGTGGTCGTGCTGAATGATGGCCAGGGGATGGAGTGGTACATCCTCAAAGTCCAAGTCAATCGCGAGAACTCCATTTGCGACAACTTGAAACGACAAGTCAAAATTGCTGGAATGGATGCATTTTTCGGGGACGTGTTAGTACCCACCGAAGACGTGCGAGAGTTTACGAAAGCCGGGAAGCAGCGGGTCGTGAAACGCAAGTTGTACCCCGGTTACATTGTCGTGAAAATGAAGGTCAACGATGACTCTTGGTTTCTAGTACGGGAAACTGATGGGATCGGTGATTTCACCGGTGCAGCGGGCCGGCCAGTTCCTCTAACTCCGGAAGAAATCGCCAGAATCATTGCGGCGGCTCGACCGGCCAAAGTCGAGTCCGGGGAAGAGACCATTAAGACCGCGATTCCGTTTAAAGTCGACGATCGTGTGCGGGTGAAGGAAGGTTATTTTCAAAATTACGAAGGGGAAGTCTCCAACGTCGATGAAAGAAACGGCAGAATTACGGTGTTAATCAACATTTTTGGTCGCCCGAACCCCGTTGAATTGGATCATTGGCATGTCGAGAAAGTTTAGCTCTGGCTAATTGGCACCCCTATTCGCTACATTACGTTTATTATTAATTTCAGCTTCGGCTGAACAAAACTTACAAAAACAAAACAAATTTAGGTACGTCCGGATTATTCGTATAGAAACGAGTATCCAGTTTTCGGAAAACAACCATGGCAAAACAAGCGACCGGTCAAGCGAAATTTCAAGTTCCTGGTGGTGCCGCAACGCCGGCTCCTCCTGTTGGTACGTCGCTGGGTAAGTTCGGAATCAACTTGGGACAGTTCGTTCAACAATTCAATGATCGAACCAAAGAGTTTAACGGAATCCCGATTCCTGTCGTCGTCACGGTTTACAACGATCGTTCGTTTGATTTTATCACCAAAAGTCCGCCGGCGGCGGCATTGTTGAAAATGGCAGCGGGCATCAAAAGCGGCTCGGGCGTTCCAAACCGTACGAAAGTTGGCACCGTCACTCGACAGCAAATCGAGGATATTTGCCAAAAGAAAATGGATGTTCTGAATGCCCGTGATATGGAACATGCACATCGGATGATTGAAGGTACCGCCCGAAGCATGGGAATCGAAATCGCCGAGTAGAATTTCGAACAGCGTTGATGGCGGAATTCTAAGGACTGAATTTTTGCCAGCGACAAACTGGAAATGATTTACCAGTTTTTTACAGCGCACGATAGAACACCAGATAGATTGCTGAACAGAACCAGATCAACCAACGATTCGATTAGAAATTAAGCTAGAGCTCAACATGAAACGATCCAAACGATACAAAGCACTCGTGGCCAAAGTCCCTGCTACGGCCGTGGATTTGGGCACAGCCGTCAATGTCTTGAAAGGATTTGGCGGAACGAAGTTTGATCAGACGGTCGAAATTCATGTGCGGCTGGGGATTGATGCGAAACAGGCCGATCAATTGGTACGCGGGTCGTTGGTGTTGCCCCATGGCATCGGCAAGACTCAGCGAGTCGTTGTATTCGCCAAAGACGCCCTGGCCCAGGCAGCCCTGGCGGCTGGTGCTGACGCGGTTGGCCAAGCCGATTTGGCGAAACGAATTACCGATGGCTGGATGGATTTTGATGTCTGTATTGCATCGCCCGATATGATGGGTGTGGTTGGTCCCCTGGGACGCGTGCTTGGTCCCCGAGGTTTGATGCCTTCGCCTCGCGCTGGCACGGTGACGCCCGACGTGGCAACGGCAGTGCGCGAATACAAAGCCGGCAAAGTCGAGTTTCGCAATGATTCGGGTGGCAATGTACATGCGGTACTTGGCAAGTTGAGTTTCACTCCGGAACAACTGATCGACAACACCAAAGCTTTCATGAAATATATCGAATCGTTGAAGCCGCACGCGATCAAAGGTATTTATATTCGAAACATTTCGCTGGCAACTACGATGGGCCCAGGTGTCGTAACCTTGGGCGCGTAGCAGTCGGCTGTAACTCGCTTTGATTGGCTCGACGGCGAATCAAAGAACAGATTCCTAAATAGAAAAACAAAGTCTCGATTCGCTAAAACATTCGCAGTTATCTTACCTCGCAAAAAACCGGACCCTGTCCTTCCGTGCAATTGCCAAAAGAAGTTGAAAAATGAGTAAATTTGTTAAAGAGCTGTTGACCAAAGATTTGTCGAAGCGATTGAATGGCGTTGCGGATTGTGTACTTGCCAATGTGATTGGTATGAACGCCGCGTCGACGTCCAGCCTGCGTAAGCGTTTGCGTGAAAAAAATATCAGCCTGATGGTGATCAAAAACAGTTTGGCCCGCCGGGCAACCGAAGGTAATTCTTTGGCACCCGCGTTTGAAGGTGTGGCTGGCACTGCCGCAATTCTCTGGGGCGCCGAAGATTTCGTTTCGCTGGTCAAGGAAGTCGCTCAGCTGGATAAAGACACTTCGGTGTTTGAAAAGTTTCAAGCCTTGGGCGGCGCTATGGACGGTGAACAACTGTCTGCCGCGCGAGTGCTGGAAATCAGCAAATGGCCTTCCCGTGAAGAGCAACTCAGTATATTGGCCGGTCAAATGCTCGGTCCAGGAGCAAACCTTGCTGCCCAGTTGCTTGGTCCCGGTGGTGCTTTGGCCAGCCAGATCAAGCAGATTAGTGAAAAAGAGGAATAAGTTAATCACGGACGGGTCTGATTTCAGTCCCGGTTTGTGGTTGGATTCGGTTGTTGATTTCGCGGAGTCAAGAATCGGATTAATGCAATTGTAAATTTTTGGCAATTGTAATTCGTGGCGATTGCCAATTTTAGGTTTAGTTTGAAATTTAGAAATTGAGTTTGATAAATGGTTCAGTTCAGGTTCCGCAGCCTGGAATGTTCCGTTGAGAACTGTCAGAAAGGGTGACTTCGATGTCCGAAACAGCAACCGTAGAATTTTCCGCCGACGCCAAAAAACTTGGCGATCAAATCGCAGGCTTGACACTCAAACAAGCCAAAGAAGTAAGCGATTACCTTGAGCAAGAACACGGCATCAAAGCCGCCTCGGGTGGCGCCGTAATGATGGCTGCGCCGGCCGGTGATGGTGCCGCTGCCGCCGCCGTCCAAACCGAATTCAAAGTCGTGTTGACCGGTTTCGGCGACAAGAAATTGGATGTGGTCAAGGTTGTCAAAACCATCACGGGTGCATCACTGATGGACGCCAAGAAAATGGTTGAAGGCTGCCCAGCTACTTTGAAAGAAGGCGTTTCGAAAGAAGATGCCGACAAAATCAAAGCTGAAGTTGAAGCTGCCGGTGGTAGCGTCGAACTGAAGTAACTTTTGTTGTCGAAGTTAGAAACTTCGATGGACTTGCTGGACTTGATTCGAACAAACTTCAGTGGAGCTGCCCTACAACCGTCACAATAATCGTGATGGTTGTTTGGCGTTCCAGCCAGATTTGTGGAAGGATTAAGGCAGGAAGGAGTACGACAGTACTCGGCAAAGCGAATTTGAATGGCTTCGTTTTGTTGATTAACCCAAATCGGCGTACTGCGGTTCAGGAGGAACGCGTTTGCTGTCATTCTCACGAGTTGTTTGTTTCAACGTCCTTCTGGCTGGCCAGCCAGAAGGACACCCACGGGAACCTGTATGCTTTCAAACCGCGCTTCTGGAAAAGTTTTTCGATCCAGAGTTAGTCCGCGGTATTGTTGCGCGCCGACCGTTTGTTTTTACAGTGTTTCTATTTCTGGCAATTAACGATTGCCCTATCTGATACCGGAGAATTTGCGCTAATGGCAACCCCAGTTCAGCGACGACTAGCCCCCAAAGATGTACGGCGTTTTGGCAGCGGACGCAATTACCAATCACCACCCGATCTGACAAAGATCCAAACACAATCCTATGAAGCGTTTTTGCAGGCCGATATTCCTCAGGAAAAACGAAAAAAACATGGCATTGAAGGGGTGTTGCAGGAAATTTTCCCGATTGAAAGCTACGATAAAAAGTTACAGCTTTCCTATGTTCGGTATGAGTTGGGAAAACCACGCTATACGCCCGAAGAATGTCGTCAGCTTCGTTTGACCTATGGCCAACCTTTTCGAGTTTGGTTGCGTTTGGAAAAAGAGCAACCGGTCGAGGAAGAGGTGTTTCTCGGCGACATCCCGATCATGCTCGGCGGCGGTGAGTTCATCATCAATGGTGCCGAACGCGTGGTGGTTAACCAATTGCATCGCAGTCCCGGTATCGATTTCGTAATGGACGCCGATACGACGTCGGATCGAAAACTCGCGAGTTGTCGAGTCATTCCCGAACGGGGCAGCTGGATCGAGATCAACGCCACTAAAAAAGACTCGTTGACCGTGCGAATTGACCAGTCCGGAAAATTTTCGGCGCTGACTTTGTTGCGGGCCATGGACCCAAAGTACAGCGAAGATGCCGCCTTGTTGCGCGCATTTTACGAAACCGCCAAGGTCAA
>JANNWZ010000005.1:0-7787 GCA_031409295.1 Mariniblastus sp.
AGCGCGGCGGTCGTCCTCCTCGAGATGGTGGTGAAGAACCGGGTGGACCAGGCATTCAGCGCGGCGGCGGCGAATCGGCATTGGACTTTGCTACTCGGATTTTAGCGTTTGACAAAAACGAAGATGGTATGGTAACAACTGACGAATTGCCCAGCCGTATGCACAGCGTAATGCAACGCCACGACACCAACAAAGATGGTTCACTAGACAAAACCGAGTTGGACAAAGTCGCCACTGCGGTGGGCTCGGCTGATCGCGGTGCGCAAGGCGGACCTGGTGGCGGAGAACGTGGCCCGGGCGGACCGGGTGGAGGTCGTGGCCCAGGTGGACCGGGCGGACCAGATGGCCCACCATCGCCGGAACGTTTCATCGAGCACGCCATGTCGTTTGATGCCGATGGTGACGGCAAATTGAGTGCAGCTGAACTCAAAAAATTCGCCGAAGAAATGCCGCCGCCACCACCGCGCGGTGGACCACCAGAAGGTCGTTAAAGTTCGAGTTTCAATCGATTGTACTGACAGTCGAAAAAACTGCTCAGACTCAGCCCACTCGCGGGACTCTTCGGCCGCTGGTGGGCTTTGCTATTTAGAGTCACCGTTTCTTGCCTCTTGGTTTTCGGTTTGGGCTCGACCGTGTAATCATGATTTCCTTCACCCCGACGAAATTCCTGCTTGTCGGAAATTGAAACCACGCCGACACCTGCGTTTGCAATCGACCCGGCGAAACATCCAGAGCCAAACCCTCGATTCCGCAAAACGGATCGCGGCCATTTCACGCTGGCGAGCCGCAAGTAGAACGCCCGCCCCAATCGCCACCACCACGCACACGAGGCCGCACGTCGCGGTCTTGTGTCGCTTCTGGCCTAGGTTTTCTTGCTGCCGAGCGCAGCCTACTTGGGGATACCGGAGGAACTCAGGGCAATGCGGAAGCCGGTGTCATCGATGTTATGGGCGGGCTTGATAAGCCCAAACCGGCAAGCCGACCGGCAACGCGCGGCCTCAGGAAAGAACCAACTTCCGCCACGGTGCACGCGGCACGAGCCCTCGCTGGGTCCGACTGGATCGGTAGCCGCACCTATTGGATACTCGCCATACCAATCCGAACACCACTCCCCAACATTCCCGTGCATATCGTGCAGGCCCCAAGCATTCGGTTTCTTTTCGCCGACGGGATGCGTTTGTATATTGCTGTTTTCACGATACCAAGCGTGATCACTTAGTGACTTCACCGCAACTCCAAAACTGAATGCCGTCTTGCTACCTGCCCGACAGGCGTATTCCCACTCAGCTTCCGTGGGCAATCGATAGACCCGGCCAGCCTTCTTCTCTTCAGGCAGCTCAGAGAGTCGCTTGCAGAATTCCAGTGCATCTTGCCAGGAGACCGACTCTATCGGATGGTTCGAACTATCAATCTCCTTCACCACTCGGCCAGTTTGAGGATCACGCTCGCCCACTTCGTAGCCCTGAAAGCGGCTTGGGTTCTCACCCATCACTTTCTGGTATTGCGATTGAGTCACCTCATGAACGCCAAGGTAGTATTCCTTGCTGATCGTCACTTCATGCTGAAGCTCGTCAAGCTCCCTACTTAATTCACCCACCTGCTCGCTCTCTGGCGAGCCCATCGTGAAAGTCCCTTTCGGGATCAGCACCAGCTTCATCCCGATGTTGTTGGTGAGCTCTTTCGGCGCTTGGGCATCAGTAATTTTTGCTGTGAGACTGGTCGCTACCAAAGCCAGTACCATCACTAAAATAAAATACGTGCTTGCATACATCTCAACTCCCATACCAGGTGAACCTTTCCTCATGTCAGTTGGAGTATATCCGACCTCCAACTCGCAAAACAATGTCTTGTCCAATAAAATGCGTTTACGTTTAAGTTCCAGCGGCGTGGTAATTTCCAATTAAAAATTCGCGGTAAGGACACTCGTGTCAACTTGGAAGTAGTCTGCCAGCGTACGAATCATCTGTCGACTAAAAGGCTTTCTTCCAGCTAGGATCTCAGAGAGAGAGGATTTCGGCAGTTTTGTTTCTCTGCTTAGGTCAGCCTGTGTGACGCCCTTCATTTCCAGTAAATGGCGGAGCATTTCGGCATCCGAGGCAGGCGGAATCGCATGATTCTTTTCCTCGTAAGCGGCAACGAGATCGCTCAATGCATCAAGGTACATTTCCGCACCATGATCAAGTCGGTCTTGAGCCAAAAGGTTATCAATGACTTGGCTAGCTGCCTCAAGATGCTCATCCGATTCAATCGATTTCAGCGGAAACGAAATCACCAGCTTCAGATACGAATCGTGATCCTTCGCTCTCAGTCCAAACTTTGTGCTACTTGCCATTTTTCTTTCTCCCTTGATTCTTTCCTGCCTTCTTGACGGGTGCCGTCTGACGTCTGCCGACTCTTTTGACTGGCGGCGGCTCAAAGCAATGGCATTCTTCTTTCCACTTGTCCTCGTCGTATTCGGCATGAGTCATCACTTTGAGAATGTAGACACGTTGTTTTGCGAAAAGGATTTTGGTTATCAATCGGTACTTGTTTCCGCCGCTGTTGAAAACCACACATCGTCCTACAATGCTGACTGCAGCGTAGTCGGCCTTCACGTCTCCCCACGATTGCCACGTCACTGACCGACTGTTGACGTGCTGATGCCAAGCTTTCAGGGGGCCTTCAGAGTCTAAAAACGAACGGTTTCCCCAATAATCCCTGAGTCGGGCAATCGAAATCACACGCATCCGCTGGCTCCCTATTTTTCTTCTATCGGCATTCTAGTTCGCAAAACACGAACTTTCAAGGGGCTCGTTCGTATTTCGCGAACTTTTGCCTCGGGAGTTCCCTGCTCTTGGCTGACGAGGCGGGCCTAGGCAATTGACGCCTCTTTTCTGGGCGCTCCCGAAGCGACTTTGGCGAATCGCAAGGAATCGCAAAACCATGCAAAAGCTCAATATTTTTTTTCAGAAAGATGATGCTCACCTCCGTCAGTTTTGGTCGCGACCGGGTAGTTCTACAGGTAAGTGGCACATGCATTGGCATGAAATCTCCAACAATAGATTGTGATTGCCGAACAATCCCGATCTGATCCGGCATAGGTAAACGGAAGAAAAACAAGAATTGGAATCACAATACGGAGATCGAGAAATGCAAACGGCGACGACGGCTTGTCTGCTTCGACCGCGGGAGGCGGCGGAATGGTTCAAAGCAAGCCACGGAAACTGGCGGCAAGGGTGAGAAGCAGCCGAGCGCGAGTTGCGGAAATTCCAAAGAAAACGGCACGTTGCGGGTGAGTGCAACGTGCCGGAGCGGAGAGAACAGGATTCGAACCTGCGGAACAGTTTGACCCGTTCACCTAATTAGCAATCAGGCGCTTTCGACCACTCAGCCATCTCTCCGAGGGCTGTACCATTTTGCAAGACTGAGAGCGAATTGGCAAGTGTGGGTCCATTTTTTTGACTCCAATTCGAGAAATTATCTATATTTTTGTGCTACAGTTCGAACATTTGTTCCAAGCCACAAACGCATCAAAGATTGTCATGCTTTGTCCAAACATCTTTGAAAATAACCCAATTGGATCTCAATGGCGATCTCATGTTTTTGGGAATGGCTTTGTTGTGGCTCTGTAGAAGACATAATAACGGTAAGAGAATCATGATGTTGTGAGTAAGTACCATCAAGCTCAATTCTTTGCATCTGCTCCAGTACTTTCTTCCTTTGCAAAACGATCCCTGTCGTCGCTTGATCGTCGACATGACCGTTTCCACTTGGGTTCGCAGGCGATAGGTTTCTTCATCGAATCGGGTTTGCATCAACCTCCGGCAATTGCCGGATGCCGGCTTGGCAGTTGGCCGCCCAGCCTTTGGGAAGGTGGTGTCATGTGGAATGCAAGCCAATTCGATGGCCTTGCTAAGTGAATCGCAGTCCGCCAGGCTCTCAACGAGCCCGCGGTAGTCTGTCTTCAGGAAGTTCTTCAGAACAAGGCAAGCTAAGAGCTGGTGCTGTGTGAATTTCTTGGGGCTGTTAAGATGACGGTGCGCCGGAAGAGACGCTTTCGCGATCCTCCACGCAGTCAACAAAACGGCTTTCGGTGATTTACTCGTAACACTCATCGCGAGTGATACGAAACGAATCTCGCTACCAGGGCAATTCTCTCTCTACTTTTCTACAGAGCCGAACGCCTCGGCAGATTTTCGCTCGGCGTGATGTGAGTTGAATTCCAGCTCCAATCCTTTTACACAGGATTTTCGCGTGTAAATCGCACAGCGAATTTTGGAGCCGTTTCTAGCGGGGTGTTTCTCATTTTTTGCCCCCAAGCTTAAAGAATTGAAACACGTTGACGTGGGAGCCAGTGATTACATTCGCCGCGGCGGTGCGGGTTTTGAAGACTTGGCTTTCGTATTCGAACGCGTCCTCAAGCACCAGCTCGCCCATGGTTTATGTATGCCGTTGCTCTTGGCCCATAAGCTTGCGGTGGCAGATTTTACGCTACGGAGGGTTGTCACCAGGAACATGCGGAAGCACTGTTCGCCTATACTGTTTACCTATATCAATCCGTTCGAGGACATGTTTTCAGGAAGTTGAGACGCTCATGGATCACCCCGACCCCATTCCATTCTCAGCGAGCGTCGAAGTTATTGCGCCTGGCGAAATTGACGACATTCGTCGCGTGGTAAAAGCGTTGAAAGTACTGCTCC
The DNA here is from genome assembly GCA_031409295.1 of Mariniblastus sp. GTDB lineage: Bacteria > Planctomycetota > Planctomycetia > Pirellulales > Pirellulaceae > Mariniblastus. The sequence continues at coordinate 4,680 of JANNWZ010000005.1, forward strand.
AGCGGAACCGCGAGAAAACCGGGCAGTTTCGCAGCGATGTCCATGTCAAAACCCACGGTTGTGCCTCAGCAGAATTTCGAGTCCTCCCCAATCTGCCACTGGAACTTGCGCAGGGCATCTTCCAGTACCAACGCACGTATTCTGCCATGGTTCGGTTCTCCAATTCCGCCAGCCAGCCACAGGCCGACGCGATCCCCGATGGTCGCGGTTTGGCGATCAAGGTATTGGGGGTCGATGGTGAGCGACTGGACTCCGGTGAACAGGATATTCGGACACAGGACTTCGTGATGGTCAACCATCCCGTTTTCTTCGCGCGGAACGTGAAGGATTTTTTACGGCTGGAAGAAGTTCTTGTCTCATCCAATGACAATCCGCTGGCAATTGTGACGGAAGGTTTAACAGGGGGTGACTGGAATCCGCTGCACTGGCATTGGCGCGAAGCGGTGGCCGCGATTCGGATTGCCAGCCATTTGCCTACGCATCCTGCCAGTAATACCTACTACAGCATGGCACCGATTCGCTTTGGAAAATACGTCGCGAAGTATCGCATACGGCCAGCTGGGGATCTGCCTAACCATTGGATGGATTTGGCGTCCCGGATGGCAACCCAACCGGATGCCTTGCGGCTGATGCTGGAAGAAACGCTGCGTTCGCAACAACTGCTATTCGAGTTTCAGGTCCAACTACGAACGTCGGCTGAATCAATGCCCATAGAGGATGCCACAATCGAATGGCTAGAAAGTAAATCGCCTTATCGCACGGTCGCCCTGCTGTTGATTCCCAGGCAGGAGATCGATACAGAACAAAACAAGTCAGACTGCCAGAACCTGGCTTTCAATGTCTGGCATACGATTGAGGATCATCGACCACTGGGGGGGATCAATCGACTCCGTCGCGAAGTCTATCCGATCTCGGCCGCCTGGCGACTACGGGAATCTGGCACTTCGCCGGAGGCATCAATTGAAGGTAAACCGTAGAACTCACGGCCCATTGGCTTACCCCCAAAATCAACGCGTCACTCTTGGCCCATAACCTCGCGGTCGAGTTTTATTAAAATCGCCCGGGTCATGGGTTTCCAAAGATCTCTATAAACTGCCGGTCGAGAGAGTTGGAGAGTGCCGAGAGTCGTCCCAAGAAGGGTCGAACGATACCCCACGAGTATTCGCGCTGTTCAACAGAAAGTGGTCAGGGCGGGGAGAGTTTGAGAGGCGAGAGTAGTACTGGATTCCCGCCTACGCGGGGATGATAAGACTCTAAACAGGGAAGTTTTTATGGGACTATTGCTTAGTTAAGTTAATTCAGTTGGAATCTCGCACCTTACTAGTCTGCCTTGTGAGCAGACTAGCACGGTGAAGCCTCTAAAATTCTTTGGCAGCGTCACGAATCGCCTTGTCCAAGTCCTCCCAGGCAGACTGTGCGCCTTTTTGGACGTCTTTCCAAGCCTCGGCGGTGGCATTTTTAACTTCGGCCAGCTCGCCCCTGGGTTACTTATGCCGTGGCTGGCGGCCCAAACCTAGTGGTCGAAGTTTTATGAAAACGACCCGGGTATGGGTTTCCGAAGATTTCTTTAACCCGCAGGTCGCGAGACTTAGAGAGTGCCGAGAGTCGTCCCAAGAAGGGTCGAAAAGTCTCCCCAGAGTTTTCGCGCCGATCCACGGAGAATGGTTCGGGCGGAGAGAGTTGGAGAGGTGAGAGTTTTGCGAAACATTGGGAAAATAAGGCGTAGAAACGCGAACAGGCCGACGCTTGAAGGCGTCGGCCTGCTGGTATAACCACAGGGTCAAACAAAGTTTGTTACCCTTAGTTCAGTTGCGGGGGCAGGATTTGAACCTACGACCTCGAGGTTATGAGCCAATCAAAAAAACACCGCATTTTCAGCAAATTTCCTTAAGAATAGGGCGATTCTATACCGTTCTCAACCGTTTGCAAGTCGTTGCAGAAAACTGCATATTTACGGACTTTTTAGCGGTACAGAAAAGCAAAAACGGTACTGTACCGGATTTGTGCAGGACCAATTTCTAACAACTCGGTGCAGTAAGAAAAGCGTACCTTTGAAAATGAACAAGCCAACGCTCCAAGTCCAAACCTCTGAGCCACCACAACGCTTTCCCCAAACAGGGTGCCGGTTAGGAAACTAAATTTTTCGCCCGAAAATTCTAATTGACACGCATCAACCTCAAAATCAACTGCTTCCGGAAGTGCTTGCCTGGATTCGGCAACGAAACGCCCCCCGACGTCGCCTCGTAGGATCGCTCCCACCACGTGTTTTTGACCAGGGAAATGGCCTTGAGGGTACCTCCGACAATATTCTTGATCGCTCCAGACGTTTTGAAAAAATGCGTATTTCCAATGAATATTGAAATTTTGTAAGTCCGAATTCGTCCAAATTAGGCCAAAAAGGTTACCCGGGGTTACCCGCTTTTTTATACAAAAGTGAATTAGATTGGCCGGTTTGGATGATCAACCAAAACCGGAACAATTGTTCCGATACCGATTCATCCTAACGAACGATAAATTTGCACATCAAACATCGCGATGACAACCGATAGTGTGCAACCGTCGATCGTAGCGAACCGAAAAAAAACCGCCCTGTGTCGGCACGTCGTCAGAATTTGTCTCGTACAAAACTGCGTCGAAGTGGGCGATGCGGGATTTACGGAATTGTTGTGCAACCTCGCTGAGAGCCAACTTGTCGTCAGACGTGGCATCAGCTGTAGTTCGCAATTTGGAAATCCAACTTCGGTAATACAGCCAGTGCACCTATCGGAAAACGAGTCGCTGGAAATCGTGGCTGCTCCCGATCGACAAGAGGACGTTATCAATTCATGAAACGCCGCAATTCGCCGACAATGTGAAATTGGGTAAGCAATCTTTAAGGATGGCAACTGCGAATTTTCGAATTTATCGCCTCAAAAGACGCGAGCGAAATTTTGATAAATTTTTTTTTTCGTCTTTAATTTTGTTGTAATGGGATTTCCAACCGTTACAAAAGATTCAAAGCCTTTTTGAATCTTATTTTCTCAATCTAAAACTTATCAAGCAGACCCGCGGTTCATCGGTGATGAAAACTGCCGATGCGCGAGGCTGACGGAGAAACGCAAAATGAGT
>JANNWZ010000006.1:0-21983 GCA_031409295.1 Mariniblastus sp.
GACGGAAACCGATTGATTTTCGATCGTCGATCGAGATGGGACCAGGGCTCCAGATTCAGTGCGTGGCGCGTGAAATACCAAGCCGTTTACTTGACCGTCTTCGATCACCAGATTCTGGTGCAAGAGATTGCCGAAATCCAAATTCAAGAGAGCCAGATCGGCTTGCAGAAAGTTGGTCATCGGATCGCGCGGATCCGTGATCTTGAGTTCCTTGAGAAACAGTCGTCCGCTCCCCAACGTCGCTCTCAGCTGTCCAATTTCTGCCTTTGCACCTGTCAAGTGTTGGATATGATGGACGACGGCAAATCGAATCAGCGGGTCTTTGCCCAGCCAGACGGCAATCGCGATCAAAGTCAAAATGACCAGTCGCGGAATCAAATAGGTCCCACGATTCATGATTGTACTCCGTTCAAATTTGGTTTTGCTGGCCCCATCAACCAACGAATTGGTCCGGAGTTTCGCAGCTTCACAAACAGCGGCCTGCCATAGGTCTCAAAGCACTTTTCGCTAAACCAATACAATGGATACGCGGCGAGCAAACCCAAAATCAAGGACCCCATCAAGACAGAATTGTTGAATCTCGTCCAGGGAATGATCGGTAGTTGAATCAAGCGTTCCCACATTGGCTCCAGCTGACTCAGCGTCAGTACGTTGATGCCGATTCCATGGGTCAGCGGAGTCAACCAGGGAGCGATGATGTGGAAACAGACTGCTGAACACGCAGCGGTCAGCAAATTGGCCGGAGACAAAATCACCGCCAATGCCAAGAGATAGGTCAGCAGGGAATCTTTGGGCATTAATCCCACCATCATTCCCAGCGATACTCCGGCAGCCAGTTGCCGGGAAGTATTGAAACCTTCAATCGTTTGTCGAAAATCTTGCCAAACATTTGTAATGCGATTAACCATTGTGGTTCTGTTTTTCAATTACCCGGAAATATTTTGTCGAACGCAGGGAACCTTAATATTCCTTAAGCGTCGAAACGCCGATTGTTGGCGACGATTCTTGAGGTTGGAAATCAATCTTAGGAATCTAGAATCGGGGTATTTAGCGGAATTCGGATCGCCTGTCGAGGCGATTATTTTCCTTGAAACGAGTTGTAGCGGTTGCGTCTACAATGTCGATTAGGTTGGGGTTGACGCGGCTTTTCCGTAACGCCCCAGCCGTAGGTTGGTCAAATAAACTTCAAATCGCAAAATCAAAACCGAGTTCGACAAGGATTCAAGTTGCTTTTGCGGTTGCAGTCTGGCTTTTGCTGGCGGAATTTGTTAGGAAAGGTGCTTTAAACAGAGCGCGGGAGGGTATTCGGCGGGACAAACGTAGGCTCGCCAGACCCCGCAATCGCATTTCAAACAACTTTCGACAATTATCAATTAGGAATTAATGATGGCTGACGCACGAGATGTATTCGCAGACGGAATTGGGGAAATCACCTTGTCTGGCGGAATGGTTCGCATGGATTTTGTGACCTTGGTCGGCTCCCAAAATACGGAAGGAAACAAGCCTCGATTGGAGTTTTCCCAACGAATTGTGATGCCACCGGATGGGTTTTTGCGTAGTTTCAGCGCGATGGAGAATTTAGTCAAACAACTGGTCGACGCCGGATTAGTGCAGGCGCGTGATGGTGCAAATGCGCCAGCCGCGACGAATTCAACGGCTGCCAGTGGACCGGCAAAATCTCCGAATTTCTAAGAAATATTTGTTTTTTAGATTTCCGTAAATATAATCGAACTCACGGTCTCTAGTTTTTCGCTTCCAAAAGACTAAGAAATTGCTTATTTCGTACTCCATTGGCGAATTTTTTTGTGCTACCAAAAAAATCTGCCGGTGGCGAACCGTTCAGGTTTACAACCTCCAGCCCCCCATTCTTTTTCGGACTCTTAAAAATGCCTGATACCCCCCCACTTGTATCTGTTCTCCCGGAAGTGGTTGCCATTAATGGGCTAATTGATTTCAGAGATATGTTTACGGTCACCGACCCGGATCCCGGTGCACAGGTTCAGTTGTACCGCTTTCGGGATAACGGTGTGCTCGGCGGTCGATTCCAAATCAATGGAGCCAGTCAAGCCACCAACACCTGGATTGAAATCTCGGCATTGCAGTTGTCGTCGGTCAAGTACCGAGGCGACAACGTCAAGAGCCAAGAGACTTACAGCGTCCAGGTTTACGATGGGTTGTTTTGGAGCAATGTAGCGACATCGACGATCACGACGGGAAACAGCACGCCTGTTTTCACGGCCACGGATGGACGGGTCGCTCCCTTTGAAAAAATCAAAATCAGTACACGGTTCTCGTTTACTGATGCAGATAATGATCCGATCCTGCGTTACCAGTTCATTGATCGCAATTCGAACGTCGACGGCGGGCATTTTCTGTTGCGCGGTCAACGTCTACCGTCCGGGCAAACTTTCCTACTTGAGGCGGGCGATCTGTCTGCCTTGGAATATCGGGGGGGCCAATTTGGTCGACAAACCGAACTCATTGGCGTGCAAGGTTTCGATGGATTCAGCTGGAGCGAAGAAGTTCAATTCGAGATGGCCACAACCGACAAAACGATTATTACCGCACCGCCGGTCCAAGTCGTCGCGTTGGAAAAACGACTTGCCCGTACTTTGTTTTCGTTTGTTGACCCCGATGGCGACGCGCCATTTGCTTTTTCGTTTGTCGATCGACGGCTGAATGCCGACGGTGGATATTTTGAGTTTCAAGGTCAACGTAAACCTTCAGCGACTTGGTTTAGCGTGTTGGCCTCGCAAATGGGTCAGTTGTATTATGTGGGTGGCTTGACGGGACCGCAAAGCGAAAATGTTAGCATCCAGATCTTTGACGGCTTTGAATTCAGCGACATCAAGGATGTCGTTGTCGACACGATCCCGCGCCCCGTTGTTACGGGGGTAGACGCCTCGATTAAGGCCAATCACTTTCTTAATGTCCAAACCGGCAATAAGGCGAATACGATTGGCGTCACGAATCCTGGTGGGACTCCGATCCTTTCTTTTTCTTCCACCGTTACGAGTTTTCGGTTTTTTGACCAGTTTGCCAACAGTAATGGCGGGCACTTTATATTCAAAGGCGCCGTGGTTCCCTCATCGCAGTGGTTCACGGTACTTAAATCGGAACTGTCGGAATTGGAATATCGAGGCGGCTCTTTTGGTCCCCAACAGGAAGAAATTAGCGTACAAGGATTCGGCAGTGGAGTTTGGAGCAGTGTCTCGAAGTTTACTCTGTCAACTTTGCAAAATGTGTTCCGTCCCGATTTGACAATGTTTAACGTCCAGGCGCGGCTGGGAACCGTTTTGCAATTGGAAGGGTTGTTTGCGGCACAAGATCTGGATGGAGATTTGCTGACTTCATTCGGTATCTTTGATACCGGCAGTGATCCAAGCAGCGGTTTCTTTACGGTTAACGGGGTGGTTCAACCAGCTCAGACTTGGATCTATCTCAATTACAATCAAGTCGGCTCGGTTCAGTATCATGTTCCGACATTGGCGGGCAATGAGCGAATTCGCATGACTGTGAGCGATGGGACGCTGGTTAGCGTCATCAAAGCTGCCAACATTCAGGCGATTCCGACCCCGGTGATATCCGTTTTGGATAACGATATTTCCGTCGACACGTTGGAAGGCCGTTCCGCAGGTTCATTGATCCAACAAATCGATGCGGGTCCAGCCTTTACTCGCTACGAAGTGTTCGACGAGAATTTTGCAAGTAACCCCGATCGCTCCGGTCGACTATTCCTACGTCAGCCTGGTCCAGGGAACCTTGGAGAAGAGTTGCAGGGTGGCGTGGTGCATTCGTTGACTGCTGCCCAGTTTGCACGACTGGAGTTGCAAGGATCGGAAGCGGATTTTGGTCGAGTATTGGATGGAATATTGGTGCGTGCAACCAATGACGTCACGGGATGGTCGGAATGGGAACGGATCAACATCAACACGGATCCAATTGGCAGCGACGCGTTGACTTCGGGAACTCAATGGGTCGACGCAATTCCCAATGTCACCGTTGTTCCGTTTACATTCATCGATGGAAACCGGGTCAATGGTCCCTATCCTCCATTGCCAACCTATTACGTTTGCCCACCTAGTCCGAACCCGGATCAAGAATGCAATAATCCGAACGCGCTTAACGCGCAACAACGAGAGATGATTCGGGAAGTCTTGGCTTATTACGAAACCGTTGCAAATATTGATTTTGTGGAAGTTCCTTGGACTGCTGATGCCGGCACAGCCGCGCTGACGTTTGGTGCCGCAGATTTGCCAACCGGAGTCGGCGCCTGGGCCTATTTGCCCAATGGCAATCCGTCCAATGGATTTGCGTCGAAACCAGGCGATGTTTGGTTTAATAATCTGGCCGGGTTTGATCCCAGCACCAATCCTAATGTCGGGATGGGCAGCGCTATGCGATTTACGGCCTACCACGAAATTGGGCACGCCGTTGGCTTCAAACATCCGTTTGAGTTGTCACCGGTTTTGTCGGTTTTCAATGATTTTGACTATAACACGGTGATGTCTTATCAATCGGACAACAACAACAATCCGTTTGACGCCTATCCGGAGTCTCCCTCCACGTTGATGTTGTACGATATCGTCGAACTTCAGCGACTCTATGGAACGAATACGAACTACCGGACAGGTAACGATCACTACTTCTATCAGCCGGTATTGGCAAGTGCCGCTCCGGCGGAACGAGCCGATCAGACTACCTTGTGGGATGCTGGCGGTAGCGACACGATCAACATGGCAAACCATACGATTGCCGAAGTCATCGATCTCCGCGAAGGAAGTTGGTCGTCGGTCAATGGCGTGCCGCAAAGTTTGCGGATTGCCTATGGAACCCGTATCGAAAACGCGCGTGGCGGGTCAGGAAATGATCGGTTAACTGGTAATGAAACCGATAACTTGCTCTTCGGAAACGCCGGCAGTGACACGCTTCGTGGTGGTGGTGGGAACGACATCTTGCGAGGTGGCGAGGGTGGTGACACCTACGTGTGGAGTCTCGGGGATGGGAGAGATACCGTTTTTGAACAAGCCAATCCAGTTCTTAATCCTCCCGTTTTGGTCCCAGTGGACGCGCTGGAATTTTTCGATCCTTCCGGCACGATTTCATCGTTGCAGGACGACTTTGTGTTTCGTCGATTTGGCAATGATATGCGAATTGATTTCGCTCCTAATTTGGGAGCCGGACAAGGCACGGTCTTGATCTCCAATTTCGCGAACGTCGACTTGCGAATCGAAAAGCTACGAATCCACGGGTTGGGAGGAAACCAAATCGGTGGCGATATCGATTTGTCGTCCTCGTTTGCTTCGCTCGATAGTTCGGCGAAACGATTCCGCGTGTCGAATGTCATGGGAGCGAATGGCTTCCTGATGACCCAAGTTTAATTCCGAATATCTGTTTTTTCGATACAACTGGTATTTTCCAAGCCCGCCGAATCCTTTCGGCGGGTCTTTTTTTTGACTGGAATCCGTCCTAAACCAGACTTTTACAGACTTTTTCCTTGCGGTTCGACGAGACACACGCTCGGCAATGAATCATGTCGTACACTTTTTCTCGATTAAGTGCCCAAGTTTTGAGATCACTTGCTCTTTTCCCAAACCGGGAAACAATGAGCTGGTTGTTCCCGCGACTGCTCGATCCTCTGTCCCCTGTTCTTGTTAGCCATCTTTCGCGCCATGTCGGATCCAAAAAAATCAAACCCTCGCGATGACTACGATGTGGACCGCGTTAATGCTGACGATTTAGACGCATTGTTCGTCGATCCGGAAAGCACGGTTGACCCGGAAGCAGGCCGCAAGTCGGACAATACGGAACCTGGTCCGACGATGGATCAGCGAGTCAATGCATCGGGAAATTCCGAGACGAATTCGTTCGAGGAACAGGAACGATCTGCCGAATTCAAAGCCCACCACACGTCACTTAAATGCTTGGCACTCATTGCCCGTCACCACAGCATCGATGTCAGCGCCGATCGGTTGATTCACGATTACTCTTTGGAAAATGAAGAGCCCAACCTTCGCCGGATCTTGCGGATCGCGAAAGACAGCGGACTCAAAGCCAGACATCTGCGTCTTAGTTGGCGACAACTGAAGAAAATTGATAAAGCCTTTCCCACCATGGCCCGGCTGGACAACGGCAATTTCGTGATTCTCGTTGGCTTGCGGCAAATCGAAGGCGAAGATGGTAAACCAATCGAGCAGATGGCGGTCTACGATCCGCTGGCCGATCAAGAGGGATTCGTTTTTCTCAACCAGCAGCAGTTCGAAAAATCGTGGAAGGGTGAGATCATTCTTGCCAAACGATCGTATTCGCTGCTCGACAGCAGTCAACCCTTTAGTCTGAAATGGTTTCTACCGGAAATCTTCAAGCAGCGGCTGGCGTTTTTCGATGTGGCCGTGGCGGCGCTGTTTATTCACTTGATCGCGCTGGTTGTACCGTTGTATTTTCAGATTGTCATCGACAAAGTTCTTACCAACTATGCATCAGCGACGTTGCATGTATTGACGGTCGGGATTTGCGGCGCCTTGATTTTCGATTCGATTCTCGGTTACTTGCGCAGTTTCCTGTTGTTGCACGCTACAAGCAAGATCGATATTCGTGTCGCGACTCGAACTTTTAGCCACTTGCTAAAATTGCCCATGGATTTCTTCGACCATATGACGGCTGGCGTGTTGACCAAACACATGCAACAGACGGGACAGATTCGGGAGTTTTTGACCGGGAATTTGTTCTTGACGATGCTGGATTCAACGGCGCTAATGATTTTCTTGCCCGTCTTGCTGGTCTACAGTGTCCCGTTGACGGGAATCGTATTGCTGTTTTCCGCCATGTTGGCAATCAACATTGGCGTGTTGTTGGGTCCGTATCGTCGGCGATTGGAGGCGTTATATAACGCCGAAGGTGAACGTCAAGCGATGCTGGTGGAAACGATTCATGGCATCCAGACTGTTAAAGCACTTAGCATGGAGCCGGTGCAGCGCAAAAATTGGGATCAAAGTTCGGCCCAAGCGGTCGCGATGCAATTCAAAGTTGGCAAAATTTCCATCGCGGCTACCACAATTTCGAAACTCTTGGAAAAATTGTTGACGGTTATCGTTGTTTGGTACGGCGCGAATCTTGTGTTCGGCAAACAAATGTCTGTCGGTGAACTGGTCGCGTTTCAGATGATCTCGGGGCGGGTTACCGGGCCGTTGGTTCAACTGGTTGGTTTGGTTCACTCTTACCAACAATGTGCTTTGTCCGTTCGCATGCTCGGCACGGTCATGAACCACAAAGCCGAAGCCGGCGTTGGGTTTGGCTTGCGACCGATTATTGATGGACAGCTCGAATTTGAAAACGTCAAATTTAACTACTCGCCCACTTTGCCGCCCGCCCTCGACCAGGTTACGTTTACAGTGCCCGCCGGTTCCGTTGTCGGCATCGTGGGTCGCAGCGGTTCCGGCAAAACCACGCTGACGCGAATGATCCAAGGCATGCACCAACCGCAAGGTGGCTTGATTCGCATCGATAAACTGGACATGCGGGAATTGGATATCCAACATGTACGCCAAAATATCGGCGTCGTGTTGCAAGACAATTTTCTGTTCCGCGGAACGGTCCGCGAAAATATCGCGATGGCCAAGCCTAACGCGAGTTTTCAGGAAATCATCTATGTCGCCCGGATGGCGGGAGCGTCCGAATTCGTCGAGCAAATGCCGCAATCGTACGAGACCATGCTGGAAGAAAACGGTACGAATTTGTCGGGTGGTCAAAAGCAGCGACTCGCAATCGCGCGGGCGTTGTTAAAGGACCCCCGCATTTTGATTTTCGACGAGGCCACCAGCGCTCTCGATCCAGAATCCGAGGCAATCATCCAGCGAAATTTGAAAGTTATCGCGAAAGGTCGCACCGTTATTATCGTTTCACACCGCTTGTCCACATTGACCGGCTGCAACTCGATTATCGTTCTCGAACGAGGAAAAGTTGATGCCATGGGCCCGCACCTTCAATTGCTGAAAACCTGCAAGGTATATCAAGATTTATGGTATCAACAAATGGGGCGGGGCTAACACAGTCCCCCAAAGAAAAACGTTACGAGCAGCGCCGACAGGCGCGGCTGGTCGCGCATGAGGAACGTCAAAATCACGACAGCGCGCTGATCGAATTTCAGCCCGATGCTGTCGAAATTGAACGGCAATCCGTTCCCGGTGGGGCGCGATGGACACTGTATACGGTCGTCGCTCTCATGTGCGCAACGGTGGCCTGGTCGTGTTGGGCTGAGGTTGATCGAATTGTCGTGGCGGAAGGACAATTGATTACTGTTGAGCCACCGATCTTGATTGACACCAAACTCCAATCGCCAATTCGCTCGATCAACGTGAAGTTCGGTGACCGAGTTAAGGCTGGTCAAGTTTTGGCAACTCTGGATCCGACTTTTTCGGAGGCCGATATGAAAGGACTCCAAGCCAAAAAGAATTTATTGGTGGCCCTCAAAGCCCGATTAGAAGCGGAACAGGAAGGCCGGGAATTCACCATGGCCGGTCATGATCTCGATGGCGACTGGGCCATGCAGTACCACGCCTATGTCGAACGAAAAAGTGAGTTTCAAGCCAAAAGCAGCGAATTCGCCGCAGAGGAAAGCAAGTTGGGTGTGCAGCAGTCCAATAACAAAGAATCGATCAAGTTTCACGAGCAAAATTATGTGGACTATCGTGAATACGAAAAGCGGATTCAAACGCTTGCGGGGAAAGGCAGCAAGTCGGAAGAGGACCTTCTCAGTCGAAAATTATCCTCCAATGATGCCAAAATGAAGGTTCAGGAAGCGTACAGCAAAGATCTCGAACTCGAGAAAGAACTGGAATCACTGAACACGCGTCGCGCCGCGTTTCTGGCCAGCAAGCGGGCTGAAATCGTCATGGAATTAGTGGAAGCCCACGAAAAATATGTGGGAGTGGAACAGGAATTGCAAAAAGCGTCCCAGTCCAATACGTTTGTCACGATAACCGTACCGGATTCGCTCCCTTACAACGAGTTTGTGGTTTTTGAGGTCTCCGAAAAATCAGTCGGTGCGATTTTGGAACCCGGTCAAACGTTGTTCAAGCTGATTCCTATCGGCGTTTCTTTTGAAGCTGAAATCGAAGTCCAAGGCCAAGACGTCGGCTTGATTCAGGCGGCGACAACCGGGCAAATCGCCAGTGGTCTTTTGCCCAACGGAAGTGAAGTTCGTGTCAAACTGGCATCGTTCCCTTTTCAAAAACATGGAACCTTGATCGGTACGGTGCGTGCGATCAGCGAAGGTTCGTTTGAGAAAAAATCGCAAACCGGAATCGTTGCGGCGACCAATTATAAAGTCCGCGTACAATTGGCCGAGCCGTATCATCTGCTAAATGTTCCGGCAAATTTTCGCTTGATGCCTGGCATGGCAACCACCGCCGAGATCAAAGTCGGCAAACGGCGCGTCATCGAGTACTTCCTGGATCCGCTGATAAAAGCGGTGGGCAGTAGCATCCGCGAACCGCGGTAGGTCCGTCAGCAGGGGCTCAAAACTCGAAGACGACGAACGTTGATTTGTGATCACCCGGTACTGGATACACTTGTCGCAATTCCGTTGGCGTCGAAACCAATTCGACTTGCCATTGTGGCACGACCAGAAAATCTGCTTGATACTTCTGGGACATCGCTTGCAACTGTTCGTCCGAATAGTTCATCAATCCCAGTTCGAATTTTCGCTGCGGCTCCAGAAGTTCCTGAACTCGGCGATCCCATTCGATGATCGACGTAGCATCCTGGGGTACGTCCTTCCAATTTACAACTTCTGTTCGACCGGCGTACCATTTGAATGTTTGTTGTTCATACGGCGTAATAAACACGGCATCGGTCGGCGTGTTGATCTCAATCCATCGACAGACTTTTCGCCAATTCGTATACGTTTGTTGCGTACGAGAGTCTTCGCCAGGATAATTGGGCATTGATCTTTGATCGGCAAACGGGCGGGGATCCGCGATTCTTTCACACACTAACAAGCTTGCTGCTACCAACACCAGACTGATGGCCAACGCGGCGCAAATTTTTCGGGTACGGTTGTTCTCGTACCGCAACCAGGTCCCGGTCACCCATCCAATGGCCAAGGCGGTTGTCGCCGGAATCGCAAAATCCGCGAGGCGAAACCAGTAAAATCGTAACAGCCGCGCCGCAAACATCTGGGCAGCGTTGTCGGAGTCTGCCAAGCCACTGAGAACTAATCCACCGAGGGAAATTGCCAGACTCCCGAGTCCGAAAGAGTACAAAGCTGGCAAGCGATTTTGATTGTCCAAACAGCGTTTGAAGTTCCAATTGAAGAGGAGAGCCCACGCTAGGATCAACAACACGAATCGCGCAACATGCATCGTGGGAAAGGCGGCGAACGTCAAGTGATGAGCGATCCGTTGATTCACATAGATCAAACTAGCCGCGGCTATTTCAGCCGGAGTCGCCTGTTGATCAGCCAGCAAAGGCGGAATCGCGCCAATCACGAGCAACGCCAACCCCAACAATACATACGGTGATTGGACGGTTAGCTGCTGCCCGATCGATTGCCAGCTCGTTGACCAGCCCACTGCACCGCGATGTAGGCGGTTGGTGCGTTGCGACAAAAACCAGCTCAATCCAGCCGCCAACATCGCCCAGCCTCCAACGAGAACATGGAACGCGGCGGCCGTGCCGAGCCAAGGCCAAACCCTGCGCCATCGGCCGATCAGCATATCGCCGAGGGCGAAAACAACGAAGCAATAAGCGATCCCCTTCGCTTCAAATCCACCGACCACCCATTCGCCAGCTAAATGAAACCGCTCGTTGAGGATCAAAAACAGGATCGCGGAAAAACATCCCATCATGGGCACTGGGATCAGTCGCCAACTCAATCGCCGCCATGCACACGCCATGACGGCCCAGGTCATCAATCGTCCCAGCCAGGCAAAGGTCGACAACGAAAGATACTTGGTCGGCCATCCCAATCCGAAATAGAACAGCCAATGTGAAAATGAAGACGCCAAAAAGATGTCTCCCGGACACCAGTCCGGATTCCAAAAGTGTTTGGCTTTGGTCAGATAATGCGACTCATTGACCGCCGGTGGGTTTTGACCGGCGACAGCGACGAAACAGAGAAAAATCAGGATGGTCTCGACGATGGCAATCGCCGACTCGCGAAACGATGGGCTCGCCGGCAAAACTGTTGGCGAAGGTTCTTCCTCCACTGTCGACCTGGCGCGGTCTCGGTTAATCTGAAAGCAAATCAGCCTTTTGGTTCCATCCGCTTTCAGCGATCCAACTTTCATCCGTCTTGTTCCCAACATTCATTTTCAAAATGCAAAAACCACTTGGTCGAAACACAGTTGTACTACTCGGTGTCGGGCATACCAATGCCTATACGTTGCGAATGTGGAAAATGCAGCCGATTGCCAATGCCCAGTTGATTTGCGTTTCAAATTTTCCTGTCGCAACTTACTCGGGTATGTTACCGGGAGTTTTGTCCGGCCAGTATCCGCCCGAAAAAATGGAAATTGATTTAGTTCGATTGTGTGCGTCGGCCGGAGCGAGATTGATTGTCGATGAAGTGACTGGCTTGGACTGCGAACAGCATCGCTTGGAGTTTGCCAACCGCCCGCCGTTGGGTTTTGATGTGCTGTCAATTGGCATCGGTTCGAAACCGAGTTTCGAAAACACTCGCGTCGAATCGGAGAGAATATTAGTACCGATCAAACCCATGCAGACGTTTTTGGCGCGGCTGAATTCGGTTTTGGAATTGCCAGCCAATCGCCACCAACCGGACGATTCGAGTGTTGCCGGAAAAAAAGATTCTCGGCGAATCGTCATTGTCGGCGGTGGAGTGGGGAGTATTGAAATTGCTTTTTGTTTGGAGCAACGATTGACGACCCAATCGGCGAACGCGTTGCGGAGCAATTCCCGGGATGGCCCCATTGAAATCACGTTGGTAACCGCCAATGATAAAATCGGCAATCAGCTCCTTGATTCCACCCAAAAGAAAATCCGGCGGCAATTCGGATTGCGCAACATCAGGCTCTTCACCGGTCAACGTGTGACAACCGTGTTGGAGGATGGATTGGTATTGTCCGATGGTTCTATGTTGCCGGCCGATGCGATCTTGTGGGCGACCGGTGCTGCTCCCCCTGCTCTGTTAACAAAATTGAGATTGGCCACGGACGCCGCGGGATTTATTGCCACGCGGCCAACGTTGCAGTCGACGACCGACGATCACGTTTTCGCGGTCGGGGACTCGGCTTCAATTGTCGATAGCCAGATTCCCAAAGCGGGAGTTTATGCCGTTCGCCAGGGACCGGTGCTATGGAATAACATCAATCGGATGTTAACGTCGTCCATGCCATTGGAACGATACGATCCTCAAGCCGGTTTTCTGAAGCTAATCAATACCGGAGATGGCAAGTCAATTGCGGAATACAGGGGATACAGTTTTCAAGCGGCTTGGGCCTGGAAACTTAAAAAACGGATTGACGACAAATTCATGGCGATGTACCAAGACTATCGACCGATGGAAATGGCGATCCCCGAACCGGATTCGAATCAGGCCATGCGCTGCCTGGGCTGTGGAGGAAAAATCGGCAGTGAATTGTTGGGACACGTGTTGGATGATCTCAAGATTCCATCGCATGACGACGTCATTATCGGATTGGAGCATCCGGACGACGCGGCGGTCATCAGAACACATGACAACCGCGTGACAGTGACGACCGATTTTTTTGCCAGCCCGCTGGACGATCCTTATCTCGTTGGTCGGATTGCCTTGCTGAATTCCGCGAGCGATTGTTTCGTGATGGGAGCCCAACCGACGGCGGCGCTGGCCATGGTGCAATTGCCAGTTGGTCATCCCCGATCACAACTGCGATTCATGCAAGAATTGATGGCGGGAAGTGTTGAAGAACTCGCCAAAATGGGGGCGACCATTGTCGGAGGACACACTATTGAGGGGCCTCAGCTGACGATCGGGTTTACGATTTTGGGCCGACAGTTGACGGATCCGAAAACGAAAGGCCAACTGGAACCGGGTGACCGTTTAATATTGACCAAGCCACTTGGAACAGGTGTGTTGCTTGCCGCCTTGATGCGCTGCCTGTTGCCTGGGGCGGCGTATTCGTCGCTGATTCAGACGATGTTGCAATCCAATCAAATCGCGCTCCGCTTGGCTCAAGAATTTCAAATTTCGGGAATCACGGACGTTACCGGGTTTGGGTTCGCGGGCCATTTGGCAGAGATGCTCACGGCGAGCCATTTGTCGGCGAACTTGCAGTTGGATCGCTTGCCAAAACTAATCGGCAGTCAATCGTTACTCGACGCAGGCCTCGAAAGTACCTTAGCGCCCGATAATCGCTTGGTCAGCCAAAGAGTCGATCTTCAAATCGACGACTTGAATTCCGCGCGCAATGCGATTTTGTTTGATCCGCAAACCGGCGGTGGTTTGCTATTCGGCGTCAGTGAGCGGCGGGCGGAAAACGTGTTGTCATTTCTAAGGAATGAAGGATTCGACGACGCGATGACGGTGGGCGAAGTGCTGCCCTGTGTTACCGA
This sequence comes from Mariniblastus sp., assembly GCA_031409295.1. Classification (GTDB taxonomy): domain Bacteria; phylum Planctomycetota; class Planctomycetia; order Pirellulales; family Pirellulaceae; genus Mariniblastus. The sequence continues at coordinate 13,555 of JANNWZ010000006.1, forward strand.
AAAACCAATATTGAAAATACTCTGACGGGTGCCAGATGGGTTTTTTTGCCGATGGAGTCGTTGACGAACCGAATGAGGACCACCATGGCGATTGAGTTCTATTGCAGTAGATGTCAATCGAGATTGCGAACGCCCGACGACGCGGCCGGAAAAGCGGCGCGCTGTCCAAATTGCGGCAGCGTCGAACCGATTCCGCAACAGAGTCTGCCGGACTTGGCACCGTCCAATACCGGCGGTTCCGTTGACATGTTGGACCAAGCCGGAAAGGAGGCGTTTTTTCCGGCCAGCGGTCAACTGAAACGAGAGTGGAATAATCCTTATGCTGGGCCTAGTTCGTTGCCTCCCAATCAACCAGTGCCCTACGGAGGTTTTTACTATCAACCGACGCGCGAGTCGGCACGGCAGAAGTTGATGGCACCAGCGATTGTATTGATCGTGTTGAGTAGTCTTGGTTTGCTCTTTTGTCTACTTGGATTCGTCGGTTTCAGTTTCGAAATGGCGAACAATCAATTTGATGAAGACTCGGTAGGAGGGGCAATCGTGCTTGCAGTGTTCGGTGGCCTGGCGGCGACTACAATAATCGGTTCGATTTCCATGTTGCGCATGAGAGGATATGCGCTAAGTTTGATTGGTTCGATTGCATCCATCTTGATGGGGCTGGGATGTTGTCTTCTGCCAGCCGGTATCGGAATCTGGGCGTTGGTGGTTTTGGTTGATCCCAACGTGAAACGATTTTTTTGTTGAGAAACTCTTTTCGGCTGCGGCGCAAAAAAAACGTTCCAGCAAAGACTGGAACGTTTGTTGATTTTTGAAATCGCAGATTCGGACGCAACGAGATTATCGTTTCGAGAATTGAACACCGCGACGAGCACCGCGCAGACCAGGTTTCTTCCGTTCTTTCATACGTGAATCACGCGTGAGAAACCCGCCATCACGCAACGCTGAAAAATGTTCGGTGTCGAAGTTAACCAAGGCACGGGCGATGCCCATTTTGCAAGCACCCGATTGCCCCGTCGTTCCACCGCCGTCAACGGCAATTCGTATGTCGACCGACTGCCGCGTATTGGTCGCAGTCAAAGTATCCAGAACCGCTCGTTGGTCTTTGGCGATGGGAAAATACAACTCGAACGGTTTTCCGTTGATCACAATCGCTCCGGAACCCGACTTAACCCTGACTCGAGCGACCGAAGATTTACGCCGACCGGTGCCTAGTGCTTCGCCTGTTTTTTGATCTGTCTTTGCCATGAAAGTTCTGCCGTGAGGATTCCTGGTTACGGAATTATTGAATAAAAATGATGTTATAAATTTGAAAGTCCGATCGGGCCGCTAATCCTGGGCGGAAGTGTGTTGCTCTATTTGAACGTTCGTCCGCCGGTTAACGGCTGCGGGTTTTGAGCAGAATGAGGGTGCTCACTGCCGCTATAGATTTTCAGTTTCGTCAACATTTGATAACTAAGTTTGTTTTTGGGCAACATCCGCCGCACAGCGTCACGAATGATCTGCTCAGGTTTTCGTTGCATCCGATTGGCGGCAGTTTCGGTCCGAAGCCCAGGATGTCCGGTATACCAGGTGTAAACTTTGCGTTCCGCCTTGGCCCCCGAGAACTTAAGTTTGTCGCAATTGGTAACTACAACGAAATCACCCGAATCAATGTTGGGTGTGTAAGTCGGAAGGTGTTTGCCCATCAATACCATGGCAATATCGGACGCGACGCGACCAACGATTTGGTCTTTGCCATCGACGATCCACCACTTTTTGTCCTGGGTATGATGTTGAGCGTTATAGGATTTCGTGCCGGGCACAGGGTTTCTCCGCGAATCGCATTTTAGGGTTTCAATTTGGAATCGAGCAGTTTATCGGGTATTCACGGTTCCCACAAGGGTCAACTGGCAGGCAAACGCTCGATTTTATTTGAATTTGACAGAAATGACGCCCAATTCACGATCCTTGGCAATCGACTGCACACAGCCGCCGGACGGACGTCAAAAAGTCATAGCATGGTGATTGGCTTTGTTCTCCGCCAAAATCGACAAGACCTGCAAAGCTAACCTATTCCAACCGAATTCCCTTGAAAAATGGCAAACTGTACCGGCCTGTCAGAGTTTGCATTCGATTACGAATGTACGCTTAGGGAACGGGCGTAAAGTTCAAATCCATTGGAGGGGATCGCATCCATTCTCGGTAGTTTCCATGATCCTGAACGAAACGCAAATGTATGTGCCGCAGTTGGCTCTGTTTACCAATGGATTACCAGAAACAGCCGCATCGCCAATTGAACCTTGTCCAAAAGAGTCCTTGCCAATTCCGTTCGCGATGCTGAAATTGTTCGAACAAATGACCGGTTGGGTCGTCGAATTCGCCGAGACGAGCGCTAGTTTCAGACGTCGACAACTCCCGACGCTGACCCCTCAACGGGCCACAGGGACTTTTTCAATTGTCGATATGTCGGCCGAGTGGCCAGCCAGCCGCCCAACTTCACACCGAGCGAAATGCGATCGTTTTATCCAATTTCTCGATTCTTTGGTGAACGAGTTGCAAGTGATTCAATCCCAGTTGAGCAAAGCTCAATCGACGATCGCCGCATTCAGCCCGCCGGCGATTGAAGACGAAGACGCGATCTTGGTTGACAGTTTCATTCCACGCTACGATACCGATTATCGGGACGACTGCGATGATTTTGTTGTCGATCAAGTTTGCAAGTTTACGGAGCTAGGCGCGGTTTGTGACGCGTTTGGAAATCCATCCCGACGAGATGCGGCTGCACCTGCCAATTTTCCACTTTCCGGTTGGCTTATCGGTGGGGCCCCGGGTTTTTTTGATGGGAACTATGTCGATTGGCGACTAAACGAAGGAGGAAAAATCGAGTTAATTCTGGGGCAGCTTGAAGCCAATGATCGCTCGGAGGGCGTGGAAAGTTTCGATCCATCGTCATATCGTGGAACCGACGGTCATTGTGATTCGGATCGATCGGAACAGGAAACGATTTTATTGATTGATCCCCGGACAAACGAATTCCGGTTTTCCGGAACCATGCTTCGTGGTTTTTGGTTACTTGACGGACAGCAGAATAAACTAGTCCCTCTCGAACAATTGCCGGAACATCGGCATTTGAATTCGAGTCAAGCGATTGTCGTTACGTCCGCGAGTCTGTTCCTCGCAGAGGAGGATTTCAGCGAGTTTGGAAACTTTCAAGGCCCAGAACAGCTGGCTATAGCGGTTCGGAAACTCGTCGGGCCGGACGATCCAGTCTTGGTCCTCCAGCGGTGCTAGAGTTTCGACCCTTGACCCCCGTACAACTCCTTCGTAAACTCACCTTTCTCCAATAAATAATCTGACTGCGGTTGTGGCGAAATTGGCAGACGCGCTAGGTTGAGGGCCTAGTGGGGGCAACCCCGTGGAAGTTCAAATCTTCTCAATCGCACTACTTCAATCGACTGGTTGATTTACTTTCCATCGAGACGACGATGGATTTCGGATCGGATCGATCTGCCCATCCGCGACCGTCCGTCGACAGTACCGACCGGCGACTTAGGAAATTCGGTCCAGGAAATCCTTGAGTGTCCGGCGCGCAAAAAACCAGCCTTGGAATTTGATAGGCCCAGTATGTTGGCGTAGTTTGTTGCCTGCTTTGAGATTGTGCGAAAGACGGGTGACGCTGTTTGAGCCTGTGGCACGCGTTGTTGTCAGCTAACCGGCAAGATAGTTTTCTTAGCCCATGGACGTTTGGCCCCCAATTGAACAAATCAAATGAAGCACCGAGCATTCTCCACCAGCGGTTCAGTCTCGGAAATTGGATTGGGAACCTGGCAACTGGGAGGGGCGGAATGGGGTGCGGTGTCCGAGTCCGATGCGCTGGCGACGCTTGACGCCGCGTCCGAAGCGGGCATGACGTTTTTGGATACTGCAGATATCTATGGTCAGGGACGGAGCGAATCCTTGATCGGAAAATTTCTAGCCGCACGTTCCGACCGGGACCGGTTTTTCGTGGCGACCAAGTTGGGTCGGAGTGCCGATCCGGGCTGGCCGCAAAATTTTCAAACCGAAACGATTCGCTTGCACACCGAGCGATCACTGCAACGGCTAGGAGTCGAATCGCTGAACCTAACGCAAACCCACTGCATTCCCGCCGACGTGATGCGCGATGGTCAAGTTTGGGAAGCACTGCGATTGCTAAAACAGGAAGGAAAAATCCAGGCCTTTGGGGCCTCCGTTGAATCGATGGAAGAGGCAGTCGATTGTCTGCGCGTCGAGGGGTTGAGTTCGCTGCAGATTATTTTCAATGTGTTCCGTCAGAAACCCATCCAGGAGTTGTTCCACTTGGCACTTGCAAAACAGGTCGCGTTAATTGTGCGACTGCCGTTGGCCAGCGGCTTATTGGGCGGCAAGTTGTCGCGGACGTCGAAGTTCGCGGAATCGGATCATCGGTCGTTTAATCGCGATGGAAAGTCATTCAACGTGGGAGAGACGTTTGCGGGACTACCGCTGGAAATCGGATTGGAGTTAATTGAGGAATTTCGTTCGTTGGTTCCAGCGGGTTGGGACATGGCCCAGTGGGCACTCCGTTGGTGTTTGGATTTTCCCGCCGTGGCGACAGTGATTCCTGGAGCAACTCGCCCCGACCAAGCCCGCAGCAACGCGCGAGCCAGTGATCGCGAACCGCTATCGACCGAAGTTCATGAGGCGTTGAGGCGCCTTTATGAATCGAAAATTGCCGCACATATTCGCGGGAAATATTAGCTGGGGAGCAGTGGGTTGGGGATCGAGTTCGGGAGTGCGAATTAGTCGGTGACATGCACAATGGTCATTTTTTGAAACGGAGCGCGTGAAAGATTGGCAATCGACTTATTCCAATATGCACACGAATTAATCCGACTGGTGGAGTCGCGGGTACCGTTTGTTACCGTAACGATCACCGCGATCCGGGGAAGTGCGCCGCAGGTTGTCGGCGCGAAAGGCATCGTGACTGAAACTGGCATCGTGGCCGGGACCGTGGGCGGAGGCAAAATTGAATCGACAGCGGTCGCCCGGGCCCAAAGCTTGTTGCGTGAAGATTGTCAAACGCGCTGCGAGTTGGTTACCTGGAATCTTCAAACGGATATTGGCATGACTTGTGGTGGTGAGGTGCAGTTGCTGTTCGAAGTACGACGACATGACGAATGGCCAATTGTGGTATTCGGAGCGGGACACGTTTCGCAATCGCTAGTGCCGCTGCTGTTAACGCTAAGTTGCCGAATAACATGTATCGATTCACGTACCGATTGGTTGTCACGTCTGCCGAATCACCACCGCTTGATCAAGGTCTGTACGGACGACTTGGCAAGCCAAGTCATCGGACAGGCCAAGGACGCTTTTTTTGTCTTAATGAGCCAAGGACATGCCACGGATTTGCCGGTGTTGACCGAGATCCTGCAAACACGAACGGCACCGTTCGTGGGAGTGATTGGCAGTGCCCAGAAAGCGGCAATCCTGAAACGCAACTTGCAAGAATCGGGGATCGACGAGCCAAGACTGTCCTCATTCCGATGTCCTCTGGGTTTGCCGATTGGCAATAATACGCCGGCCGAAATTTCAATTAGCGTGGCCGCTCAACTGTTGGAACAGCGCGACCGGTGGTTGCACAGTGCGGGCTGACGTTCATCGACGCAATTCGCGGAACAGTAATACCATGCCGATCAAGGTACACGCGACATCGCCCAACCAAGCTGCGCAAGGCGGTAGTGCCCCCGATTTGGCGCCCTCCAGACCAAACATGAACAAGGGATAATAAATGAAAAGAATGGGCAAAAAACATACCCCGAACGCGGACGAGTAATTACTGGTCTTCATTCGCACGGCGACAGGGATACCGATTACGACGAATGCCAGGCAGCTGAACCCGTTCGCCCATCGACGATGCGGAACCGAGTGTAAGCTGTCCAATCGTTGGACGGCTACGGTTTCCGCTGCCAATCGTGCTTGCCATTTTGCATTGGTCAGTCCAACCCAATCCCCACTCATCAACTGGCTGGCTGATTGCAAGGCGTTTTCTTCACGTAAACGCACCAATTCAATTTCTTGTGCGGCGATCGCCCGCTTGATTTGACTGAGATAGAGATGGTTCGGATTGCCAGTGGCCTTGGCGATTTCATCAGGCGATTTAAGGGGAATCTCGTGCGGTATTGAATCATCAAATCGCATCGACGCATCCGGGGACTGAATCAATCCGTTGGTGAACGTGAGGTTTAAGCTATGACGGCTCGGGTTGCTGACCAACACCGCTTCGTGCGCTACAATGCGGGTATCACCCCGGTTGGCGTTTTTGATGGTGATCACGGGGTGAATCAGTCGACGGTCTTCGATTCCATCGACTTCGATTGAGAATTGACCGGAGGAAAAACTGCCCTCTTTTTGCAATACGCCGTATACGATCTTGTCACTGCTTTCGAGGATGACCCTTTCAACTCCCCAATAGCTCCAGGCAAACGAAATGTCGTTTAGCCAAACTGCGAATAGACTGACAAAAAACGCCATCGCGAGTGCCGGGAAAACCAATACGGACTTGGGGAGTCCGATCGATTCGATTGCCACTAGTTCGTTTTCGGCTGACAATCGCCCGAACACGACGCAGACGCTGAAAAGGCAAGTGGCTGGCAAAGCAAACATGAGTGCTTTGGGTAGGACATATGGCAACAATTCGAGAATGACATCGGGGCCAAGTCCGTTGTCTGCTGCCTCGTCGGCCACTCCGATAATTACCATTAGTCCAACAAAGCCAGCGGAAGATATCAAGAATATCTTGGCCAACTCCCAGATGACATAGCGGGTAAAAAGGTTGGGTATCAAACGTTAACCTGTTAAGACGAATTCCAATCGGTCGATCAGCGTCGTGATACGCGAACGGGACCGGTTTTGTTTAAGATTTCAGTTTTTCAACTGAAACCGTATTGGAATCGGCGAAATGGGTCAATCTCAGAGTCGGCGATCAGAGGAATTCGGGTGCCTTAGCAAGTCTAACGTGCTGCCCAAGCCTAAGAAGCTGGTTCTTGAGTTGGCATATAGCCCGGCTGTCCGGCGGCGGATTGGCGATAACCCAGATTCGAGAGCACTTCCAGAATCTCACTGCAAGTTGGAAACATCCGACCACTTGCCCGTTTGTACTCGTCCATCGCGCGCATGAATTCGACTTCTTGTTCGGAATATTCCCGCTCGCACGTCGTCGGGTCGATTTGTCGGCGACGGCTGTTGCTTCGCCGTTCTTTAATTGGCGCGCCAGTTTCATTGACGGCGACGCTTTTAACGCGGCGGTCCGGGTTTTTTCGAAGACCAAATTCGTCGAGTTGTTTCAGTTCTTTTCTTGGTTTGGCCATTGTTCTGATTCCCGTTGTTTCGAAGCAGAGGAAAACAGATTTTCCTAACTGCGTGTGGACTGCCCCGAAAAATGGTAATCGTCGTTCAGGGCACGTTGGAAAGATACAACGTTTGAGTAAAACTTCGGGAAAAAATTGGAACTTTGGGTTAGATAAGATTGACCAGCTGCGTGTTTGGGCTGCCTGTAGGGATTGTGACATCGACCATCAAACGGAGCCAGTAATTGGATGAAAATCGGTTGCGAATCGATCCCTACCGGTTTCGAGCTGGACGAAAATGAGGCTCGTCGACAGCTATCGGACGAGATCCCATTTGCCAGATTGAGCAGTCCGTACCGGGACCGCACTGGCGGCTTGGCTGATGTACAAATGTCGCATCGTCATTGAACTTTGCAATTCAAACGTTCGGGGCAAGACCTGGCGGAGGTTCGTAATTTCCGGCCCGGACGAGATGATGATCGCTTGCGCATGTTGTTTTAAGTATTGGCAAATCGCGTCGGTCTCCCAAGAATCGAAATTGACGATTTCTTCGGGATTCAAAATCAGTTCAGCGCCATAATCCTTGCGGCCAAAAAACACGATTGGGGCGGATTGAAACTCGGGTTGGCTTTTTAGTTCGGCAACCGTGGACTGGACCGATCGTTGATGAGCGAGCTGCGGGACCAAGTAATGGACACTCGTCGCGACGACACAACAGCTCACTATTGCCACACAACTCCAAGCCATAGCTGGACTGGTTCGTGTCCAGCGCGGAACAAGTGCAATGGGAAACAACAGGGCAGATATTAATAGTAGCCATCCCAACGGAACCGGTAATTTGGCCTGAAAGACCAGCGTCATTACCCTCACAATGGAAACACTGATTCCGAGAATCCATACGGGCATCTGTTGGGGGAAGCGCTCAAGAAAACTCCGTGTGGCATTGTTTGTGATCGAACGAATTGTCATGGCCGTCGTCGATCGCGCTAAAATCTTTTTGTCCAATAGAACACCAATCAACAACGCGATGGGTGGCAAGGCAGGGAGAATGTAGGTTGGCAACTTAGACTCGGACAAGGAAAAAAATCCGATGATCCAAACCGA
>JANNWZ010000007.1:0-3971 GCA_031409295.1 Mariniblastus sp.
GGGGAGCGTGCTGGTCATGTTCTCGGCGTCCAGCGGCAGCCAATCCGAATCCAAGATCAGCAGCGCGGGCAATTCGAAATCGAACACGGGGACGTATTGGCAATCCCGAGCGGCGACGCTGAAGAGCAACCAGAATGTTTCCGTCTCTGGAACCATCACGGAACTGGGTGGCAGCCAGCTCCAGCCCGAGGGTTCGACGACCGGTCAGCCTTCGAATTCCGGCGGCGCGAGTGCGAGTTCGAACGGTTTTGTAGTTTGGTCGGCGTCAGTCAGCGACTCGATCCAGGGCACGATCACCAACGGTTCCTTCCAACCGATTTCTGTGACGATTGACGACATTGTCGAAACCGGTTTTATACGTTCGGAATCGACCCAAGATCTACGGCTCAGCGAGAGTGTCTCGCTCGGCAGTCTGGCAGAACCGAAATCGTCATCCAGTTGGACCATCGAGGGACTGTCGGAGACTCAAACAGTGACCGTCTCGGCGGTGCTTCCTCCAACCAATGGCGGCGGTGGCAATAACCCACCGTTCGGCGGCGGTGGCGTCGGAACAACTACCGGCGGTGGAGTTGGCAGCAGCAATTGGCGCTCGTCCCATGAAGAGATTTCCACCAGCGAGAGTACTCTATCGCTCAGTGAGTCGAAACGAGGCTTGTCCAATTCGCGCTCGTTGACCGATGATCGGACGGAGAATCGGATTGTTTCGCACCTCATCTGGGACGACAACCAGAGCGATCGCACGTCGCAGCGGGTCGGCTGGGGGAGCACGTTGGAGTTTACGGCTGGCCAAGGGAATCACGGCGAGCCGTATGTCTCGCTGTTGAAAACTGAGTTCGTGATCGAGCAAGTTGAAACGGCACATTATGTCCTTAAGGAGAGCGCCCCGAGCATTGTGGACGATGTGATGCAGATGACTGATTGGGTCAACACCGTGACGCACCTCGTCCAGTCGCGAGGGTCAGGCAATGCGTTGCAGTTTACCAATCGAACGCGGGACACTGTATCGATCCACTATGAAGGTTCGGTAAATTATTGGTACTTTACCATCATTTGGACTCCCGAAAGCTCCGGTTTAGCTTTTGGTGCGACGACAGCTTCAAAACTGGACACCGCCACCACGTCGCATGAGTTGCTGACATCGGGTCCATACGGATTCGAGCCGACTCGCACCGTGGTGACCGACCGAACCCGCAACAAAACTCATTTCGATTCGGATACAACCAGCTATTCCAACGCCTGGAATTTCCCGTTGGAGGCACTTATCATAAGTAGTAGCCACAACACGGACGAGCGGGATTCATATAGCGATGAGACTCGAATCGAGACCACCCGGCGAGACAAATCGCCGGTTGTTAAAAAAGACTCCCACGCCGACAAGTTTAAGTTTAAGACTCGTTACACCAAGTCAACTGAAACGCCCGACAATGGCCTTCCTAGGACGTTCGTGGATTCGGGAGACGACACGGTGGATTACCTCAACGATGTTAGGGGCAATAGACCAGCCGTGGGTCATTTGATTTTATCTGGAAATGCCTACTCGTCTTACCAATTGTTAATTCCCGCCGGTGGCGGTGTGCCGTCCGATAGAACCTCCTACAACATCAAAGTCACCTGGCCCGAAGGCGGCGTCGTAATCGGCACCGGTGAACCCGACGAAGATGGTGGAAGTTATGATCCAAATTCGCTGAAACAGCAACAGGATGATGAGAATTCGATTGAACAGGACTCACCGGATGATGACGAAGTCAAGGGTCTTAATCAAGTTTACCCGCTGGCTCAAGGTCAACTTGAAAAGTGGATACGCGACGGACTTGCCGTAAATACGGCGGGCAATTTATACAGAATTGATACGATATACGGCGCGTTCATTTTCGAGATTGAACCGGGATCGTCGTACATGCGATCAGACAGCTATGCCGGGCCTTCGACCGGATCTAGCACGATTGGAAGCGAGATACTCGGAGACCTTCAAGATTACGGTGGAAACGTCTTATATTTTTGGAAAGGTTATTTTTGGGAAGCACCGAAAGGCGTCGTAACGGGAGCCTATGAGCTGATTGTGAATTTTGGCGACGTGCTCGAGGCGATTCAGTTCTTAAAGGATCATCCTGTCGAAGGAGGTCGGCTTCTTGGCGAAGGAGTCTACAACGAGATCATGGAAAAGCTCGAAACGTCGGAAGGCCAAGGACAAATCGCCGGTGATATCGCCTTGTCTATTATTCCCGTCGCCAAAATAAAATTACTTGCCCAGGCCTCCAAATACTTCAAGAAGTTTGGTAAAATGATGCCAGACCTGACAGATGAGGCCAAGCGATTCCACTTTGATGAGAGAGGGAGTATCGGAGGTGATGCCCCAGGGGTGCTACCGAAACTTGACGGCGATAGTCTTGGATTCTGGCAAAAACAGCTTAGGAATGGCGACATCTCGGAGGCTGAGCTTCGAAAGACGTTCGATAGTGGTAGTGTCGATGAAGTACTGCGGCGTCTAGGCCGAAAATCGCGTATGACTCACGACCAGAACAAAATTATCGAGCTGATCGGAAAGTCGTCGCAGGCAGGTGCAAAAGCAGCCAAAGACTTTGCTGAAGGTCGAATCACTCAGGAAGCATTCGAAAAAATCATGGATAAACTCGAAGGTATTACCGCTGCCCAGCTAGAGTTTTGGAAGAGAGGATTAATTGACTAATGTCCCACGAAGGCGATCAAGAGGTCGAAATCGAATCCATCGGGCGTTCAATCGAAGCTGCTCCCGACTCCCAAAGATTTCAGTTGCTCGCAAGGCGAGCAAAAGCGTATCGAATAAAAGGTGACGTGCGTGCCGTCAAAGACTACGTCGATATCGTAAATGGTTCGAGCGACCAAAACTTAATATGCCACTCTCAAGCGATGTTGGCCCTGATTTCGATCGAAGCACTGGAACTGAAAGAGGCGCTTTGGTGGGCAATGTCCGCTCTGAATACGAACGAAAATCAATTCGACGGAAACTTAGCGGCTGGACTAGCTCTTGATGCAATCGAGCTTCACAAAGTTGCGATCCATTACTTCCAAAGAGCGCTAACGATAGATGATTGCTCGGAAATCGCAGGGCTCAAGTTAGCGATAAGCTATCGCGAGTCTATGCGTTTCTCGGAAGCAGACAAAGCGTTTAGAACGCTAATTGCGCGCTCGCCTGACAATCCGAAGTTCAACTACGAATACGGCTGGAACTGGCAGCTAAGACATGACATTGATAACCACTTCGAACACGCGATTGAGTGTTACGAGAAGGCGTTGAGATGCAATCCCAACGAGGAGCTCAAAGGCCGAATTGAAAGGAAACTTAACGCGATAGCCCCATAGAAACCTTGCCCCAGTTAGAAAAAAAGAAAATAAAAGGGGGAAAAGAAACGGGGTTTGCGCCAAGAAGCTTGGTGAAGGGGGAAGATGACATGTAAGTGAATCTGAAACCTTTGATCGTGACCCTGCGGGTGGGAACCCCGTCTGGTAGCGTTTGACCAACGGCCAGAAGCGAGTCTTGCGACGCGTAAGGTAACGAACCCGTCGAAGCGTAGACAGCCAGTCCGAAAGCCCTGTGATTGAGCTTCGAAAGTATTTCAACGTGAGAGCCTTTGTTCTACACCTAGCAAGGGCGACGCGGTGGTTCTGAAAAAAACGACATTCACGAAATGTCATTGGTCTGGAACTGACCGTCTCACCGGAGTCGTTAGAGCATGTGCAAAGTAAGCGTCCACCAGCACGATTGTTGACGGGGGGGTAGATTCCGGGTTTTAGAGAAAGGAACGGGGCAGGTACAGTTTCAGGGTATTCACAGCGAAACCGACGGCAGTGTAAAAATGGGTGTCACGCTGCAAGCGACCATGAACACCACCAGCGGCCCAAAGATCGAAACGGTATCACTGAGTTCCACCATGAACGGCGGGGCAGCGATCAAGGACAATCTGGGTGGTTACTTTATCGACAGCATTGTGGTC
>JANNWZ010000008.1:0-44856 GCA_031409295.1 Mariniblastus sp.
CCGACAGTGTGGACATGCATAGTCAAACATTTCCACGAACACGAATTGCGAGTCTGGATTGCCCACCAACGGCCACTGTTTCAAGTCCAGTTTAATATTGCCGCCAGCGATTGATGCCAATCGCCGGACAACCGGCGCGGGAGGAGGATTTTTAGACGCTGGTTCGTCGGCAGATTTATTTTCCGTTGGAATCTGATTTGAAGCTGGAACCGGATCCTGAACTACTAACAGTGCAGTAGAAAATTGGGCGGGCAAGCAGAATCGCCAAACCAGCGGTAACTGGGTTCGATGTTGGTGACGGGATGTATCAGACTTTGGAGCCTCCAAAATTTCGGGAGCTTCGAAAACGTCGGGAGCCTCAAAAATCATTTCGTCACCAGCGCCGTCCGAAGGTTGCGAAACTGGATTCGGTTCGCCAGCATCGTCTGAGCTGGGGTCCAAATCCTGTGGGCTGGCAGTCAAAGGGGCAAACTCTTCAATCGAAAACGTGACGGGAGGTTTTCCCAAAGACTGTCCGACCGTTAAAATGGCGAGTCCCGTTAACGCCAGGATTCCCATTCTCGTATTGGTTCGCGTGCCCAACGGATGTTTCCACAATAGAGTTGTTGCCAACAAAATCCCGCACCCATGTGCGACCAGACAATATTGACACAAGTGATTGAGAACAAAAAACTGAAGGTAGCAGAACCATAAGGCTGCAGCACCGGCCGACAAGCTACAGACTGTAACAACAATCCACATGAAATTCCGGCGCGCCGGTGGACCGAATTGCGAAAATGTCAAAGCACAGAGCAGGCCGAAGTAGGTTACCGTCGCCAACGCACTAACCGGAATTCCAAACCACAACGCCCAACGGCTTTTCAGTACACTGCTGCAATCAAACACGTTGCCGCTACAACCGGCCACATCGGAGGAAGTGAGCGACGTTACGGCGAGATACACCGAAAGTGAAAACGCAATCATGGCCGGGATCGCAACAAACAACGCCAAACCGCGGCTCGGCGAAGGCGCAGCCAACGCATTTTGAAACCAACTTCCGTCGCCAGAACCAGGTGGTTTTTGCATCCCGTTCCTCCGAGTAGGAACCAATGGGCTCTCGTAGGGATTTCTGGAATCAACCCTCGAATTGCGTGAATTTGCGGGTTCCCGAGGCGAAACATCGATTGTTCCAGAAACACCTACGGATGAGGCGTTGACCGGATTTGTAATTCGATCGTCAAGGGTCGGTAACACGGTAGTTTCTCCAAATCTTGGGGGAAGTGTTCAGGCGATGGCGCGGATCATGTCGAAACGGATTTTTTCTTATTCAAAACCAGAACTTGACGGCCAAACAAAAGGCAAAATCGCAGTATTTTTGACCGTTTACGAGAATTGTTCCGCAATTCTCCAAATCATATCGCAAACCTGCTCAAATCCGGAACGCCAGTCCCAACATCTTTTGCAGAATTCTTTGTCCGATATACGAATAATTTTAAGCTGCGGTCCAATAAATTTCGCGACCCGTCCGATCACAACCTCGTTAACTTGAGATCGCACACACCGTTTGAGATCGTACTCGCCGAAAGTTCGAGATTCGTTTAATTATGCACTCGGAATAGCAACACGAGCGATTTCCTAAAAAAATTTATGCAGAGAGTCAAGCAATTTTCCAAATCAAGCTTTGATTCATATCGAAAACCGGCCCCAAAACCCAACTTACAGCGAGTCTGCCATGGTATTTTATCCCTCATCCTTGCGGGCCTTTGCCATGCGTCTCAGCCCCGGAGATGACCTGAAACAATCGCTTCAGGACATGATCAAAACTCAAAATGTGCCTGCCGCTGCGATTGTAACTTGCGTTGGCAGTCTAACGAGAGCTTCCTTAAGATTGGCAAACCAGCAGGAATTGACCACCCAAACCGGAAAATTTGAAATCGTTTCCCTCACCGGTACGCTGTCCCCATCGGGCCTGCATTTGCATTTGGCAATATCCGACAAAAAGGGGAAAACAATCGGTGGACATCTGGCGAATGGTAATTTGATTTACACGACGGCGGAGATCGTAATGGTCGAACTGCTTGATCTGTCGTTTGGGCGAGTCCAGGATCAGCAAACCGGCTTTCGTGAGTTGTCGATTAGTTCGAGAGAATAAGCGGTCCGCCGACCGGCTCGATTATTCCGTTGACATCGACGAAACGAGGTTCCGGCCAGCGATCATCCGTGGACGCGTAGCAGGCTGCCGATGTGCAGATATTTGGGCCCGACTTCTGTAACGGCCAGGACCATTGCCAAGGGGGGCCCAATTCCCATTGTAATTGCAGTTCGCAAGGGAGTGTGATCGTAGGTTCAAGGCCATCCATGGCAATTACAATATTCGTGACTGACTCGGGAGATTGGGGTAAGAAATCCGCAGTCGTTGCCAGAGATTACAGAAATACCATCGCCGACAGGTAGTGCTCTGTTACACCATAAATTTCGGGTTGGCGAAATCAGCCGCAGGGCGATCGCCCCGGTTTTCCCCAAGTGACCGGACGCTGTCCCATTCCGGTTAATCCGAGATCCAAGGCGTCACAAAGCACCAGTTGATCATCTTTGGCTCCGCGAAAGTGCGATCTCAAAACGCACCTTTCGCGCGACACGACTACTGCCCGAACAAGATTATTTTTTGCCGAGCGCGGCGTTCAATCGCCTTTCGCGGTGTGTCGCTGGATAGTATGGCGCCATTTGCCGGTTGTTGAGAGACTACTTCGTTGTAGTATCGTTTCAGGGCCTTGCCACTCAACATGTTCCTGTTGCGATTGGAAATTGGCGCAAGAAATTCGACTCGTGGATGTTCGTCCGTGTTGCGGTTCGACAAAGATTGCAATTGCCAATCGCCGATGTAGTGATCCCAGAACAAGGCTGGCGAAGCGATGGAGGGATCGGGTGAATTCAGGTTTTCGCCGAGGACTTCCAATCGTGTGGCCAATCTCTGTGAGTCGATCAGCAGCGGCGAACACGACCCAATCAGCGCGATAACAGGGCTGTTGGTTTCGAGTTGCCCCCACCAGATCGTCGTGTTCGGAAACACGCTAGCAAAGCTGTTGGCGATCGATTCGAATTCGCGTTCGCCAAGTTGAAATAGCGGCAACCACTGGCAGAACAGCCCGTCCGGTTTCAGGCGGTGCAACGCGACCTCGTAGTGCTCGACCGTGTACAGGTAACCGGACTCGCTTTCCCACGGTACAAACAAATCCGAGACAATGACATCAAATTCACGATCGTCGGCCAATAGGTAATGCCTCGCGTCGTCCACGTGAATTTCAACTTGGGGATGATCGACAACATTGTTGTTGTACTCGGCAAGTGACCGAACCGCTTCGACGACTTCGGGAATCAATTCCACCGCGACTATTTTTTCGACTTCTCGATGCAGGATGGCGCCGCCAGCCGTTAAGCCGGTCCCCAAACCCAAAAATAACACTTCTTGCGGGTCTTCATGTAGCAGCAAAGGAATATGGGCTTGGCGAGATTCACGGCCGTTTCCACCCGTCTTGCCGAAACGATAGTGTAAGTTTTGACGGATCTTGAAGGAACCGGTTTTCGTGTCTTTCACGACGTCGATCCAGCCGTAAGGAGAATTCCAACGTCGCACAAGTCGCTCCGGATACTCGGTGCGATTAAATTCAGACTCCATCGGACTGCCTAATACCAGCATGGAAACGACTCCGGTCAACAAGCCCAGCACAATCGCCGTTCGCGTCTGCCCGTTCTGCCAAAGCAACGGAAATGCGGCTACCAAAAACAGCATGGCCATCAAAACAATCGACGGCCATAAACCGATCCAAGTCAACAAAACAAAGCTCGCTGTCAACGCACCAGTCGCCGCAGCAAGCGTGTTAACTGCCGTCAAATTTCCGACGACCTGACCGGCACTGCCGGATTTTCCCGCCATCGACCAGACCAGCGGTAGCAGCATCCCCAGGCAGGTGATTGCCGGTGCGACGACAATGGTCACCAGCCCGATGGCTCCCAAAATGTATTGGACGAACGAGTCTCCGAAACTGAAGTATTTCAGTTCGGTGAGCCACCCGAAAACCAGAACCGAACTGGATGTCGCCAATGCGCCAATGCCGGTGGTCACGCCGATAATTTGTTTCGCCGAGTATCGCCGCTGTAATCTGGAGGCAATCGCTGCACCGAGAGCTAACGATGCCAGACATACCGCGATGACAACTCCAAATGTGTAAATGCTATTGTGAAACACCAATGAAAACATGCGAGTATAAAGCACCTGGAGAGCGAGAATACCGAATCCGCTGATTGCGGCGAGTCTTGAGTGGCGGGTCCAGAGCCCGGAATTAGCCAACATTTGAATGTTGAGCGCGTCATGATCTCGTTCTCGATTCTCGTCGCTCGACTCCAGACTTTCTCTCGGCTCTGCAAAACTCTGGTCTCGCGAGATCAGCAACGCCACGACCGCACACAGTATCGAAAGTGCCGCTGCGACAAAACTGCTCGACCGAACGCCGACAACGACCAGCAGGTAAAACGTGGCTAACAAAACGCCAACCAGGGCGCCTGATGTGTTGAGTGCGTAAACGATGGCTATGTGCGATGCGATGGATCCATCGGACAGTTTGCCTCGACCTTTGCCAGCAACAAAGGTCGCCATCATGGGCAGTGTTACCCCGAGTGCAAACGTTGCCGGAAGTAAAAGCAAAAATCCAAATGCGCCGCGGACGAAGGTTTGCCAGACGAAAGATGAACTACAGAGCCACGGTGCCATTGTCGCCGACTCCGAAATCCCCAGCAACATCGGGATCAAAAATGCCCACCCGGCAACCAGTAATTCGGCGATGGCATATCCAATTAATGGCGAAACTCGCGTGGACAACTTTGCACCCACGAGGTATCCGATTGCCATCCCGGCAAAATAGCTCGCCAGTACAATCGATGCCGCGTGGACCGTATGGCCAAACAGCAATCCGATTTGGCGTGTCCACGAAATTTCGTAAACCAGTGCTGCCAGACCGGAACAGAAAAACACGAAACCGGCGAGCAATCGCCGGTGACTGTCGGGCCTAGACCTGGCCTGATGAAGATGTTTGAGCATCAAATGACGAACGGACCGGGAATTCCGCAGGCTGACTCTGCGAATGGTTGTTTTTCTTCGACCGAGGCACGCTACCTCGTCCAATGTCCACTTCCGGGATTTGCCCTCGGCAAATCCCCAGAGCGGACGTTTTGTTAAAGAGATTCATTATAGCAAAGAGCTCAACCATTCACTGGACAGGCCGGTGCAATTCGTAACAAACTAAACTGCGTAGCCCGCTCCAACACCACATTGCGTCTCGACCCACGGCAGACCATTTTCTGGAGCATGCAATGATCAAAAATCTGTTGAGCAAAATGAAACGAGTCCAGAGCAAAAACCGGCTCTGGACTCTTGATACTTAATGCCTGACTGCTAACCAGACCCACACCATTCAACTCAACAGTTGCGTTAGACAGGAAAATCCTGCAAAAAATCAGTACCCGAGGCGGGACTTGAACCCGCACGACCTTAACGGTCACAGGATTTTAAATCCTGAGCGTCTGCCATTCCGCCACTCGGGCCTGAGTCGCTACTAACTTGGTAAGATGTCCAGGGGCGTTGGCAAACGCTGAAGGATTCCTTCAGATTTCCGCTACACGGAAGTGGATCAACTTTCCTGTGACTAATATCTTTACCGGCATGAATTTCGTCAAGGTCGGGGACAAGGAAGCTCGAATCTTAACCGAATTCGGATCATCAACGTTTCGCGGCGACGGCCGAGGCCACAAACAACTGCCATCTGCCAAATTTACCCATCGGATACGAGTTTGATTCATGGAACGAGGGAAAATCCATCGACGGGCACCATCCGAAGATTACTTCCGGGCTCGCGAGTGGGTTGGGAAGTCCATCGAAGTCGACTAAGCCGGGTTGTCTTGGCGTCGGTGTTGATTCTAAACTCACGTTTCCCAAGCCCTTGATGATCCCTTAAAGAAACGAATCCACTTTGTTGCTAGCCGAAGGATTTTTGCCGACTCGCGGATCATATGTGCTGGATGCAGTCTTCCTCGCGATGTTCGTGATTTGCCTGTTGTTGACGATCAGCATTTACCTGGTCCGCCAAAACCGCCAATTTGCGACCCATCGGCGCTTGCAAATTGGATTGGCGATCGTGTTGGTGATCGCAATTTTGATTTTCGAAATCGATGTTCGGTTCGTGACTCAGTGGCGGCAACTGGCCAAAGAATCGAGATTCTATGAGAGCGGAATCGTCGACCGAGCGTTGTGGATTCACTTGACGTTTGCGATCCCGACGCCTTTCGTTTGGGCCTACGTGATCGTAATGGCATTGAGAAAATTCCCTCGGCCGGCTCAACCCAACGCCCACAGTGCCGCCCACAAATTTTGGGGCTGGACTGCCGCGATTATGATGTGGCTTACCGCGGCCACCGGTTGTACGTTCTATTGGCTCGCGTTCGCTTGTTAACCCTACTCGCGATTCGCTTGGTTCTGTGACAGTTCGATCTTGAGCTCGACGGGTTTGCCATCGCGACTAACGACGACGGTGAGCACTTCGCCGACCTTGTGTTGGGCAATGTGCAAGCGCAAATCTTCAAATCTCTCAATGGGTTGACCATCCACCGACGCGATTTGATCGCCGACCAATAACCCGCCTTTTTCCGCACCCGAGTCCTCAACGACTTCAGAAATTTCGCAACCCGCTAAATCATCGTAATTCAATGCACCGCCGCGAACTCCCAAAAATGCTTGCGGCGTGAATGCGATTTGCAGCATCGGTCGCGCGGCTTCGAATTTCCGATAAGCGGCCGTTTCAAATTTGCAAATCGACAAATTGACGTAATTCAAATTTTCGAGGCGTTCCAGCGCCAGGAAAATGGGAGATTCAATTTGCATATCCTGGAAAAAAATCGAACGCAAGGCCGGATACTTGGCCAATTCGTTGAGAGCAATCGGGCTTATTTCGCAATCGGTAAACGAAAGGTGACCCAACGACTTTGAATCGGAAAACATTTTCAGAACTTTTGCGTCGATCACTCGGCCCACGAAATCGAGTTCACTCAATTGACTTAGCTCCGCCAGCGGGGCAAACTCGTCAACCGTGAGTTCCGTTCCCACGATTTTGAGCGCAGTTACCGATGACAGTTTGGACAACTCGGCCAACTGTTCTGCACCGGGATTGAAATTGCTCAATTCGACTCGGGAAAGTCCAGCCAGTTTTTGCAATTCTCGCAAATCTTCGACCGTTCCCTGCCAGCGTTCATCTAATGAAACCGTAATCCCGGCGCCGGAACCAAAATTCAGGAAATCGCCATTTTGCCCGCCCGCTGCGACGATTTGCATTCTTTGAATTCGAACCTCCATTTGTAACTGTCGCGCTTGATCGAAATCCGCGGGGGTCGGATCTCGCGATTCGAGCGGGTCGGCTGCGTCATCAAAAATACGCTCTCGATTTTCTGCCAATGAAGCTGACAAAATCTGATCGATCTGGCGTGTCGTTTCCACGGTATTCAAGGTCGACTTTTTGAATTCGGGACGCGGTTTGAAATTGTTTTCCGGCAGCAAAGGATCGCCGGGAAAAACTAGCTCTGCTTGCGCCGGCATCAAAAAATCATTCCCAAAAAAAGGACCGCCGAAATTGTCTGGCTCATTCGTAAAAGCAGGAGCGTTTTCTAGCGGATCCAGGACGGTTGCTCCAAGTACCCGAAGGCGAGCAATCGCGTTCCTTTTTTGTTCGAGTCGCCATTGTTGTTGTAGTTGAACAATTTTGCCGCGCAGCGATTCGCTGCCGGCGAGGTAGAACAACTGCAACACCCCAATGGATTTGAAAAACGTATCTTCGTCCCCTTGCGTCCCGATTAATTCCAACGAATGCTTCGCGCGCCACGCTGCTTCCGGCGAACCGTTAAGTACTTTAATGGCCAAGGGTCGAATTGCGGGACCACCGATGACGGCCAATTGTTGCATGGCCTTTTCGCGAGCAACAAAACTCAAATCGTCCAGTTGAGCAACGTAGCTGGCAATCTGGTTGTCCAAGCTGGCGGCGTCGAAAGGAAGTTGGTCGTCTGCCGCCACGAAGGTGACGGACATGACCGAAAAAATGAACAGGAAACTGGCCAACCGTCGCAACCCGCAACCCCATTCACGAAATCTCGCAGGTAGATTTGGTGGGCGTCGGGTGGTGCGTAACGAAAATAACATGGCAAATATGGCGAGCAGTTTGGAAATCCAAAATTGATGACGCAACACTTAAGTAATCCTATACCAGTTTCGGTAAAAATGTCGAGCTCGAATGCCCGGGAAACCGGCCGCAGCCCAATTCCGGCCCAAATCTACAGCGCGTCGGCCCTATTCGCGGCAAAAAACCGCTCGCCAGCGTTTTTTAAATTGCATAATGTCAGCCCGACACAGCCAATTCGGGAACTTCGAAGCCCTTACGATACTCCCGCTTGAGAAGCCCGTTGGCAACAGCCGCGTGTTCGCCGATGAATCTTCCTGTCGTAGCGTCCAGTTCCAAAGGAGGGCTCAAGCGAATCGCTTTATCGTTCAGTTGCATTCCATGGGCTTGGATGTGGGTCTGCATTTCACCAAGTAGAACCTGCCATGACTCCACACCGATTTTGCGGTACTCAGCTATGGAGAGCCCACCACCAGCTCGAAAAGCAAGATTGGCTAGATTGCACCAACCCGTGCTATGATGACCAATCTCGACGTCGGCATTCAACTGGGTCGCATCGCGGCTGCGAACCGCATCGATGAAGTTTTGTTGATGGCGACCATCACCATTATCGCCCTTGAATTCCCGGACCAATTGGCCAGCTTGATCGAACGCCTTCGCTCTCCCGCGTTGTCCTTCCAAGCGACCTCCTTCGCAATATACGAGATAGCCACTGTCAGGACCTGAATGGGGTGGAGTTGCCTTGCCGTTGGGTTCTGCCGGTAAATTGCTTAACCCAATCACGACAGGAATGCTCCCGGTATCGAAATAGACAAAATGCACGTTGGGCGTTTGGCCAGCGTCATTCCAACTCAATCTTCCACCGCCGCCGGAAATTTTCGTCGGCCAAGTGACCGAATCCTGGAATACGTTGTTGCGCACATCATCCAGCAGGTGGACTCCCCAGTTGCCCATTTCGCCCGAGCCGGTATTCCAATCCCAATGCCAATCGTAGTGCAGCGAGGTACGAAAAATCGATTCGTCCTGGGCCGGGCCAAGCCACAAGTCATATTCAATATTTTTCGCAATCTCCAGCGGCGCAGCACTTTTTCCAATCGCTGCCCGCAGGCCGAATCGATTGACCCGCACGGCGGTGATTTTCCCCAGTGCGCTTTGTTGGTGCAAGAACTGCTTGATGGCGGCCTGCATCGGATCAGAACGCTGTTGTGTACCAACCTGGCAAATTCGTTTGTAACGACGGGCGGCAGTGATCGTTTGCTCCCCTTCCCACTGTGAATGCGAAAGTGGTTTCTCAACATACACATCCTTGCCCGCTTCCATCGCCCAAATTGAAGCCAAGCAGTGCCAGTGATTGCAGGTTGCCACAACGACCGCGTCGATGCTGTCCGAATCCAACATTTCACGTAGATCGCTCCAAGTTTGAGCCAGCGGATATTTCTGTTGCATGATCTCCACACGGCTGCTGTCGGGGTCACAGAATCCAGCCAGGTTGACGCCGGCGATCTTCTCGAATTCGCTGGCGAGTTGGCCCGCGCGTCCGCCGCAACCGATGAAGCCAAGATTAATTGAGTCGTTACAATTGGCGGCCCACATCGCTCTCGCAGGCAAAGACAACATGACTCCCGCCGAAATCCCAATACCAATAAATTGTCGCCGAGAAAATTGCTTCATGATCGCTCCGATTTTCTAAACTTGGCCCCTTAACTACATGACCAGCACCAGTTTACCAAACTGGTGGCCAGCTTTCATTCGCTCGAGTGCTTGATTGCATTCCATCCACGGTCGCACGCTGTCGACCGCCGGTTGAATTTGATGCAGATTTACGAAATCCAACATCGCACCAAAATCCAACTCGGACCCCATGGTCGAGCCGAGCAAGTTCAATTGTTTCCAAAAAACTTGAAATAAATCCAATCGCTCCGGCGCTCCGGCGGTACTCCCGTAACTGACAATCCGTCCTGCCGGCGCCGCCACATCGATCAATTTGGCATAGCCCGGACCGCCAGTGCCGTCGATGATAACGTCCATCAGACCGTGGCGACTTTGCAGTGCTTGGTGCCACAGCGGATCGGTATAATTGAATCCAGCAATTCCACCCAGTCCGATCGCCGCAGCAATTTTGGCATCGGATGACGAAGTCACGTACACATTCGCACCAGCCGCCACGGCGAATTGGACAACAAACGTCGCGACTCCCCCTCCCACTCCTGTGACCAAGATGTTTTGCCCGGCCTGCAATCCACCGCGGCCGAAAAGTGCGCGATACGCAGTCACTCCTGCCAGCGGTAATGCCGCCGCCTGAACCGAAGATAAATGCAACGGTTTGGCCCAGATATGTTCTGCGGGAATCCGTACCTCTTCGGCCAATGTGCCATCGTGAGGCAGTCCCAGAATTTGAAATTCGTTTGACTGAACCTGCAAATTCTCACCCCATTGCCAACCTGGGTTAATAATAACTTCACCCGCACCAAATGTGTTTTCGACTTCCGATCCTCGTGCAGTCACGATGCCTACTCCGTCCGAACCCAACACGATTGGGAGTGTGATGTTAGGATACTTTCCTTGCGTGATCCAATAATCACGTCGGTTCAAGGCGGCGGCTCGAAGGCGTACCACGACATCCTTTGCTCCAATCGCTTTAGCGCTCAAGTCTGGACGTGTTCGGAGTTCGAGTGGAGTTTTCAGTTCGGACAAAACAAGTGCTTGCATGGTCTGATCCGTTGGGAGAATCAATCGAATTATTTATGTATCTCTGAGTTTTAACAGATTCCTACCGCCAGGTCATGGTTTTGATAAACTAATGGATTAAGCCGAACATCGCGATTGCTGGCCTGCGGACGAGTTCGGGGCGACTACGGCTTGCCGTCAAACGTTATGGCCTGCGGCGGATGGAAAACTAATTGACTAAAACTTGCGAGACCTGATATTTTCAAATTCATCCACGCCGCTGACATTCACCTCGACAGCCCACTCAAGGGGCTGGAGCAGTATGATGGTGCGCCGGTCCATGAAATTCGCCGAGCACCACGGAATGGGTTGGTGAATTTGGTCGACTTGGCGATACAACAATGCGTCAACTTCGTATTGATTGCCGGCGATTTGTACGATGGTGATTGGAAAGATTTTAACACTCCCTTGTTTTTTGTGCGGCA
Source organism: Mariniblastus sp. (assembly GCA_031409295.1). Lineage (GTDB taxonomy): Bacteria > Planctomycetota > Planctomycetia > Pirellulales > Pirellulaceae > Mariniblastus. Next base: position 11,345 of record JANNWZ010000008.1, read on the forward strand.
GGCCAGTCGGCTGCGCGAGGCTGGCATTCCGCTGTTCCTGATCGCTGGAAACCACGATGCAAGCAATCGGATGACGCGGTCGATGCAGTTGCCGGACAATGTTGTGTTCTTTTCATCGAGTGCGCCACAGTCGGTACGGCTATCCGATTTCGATGTCGCGATACACGGACAGAGTTTTGCGACAGCTGCGGTTCTTGAAGATTTGTCGGCGAGCTACCCGGTAGCCGTTAAAGGTTGTTTCAATATCGGAATGCTGCATACCAGCGCGGATGGGCGCGCAGGCCATGACACCTATGCGCCGTGTTCGGTTGAAGGCTTGAAGCTCAAAGGCTATGACTATTGGGCACTAGGGCATATTCACCAACGAGAAATATTGTCGCTCGATCCGTTCATCTCGTTTTCAGGAAATATTCAAGGACGCCACATTCGCGAAACTGGGCCCAAGGGTTGTTGGCTGGTGACGGTTGCGGATGATCGAACGGTAGCTGCCCAGTTTCAAGCTCTCGATGTAATGCGTTGGGAAATCGCGACGGTGAATATTTCGTCAGCCGACGACGGCGATCAACTACTGGATTTGGCCAGCCAAGAATTGCAACGACTGCATCGTCAATCGAACGGGCTACCACTGGCAGTGCGGGTCGAATTCCATGGCCAAACCCGCTTGCATCGCGAGCTGGAGGCTCGTCGAGACCACTTTATCAATCAAGTCCGCGGGGTCGCGATCGATGCCGGCCAAGGCGAAATGTGGATCGAGAAAGTCAAGTTTTTGACCAACGAACCACCTGCTCAACAGACCCGTCGACTGCTCGACGAAAGCGCCTTCGGCGAATTGTCTGACCTGTTTTGCCAACTTGGCCGGGAACCGGATCGGTTGCTTGAAATCGGAGTTGATCTGGATGGCCTGTTGAAAAAACTTCCGCTCGAGTTGCAAGCCGGGATCAGAGCTGGGAACGACCCGCACGATTGGCGAGCAACCGTTTTGCAACAAGCAGAAGCATTACTATTGAATCGCCTGCATAGTCCGCCCGCCGCCAAGGCGATCCAACAACCGCAGCGTCCAGCCTCACTCCGGGGATCCAAGAGCCGTTCGAAATGAGATTTCTGGAACTCAATTTGATTGCCTTTGGACCGTTCACAGAGCGACGAATTGATCTCGCAGCAGGTCGGCAAGGACTGCATTTGATCTATGGTCCCAATGAAGCTGGTAAAAGTTCTTCGTTGCGCGCTATCACCGATTTCCTCTTTGGATTTCCCGCGCGAACATCCGACGATTTTCAACATCCCTATGCCAGTTTGCGAATCGGTGGGCGCTTGCGCGATCGGGACGGCACGGAATTGAATATTATTCGTCGCAAAACAAATCAAAAATCCCTGCGTTGCCACAACGACCAAAACCATGTAGCAGATCAAGAATTGGCGAATTTGTTGGGAGATGTCGATCGCGAATTTTTCTCAATGATGTTCGGAATTGATCACCAGCGGTTGCGGAGTGGTGGACAGGAAATCGCCGCCGGGAAGGGTCGCATCGGAGAAATGTTGTTCGCTGCGGGATCGGGTTTGGTTGATCTACAAAATATGCAACAGCGATTACAAGCGGACAGCGATGAATTGTTGAAGTCCACCGGTCGCAGTGGCACGATTCATGCGGGAATTCAAGAGTACTTGGCAGTTCGAAAGTCCGTTAGCAATTTGCAGGTCACTATCGAAACTTGGAATCGATATGACGCTGAACTGCAAGCCGCGCAACAGCGACGCACATCCCTGGAAGAACGGATTGGGAAAACGCGTGGCGAGCTGGATCGCCTGACCCGAATTCACAACGCGGCGCCAGTAATCGATCGTTGGCGCACGCGCATGGCGGCATGGGATTCGTTGAAACATGCCCCGCGACTGGACCCGGATTTCGCCGAACGAACCAACCCGTTGTTGTTTTCCCTGCGAACCGCTCAGGCACAACGGAGTGCCGCCGAAGCAGCCTTGAGATCCGTCGAGCAGCAGCTCGAATTGTTGACAATACCCATCCCGATGTTACAGGAGTCGGACGCAATTGAGTCTTTGCGCGATCGGGTCGGACCCTATCGAAAATCGTTGGTGGATCGGCCGGGAGTGGCTGCCAAACGCGAACTGTTGGAACACGAGTCCAAAGAAATTTTGCGCGATCTGGGCCGACAACCCGAGCTAGCGGAAATCGAAAATTTCTGTCTGCCCCCCGATAAATCGCTACGTGTCCATGAGTTGGGAAGCAAACAGGAACGCTGGGTCGAACGACTGCAAACGGAACGAAAACGTTGCGAAAAACTGCGGGCCGAAATCCAACAAATGGAAGCGGCCCAGCAGCCGACCGGCAAGTCCGCTGATCTTAGCGACTTACGCGCGACGCTGCGGGCGGTGCAGGCACAGGGAAGCCTGGAGTCTGATTTGGCGAATGAACTTTTTGAACTTCAACGACTGCAACAAAAAATAACCTTGTCGATTCAACGACTACCTCAATGGGACGGTGACCATTGGCGACTGAATTCCTTGACGGTCCCCTCGCCGGCCAGCGTGGATCGAGTGGATGAACAGATGAAAATCGCGCAACAGGCGGTGCTGACGCTCCGTCAACGGTTGCTCGAAACCAGCGAACATTGCGAGTCGTTGCAACATCAGTTGAGCGACCTTGAATCGGGCCAAGCAGTACCTACACAAGACGATCTCGAACATTGGCGGCAAGTTCGTGAAGCTGGTTGGTTGTTGATCCTGTCCGAATGGCAAACGGGGGAAGTCAATTCGGACTCGCGCGGCAATTATGAAAAGCAATTCGTCCCACCACTGGATTTGCCGGCCGCGTATCGGCACGCTGTCGACCAGACCGATCGGATTGCCGATGTCCTGCGAAATGATGCCAAACGTGTGGCGCTTAAAGTCAAGCTGCAATCAGACCACGAACGAGCGGCTCAGTTGCAAGCGAAAATCCAACATCAATTATCCGTGGTGGAAGGTGAATCTCGGGCAATTCAAGCCGACTGGGTGGCACTCTGGAAACCATTGGGAGTTACTCCGCTCTCACCAGCGGAAATGTTGGATTGGTTGCGAAAACACGAGTCCATCATCCAGTCCACCGAGCAGATTTACGACAAACAACAGCGAATCGAGCAACTTAAACAACAAATTGCCGAAAGTCGTCAACGTTTGATTGCGACACTTCAACAGTTAACGCCCGCGACCAATTTGATTGAGAAATCGTTGCAGGAAATGTCGCGATTATTGGCTGACCAATGCGATGACTTGCAAACCGCCGCCAATCGACAGCAGCAATTGTTGGAACGCTTGGCGTCGAGTCGACATGAATTGGCGGAAGCTGAGATTGAATATCGGGAAACAAATGCCGAATTGACGCAGCTCGATGCGGACTGGTCCGCCGAAATGAGTTATTTGGGTTTGGAAAGAAATGCGCTGCCGGCGCAAGCCAACCTGCGGCTCTCCAGCATCAACGAGCTGTTAGAAAAAAATCGAGAGTCGGATCGCTATCGGACGCGGTTGGAACATATCGATCGTGACGCGCGGCAATTCGAATCGGACGTGCAGCGATTGTTGGAACAGGTGGCACCCGAGTTGACTGGACAACCCACCGAACAGGCCTTTCAGAACTTGTTGTCCAAGCTGCAGTCCACCCGGTTGCTCGCCCAGAAACACGAATCGCTGGTTCATCGTCAAACCGAATTGCTCCAACAACAACAAACAGCCCTGGAACAAATCCGCAGTACAACTGCCATCCTCGAAATCCGGATGCAGCAGGCCAACGTATCCGCACTCGAACAATTGTCGGTTGCGGCACAACAATCGCTTGAACGTCGAGCTGTGGAAACGACTTTGATGGAACTAGAATCGCAAATTGCCGGTTTTTGTGCCGGCGCGAAATTGGCGGATTTTTTGCACGACGTCGACGCCGAACTCAAACTAGGTGAACCGCTCGCGCATCAGATTGAGCAATGCAGTGAGACGATTGATCGACTGCGCGACGAACGGGATCTGGTGTTGGAGGAAATTTCTCACGCCAAAAACGAAATGCAGAAATTCGATGGTATCAGTTTGGCGGCGGAACAAAATGCGGATTGCGAAAGTATTGCGGCGCGTCTTGAAGAGCAATTTCAATCGCTGGCTGTGCTAAGGGTAGCGACCGCCGTACTGGCCGCGGGAATCGAACAACACCGTGAAAAAAATCAGGGTCCAATTTTGCAACGTGCCAGTCAGATTTTTCGGGAAATCACACTGGGTCAGTTTTCTGCGTTGCACGCCGAGTACGACGAGAAAGGGGAACCCATCTTGGTGGGGGTCCGTCGAGTTGACGGCGACGGGCGACCGCTAAAAGTACTGGTCGAAGGCATGAGCGATGGCACCTGCGATCAATTATATCTGGCGTTGCGGTTGGCAAGCCTGAAATCGTGGCTGGCGGTTCACGAACCGGTCCCTTTCATAGTCGATGATGTGTTGCTTAATTTTGACGATGGACGAGCAGTGGCCACATTGAAGGTGTTGGCCGAACTGTCGCGGCAAACGCAAGTTATTTTTTTCACGCACCATCAGCATTTGGTCAATTTGGCGCAAGAACACTTGAATTCGCAGGATTTGTTCGTGACGGTTTTAGGATCGCTGGAATAGCGGCCATGATCGGACTAGCTCTGGATTTGATTTGCCATATCGTCGCCTCAGGAATCGGCCGAGTGCAAATCAATCGGCTTGAGACCCACGTTGTCGCTGGTCGAACCTCGATCCGGAAACGGCGGACCATATCCAGTGGTCTGTTGATCGCATTGGGCAATTTTGTTTTTCGTTTTCGACAACCGCTGGTTCGCGTGCTGCCGACCAACGAGTGGATTGAGTGGGAGCGTACCCTCAACCAGTCTCAGCGGTGCGCATCCCGCAACGATGACCGCAGTGGTGGCAGGGTTTTAGTTTCCGAGAAAATTCCCGGTGAAACATTGGCTAAACTATTGCAAACCGCCGACGCAGATTATCGGCAAAAACTAGCTTGGGTGACATCAGCTGCCCGTGCCTTGCAGGAGTTTCACCGCCAGACATTCCTGGATGCGAACCAAGCCGAAATCCATCTCAGTCACGCCGATGCGACGATTACCAATGTCCTGGTCGATTGCTCGACTGGTCAGACCACCTGGTTTGATTTTGATTTGAAACACGATTTGGATATAGCGGCAAGTGATCGGCAGGCCGACGACCTGCGCGCGTTGCTATTTTCGTTGGTCGCCTGTTGCGAGTGGGTCAGCATCGACGAGTTAGTCAATGCGGTGCGAGACGGATACCAAAATTCGCCCGTTTGGAACACCCTCACCGAACAGGTCTTGCGAACGCAATTTAAATACGATTTATTGCATTTGGCACAGCTGCAACGTGCGCAAGGGGCTTGTTCCAAAAAAATCCTTAGTCGCCAGGTTTTGGAACTGCAAACGCTGTTGGCAACGAGTCGCACAATGGCCGAGGCCAACCCGAGTAAGTTCCGCTAGATGTGCAGGTTCGCCGACTCGAGGAGACGCTGGTCGGTTGGCGATTCTCTTGGCGACCTGCTCGCCGTCGGATTCATGTGACATCGACAAATGCGCCAAAAAAAACCTCTCGCCGATGTTCGACGAGAGGTTTATGTTTGGTAAATCGAAACCAGATAGACTACGCGAGCTATCCTTGACGATTGAATCAATTAATCAAATTTCAACTACTTACCAGCTTTAGCTTTTTCAGCTTTAAGTTGTTTCAGGAAGGCTTCAACTTCCGCTTCTTGACCATCGGCATGCTTGACAGCCTGTTCCTGAATTTCGATCGCGCGATCAAGATCACTATTGGCGTGCAGGTAATGGGCCAAGGTATCAAGTGCGGCACCATTTTCTGGGTCAGCCTTGACGGACATTTCGGCAGCCTCGGTCGCCGCGGCAAACATGTCTGCATCAAGTGGCTCCTCAGTATGTTTTTCAAGCAACGTCGAAGCGACTTGATATAACAATTCTGGGTTGTCTTTGTTCTTTTCAACCAGTGCCTTCAAACCCTTCACGCCTTCGGCGCCCCCAACATACATGATTACAATTTGTTCACGCATTTCTTCCAACCTTGTTTTGGCAGCCGCAAATTCTTCATCGGCGATTAACTCATCGAGCATTTTCAAACCTTCTTCAGCTTCACCCTCTTCAATTTTGGCTTGAATTGACTGCATTTTCTTGCCGATCTTTTGTAGCACTTTCAGCATCGCTGCTTCTTGTGCTTGTTCTTCTTTCATCTTGACGGCAAAAGCGTCGCGATCCCACTTGCCTTCAATAACTTCCGCCAGTGGTTTGTCCATATCCATGGGGTGACCCATCCATTCGACGAATCCTTGTTTGCCGACGATGAAAGCAAAGGGAATTCCTGATTGGCCCGCTGCGCGAAAATAATCGTTGTACACGGAACCATCCGGGTCGACCGTCAAACAATAATTTTTGGTCAGCTCGGCGTACTTTACATCTTTTTTCGGGACTTCCTTTTCGAGAAACGCCTCCACAGTTTCCAAGTCTTCATCGCTGACGCTGATAATCTGCACGCCTTTGTCGGCGTATTTGAGCTGAGTTTCGCTCAGGTGTGGCATCGAGGCAATACAAGGGGGGCACCAAGTTGCCCAAAACTCAACCACATATACCTTGTCGGATTTCAACGCCGTGGTGTGATCAAACTTTCCCTCACCATCATTCATCCAATGCTCGATGTCCAAAGCGGGCGCTTTGGAACCAATCGTGAACTTCGGCGTTGATTCGTCATCGTCGTCTGCCAACACAGGGCTGGCCCATGCTACCGAGGCCGCTAACAGGCCTAATACAAAAGCTCTCAGGCAAAAAACTGTTGATGACACGATTGATCTCCATCGAGTAAAGTGAACGGTTGCAAACCGTCGATTTTAGCCCTCCGCCGGACGAATGTGCAAGCTTTGGTCCAAGAATACCGGCTCCGGGGCACGAACGTTGGCCATTTAACCATTTTGAATCCCGACAACGCGTTCGACCAGCGTCCATCATTTCGTAAGACCCGACTAACCATGGCTGCACAAATCGATATCGGCAAACTAAGGGAAGCCTGTGGTTTGCTTTATAACGCCACCAAGTCGATTCGTGTACTGACGCACATCTCCTGGTCATCCCGAGTGCGGGAGCGATTTTTTTCCGAAGGCGGGAAGGAACTGCCGGTCGTTCGTTACAAAAAATTCGAAGCCAATGAGACCATCGAGTTGTTGCGGGTCGCGCGCCGAGCCATTGATTTCTCTCCTGAAATTAACGTGTGGCTAGAAAAAATTGCGTTTAACATTGAGTCGAGTGCCAAGATGCTGGCGGCCTGCGGCAAGCCGGACTTTTTTCTGTACTCGCAATTGTTGTATGGAGCGCCGAAAGATCAATTGCTCGACGAAGCCAATACGTCGCTGGGTCTGGCACGGCAATTCGACGAAGTGTTCAGCGAGTTCCAAAAAATTGATCTCGGGGTTCCGGATATCGCGACGATTACTGCGCGTTCGGTTGCTCGCGCCATGCGCGTGGCCGTCAAAGAATTGTTTGGCACCGATGCACCGGCGGTCACGGTGGTCAAAGAGTTGTCAGCCAACGCGCTGGCCGGCCCCACGCGCATTCGAATTCGCTCCGGTGCCCGATTCACGAAAAAAGATATCAATCAACTGATTCATCATGAGGCCTCGATCCATGTGGCAACTTCGTTGAATGGTTTTTCGCAAAACAACTTGCAGATTCTGGCCGCCAGCCACCCAGGGGTCACAAAAACCCAGGAAGGTTTGGCGGTGTTCGCGGAGATCATTACAGGTTCGATTGATCTCGATCGGTTTCGCCGGCTGTCCGATCGAGTGTTGGCGATTCAAATGGCGATCGACGGCGCTGATTTTCTGGATGTCTACCGGTTCTTTCTGGAACGCACGGGCGAGACGGATCAAGCCTATGAATGCGCCCGGCGTGTGTTTCGTGGCGGCGTGCTCAGCGGCGGTGCACCATTTACCAAGGACATCGTTTATCTGGACGGCTTGCTGCGTGTGCACAATTTCTTGCGAACGGTTGTTTCGGCCGGGCGCGCCGATTGTTTGCGATTGTTGTTTTGCGGCAAACTGGATTTGGAAGACTTGCCAATCATCGGCCATTTCGCGGAGCAGGGCATTTGTCTGGCTCCCAAGTATTTGCCCGGCTGGGCCAAAGACGTGCGGTTTCTTTTGTGCTATCTGACCTATTCGTCCTATCTGAACAAGATCGATCTGGGCCAGGTGAAGTCACACTATTCGCAAATCCTGTCTTCGATTCCGCGGATCGGCAGTGCTTTCCCTTTAGAGGGGTAAGTTGTCCAATTACCGAACACTCGGAAATATGACACAATGCCACCCGGAAATTGACGCGCCAGGATTGAGCGCTACCATGAAACTTTGCCCGATTTCGAGGCAATCCGTGACCAACACCTATTCGTGACTCGACGAACCATCGATCCACGAACCAATACACTGGAGACCTTTGATGACAACCCAACTGATCAACGCCCGCGCTGGTGAAATCACGCCCGAGATGGAGTTTGTCGCAAACCGCGAAAACTTGCCGGTGGAGCTGATTCGCGACGAAGTCGCGGCGGGTCGAATGGTGATTCCGGCTAACGTCGTGCATCTGGCAAAAAACCTTGAGCCGATGTGTATTGGCATCGCGGCCAAGACCAAAATCAACTCCAACATTGGCAATAGTGCGGTCACCAGTGATCTCGCTGGTGAACTGCAAAAACTTCACACGTCGGTGCATTTCGGGGCCGATACCGTGATGGATTTGTCGACGGGCAAAGATATCGACAACATTCGCGCCGCGATCATCGACGCGTCTCCCGTCCCGATTGGGACGGTCCCGATCTACCAAATGCTGGAACAGTTGGGCGGTAACATCGAAGACATGCGCGCCCAACATTTTCTCGATATGGTTGAACACCAAGCCCAACAGGGGGTGGACTATATGACCATTCACTGTGGTGTGTTGATGGAGCATTTGCACCTGACGACTCAACGCGTAACCGGAATTGTTTCGCGCGGAGGTTCACTGATCGCCAAATGGATGATGGTCCATCGCAAACAAAACCCGTTGTATACCGCTTTCGATGATCTGTGCGACATTATGAAACAATACGACGTGACCTGGAGTTTGGGAGATGGGCTGCGTCCCGGCAGTATTGCCGACGCCAGCGACGCCGCCCAATTTGCCGAGCTCGATGTGTTAGGTGAATTGACCAAACGGGGCCAGGACAATGGCACGCAAGTCATGGTCGAGGGTCCTGGTCATATCCCGATGCATCAGATTCAAATGAACGTCGAGCGACAAATCAAGGTTTGTAATGGTGCCCCGTTTTATGTGCTCGGCCCGTTAGTCACGGATGTAGCTCCCGGTTACGATCACATTACCAGCGCGATTGGCGCTGCGATGGCTGGCTGGCACGGTGCGGCCATGTTGTGCTACGTGACGCCAAAAGAACACTTGGGACTGCCCAACAACGACGATGTGAAGGCTGGCGTGATCGCCTATAAAATTTCTGCCCATGCTGCGGATGTCGCGCGCGGGCGTGTGGGTGCGCAGGACCGCGATGACGCACTTTCGAGAGCGCGATTTGCCTTTGACTGGAACGAACAATTCCGGCTTTCGCTCGATCCCGAAACGGCGCGGGCGTATCACGACGAGACGCTGCCCCAGGACACCTTCAAAAGTGCCCACTTTTGCAGCATGTGTGGTCCGAAGTATTGCAGCATGAAAATCACGGAGGACATTCGCAAAATGGCCGCCGCCGAAGGACCCTTGGTGCCGTTGGAAAACTAACGCCTGGAATACCGCACTATGTCCTTGATCTACAAGATTGTCGATGAATCAGCGTGGAAAACAGCGGAAGCGGCGGGAGTTTTTTATGGCGCGGAAATCGATTTGGCCGATGGCTTTATCCATTTTTCATCCGCCGAACAACTCGCCGAAACCGCCGCAAAACATTTTGCTGGCCGTAAGGATATCTTGCTGGTGGAAGTCGAATCCGCTGAGCTGGGCCTGGATCTCAAATGGGAACCATCGCGCGGTGGGGCGTTGTTCCCCCACTTGTATGGTGAATTGCCGCTCCGCTACGTCCGATCGGTGCGAAAATTTTCTTCCGTCTGACGAATCAACTGAGTCAGGTGGATGCATTCCGCGTAGATCAATGCTGGAGCCGTTCGATAATCTCCGGTAATGGATATTCGAGAATAGAAACTTCGCCAAGCGAAGTAATCTCCTTTAACCTTTGCCAGCCTCGAGTAACTAGCAACTCCCGTTCGCGAACGTATTGTGGATCGAGGTTGATTTTAGAAAAATCACCCTCCACTGCGATCGGCTCAAAATCGTCCGCCACAATAAATTGGGCCAATAGCGGATTACAGCGGACGTGTTTTTCCGGCGAGGCATGCAACAATTCAGGATCCAGAAAACCGATCACGAATCGCAAATACAAATCGCTGTCGGTGACATTGGCCACATCTCCGCCGCAGACGCTACACAGGTATCCCTCGTCGCATTTGGCCATGCTGTTTAAATTCCCAAAACATCCATCATGTTATACAATCCGGCCGGTTGATTGACGACGAACTTCGAGGCCGCAATCGCACCTGCCGCGTAACAGTCCCGGTTACTGGCCGAGACAGTCAGTTCGATCGTTTCGCCAAGCATTCCAAACACAATCGTGTGCTGTCCCGGATTGTCACCCAAGCGGACCGCATGGTAACCAATTTCAGTTTGCGGACGCGCGCCCACCAAGCCTGTTCGACCGTGTCGATGTTCCGTTTGTCCCATCGCCGTCGCGATGATCTCGCCAAACTTTAGCGCCGTGCCGCTGGGTGAATCCGCTTTGAAGCGATGATGACGCTCAATGATTTCAACATCCACACCAGTGCTATGATTTTTCAAAGCTTGTCCAGCCATTTCGACCAGCTTCATGGACAGGTTAACCGCCAGGCTCATACTGGGAGCCCATACAAGCGGAATCGTCTGAGAGGCCGCATGAATTTTGCGTATGGTTTCGGATTCTAAACCAGTCGTTGCCAGCACCAAAGGGACTTGATTGGTTTGGCAATACTCAATCGCGAATTCGGAACCGGTCGGGTGGGAAAAATCAATCAAGACCGCTGGCGGTTTTTGAGACCGGGCAAATGCTTGATCGCAAATCAAGACGTCAATCGGCCCGATCCCGGCGTTGATCCCCGCATCGATACCAAGTTTCGGATGGCCGTTGGATTCGATCGCGGCCACGATTCGCAGCCCAGGGTCGGCGTGAATCAAGTCCACTAAACGTAGCCCCATCTTTCCTGCGGCTCCGCAAATGGCGATTTCTAGCATAACAATTTCCAATCAAAAGGTCGTTTTTCAAAAACTAAATCGAATCGAAATACTGGTTAGCCAGCTGAGATTGCGATTTTTGCAACAAATGGGTCGGTGGTGGCGTAGATAGGGCATTCCTTTTTTGACCTGGCATGCTTGCAATTCCGGAAAGTCGCCCTTAAGGGCGTTAAGACGTCCTGTTTAACAGGGTTAGGTTGCCACAAATCCCTTGCTGGCAAGGATTTAGGAAAATAGTGTCTCAAAATTGAACAAATTTGTTTGACTGTCAATAATCCCGCTCATAGAATACCACGCTCGATTCGGAGGTAGAGGGGGTATCGCCCAACCGGAGCGTGAAATCGCCAAAACCAACGGATTCTTATTCAAGGAAAAATATAAATGAAAATGAAAAAAACTGAGATCAAGCCGTACAAAGAAATGCTGCTGATTCTCAGAGTCCGGCTACGGGGCGATGTTTCAACACTGGCAGATGCGGCGCTCTCATCGTCTGGCAAAGGAAATAGCGGATCGTCGGCGGTGCCAAGCCATATGGCCGATATGGGAAGTGACACGTTTGAACAAGACAACACCATTCTATTAATGCACAATGAAGGTGAAACCTTGGTCCAAATCGAGGGTGCTCTTGAAAGAATCGAAGCGGGTGTTTATGGTTCCTGCATCGAATGTGACGGAAAAATTCCGAAAACACGTTTGAAAGCGATTCCCTATACCCCTTACTGCGTTAAATGTGCCAGTGAACTCGAATCTCCAAGGTTCTAATTCCGACTCCAAGACAGCAATTCCCAACCAGGGCGAACGATTGCCCGTCAGTCGTTACGCCCTGTTTTTCTGGCCCCTGCTGATCGGTGCCGGATTGGATTTGTATACCAAGTCCTATGTTTTTAACCGATACTTCGACCCGCTATTGGCCCGGACTCGCCCCCCAGATGTCGCCGACCATTGGTGGGTGGACCAGATTTTTGGTATTCAAACATCGACTAATCCGGGTGCGCTGTTTGGCTTCGGGAAAGGCTACAGCACGTTGTTCGCCGCCTTCTCGATTGTCGCGCTGATTGGAATTTTTGTTTGGCTGTTTCCATTGCGGGCCGCACGAGATCGCTGGTTGGCATTTGCGACCGGTTTGATTAGCGGTGGGATTATTGGGAATTTCTATGACCGAGTCGGCTGGGGATATGTGTCGACCAATCCAATCGAGATGAAATACAGTGTTCGCGACTGGATCTACTTTCGATTGGAAGGGGTCCGATTTTTTGATCCGTGGCCAAATTTTAATATTGCCGACAGCGTATTGGTAACTGGCGCGATTATGTTATTCCTGCACGCGTTTCTGTTTGCAACTCCGCAGCAACGCAAAGAAGTCGCATCAGAGTTCAACGCCTGAACAATCACCGACTCAATGTCGCAGGAACGGCGGCGGGAACACCCGGATCTCTAAAATTGACTCCCACGACTCGATTTAGTTGTCGGCTCTCTCCCAAACACCCATACGGATCCGAGCCGGGCCCGCAATATCCGTTATCCAATCGTTGATAATTCAACAATTTAAGATTTACCAACGGATCAAATAGATCGGCAACACGACAAGGCTGACAGGGCAAGTTTCTCAATTCAGCGGAACTGGGATGATTTCGTTCATGTCTTGCCGAAAAAGGTGCCGGCCAGTTTAGGGAAAACTGGCTACATTTAGCGCAACCTTTTTTCCCGCAGTGACACCCGCCCGGTTCTCGTTCTTGATAGGGCCGACCGTTTACTCCCGGCCAATTGAATTTGGTCCGTGGTCGCGATTCGGGTGGCTGAGTGCAAAGATTACAAGGCTTGCGTATGTCGATTGGATAGGGTGCCCGATCTCGATACAGCGAGTAATCCAAACCGAAGCTGGACTGATTGTTTACGGAAACCGCGGGCACCGTCGATGGGGCTGATAACGGCACAGTAGCCGGCGGGCGAATCTGGGTTTCGACAGGGCCGGGTTCCGGCGACTGCTCCAGTCGGGTCGCCGCTGGCAAGGGTTGCAACGACGGTTGAACGTTTGCCGTCGGTTGTTCGAGCAACGGGTAAATCGGTTGATACTGAGGGACGGATTGTTGTACCGGCGGATTCCCGATGTGCCAATCTTGGGCAATCGCCAGCGGAGTTAGAAGCAAGCCCAAGCCCAAGCTAATCAGTAAAAACTTGCACTCCCGCTTCAGTGACGGATGGATCATTGGATCGACTCAATTAGAATGAAAGGCCCGATAATCAGATTTTCGGATACAATACAACCCTTCCACAAACCGGGGATGGAATGTTCGGCCTGTGACGATTGATCCAATTCCCCGCCTGAGCTCTGACGCGAAATATGACATCGCTTCAGTCAGAGTTTGACGGTTGGCCGAGCGGATGGGTTTACTCGCAACGATCGAGCTCACGCATCGCCAATGAATAATTACACCTTTTTGCCAGCAAAGATAATTTTGCAATGAAAAATTGCCTGGATCGACTTCGACTATATGCTTTCGCGACACTGGTCGTTGTGGCAGCCGGTTGCCCGAAAACTGATTACGAACCGCTGTATACCAAACAGCGAATCAAGGAACTGAGTGAAAAAGTTCAACAATTGGAACAGCAGCTCGATGAGCTAAAGTCCGCGGGTGCGACTGTCGACGCGACCCGCGAAACCACCGCGTCGAACGCGGCACCGAAAGCACAACCAACTAAAAATCCAGCGAGCGGCACACCGACAAATCCCGCTTCGCCGACCACTGGAATTTCCGACACGGTGCCGACCGACGCCGACTCCGCCGCTATCGCTGCAGCGGCGGTGCCCGCCAGCGACGCTGCTATCGGGGAACTGGCACAGTTGATCGAAAAACGTCAAGGCTTCGTCAAACGCAATGCTGTCGGTCAAGTCGTCGAACTCGATTTGACCGATGCTAGTTTGTCCGATGAAGTCATGGCCCGGATTCCAGAGTTCGCGCAACTGGAAAAACTAGTGCTCAACGGCTCGAAGACATCCAGCACCACCTATGAGATCGTCGCGCAATTTTCGAATTTGAAACATCTGGAACTCGATCGTTCGTCCCCCACTGTGGCTGATCTCGAAAAACTCGCGGCATTAAAACAATTGACTTACTTGCAACTATTTCGGGCCACGTTGTCGGATGAAGCGATTGAAGTCATCGCGAAGTTTCCAAAACTGCAGCAACTTCGCTGTGGTCAAACGCGAATCGGTGATGAAGCGCTGGCTCATTTGCAGAACCTGAAATCATTGCGCGCGATCGACTTGAGCGATTGTAACCGAGTGTCGGATGCCGGACTGAAGTCGCTCGCGGAACTTCCGAATCTGAGTTTTCTCAAAGTTTGGGGACCGCAAATCACGGACGACGGAATGCAATTTGTCGCCACGATGAGGAACTTGAAAGTGCTCGGGCTCAATGACACGCGCGTGACAGATGCCGGCATGCAAAAATTATCGACCTTGCAACAGCTCACCGAAGTTCATTTGTTTCGCACGGCCATCGGCGACGAAGGTTTGAAAGTTCTGTCGCAAATACCGAACATCGGAAATTTGAATCTGCGCGATACCAAACTGACCGACCAGGGAATTGCCTTCCTGACAAACCTGCCGAAATTGGAAAAACTGGATCTCAGCGAAACCAACTCTCCCGGAATTACCGATGCCGCTGGTCCTCATTTGGCGAAAATGCAGCAACTGCAACAATTGAATCTGTGGAGCACCAATGTTTCCGATTCGCTGGTGGAATCGCTGGTAACATTAAAAAACCTGGGTTGGCTGAATCTGGACAAAACCAAAATCAGCGACAACGGAATTGCGCTGCTGAAGAACATGCCTCAATTAACCTGGCTGCACCTCGGTTCCAATGAAATTACCGATCGCGAAGCCGGGGTTTTGATGGGTTTGAAAAATTTGAAGTATCTCAACGTCTCGCATTCCAAGATGAGCGAAGACACGTTGTACGATCTCGAAGACGCGCTGGCCGATCAAGGGTGCTTGGTGATCCAGTAGGTTCAACCTCCCAGTTCCGTTAGCGGTTCGCTAATTGTCCGCGAACATAATCCGGAAAACTCGCCATGTCGGCCGGGAGGTTTCCAGGGCCAATGATCAGGGGCCCATCTTGTGGGTCGTTTGGGTGCAAGCCATGGCTTCCCTTAACCAGCGTTGCGTCCAACGGAATCACGTCCATCGAATAACGGAATCCCAGTTTTTTTTGCAGGACTCTTCCGATCGCGCGCCACTTACTCGTCATAAATAACTCACAGGGGTCATAACCCGGCTTGCGATGGATATCGACCGTCCGAGCGAAATCGGGAGCTAGACGATCATCCAGCCAATAATAGTAGGTAAACCATGAATCGGGTTCGGACAGTGCGATCAATTCGCCACTCCGGGAGTGATCGAGTTCCAGTTCCGCCGGTTCAACAACACGGGCAATGCCAGGAACGGCTTGCAATTTCTTTCGAACTTCGTCTTTTCGATTCGCGTCACGAACATAGACATGGGCAAGTTGATGGTCGGCGACAGCAAACACGGCCGACTCGCCTGGCAGCAACATTTCACCAAACGGTCCGCGGCGAACCTGCAACCAACCCGACTCGCGAAACACGCGATTGATGTGAATGGGGCGACTCACAGAACCCAATCCATATTCGGACACTACAATCGGTGTCGCCCCGATCGAATGGGCACATTCGATTACGGTGGCCGCACAGGCATCGACTTCCGCCACGCGTGCAGCCGATCGGGTCGGCCAGCGTTGGAAGTCATAATCCAGATGCGGCAAATAAACCAACGTGACTGTCGGACGTTTTTCTTTCATGACGATGGAACTGGCCTCCGCAATCCAACGGGAAGCCGGCAAACCTGCATGCGGGCCCCAAAAACTGAAAAATGGAAACGGGCCCAGGCGTTGAACCAATTGGCAATCGGTATGATCGAGAATGTCAAACACTTTCAAGCCATCGCAACCATAGTGCGGTTTAGGCGTGGCACTATACTTTGCCGACGAAGATTGATTGAACCACCAGAACATGTTGGCAGTTTCAAAATCATCATAAAACGGTCTGCCCTGGATCAACGAGTTGGCTTGTTGCCAAAACCGAATCTCCTGAGTTTCGCGATAGTACCAGCCGTTGCCCACAATGCCATGTTCGCGAGGCGCTAATCCTGTCAACATCGTAGCCTGACATGTCGCGGTAACGGCAGGCAGTGGACTGCGCCAGCCACTTTGACCGAACCCCGGCGAGGCCACCAATTTTTTCAACTGCGGCGCGTCCGACAACAAGCGGGGCGTCAATCCAACGACATTAATGACACAAATTGGCTTCAATGGTACGTCTCTGAAAACTATGAAAATGGATTCAACTGAGGCACAAACAGGGGTTAGTCCAGTTGCCGGCCCGTTTTCGCGTCTTCGATAATCGGATTCAAAAACGCAAAAGCGGCAGCCACGATTTCTGCGGCATTATGGCTATGCCGACTAAGCTCGACGTGCACGCCGCGGTTGTATCCCACCGAAAGCAACGACTCAATCACCGGCGGGAAATAGATCTGCCCTTCGCCAAACATCAGATGTTCATGTATTCCAGCTTGAATATCCTCAATGTGTATGTTGATCAATCGATCGGACCAGCGTTCGATGTAATTTGCGATCGGAACTTCGCTCAGACAAAACAAATGCCCAATGTCCATCGTCATCATCAAACGGGGCGAATCGATCAGGTGCAGCAAGCGCTCGAATCGACCAGTCGTGTCAATCAACATGCCGGGCTCGGGTTCGAAACCGATCACGACGTTTCGAGACTCGGCGTAATCCATCACCGTAGACAGATTTTTCACCAATCGCTCCAGTCCGGCATTGAACGCAATCTCCTGCGGCCGAACGCCGGACCAGAGCGAAACACAGTCGCTGTTCAATTCCACCGCAAGATCAATACAATACTTGTAAAAATCCACTCGAGCTTGAACTCGATCAGTATCCGCATCCAGTAACGTGGGTGCGTGTTTGTGCCGCGGGTCCAACAAAAACCGAGCGCCCGTTTCGATGACGTTGGCCATCTTGTTTTCCAGCAACCAATGTTTCACCCGTTGCAATTCGACAGCACTGCGCGGATCACGAGGACTGAGAAAACCATGATCGATCGTCAACGCGACGCTGCGATAACCGGTTGCTGACAACAGTTCCAAAGCATCCATCAGACCATGATGCGCCATTCCGTTCGTGTTGTAGCCAATCAGCATGAGTCGTTTCGGGGGTGAGTTGGATATTATTTTTAATTGCGACAGTTACGCCAATCACGGGAAACAGAGTAATTACACTTGTTTGAATCTTTGGCGTTATGTCGGGGACAGCCAGCGACCCAACAGCAGAGACGGAATTAACAATCCGACCACGGTTAGAGCAAATAGCGGTTGATGCGGAACCAACATCAGGCACAACGCGGCATCGAGAATGATTATACTCCGCAAACAGGTCACAACCGCGGTTTGAATGACCTGGGGTGTCGGGTGCGCCAGGGCTGCCGCGATTCGTCGAAAAATTGGCAAGCCAATCAACCCGATTATTAACGGAAACATGGACCTCATGGAACTATCAATTCCTGGGCTTGCCGGACGAGCAAAATTAACAAACGCCATACCGAGAATTCCAATTCCCACCACCAGCGCTGCCGCGATTAAAGGACGGCGATTCTGATTGAAAATCGCTTCCTTCCGCGCGAACATCGTGACACCTGTCACATAGACCCCCAGCGAAATTGCCACCCACCAGACCAATCCCGTAAATCCGCACAAAACCCCGAACGATTGCTGGGAGCCGCCAATGGTACTCGCTCCCAACAAAAGATTAAGCGTCCGACAACCTCCCATCAAGGCTGGGGCCAGCCGCGTTTTTTTCAACCAGCCGTCATACAACAAAATAAAGATCGCGAGTGTGATCGCAATCCCCGTTGGTCGCAATAGACTGCTGATTGAATTGGGACCCACCAACCAACCCGCAATCGCGGCAAACACAATTCCACTCAACAACAAACTGATTCCTGCCACAAAGGCGCTGCGGAAATTGATCCGGCGGCTGGGAATCGGTCGGTGTGGTCGCTCGATCAAATCGATGTCGGCGTCAAAAACATCATTCAAAATCATTCCCGCAACGTACAGACTGGCCGAGCTGAAAACCAAAAACAGCATTTCCACAGCGGGCATCCAACTTCCTTGCGCCAGTAAAAATCCCAACAATATGTTCGAGATCGCGGAAGGGAGTGCGGATATTCTGGCGAGCTGTAACCAGGACTGCCAGCGGTTAGACGTTGCATTCATATTCATGCCAGCATTGTAACCCAACTCGCCATTTGCGATCTGACTTGGGTATCTTCATTGTTTTTTTACCGCACAAAAAACAAAAAAACCCGGACGACCTTGCGGCCATTCCGGGCTCTGTCCCCCCTGGGATTTCGCTATTGTATCGCTGGATACCCCTTTCTCATCGACGGTAACGATGGCCAACTTTGTCAAATTTTAACAATTGCACAAATTTCACCCGTTCCGTAGGGGTTTTCGCCGATTCGGAATATCTCGCCGAATCGGTGCCATACCGGTCAGATAATTTGTAGTGATCACGGTGAGTTTGCCGATTACAAGACCATGGCGTACACTCAGCGCGGAATGCCATTTCGACGCGCCGGGTCAATCATGAATCGGTTATCGAGAAACAACGTGAAGCGATCAATTAGCTGGATTGAAGTTTTACCATCGCTGGTTATTCCGGTTTGCATCGGGTCATCGCTCTACTTGGGCATGTTGGCCATCATTGATAACCAGTTCATTACCGACGAAGTTACCGTGCGTTACCTGATCGGACATTGGGTTAACAAACTCACCATGGCCATGTTCCTGGTTGGAATGGTTTCATTGTTGATAATTGGTTATAACGTCTTTGAGCAGTATCGCGCAGAACGAAAAATCTGTTTGGAGCCCCCCTTGGATTCGACGGTCTCGCCAGTCGACCATGCCGTTGCTTGCGGGCAGGCGATGTTGCAATTGCCGACTTGGATGCATGAGCACTATTTGTATCAACGCATCGCCAACGCCTTGCAATCGATCTACCGAAACGAATCGGCAACCGGCGTGGAAGAGGAACTGAAGTACCTTGGAGACCTCGACGTCGAACGGCAACAACAGCGATATGCCTTGGCACAAATCTTGATTTGGGCCATACCCATGTTGGGTTTTTTGGGGACTGTGTTGGGGATTTCACAGGCGCTGGGTGGGATCACGGTCGGTCCTGACAATGACTTTCAAAAGATGATGGACGGACTAAAGAGTAGTCTCTATGTGGCCTTCGATACAACCGCATTGGCTTTGATGTTGTCGATGGTGTTGATGTTCGTTCAGTTTCTGATCGAACGATTCGAATTGCAACTGTTACAAGTTGTTGACCAACGAGCCCGCAACGAAATCACCAATCAGTTTGATGTGACGGCGGTTGAATCCAGCCATGCGATTCAGTCGGATGCTCAACTTGGCGAGAACATTGTTGCCGCTCTAAAAGTTGCGGTTGAAACTCAAACCGAGATCTGGCGTCATTCCATTCGGGCCGCCGAGGAAGCTTGGACGAATTCGCTGACCGACACTAATGGAAAAATCGAAAGCAAGTTGTCGTCGGCGATCGACGTTAGTGTGGCCGATCTTGCACACTATCTGGGAACCGCGATTGAAAAGGCTGATCACTCCATGACCCACCGTTGGGAACAATGGCAAGTGCTGTTGTCGGACAATGCGCGGCTGATGGCGCTGCACCAACAACAATTGGCGGAGCAAACAGATTTGATTTGCCAACTGATCACTCAAACCGAAGAGACTGCGCTCTTCGAACCGGCGATCAGCAAGAACCAAAACGCGATTGAGCAAACCCAACTTCTGCGGGAAGCACTGGCCGATTTGTCCTCGGTGGTTGGCAATTTAGCCCAACCGGTCGAGTCGGACAAAGCAACTGAATCATCCAGGCAATTGCACACGGCAACTTCCATTCATGATACTTCCAACTCATGGGACCAGCACGATGCGACCGAGGTGACGAACTTTGATAATCACATTCTCCTTTTCCCGACTTCGAAAATTCCGGACTTGAGTTTTGATGCCGGCAATGACTACGCCAGCAACGTTCCAGAAATAGTCCTTCCGTTTTTGAAAAAATCCGCATGAGACGTCGTCGTACGAAGCGAGTGATACTGGGTGTAGCGCTGTTTCCGTTTCTCGCCGTGCTGATTTGTACGATGGGCGTCTTGATCGTCTTGTTGGTGTTTTCTGTGCGCTCGGCGGATATGCAAGGATCGAAACAACTTGCGGCCAGTCGAGAGCGACAGGCAAAACAGCAAGCGGAACTGGATGAACTGACCTTCGAATTCGAAAAACGCGCCGTCGAGATTGAAGCCCGAGCGTTGATGCGCCCCGATTCGCTGTCGCGATTGGTCGGCGTCCGCGAACATCGTGGCCACCTGGAAGTCGAAATCAGAAAACTGAAACAGCGAATTAGCGAATTGAGTGCTGCCCTGTTGGCGCTCGATCAAGACGTACCTGCTGAGGTCGATTTAACAAAAGCCGATGCGCGAATTGCTGAATTGAAACGGCAAATTCTGTTGGCTGACGCCAACCTGGAAACCACTCGATCCCAATCGCAAAATAATGCAACCGTCACTTACTCGATTGTGCCCCACGCCGGCAACGGCGGGACGTTTCGCCGTCCAATTTTTATTGAATGCACCGCCGAAGCAATGACAATTCAGCCATTGGGAATTCGATTACTCAAGGCCGAATTCGCCACACCGATCGGGCCCGGCAACATGTTGGATGCTGCTTTGCTGGCGATTCGTGAATACCGCCAGAAGTATGATCTCGATGGCGACACCGGTAGCCCCTATCCATTGTTAGTCGTCCGTCCAGATGGAGCGGAAACCTATGCCCTCGCCCGCCACGCCATGGCCAGTTGGGAAGACGAGTTTGGTTACGAGATGATCGAAGCCCACAAGACTTTGGACTTTGGCCAAGCCGATGAGCAACTAAAACAGGAAGTTCAGGCCGTAGTTGACGAAGCGAAAATTCGGCAGCGAAGTATGGTCGCCGGACGAGCCGCCCAACAACGTGCGCTTGGCAATCGTCTCGGACAGGGTTCGTCGCCACGGGAGGCGAATCAGCGACCGGGACTGACGGCCTCCGGACCCAATGGTGGTTTTGTGGCGAATTCTGCGTTGGCAGCACAGGGCAATCGAGGCTTAGGCGATTCTTCCGGCGAAGACATTGTCCAAGCCAGTATGCACCGAGCTGCCGATTCCGCGTCGAATGAGTTCCCCGCGAACGACTCGAACTCCGATCAAAAATCCGATTCCAAAACCGCATCGAATCAGGCCAACGGCAACAGCGCGACGGCCGGCGAAAGTAATGAACAAAATGCCGGGGCAATGAAAAGCCCTTACGAACATATGAATCTGGCTAAGACCCGCGGCAAACAATGGGCGTTGCCGACGCAAACCCCCGGAGCGACTGGCTATGTCCGACCCATTCGGGTCGTGTGTAGCGAAAAAGAATTGGAAGTTCGGTCGGCCCTCGGCACTGAAAAAACAATTCCGATTGGCGATGACATCACCACCAGTGTCGATCCGTTAATCAACGAAATTTGGCGACAAATTGAATCGTGGGGACTTTCCGGTGATCGCAGTTTTTGGAAACCCGAACTGCGGATCAGTGTCCTACCTGGCGGCGAATTGAACTTTGAAAAACTGCGGGGCGTGTTACATGACAGTGGAGTCGAGGTAAAGGAATCTCAGTAATGGCCGTCAAACAAATCACTGCCGGACAGGATTCCTTTCTCGACGTCGTCGCCAATCTCGTCGGCGTCTTGATCATCCTGGTCGTCGTCGTCGGCGCCCAAGCCAAAGTTGCTTGGCAGCCTGCCGAACCCACCAGCGATCTTTCCGCAGAAATTCTGGCCGTTCAAACTCAATTGGAGTCGACCGCAATTCATGCCACCAAGTTGGAACTTGACAGTCAGCAATTGGAAGAACAAATCAAGGAACAAGTGGTCGTCAATTTGCAGCTGGGTGACCTGCGGCATCAAATGTTGGTCCAAATTCAAATGGTTGAGCAACAGTTGGAACGACAAAAACTGGAACGTCGCCAAAAACTGAGCGTTCAACAACAGGCCGAACTCGATCGACGCAATGAGCAACGGATGTTGGAACAACAATTGGTCCAGAAAAATGCTGCCTTCAATGCGGTCGCCGCCGCCAGCCAACCGAAGTCGGAAGTGATCGAGCATTTCCCCAACCCGATTGCCAAAACCGTGTTCGCGGAGGAGATCCACTTTCAATTGCGCGGTGGCAAACTCGCATATGTGCCACTCGACGAATTGGTGAATCGGATGAAATCGGAGTGGAAAGT
Source organism: Mariniblastus sp. (assembly GCA_031409295.1). Classification (GTDB taxonomy): domain Bacteria; phylum Planctomycetota; class Planctomycetia; order Pirellulales; family Pirellulaceae; genus Mariniblastus. Next base: position 34,154 of record JANNWZ010000008.1, read on the forward strand.
CAAAGCTGAAAAACTGCAACAATCCAGTCACATTGTCGAAACAGTCGGACCGATCCAGAATTTCCGCTTGCAATACGAGCTCGCGGCAGCCGTCCTGCAACAATCGAGTCCGCAGGGAGTCGTTGAAAGAACAGCGATTCGCTTCGAGGGGTTTACAATTTTCCCTTCCAGTGATGCACTCGGTAGTACCGTCGACGAAGCGCTCGGCGACAATTCGGAGTTTCAGTCGGTCTTGCGCCGATATCCACCTGGCAAGACCACCGTCTCACTGTGGATTTATCCAGACAGTTACACGCAATATAACCAGCTAAAAAACTGGCTTTACGAAAATGGATATCAAATCGCCTGTTGGCCGCTGGATGCCGACAAGCGAATTTCTGGCGGCCCGAACGGATTCCGCACCTCGGCCCAATAGACTAGTCAACGAATCTGTTGACCGCTAGACTTGGCAATCGGTTCGCCAACCGGACTATTAGCGTTTATGGCGAACCCCATTGCCGGTTTGGACCCACCTGTTCAACCTGATATTTTCACGCCATGGCCCGAAAAAATCCGCGCCGAAATATCTCCCGGATCGTCGCGCAGGGTCCCAATGCCACGAGGTATTGCGGCTGGGAGGTGCGAATCCAACGACGCGGCGAGAAAACTGCCAAGTTTTTTTCGGACAGTCTGCACGATGGAAATCGGAACGCCTTGACTGCGGCCAAAAAATTCCGCGATGAATTAGTCGCCGAATCCCGCAAATTCACGGTCAAGGAACGGGCGCTGACTCCTTCCATCCGAAATCAGTCGGGCATTGTCGGCGTGCGATTGCACCAACAAAAAGATCATCGGGGCGATTTTGAATATCAATACTGGTATTGGATCGCCCAATGGGTCGATGGCCGGGGTCAACGCAAAACAAGATCCTTTTCCGTTCATCAACATGGCGACGAAGAAGCCTATCGAATGGCTTGCGCCGCGCGACGTAAAGGGGTTGCTCAAGCCAAACGTTAGATCCGCTACGTTAACCCGCGCTGCGATTGAATCCCCGCGCTGCGATTGAATCACCACTTCATGATGACTCTTTCGCCGACCCGGATTCCCAGCATTTCCGCGAGTGGGATTCCGACGATTTCGATTTCCACGAAACCACTGATTCCCGTCGTCGCGACCATCGTCGCGTCCGGCTGGCCATGCTCTGTCGGGAACAACCCAAACGTTTCATGATCGCCGAATTTCACAGTCAATGATTCATCGCGCGGTATTTCCGTCAATTGATCGACCGAGATATCCGTGATCAAGTTGCCTGTTTCACCGATCCGGGACACCTGTCCTTGAATTCGATTCGCCAAAATTGAAACTCCCGGAAATGGTTGCTGCCTTTGGGTCTGATTTTATCCTGAATCAACCGAGTTGGAAATCCACAGTAAGTTCAAGCCGGGTTTTCCGGCTACTGCGACAGGCCGGCAAACCACGCACTAACTTAACAAATCTTGAATTTCGGTTTTGAGCACACCAGGATTTGCATTGGGATTCAACTTACGCGCCTTGCCAATCAAGGCGCCAATCGCTTTCGCATTGCCATCGCGAATCTGTTGAGCCAAATCCGGATTCTCGGCAATCAATTGCTCGGCCAAGTGTCGCATTTCTTCGGTTCCGACGGCGACAAAACCCAGCTTCTGGATTGCGGATGCCAGACCGGATTTTGATTCGGTCATCTCATTGAGCACGCTTTTGCCCCGCGTTTGATCCATTTGGCCAGCGCTTATCAGTGCCAGTAATTCTACAAACTCTGCGACAGTCACCGGATATTGCTCGATCGTGGTATTGGTTTCGTTCAAATACCGCAGGACTTCCTGCCCCACCCAATTCGCGGCAGTCCTACTGTTTCCGCAACCTGCCGCCATTTCCAGAAAAAATTCCACCACTCCCCTGCCCTGTCCGACAATCACGTCGGCATCATAGGGTTTAAGCTGGTGCGTCGTGGTCAACAGCGCGCGCAATTCCGCTGGCAATTGGCCGACCTGTCCGCGGATCGATTCGATTTCCACATCCGAAGTGTGGTAGGCAATCAAGTCCGGATCCGGGAAATACCGGTAGTCGGCCGATTCTTCTTTTTCGCGCTGCAAGACGGTAGCTTGGATACTGTCATCCCAGCCACGGGTCTGTTTGGGAGCGTCGTTGATCGTAGCTCCGTTTTTTTGCCAGACCTGGAATTGGCGTTCCGCTTCAAACTCAATGGCCCGTTCGGCAGCGCGAAAACTGTTCAGGTTCTTGATCTCGACAATCGGAGTCGCAATTTTCTCTTCACCGCAGGCGACATGCAAATTTACATTGGCATCACATCGCAGACTGCCTTCCTGCATGTTGCAGTCCGAAACACGTAGATAGCCGAGAATCAACTTCAACTCCACCAGAAATGCTTTCGCTTCGGCCGCAGATCGAAAATCGGGCTTGGTTACGATCTCCAACAACGGCGTCCCCGCGCGGTTCAAGTCGATTTTGGATCGACCTCCCTGCGGCGATTCGTCATGGAGACTCTTGCCAGCGTCTTCTTCGAGATGCGCCCGTTCCAACCGAATTCTGCGGGCCGGAAACGCGGCTTTGGAATCCGAAATATCCAGATATCCTGCTCCGCAAATCGGTTGATCGAATTGACTGATCTGGTAGCCCTTGGGCAGGTCGGGATAGAAGTAATTTTTTCGATCCCATTTGGTGTGGCGGGCGATTTCGCAGTTGAGCGCCAACCCTGTCTTGATCGCCAATTGCAACGCTCGCTCATTCAGCACCGGCAACGTCCCCGGCAGACCGCAGCAAATCGGACAGGTTTGTGTGTTGGGCTGGCCGCCAAACGTCGTGGCGCAACCGCAAAACAGTTTGGTATGAGTTTGCAATTGCACGTGAACTTCCAGTCCAATCACGGTCGTAACGTCCTGAAACTTAATGGCCGACCGGTCGAAAGTGGTTTGATTCATAGTTTATAGCTCCACGCACCGTATAAGGCCATCGATCCCGACCTCGTGTTCTCGTGTCATTCTCGCGACGCGACGAAGGTTGATTAAAAATCAGGACGTCGCAAATGCCAATCCGTCTGCTGTTGATACTGATGGGCGACCCGCAGCAAAGTTGATTCCGCAAACGCGCGTCCTTGCAATTGCATTCCGATCGGCAATCCCGCTCTGGAAAATCCACATGGCACCGAGATCGCTGGTACACCTGCCAGATTCGCCGAAACCGTATAGATATCCGCCAAGTACATTTCCAAGGGATCTTGTGTGTGTTTACCCAATCGAAACGCCGCCGTGGGAGTGGTTGGGCCGAGAATCAGATCACAGCACTCCAACGCGACATCGTAATCCTGTTTGATGATCCGCCGAACTTTGGAGGCTCGCAAATAATACGCCTCGTAATATCCCGAGCTGAGAGCAAACGTACCCAACATGATTCGGCGTTTGACTTCGGCACCAAAGCCAGCCGCTCGAGTTTGGCAATACATTTGCTCCAAGTCATCGCCGGGTTCTCGGTGCGTATAACGGACGCCATCAAAACGCGCGAGATTGCTGGATGCTTCACAGCACGCGATCACGTAATAAGCGGGAATGGCAAATTCGGTTTGAGGCAGCGACGTCTCAACAATTTGCGCACCGCGATCGGCCAGCACGCGAATCGCTTCCTGGATTGCAATATCAATTTCCGGATTCAAACCAGCACCAAAATGTTCTCGGCAAACGCCGATTTTCAAATCCTTGATCGATTCGTCCAGCGCCGTCGAATAGTCGCTTGAATCTACCATGGCCGAGGTTGAGTCCTGCGAATCATGACCGGCGATAGTGGTCAAAATCAACGCCGCATCTGCTGCGGAACGAGTCAGGGGCCCGATATGATCGAGGCTGCTGCCAAAGGCAATCAAACCATAGCGGCTAACCCGCCCATAAGTCGGTTTCAGACCGGTAACTCCGCAAAACGCTGCCGGCTGTCGAATCGAGCCACCCGTATCCGAGCCAATCGCCGTTGGCGCCAAATCAGCCGCCACGCAGGCCGCCGAACCGCCGCTTGATCCGCCGGGGACAAATTCCGTCGACCACGGATTGAGCGTCGGTCCAGCACAGGAATTTTCGGTCGAGCTGCCCATGGCGAACTCATCCATATTGGTTTTGCCAATCACGATCGCGCCGGCGTCTTTGAGCCGTTTGACGATCGTGGCGTCGTAGGGTGGCACAAAACTCTGCAACATTCGGGAGCCGGCCGAAGTGCGCAAACCGGCCGTGCAGATTCCATCCTTGATCGCGATCGGCAATCCTGCCAACGGACCCAATTTTTTTTTCGATCGAACGAGTTGATCGATCGCGGCCGCAGATTCCAGCGCCTGTTCGCCCGCCACGGTAATCAAGGCGTTCAACCGAGTGTTAGCGTGATCAATCGAATCCAGAAAATGCTGCGTACATTCGGTCGCCGAAAAATTGCCTTGGGCGATGTGTTGGACGATTTCGGCGGCTGATAGTTTGGCAATCTCCCGGTTCAAGCGACTCATCCCTGGTTAGTTACTTAAAGACCGGCGGGACGCGGTAGAATTCGCCATCGGTATCGGGTGAGTTTTTCAACATCACTTCGCGAGGAAAACTGTTGACCAGCAAGTCGGCGCGAACCGCATTGACCGATTCCGTGGCTCCAAAAAAAGGGAGCACGTTATCAGGCAATTGAACTTCGTTTAGTTTGCCAATGTAGGCGAGGATTTGCGAGAGCTGCTGTTGGCACTCCGTCGCCGCATCGTCCGACAAGTGAATGCGGGCCAACCGAGCAACCTGCATCGCCGTTTCGCGATCGATGGAGTCAGACATCGTGACGTCCCCATTCCAGCAGCAGGAAGTCCACTAGCAACAGAAAACAACTAGCTAGTAGGCAGTTTGAAGGGCTTTTGTTTGACGGTCTTGCGAATGGCACCACTGCGAATGCATTGCACGCAAACACGCATCGACTTGGTACCACCACCAGGCACAGCGGTTCGCACATGTTGCAAGTTTGGCCGAAACTGCCGACGAGTAATGCCAGTAATCTTGGTACCCACTCCCCCGAGGTATTTAGCTTTACCGCGCGTTTCAATTGAGTTGCCCATTTGCGGGCCTTTTCCACATACTTCACAAACGCGTGCCATAACAATATCCCGGTTTTTCCTGAGTAAACGAAGACGTTTCGAGCCACGGAGTATACCAAAACCGAAAAGCTTGGCAACCGCATAAAACGACCAAAATTCGGAACACGCCCGATGAATTACCGGCCTTTTTCAATCGTCCAAGCATTAAAAAACCGCAGATCCGAAGAGCCGCGGTGGTCGCCCCGTAGAGCGTTGCCTGCGAATTTTTCTTCTTGTTACGAAAAGAATTACAGGCCAAGATCGGTTACACTACTAATAATTTATTACACTCTTAACGTCTTGTCAACTCTCACGAAATCATGCCAATCATGCATGAATCCACCCGACAAGACCAGCAAACTAGGAGATTTGTGTCATGGGACAACGGGTATTAGGGTTGGATCTAGGACCGAATTCTATCGGTTGGGCTTTGGTCGAAGATGATTTTAAGAATCCTGAGAAGTCAAAAATTATTGATCTTGGCGTCCGGGTTTTTCCGGAAGGCGTTGACGCTTTTGATACCAGTAAAGAGTTGTCGCCAAACGAAACTCGTCGAGTCGCTCGTGGAATGCGGCGACAAACTCAACGTCGAAATCGCCGGCGTCGATATCTACAACAGTCATTGGTACAAGTTGGCTTGTTACCCTCAGAATCAGCCCAACTGGACGAGCTTTGTCATTTAGATCCCTACGAATTGCGCTCACGTGGGCTGCGCGAAAAACTCAGTCCCTTTGAAATCGGGCGGTTGTTTTTGCATCTCTGTCAACGACGTGGGTTTCAGTCCAATCGAAAAAAAGATCGCGCTGATGCCGAAGTCAAAGGAATGCTCGCCGAGATCCAAGAAAACGATCGGGAACGACAAGAATCGGGACACCCCACGATCGGCGCATGGTTACATCATAAATTACTGGTCAAGAATCATGCTGCACCCGCTGAAAATGATCATGTCCGAACTCGTCATCTCTCCAGAAAACAATATCTTGATGAATTCGAAGCGATCTGGGCCGTCCAGTCGACGTTTCATGCTGAGTTGCTAACTGAAAAACTGAAGTATGGGCGGACCGGCAACGAAGGATATCCGATTAAACCCAAACGCCGCGACAAATCGGAATCGCCACTTGAGGCGTTCGGAGTTTTTGGATTGTTGTATTTCCAACGTCCGATGTATTGGCCTAAATCGGTAATTGGATTATGTGAACTTGAACCGAAACAAAAGCGCTGCCCTGTTTCAGATCGGCGATATCAACGATTTCGAATGCTGCAAGAAGTCAACAATCTAAAGTACAGCACGTCCGATACTTTCGGCGAGATTGTACTGGAACCATGGCAACGGCAACGATTGGTCAAGGAACTCAGCGGACGAAATGAAATGACCTTCGATCAAATTCGCAAATGTCTCGAATTTCTTGAATCCGTCAAATTTAATCTCGAACGCGGCAAGCGGTCGAAGTTGAAAGGCGCAACGATTGATAGATTGATCTCAGCCAAGGGAGTCCTTGGACCCGATTGGCATGACCGCCCGGAATCGGAAAAAACAGCAATTGTACAATTCTTGCTCGACGCTGAAAAAGACGATCAGGCGATGCTTGAACAGTTAGTGAAGCACTGGAAAATCGAGCCACAACAGGCCGACGCATTACTGGCGATTGATTTTCCTCCTGGCTATGGAAATCTCAGTCGTTTGGCGCTTGACAAACTACTCCCATTTCTGGAGCAAGGTTTACGATACATGGCTAACGACGAATCGGACTCGGCCATGCATGCCGCTGGTTACTTTCGTCGTGACCAATTGCAACGCCGGATTTTCGATCAATTGCCTAATCCACAACGTGTCAAGAGTTCTCCCATTGGTGACATTCCAAATCCCGTCGTTAAGCGTTCTTTGACCGAAGTTCGACGAGTTGTGAACGCAATTATTCGGGAGCATGGAAAACCCGATGCTGTGCATATTGAAATGACTCGTGAAGTCAAACAGGGAAAAGTGCGTCGAAATGAACACACCAAGATGATGCGGGACCGGGAGAACACCCGGAGCAAAATTGCCGACGAATTGCAAAAAAACGGCATTCGACCCAATCGCGATTCCATTCTCAAATATCAATTGTGGCAAGAGCAGGATTTGCAGTGTATCTACTCGGGACAACCCATCAGCTTTTCGCAACTTTTTAGCGACAGCGGCGGGATCGAGGTCGATCATATACTGCCTCGTTCGCGGACACTCGATGACTCCCAAATGAACAAAGCGGTTTGCCAGCGTTCCGAAAACGCAAATAAGGGTGATCTGACGCCTTACCAGTGGCTGGCCGGTTCGGATCGGGAAAAGTATGACAAAATTTGGCAGCGAGCCGGGCGGTTAATGAGAAACGGCAAAATACCGTACGCGAAATATCGCCGTTTCATTCAAAAAGAGCTGGACCTGGATGACTTTATTGCGCGACAACTGAACGATACCAGCTATTTGACAAAAGCGACTGCTGAATATTTGCGGTGTCTCTTTGAACAAGAACATGATGTACTGGGTTTGAAAGGGCAGTTGACGGCAGAATTGCGCTGGCATTGGGGTTTGGAAACGGTCCTGTCCGAGCTGCCGGATAGTCCGGCGTGGCATGAAGCCTCGAAACTGCGCGATGGCGAAAAGAATCGCGCGGATCATCGGCATCATGCGATTGATGCGATTGTCATCGCGTTGACCAATCGCTCGCGGTTACAACTGCTTTCCAAGATTGTCAAAACAGGCGGGGCGAAAAAACATGGTGAGGTATTGTTCGATCCCTGGGAAAATTTCCGCAACGATGTCAAACAACGAATTGCGGCCGTGAATGTTTCGCATCGCGTGGAACGCAAGGTTTGCGGTGCTTTGCATGAGGAAACTGTTTATGGGCAGACCGACAAAGCTGACGAGTGGGTCGTGCGCAAGCCACTGATAAGTCTTTCGGCGAACGAGATCGAAAAAATCCGGGACGAAACGATCAAACGATTGGTCATGGAAAAACTGAAAGCAAACGGAATCGAGTTCGGCAGAAAAAAAGAACCTGACAAAAAAAAGATGGCCGAAGTTCTCAGCCAAATGACTATGCCTTCCGGCGTGCCGATCAAAAAGGTGCGAATACTTAAGAACGAAAAGACCATTCAAAAACTCCGTCCCGATCGGAATGAAGATCGGGCTTACGTTAAGCCAGGCTCAACTCACCATCTCTGTATTTTCGAGCGAGAAGTAAAAGGGAAAGTCAAACGCGAAGCCGTTTTTGTCACGATGCTGGAAGCAATGCAGCGACTAAAAAACCACGAACCAATTATTCGGCGGAATCACCCGGATTATCCTAATGCCCTGTTCGTCATGTCGCTTGGAAGCCGAGAGATGTTTTTGGCAGATTGGAAAGGTGAGGAGAAATTGCTGACCTATAAAACGGCTGCGTCCACTCAGGGACAAATTTACTTTGCCGAACATAACGATTCACGAAAGAGTAGCGACTACAAAAAATTTGCGGTAAATTGCAACACCCTCAATGGCAAAAAGGTAACGGTTGATCCTTTGGGACGAATTCGGTGGGCAAACGACTGAGTGGAATTCGTTGTGAATCGACGTCTAATCGGTCGGTAACGCAAGTAAAACATTGCATTGGAATTTCTATCAACTAACGTAATTAAGGACTCTGGAGGCGTCAGCATGTTTCGCATGGAGGTATTTACTTCTCCGTGTCGCAATGTGAGTGAACCGCCTTGATCAAACACACCCTTGAGATTTCTAGCGAACCCGCTCATTTGTCGATTCACAATTCCCAGCTGATTCTACAGCGAAATGGTGAAACGATTGGCAGCATCCCGTGTGAAGACATCGGTGTCGTGCTGGTCGATCATCCCCAAGCGACTTACTCGCATGCCGCCCTGGCTCAATTGGCGGCTCACGATGCGGCGGTTGTAATTTGCGGACGCGATCATCTTCCGGTAGCCATGCTTCTACCATTATCCGATCATTCCGAAGTTGTCTGGCGATTGAAAGATCAGATAAACGCCAGCAAACCGCTTTGCAAACAACTTTGGAAGCAAGTGGTGGTTGCTAAAATAATCGCGCAAGCCAGAATTCTCGATGAGAAATCTCCGGCATATAGAAAGTTGTTAGACCTGGCGCAAAATGTCCGCAGTGGCGATCCGGCCAACGTGGAAGCGACCGCCGCCAGAGTGTATTGGTCCCATTGGTTGAAGGCTGATTCCAGCCCCGGTGAAAACGTGGCAGCTCAGTTCCGTCGCGATCAACAAGGTGCTGGGCTCAATGCAATCTTGAATTATGGCTATGCCGTTCTGAGAGCTGGTGTAGCGCGAGCGATCGTGGCGGGTGGACTGATGCCCAGCCTGGGAATTCATCATCAAAATCGCAGCAATGCATTTTGCTTGGCCGATGATTTAATGGAACCCCTGCGCCCGATCGTGGATTGGCATGCTCGACTGGCATACCAGCGTGGCCATCTAGAATTAACTCAAGCGACTAAAGCAATCTTATTGGAAGTGCTAACGGTGCGAGTTACATTTCGTGGACAAACGGGACCGTTGATGCCATCGTTGCATCGCTATGTCTATTCGTTAGCAAACTGCTTTTCGGGAAATCTTCGCCAACTTGATTTTCCAGAGTTCATTCCCGTGGAAACAGGTGATTCATGTTTGTTAACGGATACCGATGTATGTGGATCATTGTGATGTTTGACTTGCCGACCGAAACCAAGCGGGCGCGGCGAAATTACTCACAATTCCGCAAATCGTTGTTGCAAGATGGGTTCAGTCAAATGCAATATTCGGTATACTTACGTCACTGCGCGAGTCGCGAAAACGCCGACGTACATTTAGCGCGAGTCAAGAAACAACTTCCGCCAGCGGGGGAAGTACGAATTTTGACGATCACTGACAAACAATTTGAAATGATGCAAATATTTCTTGGCCAAATCAGAAAAAATCCTGAACCAACCCCATGTCAGATGCAACTTTTTTAAACGCCTTTCTTTCTCAAGTCATTGCTGGGTATGGAGTTAAGCGAGATCGAGTGTAACCGATCTCAGCCTGTAACCAATCCGCAACGGTAAATTCAGGTAACGCCAATTCGAAAGCAGTGTAACCGATCTCAGCCTGTAACCAATCCGCAACGGTGCCGTTGGACTGCCCGCTAGTCTCGTTAGTGTAACCGATCTCAGCCTGTAACCAATCCGCAACTTGTTTCTAATGGAGGTGAATAATCACGGGAGTGTAACCGATCTCAGCCTGTAACCAATCCGCAACTACTTTTTCAGTACATTCATTAAATTTAAAAGTGTAACCGATCTCAGCCTGTAACCAATCCGCAACAAAGCCATGTGGATTTAAATCTAAAGAATTAGTGTAACCGATCTCAGCCTGTAACCAATCCGCAACTTCCGAATCTTCTCGACCGTAGCCAAATCTAGTGTAACCGATCTCAGCCTGTAACCAATCCGCAACTTGAGTTGGTTGATTCCGCAGTCACAGTAAAGTGTAACCGATCTCAGCCTGTAACCAATCTGCAACTGCTCTCGAATCGTATACCTTGACACCAACAGTGTAACCGATCTCAGCCTGTAACCAATCC
>JANNWZ010000009.1:0-2656 GCA_031409295.1 Mariniblastus sp.
GGGGAGTCGCATTAGAACAGGGCAAAAGTGGTAAAGGTTGTCCACCGCCGACACAATCGTTACCCGAAACAACCGCAGCGTTTATGGGGGTTTCCGCGACTGGCGGTTCGGCGACGGGAACCGGCGGAGCTGTTTGGTCACTTACCGAAGGCTGTGCATCGCCAAGGTTGGAAGGCTGAACGATTTCGCTACCGGTTGGATTGTTCGGTTCAGTCTCTTGAGCGTAACACACTGAGGCAACCGAAAGTACAGCCATCAATCCGACGCAATGTCTAAGAATTTTTTTCATCGAAGAGTTCCTTAAATTGATTTGTGTAAGTCCCGAAAACGGACTTTGACGATCCAAATTTTGATTTTATCAACTCGGATTTTCGTGACAACCAGTTGGATGTCTCTGTTGCGCTCAGGTATCGGACATTGGTTATTCGATTAACGACATTCCAACACGCGGATGCCAATTTGTCTTTCAATTCGACAAAAAACAGCCGAACCCAATCTCAAAATGAACACTCTTGTAGTCAGAATGAGTGGCGCTTGCCAGTGTGTAGGTCTGAACAACGAACCGAACAAACGTAAATGAGCGGTTTAAATGGGCGTTCGTTTACGGTTAGCCAAAAAACAAGCGCTGGGCACCGTTCTTGCGGATAGATCTCCGCAGATTTATTTAGATCGGTGAATATTCTCTCCCAATACACGAATAGCAGTCAAATCACTGGAGCAGGTCATGTTGGCAAATAATCAAAACAATTTGACACCGAATCCGAACGGCAACGTCAACGGCGGTTCGCATCCTCAAACTCCAACTGCGCCAAGTTTCGTCGATTTGAGCCAATTTTCCGCATGGCTCGATAGTGAGCTTCAGCGGTTGGAACAGTCATTCCACCAATTCGAAACAACTCGCTCGCGCCGCGACAATTTTCGTCAGACCCGTTAAGCAGCTCACTTTTTGTAGATCGCTGTCGGATGGGTGAACTGTCTAACTCGCGACGGTTTGAAACCCAAAAAAACCCGGCAATCTTCGAGAGATTGCCGGGCTTGAAAGTTTCAGACTAAATAGATGCCGATTCCATCGACGATTTTCTTTGGATCCACGCGAATCCGTTCATTAATTAGGGTGCGAAACCAAATCCAGAGAACAAGAGTTCCTCGTTGATGATCAGGGTTTCAGCCGGGCCAAAGGCACCCGAGGTGATGCCAGGGATCGGACCCACGAAACCATTGGTTGCTCCATCCAAGCCCAAGGTGAAGTCACCCGGTGCGACAGAAAAATCCAACAGATCGGCACCCAGTTGCAAGGCATTGCTGGACATATCCAGGTTCATGCGAGCCGAGCCTTGAGCGACTGGATTTCCAAAGATATCCAGCCCGGTGTTGGTTGGGTAGAACACACCGGGTATGCCGGCTGCCAAGACAACTCCACCAAGGGTAATCGCAGCACCGTTGTTATCAAGCAGAATCTGAGTTTGGTAGTCTCGGATGTAGAATTCTTCGTTGTTGACCGCTTCGAAGTCAAAGATCGCCGAGTCCGCCAAAGCAGGATTGGTTTGACCATTGGCGGTAATCGGAATCAAGTTGTTCCCGTCTTCACCCCGGTCGTTACCGAAGAACACGTTGTTTTCCACCAACGCATTGATCGTCGCTCGGCTAAAGGTATTCAAACTCAAGCCTCGTTCGAAGTTGTCGCGGAAAGTGTTGCCAAAGATTCTGGTAGAAATCGTACTCTCGTCAAAGGCGTCGATATTGACCCCATCGAAGAAGAACAGATTGCCGGGGTCGGCCACTCCCAAAGTAGGATCATTGTAGACGTTGTTATTATCCGTGTCGTTTTCAAAGCCCGCACCGTTGTTGCTGACGTTGTTGCCAGTCAAGTTAAGCAACATCTGTGCGTCCCCGAAAGTCGAAACGTCGATTCCTTCCAACGTAAAGTCCTGGATATCGTTGTTGGCAATGTTGACTCGAGTCAAATTGTCCAGGTTGCCGTCTGTTATGATCTCAGCAAATGAGAAGTCAATGTCTGTGTCAGGATGATCGGTTTGATTGGCTGCTCCTGACGCTAAGCCTTGTCCAACCGATTGAATAAATACACCGTTGAGTCCCGCACCGTCCGCAAACGGAGCGTTATCAGCACGGACACCCGGAGTCGATTGGGCGAAATTCGGTCGGATCGTCGAATTCGTCAATGAGAAGTCAGTAAAGGTTTGAGTTCCAGTCAACAAAACGACACCGAAGTTGGAAAACAGAGTCAGATTGTCCAAATCAATGTTATTGATTAACTGGCTACCATCATTATCCAAGTTGATCAACAAACCGTTCTGCGTATCCCGGTTTCCCAGCGCGGTAACCGCGTTGGGAGCACCAATTCGTGAGTTCCGAACCGTAACATCGACCACGCCGTTGTTAAGCGATTGAATATTCACGCCAGCGGTTGGGATGATTGTCAAAATGTTTGTAATTGGATCAATCACGACGTTGAATTGGTTGTTGATATTCACATTTTCAATAACCGCATTCATACGAGCTGCGGGCTGGCCAGTGGCTCCTTGAGCAAACAACACGATACCATCGCCACCCCCGCCACCGTTGCCGATGATTTGTTCCAGATCAGCCGGATCGGTACTGCCGATTCGCGTATTGATGGTCGCGCTGTTCAGAGACA
>JANNWZ010000010.1:0-15429 GCA_031409295.1 Mariniblastus sp.
GACTTTGGAAGCGGAATGGCGCAAGCCATCCGGTGCGTCTCCTGAAGGCGCAACAAAACCGGACGGCTCGCGCCGTTCCGCTACCAGAAAAATCACGAAAGTCAGTGGCATTGGGCCAACGCGCTCCAATGAAACCATGAGTTTCCTGCGGCCAAGCCAGGTGTTGTGACCAGAAACCAATCGGTTCAACTCGTGTGATCACATGGCCCTGTTTAAGAAATTGTTGATTCCCAATCGTTACGATTCTTTCTATATCGCGCTCGGAGTAATCTGTTGGCTGGCGATCGTAACTCCCTTTCTGGGACAATTGAAATCATCGCAAATAGCTCAATCAATCCAATCGTTCGGTCTGATTGCGTCGATGGCGAGCGTTGGAGGTTGTTTTGTTGCGGTAGGAGCAATCACGGCTTGCGGTCGACCGGCGTGGCCACGAATTCTCTGCTTTTTCGCCGTAGCGGCAGTCGCTAATGTCGCAGCACTCAATGGCTATTTTTGGCTGCAGGAAAATCCGGAATTGGTCCACTTGTTGTGGCCCGAGGAGAGTGGGCTCTTCTCCAATCACGCGGAGTTCTTCGATTTCAAAAAGGCCGGGACGTGTTTGATATTACTGGTGGTCCCACTTCAATCCTGGGTGTGTTTTTTTGCAGTCCGTTGGGGATTCGCGAAACTCCGAATACGGGTTCAACATCGCGAATCAGTAACGCGTCCGCGATTATTGATGGGGCTCGCCGGCATCCTGTTCATCGTCGGAATCGTGAGTAATGCCTTGCGCGCAACAATTGCCAACTTTGACGAAATCACTTTGGAATTTGTCAATAGCTTGTTTGCGTGGAGCCTCGCACTCTTGGGTTTCTTCGTTCTGGTTTACTTGCCGACCCAGTTTCTATTGCGACGATCAGCAAAGTGGTTGAAGTTAGTCTTGTCGCCCTTGCTGATTTTGTTACCCGGGGTCTGGTTTTTCGTTTTTCAAGTTCCATGGTGCGCTCAGGACGAGATTTCGATCGAGCTGGCAGGGATATGCGGCGTGTCAATGTATGTTTTGAGTTTGTTCGGCTTAAGCAAACCGAGCAAAATCTCCGATGGTTCCGCAATGGATTTCGGGACGGTCCAACCAGTCGCTTCGAGATTTCAAAAAATCCCCAGCTTTTGGTGCGGTCTATTCTTAATGTTCTTGTGTGGGACCATTTGGATGCCTTTTCGATACGATCCAGCGACATTGCTACTTGGCGGAGATTTTGACCTTGCTCGGCGAGAGTCAATGCTCCGTTGGAATTCGAAAGGACAAATTTTCCAAATTCACGGATCGCTCGCTCAATGTGTGTTCAATTTCAATGAAACAACGGATCCGAACATTGTCGCGCTGCTGCGGGGCAACGCAGTCGATTATCGCATTCTTGTATTTGCGAAAATCGCACCTCAAGTTGATTTGGGGCAGATTGAAAAACTCCAGAGATTGGCCACAACAGCGTTTTGTGGTGGCCGGGCAACAACGGAACAACTAAGTGATGTTTTCTCTCAACCCGTTGGGAATGCAGTTTTTTACGGTGGCGATGTGGTCGATGGCGGCGTGCCGTTTCATCCCGAATCCATCGCTAAAATTGTCTTTGCCGATCAAGGCAGCGGCGATTTGAATGTCGGAAACATTCTGGCGGCATTCGCATCGTTTGATAAAGTAAATTCCATTCACATCCAACTCAACGTGAGGTCAAACGATTGGGCAGAAATTGCTCGTGCCAGCCAGACCACGAATGTGACTATCAGAGGCCGGCTTCCCACTGACCTTACGCCAGGACAAATGGGCTTAGCAGAAGAGAGTCTTAGCTCTGAATTTGAATTTCCTCAACAACGCCACGACACCGTGAGCACGGAACTACGGAATTGGCTGCTGCATTCCCGAGTTTCAATTGCATCGTCAGCGCCAGGCCCAACGGCTGACAGTTCGAGTATCATTTGGAATCTGATGTTTGCTTTCCCACATCGATTTCGGATCTCTTTTGTCAAATCGATTCCCAAGTTCGGAGATTTGTTGGATCCATCGGAATCGAATCATTTTGTGTTCGAAAGAGATTCCGAGGGAAATCCGATTGGCGTTTGTTTGCCATTGGGTGAATCTCAACAACAGATCAGCGGCCTCGCCGAGTTGCGAACTCTGAGCTTCGACGAGCGGTGGGTGCAACAGCAAATCGAACGCCTTGGTGATCGACCGCTCGCCGATCTGAGTCGATTAACCAAACTGGAAAACCTCGCGTTTTCCGACTCGACACCCATCACTCAACTTGATTTTCTGCGGGGTATGAAATCGCTCAAACACCTGCAAATACCCAATGTTGATCGTACGATCCAACCCGGCATTGGATTCGACGTTTGCCCCAGCCTCGAATCCATCACGGTGTTGGGTATTCCGGATGCAATCTCAGTGCAAGAATTCCAACGCTTGCCGAGCCTTAAACAGTTAACGATTGTGGATGTTTTTGGAGAGTTCAAAGACGAAAATCCAGATTCAATTGACCCAGATGTTAATACCTCGAGCAGTCCAACGTCTAAAGACTATCTCCAATCACTAACGGACAAACTCCCTAACGTTAAAATTGTCCTGGTTCCGGACGCGGAATTTTCCCCACAACTTCCAGTCGCATTTCAGCAACACCTCGATTCCAGGAAATCAGCGTTGCGTGAAAAATTGTTCGCTCCGCCTGTTTCCAACGAAGAGCTGGACAAGGGTTGAAAACCGAACTCAACCTGAGGTGAGATGGCGGCGGAAGATAAAAAAAGCCGCTCCCAACAAGCAGAGACCTGCCCACAAATAGTCCAGCGTGACTTTTTCTTTCATGTAGTAAATTGCAAACGGTACAAACACCGCCAGCGTGATGACTTCCTGCAAGATCTTCAATTGACCCAATGTCATCACCTCGTGCCCAACCCGATTGGCAGGCACCTGCAACAGATACTCAAACAAGGCGATCACCCAACTGACCAACGCGGCGATCAACCACGGCTTGGCGGACATGTTTTTCAAATGCCCGTACCAAGCAAACGTCATAAAGACATTGCTGCAACACAAAAACGTAATCGTAAATAGATAGGGACGCATCGGCTTGATTCCGTTCCACTGACACCCGATTTCACCAACACCGGTTCGATCAACAGAGTGAGTTTACCGGGGCCTGAATGGAATCCCAAGACCAACACGGTTCCCGCCCCGGTGCCCCGATGCACTATGAATCCGACCGGCCAAACAAGAAACCGGCCACCACCATGGCAACCGCAATCACGGCACTCAACGCATGCACCGAACGAATTGGTTGGATGTCCGGAATTCCAAATCCGGCTCCCCACAGAGCAATCGCCGCTGCCGGGATCGCGAAAATCGACATCCGCCAGCCAAACACAATTGACGAACTAAGCAAGATTAATCCGGCAATCAACGCGTTGAAATTGAAGAAGAACAAATCGCCGATCAAGGGGATGGCTAACGGTGATGAATCCCGATTCAACGCCTCCGTCAAAGAACTAAATTGTTGCGACGTCACGGCTCGAGCACCTTCAATTCCGCCGGATTGGATTGCCTGTTGAGCTTCAGTCGCTGTTTTTTGTACGGCTTCCAGGAAATTTTCTTGCCGCGCCCACAACAAACAGCCCACGATCAACAGGCAGCCCAATAAGAACCGCGTATACGAACCCAGTGCCAAATTCAAAACCGGTTTGATTTTCTGCAAGAGCGATTGTGGTTTGCGATATTGACCACTGCGCGCTTCGGCCAACATCTGTTTGACCTTCAACCGCTGCTTCATTCGCTGGGCTTCCGGATCAAGCTCCGCGATCCGTTGCTGTAGTGCTGCGACACGAATGGAGTCGCCATGATCGACTATCGCCTCCGCCATTTGAGCGGCCCGTTCCTTAGCTTCCGCTGGCGCAACTCCATCGGCCTGCAAGCCAGCCAATTCGACTTTTTGGAGATGTTGTTTTTCTCGAGCCTCGACTAAGGGAGCGATACGACTTTCGAGTCCATCGTTGATCCGATCTCTCCATGGCCAAAATTTAGGCCGACTCTTTCCTATCTCGGACTTAATCAATTCATCCCGCATTCGACGTTTGGCCGGATAGCCAAACAGCGTCTCGAACATTTCTTCCCAGGTTTTACCGCCGTATTTGGCAACAAACAACTGTAGGGACGATTCTTCCATGCCCTTCAATCGCAACTTCCGCAACAATTTTTCAATATTGCGGACCGGAGCAATGCGGGCCTGGTGAATCGGTTTATCGATCAGAAAATAATACGCCGCACCCAATCCAATCCCAACCAAGCCACAGACAAACCAAGGCAGGAACAGACCGACCAGCATCGACGCGACCAACAACAACGTTGCAGCGGCCAGCCATTTGAACCAGCTGATAAATCCACTGCGAAACACCAATTCCCGCGACTTTGCGAACAGGTTGGAATTTTCCCGCAACCCAGCGATCAGGAAATACCCGGCGCACGCAAACACAGGCAATACGAAAAATCCGCTTGCCCACCGCCAACTGAAAAACAGTGTCAACGCGGCGATCAAGAACGAACCGACGATCAGCGCCAGCGGCAACACGGCGCGCAAGCGAGCCAAGCTGACATTG
The DNA here is from genome assembly GCA_031409295.1 of Mariniblastus sp. Taxonomy (GTDB): domain Bacteria; phylum Planctomycetota; class Planctomycetia; order Pirellulales; family Pirellulaceae; genus Mariniblastus. Next base: position 4,615 of record JANNWZ010000010.1, read on the forward strand.
TTGAATTGCGCGGCCTGTCGTTCGAGCAATTCGGCGTCTTGCTCTTCCGGAGTAAACGCGACCGTTGAGGAAATTCCAAGAAACTTCTCCAGATCGGGAATCAAGTCCTGCATGGACTGATAGCGATCAGCGGGATCTTTGGCCATCATTTTGGCGACGATCGCCGACAATGACTCCGGAACGCGCGCGACCAAACGACTTGGAACTACCAACGGGGCCGACGAGTGTTTGGAGACGACTTCCTGAAACGAGTTGCCTTCAAATGGTTTCTGACCCGTCAACAAAACATAAAACGTACAACCCAACGAATAGATATCGGCGCGATGATCAACGGTGACGGAATTCCGGGCTTGTTCCGGAGCCATATAATACGGGGTTCCAACGGCGGTTCCAAAACGGGTTAACTCTTTGGACGCGGAGAGTGCCGACATTTCGTCCACTTCGTCACGGTCTTCGATGTCAGCTTGATCGGGCACTTTAACCAGCCCTAAATCGGCGACTTTCACAATCCCGCTGGCGTCGACCAACAAGTTTGCCGGTTTGATATCGCGATGTACCATGCCGGCATTGTGCGCAAAGGCCAACCCGCGCGCGGCGTGCAAAACAAAACTGGCCGCTTGTTCGGGATCAACTTTTTTGCCGTCGGCAACGTAATCTGCCAGCGACGAACCTTGCACCAACTCCATACTGAAGAAACAATTCCCTCGATCATCGCCCATGTCATAGACCTGAACGACATTCGGATGAACCAGTTGAGCGGCCGCGTAGGCTTCGCGGGTAAACCGCGCCATCATGGCAGGCCGATCAGCCAATTTCGTGCGGATAACTTTCAGCGCGACATTGCGATCCAGCGAAGTTTGTTTGGCCAGAAAAACGGAACCCATTCCGCCCTGACCCAGTAGTTTCAATAAACGATACGGACCCAGGTTGCCACCCACTTGTGGATCTTGCGCTCCGGTCGACGTCCGCGCCGCACTGGATTCGGCTTGAGTGTTTCCCGTCGCCGCGATCGTCGGAGAATTTTTCTTGATCGGAGTTGGCTGTGACGCCTGCGTCGCGTCGAGGTTGTCACTGTTGGTCGCGGGAGACAAATTGGTCTCTCGGGTTTCGTCAAACTTTGCTGGTGCTGACGAACGAACGGCGGGTTGCTTAACCGGATCAGGGGTCGTAGTTGGACTTACGGGCGGAGCCAGCAAGCCAGATTTGCACGCGAACGTTCCATCCGTTTTTTGAGCGATCAGCAAATGGAATTTCGTTTGGCAGACTTTGCAAGTCGGGGTAAATTTTCCGGGTTTGAATTGCGACAGCGTCATCGAGTTTTGACACGCTGGACAAACGATCTTCAACATGGTTTGCTTTCAAGCGGAAATGGAAAAGCGGGCCCGAGCATCATGCCGAACATTCTAATCCGTTTTTTGGCACTTTCATAACCGGACCGCACCATTTTCGTTTGCTTCTTTGGTGAAAGAGCATCACAATCATGTCGTTGTTACGTAACAAAACTCCAAAACACTAAAATGTGATATTGATTATGAGTACTACCAAAATTACGAAGATTCGTCGGTTGTTTTGTGGAATTATCTGGGGGCTGTTGCTCGTTCTGCCGAGTTGTTTGTTGGCTCAACACCGGCTGATTACGCAGGGTAATGAGCGATTGGCGATCATTGGGAAAGATGGCGATATCGAATGGGAAATGAAATGGGGCGCCACGCATGACATGCATGTGTTGCCCAATCAACATATTTTGATTCTGGAAGGTGCCAACCGGATTGTTGAGATTGATCCAACCACAAAATCCATAGTGTGGAGCTATGATTCGGCTCAGCAGAATGGGAACACCGGAAAAAATGTGGAGGTTCATGCGTTTCAACCTCTCGGCGATGGCAAGCTGATGATTGCCGAGTCGGGCCCAGGTCGGATTATCGAGATCGATCGCGAAGGAAAATTACTGACGAAAATCCAACTAAAACTGGATCGACCACATCCGCACATGGACACTCGACTGGTGCGGAAATTGACCAGCGGAAATTATTTGGTGAGTCATGAAGGGGATGGATTCGCGCGAGAGTATGACGCCAATGGAAAAGTTGTTTGGGAGTTCGAAGTGCCGCTTTCAGGACGAGCGCCGGCCGATGGTCATGGACCCGAAGCATGGGGTAACAAGTTGTTTTGTGCATTGCGATTGGCAAATGGTAATACACTGATCGCGACCGGAAACGGGCATAGCGTGATCGAAGTTAGCCCTGCCAAAAAAATTGTCTGGCAGTTGTCCCAGAATGAGTTGCCAAAAATTACTTTGGCCTGGGTGACGACGTTGGAAGTTCTTGCCAATGGCAACTACATGATCGGCAATTGTCACGCGGGCCCCGGTCAGCCGTTGTTGGTCGAGATTGAACCAAAATCCAAAACGGTGGTATGGCAATTCGACCAATTCGAAACGTTTGGCAATTCGGTTTCGAATTCACAAATCCTCGACGCAGCAGGAGCGATTCGATAACCGTCCGGCGAGAAAACGTCACGCGAGCAACCGTCAAACGAACTTGTAGGACTGAATTTTTTCTCGAATATCGTTCAAAAAGTTAGCGGCCCCGATACCGTTGGCAATGCGATGATCAAAGCTGAGCGTCGCGTTGACTTGGGGCTGGAACTTGAACGAATTCCCGTCGGGGACCGGTTGTTGATAGACCGCCCCGATGGCCAATGTGGCCACGGCCGGCGCAACAATCGCTGGAATACCGATTCGCATTCCGGCCTTTCCGATATTCGAAACGGTGACCGTTGTCGCTTCGTCGGCTTGATCTTTTCCATCTCGAACCGAATTGATTTGTTTTTCATAGGCCGCAAAAAATTCAGCGGCCTGCATTTCACCCGCATTGCGAATCACAGCGGTCACCATTTCATCACCTGGCAACGCGACGGCTACCCCGAGATTTACCTGGTGGAAGATCTTCAGTGAATTCCCATCAGCAGTCAGCGAACTGCGGAACTTTTCGTGTTCTCTCATTGTTTGCGCAACCGTCCAACAGGCCATGGCGAAACCGGTTGGTCCGTTGGATTGACGCGCCCGATCCCGCGCCGAATTTATGGCCGTCCAATCGATTTCGGTCATAACGGTAACCGGGACACAAGCTTTGGCACCGCGACCCAATCGGAAATTCAACACGATCTGGGACTTAGGCAACGGCCGAATTTTGTAGGACTCGGTGGAAACAGAACCGCCACCGATTGTCGCCAAATACGCGTCGACATCTTCCGGCATCATTTTGGAACCGGCACAGGGAATCTTGAGGATGTCGTCGAGCAAGTTGTTGTCTTTAAGATACTTGCGAGTCTTGGGAGGGATCATCACGTTGGCTGCAAGGGCAGCAGGTTTCCTGGCCGCCGCACCGGTATCGGGGGCAGCGCTGCTGGGTGAGTTCGCTGCGGAACTGCTGGTCTCAGGACCATGCCCGGCCGACATTTCTTTGACGCCGTCCGCCACTTCCATTTTGGCGACTTCCGTACCGATCTCTAAAACCGATCCGGCCTCAACCGTCCAAGCGACCAAAGTCCCCGAATAGGGGGACTCGACGTCCGTGGTCGCTTTATCCGTTTCCATGACATAAATCGGTTCGTCACGAGTGATTTTGTCTCCCGGTTTTTTTAAAAATTCGATCAACAAAGCTTCTTGCAAGCCTTCGCCCAATTGTGGGATACGCACTGAAATAATGGGCATCGCCGATCAATCCTCCATGGTGTTGTTAATGGCCGCAATCACTTGATCGGTATCTGGCAGTGCTGCATATTCGTAAATCGGATTGTAACCGATCGGAACGTCCGGCTTCGAAACGAGCTGCGGCGCGCTGACAAACAGGTTGAAACTTTCGGCGTCGCCCAAGATTTCACTGATGATCATTTGGCCGACACTACACGAGCGACCGTCTTCTTGAACCACCACCAACCGGCCGGTCTTAGCCAACGAGTCGACAATCGTCTGTCGATCCCACGGTTGAATCGATCGCAAATCGATGATCTCGACTGAAACCGAGTTCGCCAAATGGTCAGCTGCCGCGAATGCCAACTCAATGCAATTACCCCAGGTCACCAACGTCACATCGTCACCGGCACGACGAATTCGCGCTTGGCCAAATCCGACAGGTGGGATGGACTTGGGAGTTTCCATCTGTTGCCGGAACATATGTTTGGGAATCAAAAACAAGGTTGGATCGTCGGCATGCATGGCGGTCCACATCAACGCCGTCGCGTCCTCGGGCGTGCTGGGCACGACGACTCGGATGCCGGGAAAGTGTGCGAAAATCGATTCATTACATTGCGAATGCCAGATCGATCCGCCGGGCAAATAGGCGCCATAGGGAGCATAAAATACGGATGGGCAGGTCCAATCTCCATTGGTTCGCCAGCGCAAGGTGGCGAGATTTTGACTGATTTGATTCATTGCTGGCCCAATAAAATCGATGAATTGGAACTCAAATATCGGTTTCATTCCATAACAAGCCATCCCGATTCCGACCCCGGCAATCGTCGCTTCGGCCAGCGGCGCGTTGAACACCCGTTGTGGAAATTCGTCCGAGAGATCCGCAGTCAAGCCAAACACGCCCCCCTTGGGAGCTTCGATGTCTTCGCCAAACATGATGAAGCGATCATTGGTTTGCAATCCATGCCGAAAGATCTGATTGAGCGAGTCGACGATCCGCAATTTCTTGCCACCTTCGATCGGCGGAGCCATGGGTTCGGGAGTATCACCCAAAAGTTCGATCATCAGGTCCTGCGGCGTCGGGTCGACTTCCGATTCAGCGGCAATATACTCTTGATCCACGCGTTGGTTAATCGCGGATTTGATGCTGTCCCATTCTTCGGCCGACAATTCACCCGATTCAATCAACTCGCGCGACAAGACGTCAATCGGGTCGCGGTGAGACATCGCGTCGATTTCGGATTGCGGTCGGTAGACCCGATGGTCGTCGCTACTGGTATGGGAACACAATCGATCCACTTCTGCGACGATCACCGTCGGGCCGTTGCCACTGCGGGCCTTTTGCAATGCCACGCTGGCGACATCAAACACGCGGTCCGGATGCCGCGCGTCGATATGCACTAAGTAGCTTTCATCGAACACCCCTAATTTAAAGGGATTGAATTTCTCGGTATTGGTGCTGATTCCATAGTTGTTGTCTTCAACCACGAACACGATTGGCAGTTGGCGTTCGATAGCAAACGCAATCGCCTCGTAAAACTCGCCTTGTCGCGATGCCGCATCACCGACCGTCGCCACGACCAAATTCGGTTTATTGTCCAGTTTCATCGCCCAGGCCACACCGCAACCTGGTAATGCATTGGCACCGGTCGGCGTTGGAACACTCCAGATATTTCGACTGCGGTCAGAATAGTGGCCCGGCATTTGTCGACCGGCACTGGACGAACCAATTTTCGCAAAATACGCACTGGCCAGTTCCGCGTTGGTCACCCCTTTGGCAAGCACCATTGCTCGATCGCGGTAATAGGGAAACAGGTAGTCGTCTGGCTCCAATAGCAATGCCATGACCCCCAACGCTTCGTGCCCCATGCCGGCGACTTGGAACCAGCCTTTACTTTGCCGGAGCAATACTCCCTCGCGGCGATCTCCCTCGCGGCTCAGGTACATCAGTTTCAACAGTTCGAGTCGGTTATAAGTCATTTGAGCTGTTCGAGTATTCATGTTTCCGTGGCCTTCATGGTAAAATCGCAATGCCGGAACGGAATGTAAACCGGCGGCAAGCCGAATGCAAGAGCGTCGGGTACCCCCTTGCGCTGGTTTCCGCTATTATTTTCCGGCAACCAATCATGGGAGTTGGCGATTTTTGTCGGCTGCATTATTGACCATCGGAATCAGAAAGACAAACCCCGGTTTTGTCCAACGATTCGAACGTGATCCAGGTCGCAGACAACCGCAACGAATCTTGATAAATTGAAGCTAACTGGCAAACAAAAATCTCCTGGTAAACAATTGGAGTCGTTCATGGCACTTAATTCCATCAAACAGAACTGGTTTGGTAATTCCGTGGCGAGGTTGCTGATGTGCAGCGTCGTGGCAGTTGCCGGATTAACGCTGGCCCCGCAAACTCTGGTGGCCAATCCGCAATCTGCACCCGGCAAGGAAGCCGACAATTCCAAAACTCAAACACCTGAAACTCAGACGCCGGAAACAAAAACGGCTGAAAAGACGACTGTTGTTGCCGAGCTCTCGCCAGCCCAGCAGGCCGAGCAACAAAAAATTCTGGATCGAGTTACTCACGATATCAAATACCTGGCGTCCGACGAAATGGCCGGACGACAACCTGGCACACCCGGCATCAAATTGGCCGAGGATTTTATCGTCGAAGAGTATAAAAAAGCGGGCTTGAAACCACTCGAAAATGGAACTTACTTCCAGGAAATGGAAGTAGGCAACGTCTCGAAATTGAAAAGTGACAGCGTCAAATTGGTACTTTCCGGTCCCAATGGTATCGTCCTCCATCCGGAAATCGGTAAAGACTGGCAAGCCTTAACCTCCCGACGCGGATTTAAAGTCGATCAAGATTTGGTTTTTGTGGGCTACGGGATTACAGCCGAAGAGCACAATTTCGATGAATATAAGGGGATCGATGTTAAAGACAAAATTGTGGTGTTGATTCGCATGGAGCCCCAAGGCACTGATCCAAAGAGTGTCTTTGATGGCGCCGAAGCATCCCGGCATGCCTCGGGACGAGCCAAAGCAATCGCCGCCAAACAGGCCGGCGCAGCGGCGGTGTTAATGGTCAACGATGCCGGGACGGCAACCGATGACGAGCATGACGAATTGATCCCGAGCGATCGCTTCGGCACCATGAGTATTCCCTTCGCACAAATTAAGCGCAGTCTATTCAATGAACTGCTGAAAACTTCGCCGATACATACGGCCACGGGTAAGCCGTTGAATTCGCTGTCGGAAATCGAAGCCTTGATCGACGAGAATCTGGAACCTTTGTCGCAAGTAATGACCGGTTGGAAAGCGCAGTTGGAAGCTGATTTTGAATCGTCGGGCGTCAAGACGTATAACATCGTGGGCGTCATCGAGGGAGAGGGTCCGCATGCTGATGAGAGCATCATCATTGGTGCGCATTACGATCACTTGGGGGATGGTGCCTACGGCTCGCGTGCTGGCGGACGGCGTGAAATTCACAATGGGGCCGATGACAATGCGACCGGCACCGCTGCGGTGATTGAATTGGCTCGCCGTTTCAACGCGCGCGACAAAAAGCCCGGCCGACGAATGGTCTTCATTTGTTTTACGGCGGAAGAAATGGGTTTGCTGGGCGCTTTTCACTATTGCGATTATCCGATCTACCCCTTGGAGAAAACGGCAGCCATGATGAATTTTGATATGATCGGCTGGCTGCGGAACGACGAGTTGACACTATTTAACTGGAATACCTCGGCCCAACTGGATCCGATTTTCGATGCCGCCAATGTAGGGATCGGGCTCGAATTGGAAAAACCAGTCAACGGGTTTGGCGGTAGCGATCATCTGCCTTTCAATCAAAAGGGGGTTCCCAATATGTTTATCCATACTGGGTTAACCGATGTGTACCACACTCCAGAAGACGATTTCGAAGCCATCAATTGTGCCGGTGCGGTCCGGGTTATCGACTATTCGGAGCGCGTTCTGGATGGTTTAGCAAACCTGGAAAAAATGCCAAAATTTGGCACACCCAAACCGTTCCGATTAGGTGCGATGTTGTCGGACGAAAACGAGGTCGTCAAGATTGAAAGCGTGACATCGAATTCAGCCGCTGCGAAGGCCGGCTTGAAAAACGGCGATATCCTAATGGAGATTGAAGGTGAAGCGATTACCACCCGACGTGCCGTAACCCGTATCATTCGCCGCGATCAAGGCAAGACGGTCAAAATTAAATTGAAACGGGACGATGTTGAAATTGTTCTAAACGTTGAGCTGAAAACAGGCGAAGACGAGTAAACCAAAGACCGAATCCATGGCCAATGCGATCGAACTTGAACAGGTAACCAAGACGTTTGGTAAGCAAACTGCAGTCGATCGCTTGGATTTGGCGGTGCCTGCCGGTGCCATTTACGGTTTTATCGGTCCCAACGGATCGGGTAAGACGACGTCCTTGCGAATGATTCTAAGAATTTTTCAACCCGATTCCGGTACCGTTCGGGTATTGAATCAAACGAATGGGAAAACGGCTGACAATCGACTCGGATATCTGCCCGAGGAGCGCGGATTGTATAAGCGGATGAAAGTCACCGATGTCCTTAAGTACTATGCGAGACTGAAGGGTTTCTACAATTGCCAACGTGAAATTGACACCTGGCTGGAGCGGATGGGAGCCACGGCGTGGGCGCACAAAAAGATCGACGCGCTCTCCAAAGGGATGGCCCAAAAAATTCAGTTTATTTCCGCGGTGGTAGCCAAACCCCAATTGGTAATCCTCGACGAACCATTTTCAGGCCTGGACCCGGTCAACCTGAATACATTGAAAGACGCGGTTTTTAGTCTACGGGAGAACGGCACGACGATTCTATTTTCGACGCACGATATGGACATGGCCGAAAAAATGTGCGACACGATTTTCATGATCTTCAATGGAAAAAAAGTTCTCGACGGGACGCTGGATTCCATTCAAGCCGCTTATCCAGCTAATCGCATCCGAGTCCGATTGGGCGAGGATCAGACACTGCCCACGCTAACTGGAGTTAGCGAAATTATGGCCGATGGTCGTTATTTTGAAATGTCATTGCAACACGCAGAACAATCGCAGGCGGTGTTGCAACAATTGGCTAATCAAAGAACGGTGACACATTTTGAAGTCGTGCGCCCCTCGCTGCACGATATTTTTGTCAGGATCGCGGGACCGGCACTGAGTATTCCGGCCGACGATGCCAAGTAACTTCGCCGCGCGGTTCCCGTTTTCTTCCTCGTCGTTCGCCACAGACATCGCGAACTGCCTAGAGGAATTTTTTTAGCTCCTGAAGTGCTTGATTGATCAGCGCTCGGTTTTTCTCATTCGCATGGTGCGGAAGCACGTGCTGTTCCAATTTATCAATCAACGTTCTGGCGTTTTCTCGATCATCTTGTCGTAAATATTCTCGAATCACGTCGAGGGCAGTTTGATAGATTTCAATTCCGACGTCGGGGTACAACTCCAATCCGGAATAAAGAGCGTCAATGGCGGCCTTGGCGTCACCCGAACTTCGGTTCATTTGAAATACGATTTCACCCAAATCGACACGGCTAAAATACAAAGTCTGCTGCAATAGTTTTTTCTCGAGTTGAGCTCCATCAGCAGTCAAACCGTCGTAGCGACGCAATGTATCGTCGACAAAAGCTGGAGTCTGGTCCTTGAGTGAGGATAATTTACTTACTTCCACAATCAACTCGCTGAATTTCCGCAGGCTCTTGTTGTTGACTGCGATCTTATCAAAATGAGTGTCGATCGCTGCGCTGAGCTCAGCAAGTCGCTCGACGGTACCCTCATGCAACAACTTCGCACCTGGCGATACGATCATTGCCAAATTTGCGAGGCTGGAAATGTTCGGGTCAGGATCATCAAGAAATGGGCCGACGCAAGTCGCCAGTTCCTGAGTGGCCCCGTCCACGTTAAAGTCCAATTGCGAATTGAGCGAATCGAGAATGCTAACCGATTCAATCAAATTAATTTTCGCAAAGACACGTTGCGAATCGGTCAGCTCCATGTTCAACATTCGCTGAACAATTTTCTGACGATCCTGAAACAATACGAAGGCTGCGGTGGGACCGATTTGATGCGCTCGCGTGGTTATTCGAAGTACCTCGTCGACAAGCTCTTTTTGAGTTCCGGTGGCCAACAGGTGACTCAATCCAGAAAATTCAGAAGGTGGAATCAGGTTCGGTTCACTACTCGAATTGGGAACCAAATCGGAATTTGCCCCAGCAGTTTTATCAACAGTTTGATTTGAATCGAGCGTTTCAATTTTCGGTGTTTTCGGGTCATCTAGGCCAGCCCCTAAATTTGACGCTCCACCATTATTTACGTCCCGTCGGTCAGCAATTGACTTCGAAGCCCATTGAATCTTGGGTATCTGGTCGACTCCGAAAATCAGGAAATAACCCAATCCTACCAGCAGAAAAAATCCAATGATGATTCTCCGATGGAAAAACAAAAAACCGAAAACTAGTCCGACAAAGTCCATATCCAACGAAATCAATTGAGGAAAGAAAAAAGAATGCGTGAATGTCCGACCGAAATTATCGTCTTAAATAATATACCATGTTCAAACCATGTGTTTCAGTTCCTATTCGATACAATTTTCTGAAGCCGGTTTTCTTTCAGGCACAATTCAGTCGAATACCGACTGAATAAACGGCACAATCTGATCCGTCGACGCTTCGCCACGATTCGAAAGACGTACATCGTTTTCATGGAATCCGGTAAAAATGGCTTGGTGCGAAAACATCGTTTGTTAATTTTACCTGACGGCAATGGAGGAATCGTCCCGTTCCGCTGACGGCGGCGAACGCCAAATCGAAGTCAGCTTTGTTGGACCGACCTTTTTTCCACGCAGAGGTGGCTGACGCTGCCCGCTGACCATGTCGATCGATACCGTGCCCAGTTCGCCGCATCTTTGTTTCGCGGCCAGCCTCCAGGTCATGTTCAGCTGGGTTTTTACTGGTAGAATACAGAATGCATACATCTCTAATGCAGCGTTAACTTTGGGAGTTGGCTAGTGGCATTCGACTTTGGACTACTTCGTACGATTCACGGGATGCTGAAACAGGTAACTGACATTCGCGATCGCATGGAGCGGGGACCTCGAAAA
>JANNWZ010000011.1:0-11420 GCA_031409295.1 Mariniblastus sp.
GACATGTTCTGTGACATGCCGATGGCCAAACCGCCGATGATGTTGATGAAAGTGATCACGACCCCAGCGATTGCATCACCTCTCACATATTTGCTGGCTCCGTCCATCGCTCCGTAAAAGTCAGCGTGGTCGATTGTTTCGGCACGCAAGATTTTGGCTTGGTGATGATCGATGGTGCCAGCGTTCAATTCGGCATCGATCGCCATTTGACGTCCGGGCAATCCGTCGAGGGCAAATCTTGCGGCGACTTCGCTGATACGAGATGAGCCTTTGGTGATCACGACGAATTGGACAACGACAATGATCGAAAAGATTACGAAGCCAACTGCGAGATTGTCACCGGTTACAAATTGAGAAAAACTTTGAACCACGCCACCGGCCGCCGCCTCATGATCAATCGCTCCGCGCGTTAGAATCAATCGTGTCGTACCAATATTCAATGCCAATCGCGCCATCGTGGTCGCCAGCAACAACGACGGGAATACACTAAACTCCAGTGGTGATTTGACGTAAATTGTGCCCAATAATACGATCACGGCGACCGAAATATTTGCGGCCAACAACAGGTCCATTAACGCCGGTGGCAATGGCACGAAAATCACCATCAAACAGGCAATAATTCCCACCGGCAGCAAGTAATCCGGCCAGCGATTTATTAGTTTCAACATGGTATAGCCAACGGTTAAGCTGCAATTGTGTTCACGGTCTGGAGGGCAAACGCTTGATTTTCCAGTTGGGCCAGCGTAATTGAATCAAAAAACAGCGTCCAGATCATTCCGTTGACCACGCATTCGTCGCGCCGGGTGCTTCGCCCGGACCAATTTCACAATGGACGTCGCTATGGCCAAGAAATCGGTATTTGCTGAAATCGCCGATCCTTCTAAACTCCCCCGCCCCAAGCCAACCTTTACTCACGATTATTCGCTGCTCGCTTGCTGATTCCTGTTGGAAAAAGCCAAGTGAACAAAACGGAGCTTTCCATGCAAACTCGTCGAACGATTCCAATTTTGGTTCTCGCCTTGGTCTTCAGTTGTTTCGCCGACATCGTTTCGGCACAAGACATTGCGGCGGCAACAACTGATGTTGCAACACAAGCCAAGGAAGTCACCGCGAATTTCGCCCAATTGATCAGCCAGGCATACAATGGCAGCGTGGAGGCCCGGGAATCGTTGCTGAAAGACTATCTAGCCAATTCCCTATTACTGATCGCGGCGTTGGTGATTAGTTACGTGATCGCGTCGGCAATTGGTCGATTCGTGGGCGGACTGGTTTCCAGCCGAGTCGACCAGACGATGGGCAAGTTCCTTTCCAAGGCAGTGCGGAATCTGATCATGATTGTCGTGGCGATGGTCGTACTGGAGTCCCGAGGCATCAGTGTTGCCAGTTTTGCTGCAGTATTGGCAGCGCTGGGTTTCGCCATCGGATTGGCTTTGCAGGGAACGTTAAGTAATTTCGCTGCCGGAGTCATGTTGTTGGTATTTCGTCCGTTCAAAGTCGACGATTTCATTGTCGTGGCGGGGGTGGAAGGCCAAGTCGAAGAGATCGACCTGTTCACGACCCGGATCAATACCAATGACAACCGCCATATCATTATTCCCAACAGCGAAATTTTTGGCAACAAACTCGAAAACTATACGCGCAATTCTGTTCGGCGAGTCGATGTCAACGTCGGTACAGCCTATGCAGCGGATTTGAAGGTCACACGGGCTGCGTTGGAACGAGCAGTCAACAGCGTGGCAATTGATACCAAACACGGCAAGCCTGAAGTTTATCTAGTGCAATTGGGAAGTTCCTCAGTGGATTGGCAGCTACGTGTCTGGGACCATCCAAAAAACTATTGGCAAGTCCGCGAACGCCTCACGGTCGCGGCCAAGTATTCACTGGATCAAGCTGGTGTTGGGATTCCTTACCCGCAAATGGATGTGCATGTCGTCGGGAAACTATTGGCCAAAGCTGCCTAGTAGCGCGCTGGAAATAGGTGGCATTCAGCCTGTTAGGCGATCGGCGGTTGAAATGTTATCCGCCGTGCGATGGACGTCATCGTCCGTTGATCGCTTTTAAACGGACAAGGATGTCCATCGTACGGCGGGTATTATTTTTCCTACCGCTCGCTTTATGACAAAATTGACAAGGTTGGAAGCCAATCCCACGCTTTCGATCAGACAGTTATTAACCGCCTGATGTCTAGATGGACAAAGATTGTGTGTTACTGGGTTCGGGCAGACTCGACTACGTCGTGTGCATCGAGAAGTTGTTTTGCCAGACAGCAACTTCAAGACAACACGACTCAAGCTCAAGAGCACAACTGATTCGCAACTGTTGCGATGATCTCTCCTGCTTGAGCGGCTGCTGACGACGAAATATGGAGGTGGGTCACTGCTCGAACGTGCTGATGGCTGAACGGCAACAGCCAGACGCCCTGCTCTTTGGCGAGTCGACAAAATTCGGCAGACGTTCCCACGTTTGTGTCGACTTGAAAAATCACGATGTTGGTTTGCACACGTTCCAAATCCAGAGCCAAACCATCGATTTGGGTGATTGTCTTCGCGATGAGTCGCGCGTTGTCGTGATCTTCCGCCAAGCGATCGATGTTATGCTCCAACGCCCACAGAGCGGCGGCCGCGATTACGCCTGACTGCCGCATCCCACCGCCCAGCAATTTGCGATGACGGCGCATCCGCGCGATCATTTTTTGGGAACCCACCAGTGCCGATCCAATGGGCGCACCCAAGCCTTTGCTGAAACAGACGCTGACGGTATCAAACGGTTCCGCCCACTGCGACGCCGAGATTCCCGATGCCACCACGGCGTTGAATAAACGCGCTCCATCCAAATGCGTGGCCAAGCCCTGCGCATGAGCCCACTGACAAATTTCCACCACTCCTTCCAACGGCAACACGATCCCACCCCCCTTGTTGTGGGTGTTTTCCAAACAAATCAAGCGCGTTTGGACAGCATGTTCATCATCAGGACGAATCAAATGCCGCAGTTGATCCAATTTCAAAACGTTGCGTTCACCGATCACGGGATGGGCGACGACATTGCTCAATTGGGCGAAACCGCCTTGTTCATAGTTGTAGATATGACATCCGGATTCACAAATCAATTCGTCTCCCGGCCTGCAATGCAAACGAACGGCGACTTGATTGGTCATGGTCCCCGAAGGCATGAACATCGCGGCCTCTTTGCCCAACATTTCGGCAATACGTGATTGCAGTTGGGCCGTCGTCGGATCGACATCGATCACATCATCGTGGACCGGTGCATCGAACATCGCTTGGCGCATGGCAGTGCTGGGACGAGTCAACGTGTCGCTGCGTAAATCGATCATGGGAGTCTAAAGTTTCGCAAAGGCGTCAAGTGCCTGTTGAATGTGTGCATCGGATAACGCAGCGGAGACTTGCACCCGCAAGCGTGATTCGCCTTTGGGTACGACCGGAAATCCGAAACCAATCACCATCACACCCAGCTCGAACATGCGCTTTGATTTGCGGATTGCTTCCGCTTCATCCCCGATCATGATCGGGATGATCGCCGTGGGAGAGGGGGCGCAATTGAATCCCAATTTGGCCAATCCGGTCCGCATGTTGGCGACGTTGTGGTGCAGTCGTGCAACGATAGCTGGATTTTTTTCCAGCACTTCGATGGCGGCATACGCGCTGTAGGCCACCGTGGCCGGTAACGCATTGGAAAACAATGATGGTCGACCGCGTTGTTCGAGAATTTGTATTGCGTCCTGGCTGGCCGCAATGTAACCGCCCGCCGCGCCGCCGAGGGCTTTTCCGAGCGTTCCCGTAAACACATCGACTTGGCCTAACAAATTGAAATGTTCATGCGTTCCCTTGCCGGTTTTTCCTAACACTCCGACACCATGCGAATCGTCCACGACCAGCATTGCATCGTATTGGCGACATAAAGCCACCAATTCCGGCAACTTGGCCACGTCCCCCTCCATGCTGAATACGCCGTCGGTAACCACCCAGCGTGTAGGGTGTTGGCTCGTTTCTTTCAACAGCGTTTCCAGTTGTTCCATATCACTGTGACGATAGACTTTTTTGGTGACACCTTTGGCCATCAATCGCATGCCGTCAATAATGCTGGCGTGATTCAGTTCATCGGAAAGGATAGCATCTTCGGGTGCGACCAAAGTCGGGAACAGCGCTTCATTTGCATTCCAACAACTGACGTAACTCAGGGAAGCCTCGGTACCCAAAAAGCTGGCAATTTTGGTTTCCAATCGGCGATGGCATCCGAGTGTGCCGCAGATGAAACGCACCGATGCGGTACCGGCTCCGTAATCTTGCAGGCCCTGAATTCCAGCGGCGATGACGTCTGGATGATCAGCCAGTCCCAGATAATTATTGGCACACAGCACCAGCAATTCGCCGTGTCCGTCGATCGTCACAACAGGACGCATCGGTGAAGTGAGATTGTAAAAAGGTTTTAGCTGACCGGCGTCGGACCACTGCGCGAGGGAGTTGGCGGCACGATTTCTAAAAGCAGAGTTGGGCATATGCGTGATAGGAAGTGGAGGGACAATAAGGTGGACAGGCGCTTGGCAGCAAAACCAACGGCCCGCTCAATTGTCCACATTCACTCCGACTGAGCAAGCACATTATTCATTGACGTGAGTCTCGAGAAACCGCGCCAAGCGATGAAAGTCACTATTGGTGTCGATATAACGGACCACCGTCACCAGGGTTTCCGGGTCGACCAGCTTTTCGAATGGTTCATAATGCAACTCCAATTGTCCGGTGACGCTGACCATGACGCCGTTTAGCTTTTTCTCTGCTAAAGCGCGGAAGGCACCGACTCCCAATTGGCTCCCTAACATGGCATCAAACGCATGCGGTTTGGCACAACGCGATTCATAGCCCAACTGCAGACCTTTGACCAATCGAACGCGGCCGGTTTTTTCCTTATATCGTTTTTCGACGGCTGCCGACATGATCTTGTGCAAACTGACTTGCGAAATATTAATGTGTCCATGATCGTCACGGGAAATTCCCTCGACGAAACTGAACGGAAGGTATTCGGCGATACCCTCGGCGATTACGATGACGCCGTATTCCTTGCCTTCTGCTTCACGGGCCAGCAGCGTCTTCACAATTCGATCAACGACTCGGCCCATATCCATGCATTGCCGTCGGCAAGTCTCGTTGGCGTTGTTCTGATACTCTTCGTCGATCAGGTAGCCAGCCATGATATCTTCAACAGAAATCACCAGGCTGGCTTCGCCAGCGATCGCCGCACCGTAGGACAACCAACCCGCACTACGGCCCATCGTTTCCGTCAGGAAATAGGAGCGAGTTGCCTCGGCATCGTAAATAAGATTGCGAATCTCGGTTCCTAAAAAATCGACCGCCGTAAAGAAACCGAATGTGAAATCGATCCCGTGATAGTCGTTATCAATCGTTTTCGGCAAATGCACCACAGGAATGATCTCATGCGGCTGGCAGTTCCGCTGTTGGAAAAGTTTAAATTTGTTTGCAGTTTTGAGCGTGTCGTCACCGCCGATTGAAATCAACGCGTCGACTTGAATCGAACGCAGACCTTCATGAACCTTAATCATTGGCGCGGCTTTTTTGACATCACCCAAGTCGGCTGGGCAGTTGATATGTTTACCTGGATTAGTTCGCGCCGTACCGATCATGATGCCTTGCGCGTTGCGAGTTCGCCCCAATACTTTGTGGGTCAATTTGATGTAATCTTTGCCTTCTTCGAGCGGTTTTGCAGGATCATATTCCGCCAAAGAGGAATATCCATGTTTGATTCCAATAACTTCCACTCCGGCGCGCAAGAATGAAGCGGCGGCGGCAGAAATAACGGCATTGGCGGCGGGAGCTGGACCGCCCGCAAAAAGAATGGCGACACGCTTGAAAGAATGGTCAGGTCGGGTCGGCGGAGAGAGAGTATTGGCCACGGGGTTCGCCTCAATGCAGGTGGTAAAATTCGGTCTAAAAGCGTGCCGATTTTACGCAAAACCAACTGAGTTTAATACCTTGATTTGCCAGTTCGAGTTCAAAATGGTTTGGCCGTTTTTAGCGGTTCTGCCGTTAACCGACGATTGGGGAGCAGAACCTGACTTTGGGTACAACCGTGACCTTCCACGCGGCCTTCAGATCGCATTTAGGCAAATAAGGTCAGTACGGAAACTAACCCAATTTGATATTCGCCATATTTCGTTCGACCCATTTCGTGTCGACTTTACCGGCCGCGAAATCAGGGTGTTCCAGCACGCCGATCTGAAACGGGATCGTCGTTTTGATTCCCTTCACACGCAATTCACGCAGACAACGCACCATGCAACGAATCGCTTGTTCGCGCGTCGGTTGGTGCACGATCAGTTTTCCAATCATCGAATCGTAAAAGGGCGAAACCACGTACCCGGCATGCACATGGGTATCAAAGCGGACTCCCATACCACCGGGTGGATAAATCTGATCGATCCGGCCGGGCGACGGTTGAAAACCCTTCTCGGGATCTTCCGCATTGATGCGACACTCCATCGCCACGCCATTGCAAAGAATATCTTTCTGGGCAAATGGTAATTTTTCCCCGGCGGCGATGCGAATCTGCTGCTGAATCAAATCGATGCCGGTGACCATTTCCGTGACCGGATGCTCGACTTGAATTCGCGCGTTAACTTCGATGAAGTAAAAATTATTATCTTTATCGACGATGAATTCGACAGTGGCGGCGTTATAGTAATTCGCATTCTTGATCAATCGCACGGCGGCTTCGCAGATTGATTTGCGAACCTTGTCGGTCAGCGTTGGGCCCGGGCTTTCTTCGATCAGTTTTTGATGTCGTCGCTGAGTCGAACAATCCCGTTCCCACAAGTGAACAGCATTTCCATGCATGTCGGCAATGACTTGCACCTCGACATGGCGCGGCAGCTCAACAAATTTCTCCAGGTAGACGCCTCCATTGCCGAACGCGGCTTGGGCTTCCTGCGCGGCTTGCTCGAGCGCTGTCTTTAACGTGAGTTCGCTGGTGGCGACCCGCATCCCTTTGCCACCGCCGCCGGCAGTCGCCTTGACCAGTACTGGATAGCCGATCTCACGCGCCACTTTAATTGCTTCGTCGGGATCGGAAATCAAGCCAGGACTACCCGGAACAACTGGAACCTTGGCTTTGCGTGCCAATTCGCGTGCCTGATTTTTGTCCCCAAGCATCTGCATGGCCAACGGAGTGGGTCCGATGAAATCGATGTTGGAATCGCGACAAACTTCATTGAAGTGTGCGTTTTCCGCAAGGAATCCATAGCCCGGGTGGATCGCTTCCGAGTTGGAAACCTCAGCGGCACTGATGATCTGATCGATCCGCAGATAACTCTCTCCGGAACGGGCGTTGCCGACGCAATACGCTTCATCGGCCAGTTCGAGGTAAGCGCTGCCCCGGTCGGCTTCGCTAAAAATGGCGACCGTTTCGATTCCCAGTTCTTTACACGCGCGGATAATTCGAAGCGCGATCTCGCCGCGATTGGCGATTAAAATTCGATTGTACATAAGCGGGCGCGGTCGGCGATGAAACGATAATTGGGTGGAATCGGAGAACGACGTACGTCAGGCGACAATTATGCTGGAACGACTCTGAATAACGGTTTGTTGTTGTCCACCGCTTCTTCATTTTTGACCAGCATCTCAACGATTTTGCCCGAAACACCCGCAGGTATCTCGTTAAACATTTTCATCGCTTCGACCAAACAAACAATCGTGTCAGGAGTCACGATATCACCGATTTTGACAAAATTTGGAGAGTCGGGTTTGGGGCGACAATAAAACGTACCGATGGTGGGGCTCACGATGAAAATGCTATTGTCGGCAGCTGCGGCAACCGGGACCGGCGCCACGTTGGCTGTGAGGACCGGCGATGCAGCTGCCGGCGCAGGCTGTGCATACTGAACGACCGTCGCGGCAGGAGCACCACGTCGCAAACGGATTCGCTGCTCGGATTGTTTCAGGTCGATTTCGCTTAGCTCGTGTTCTTGCATCAACTCGATCAATTCGCGAATTTTGGCGACTTCGAAAACCGAGTTCGATGACGGTTCGTGCGGTTGTCCGTCTTTTTCCTTAGCCATTATTTCTCTGTATTTGTTAAGGGATAGTTGATTGAGTAGTTATGATCGCGTTTTGGAAATCCAAAGATTCGACTAAACAAAATCGACTTGGCACTGCTCCAATTCTCGCGGTAAATCACTGAGTACTTCGCTGCCGTCGGCTGTGACCAAAATGTCATCTTCGATCCGCACGCCACCCCAATCCGGCAAGTAAATACCTGGTTCGATCGTAATCACCATGCCAGGAACCAGTCTTCCATCTTGGATCGGAGACAAAAACGGCGTCTCATGGATTTCCAAACCAAAACCATGCCCCGTTCCGTGCCCGAAGTTTTTCCCAAAACCAGCCGTTTCAATCACCGCGCGGGCAGCTGCATCGACCGTTTTGAGTGAAACTCCAGAACGCACTTGAGCGATGGCGGCTGTTTGTGCAGCCAACACGATCTGATAAATATTCCGCAATTTGGGCGAAATTTTACCTGTCACGAAAATTCGCGTCAAGTCGCTGGCGTAGCGGTTAACTTTGGCCCCCCAGTCGATCAGGAGAAACGACTCGCTGCCAATTTGTCGATTCGAAGCATGGGCGTGGGGTAATGCGGATCGCGACCCGGCGGCCACACTGGGCGTGAAAGCGACTCCACTGGCACCCAAGAGACGCATTTGATGCTCCAACTGATGTGAGATTTCCAGCTCGGTCTGTTCGGGTCGAAGTTGGGCTCGAATCACTTGCATTGTTTGCTGGTTCACACGGATCGACTGTCGAATGGCCGCAATTTCGGATTCATCTTTGATGCTGCGGAGTTGTTCGACTGCTTGTTTTGAATCAATCAATTCGATCGAAGCCAGAGTCGACTCCATTTGATCAAACGCCGATTTGGTCAATGACTCCGATTCATAAATCAGCGAACTGAATTTGAACGCTTGAATCACCCGCGCCAGCGATTCCAGTTGCGTGGACGTGGCGTCGCGGATTTCACATTCAATTTCGGGGCACTCGTCGATCAGTTGTGTCGCGTAACGCGAGTCGCTG
Source organism: Mariniblastus sp. (assembly GCA_031409295.1). GTDB lineage: Bacteria > Planctomycetota > Planctomycetia > Pirellulales > Pirellulaceae > Mariniblastus. The sequence continues at coordinate 9,093 of JANNWZ010000011.1, forward strand.
ATCAGCAGTTCCCGATCCCCTGTCACAATCAACCAAGCCGAACTGCCCGTGAACCCGGTCAGATAACCCACGTTGATCAGGTTGGTAACCAGCAACGGCGTTTGCTTGGTCAGACCGAGTTGAGTTCGCAAGCGATTGCGACGCTCGGCAAAAGGGTTCATTTCAAGTCTTCCTATTACTGTTCACACGCGCTGACACTATCTTCAGGTCATGCGCCAATGCTGGCTCCCAATGCGCAACCCCAGCCACGATTCCGAACGTTCCGCAATATCCGCTCCATGATCATGTTCAACTCTTCGCAGTTCGTAACGCGTTGCTTCGAGTGAAAAGACCTTGCAGCCGACGGGGAGCGATCGTATTTGCGATGCTACAAAGTCGCTGCTGGAACCGAGCAGTCTAGCTGATCCAACCGCGAACTGGAAGTTCGCCAAACCGGCAGCGGCGATGGCCCTGACGCCGTTTCTTACGCTGACGAATCGGCGGATTCGTTCCCATTGAAGTTGACTCGACGACGGTTGAAGTCCTGGCAATCGACTCTCGCCAATTGCTGATCGGCCCACAACAGCACCAATCCCCAATTCAGACCAATTGTGCACATCGACGATTCCAGGGGGGATGCAATAGCGTCCCTGAATCGCTAATTTGGAGCACTTCCCGGCAACCAGCCATCCGTCAGTTTGATGATCGTAGCAGCTTGGGACCGCGAATCCTGGGGAGTAAAATCCTAATGTTGGACACTCTTGATTGATCCTACAACGTTCACCTCGAATGGTGCCAGCCATTTCTTAGCCGCATCGCCGAGCCTGCGGAAGCGGAATTTTTCGGGGTTTGGCGAATGTGACGACTGAAATCCTTACGACAATTGAAGACAAAAAATGAAACAACTGCTTACCGGGATCGTTGGATACAGCCTGATTTCAAGTCTGCTGATCTGTTCTGCTTCATCGGCACAAGATCCACCAGCACTTAAAACGCGTACTTTTGATTTCCAATATCGCGCAACGATCGGTGACGTTCCCCAAGGAGCTGCCGTTCGTATTTGGATTCCGATCGCCGAATCCAACGTACAGCAGGATATCGAACTGACCAAATCGACCACACCGTCACCTTTGGAATTCAATCGCGAAGAAAAAAATGAAAACCAGATTGGTTATTGCCAATTTGAAGCGGACGGAAAACCGGTTTCCATTTCGGTCAATTATCAGGTCAATCGACGCGAAGCATCAACCGTAGGACCAGTAACACCGTTGACGAACGAACAGCGCGAGTTGTTTCTTACCGCGAATTTGCTGATTCCGATTACAGGTCGTCCGTTAAGTTTGCTGGAAAAACAACAACTCCCTGACGATCCATTGGCCGCCGGGCAAACTCTGTACGACTTGGTTGAGCAACACATGAGGTACGACAAATCGAACCCAGGATTTGGTCGGGGCGACGCTGTCTGGGCCTGCGACTCTCAATCCGGCAATTGCACGGACTTTCACAGCCTGTTCATTTCGCTCGCGCGCAGCCGGTCGATTCCCGCCAAATTTGAGATGGGTTTTCCACTCGGTGTAGAAGATCAGGGCAACATCGCCGGCTACCACTGCTGGGCCTGGTTTTACGCCGAAGGCCGAGGCTGGATTCCGGTGGACATTTCCGAAGCGGATAAACACCCAGAATTGAAGACCTATTACTTTGGACATTTGACCGCTGACCGAATTGCATTTTCAAACGGCCGCGATATTCAACTCGTTCCACGAGCGCAAGCGGAACCGCTCAACTTTTTCATCTTTCCGCACGTCGAAGTTGATGGCAAAGTCTGGCCGAAAGAGAAAATTCAACTGGATTTTTCTTACAAGAACCGAACGGTGACCTGCCAATAACCCGCCGGCGATGGCCGACGAGCGGGGGCAAAGCAAAGCAAAAAACAACCTTTTGCTGGCCCTCTTGCTCTACCTTTCCAGTCACCGGAATCAAACTCGACCAGGATCGGTAGCATTGTTTGCTAACGCATCGTGATCGTTAAGTTCAGCCTCGGTAATGGCGTCCGTTAGTAGCCCAGGCTAGATACCGTGAAATGAGAGACAACAATATCACGAGAGCTCCCGATAGGGGCGGCAGTAAACTCGCAACATCAAATCAAGTCCGCGAAGGGTTGTCGGATTGAAATCAAGTCCGGCAAGTCCGCGAACGGCAAGTGCAAGTCCGCGAAGGGTTGGCGGATTGTGCTAGCGGTGGCTTGATTCGCGGAATCTCAAAGTTAAATTAGTTGCTTGGCGGTATGCTGAATTTTTGCCGGACTCGATTTTGCAAAAATCCAGCGCTGTCTACCCTTTTCAATTCCCC
>JANNWZ010000012.1:0-13183 GCA_031409295.1 Mariniblastus sp.
GGACCGGATGGAACCCACCCGATCGGCGAGATTACCGATCCAGTGGAGGTGCATCAGCTGACCACAATTTGTAAATCGGGTAAGTCATTCGGTTTCGGACGGCAGGCGTTTACTCGGTCGAGATCGACGTCAGCAACTCCGCTCGATCGTGTTAACTCACCCAATGTTGTGAATTCAGCCACCGCAATTCCCTTGATGACCAACGAATCGGTCCATCAAAGTCTCACCAACGTGTTGCGGACCCTCGAACACGCGACCCGCCAGCCTAGTCGAGGTAATTCTTTCGAAGCCTGACGCCAGGTCTTCGCAATATTATCATGAAATCGATTCTGCACTACTTTGTCACTCGCCTGTTTACGCTGATCATCGAGGTCAGCCTGTTTGCGGCGTCGTTGCTGGGAGGGACGTCCACCTGCGGACAACAACCGGATCCCGGCGGCTGGATGGCGAAAAAAATTATTCCCAATCAACCGGTTTCGCTTTCGGCGCAACGATCAAATTACCCCGCGCCCTTGGCTGCGGATATTCCGGCTGACATTCGGGCACAAATCGGATTGGCGAGTTTTGACAGTCCCGACAACTTGGCTGCAACTTCTTCGAACGAAGACCGGAAGCAACCTGTGGATAAATTGTCGCCGCGGAACTCCAATGTATTCAGCGAGTTGATTTCAAGCCAAGCCGAGCAACTTACCTCGCCCGACGGTATCCATTCTTCACTGAAAGTCGCTCTGCTATTAGCGGCACTCAGTCTCGCTCCGGCGATCGTTTTGATGACGACATGTTACATTCGCGTCGTCGTGGTGTTGTCACTATTAAAACAGGCATTCGGCGGACAGCAACTTCCACCAGCTCAAGTTCTGACAGCGTTGTCATTGTTTTTGACGTTGTTAATCATGACCCCTGTCTGGAACGAAATCAAAACCAGCGCGATCGAGCCCTATTCGCAAACCGAAAACAGAATCAGTTGGGATGAAGCGTGGCAACGCGGCGTATTACCGATCCGAAATTTTATGATTCGTCAGATCGAATTGGCGGACAATGTTGAATCAGTGGCGGTGTTCTATAAATATCTGCCCGAGTCAAACGGTACGCCACCGACCGAACTCGCGGACGTGCCGCTCAATGTGTTGCTGCCGGCTTTCATGATCAGCGAACTCAAAGTCGCGTTTCTATTGGGCTTTCAAATATTTTTGCCATTTCTAGTGTTGGATTTGGTGGTTTCATCGGTGACCGTTTCGATGGGTATGGTGATGTTGCCGCCCAACATGGTCAGTTTTCCATTGAAGCTGATCCTGTTTGTGATGGTGGATGGTTGGAACCTGGTGGTGGGTATGTTGTTGCAAAGTTTCGGATCTTTGACGTGACTGCCGGGCTACCTGATTAGTGATTAACTTTGATATTGCCAATCGCAGGTTTAGTGGGCTAAATCGTATTCCTATACATGGAGACTCCAGCATGGATCCACAAGTTGCAATCGACCTTGGCCGCGACGCGATGAAAGCCTGCTTTCTGGTGGGCGGACCGGTATTGTTGGCCAGCCTGGTAATAGGACTATTGATCGGCGTGCTGCAGGCGATGACCCAAGTCCAAGACCAAACTGTTTCCTTTGTACCCAAGCTGATTTGCATGATGTTGGTGATTGGACTGGGATTGCCCTGGCTGTCGGAACAGATGATCGAGTTCAGTCGCGAAACGTTGTCGACGCCGCTGACCCATCTCACGACTGCTCGACGAGTTCCGCCGACGGTGGTAGTGAGCACGAAAAATCGAAATGAACCCGCCCCCCAGGCAGTGAGCGATAAAACGATCGTTTTGCCGCAAGGCGGAATCCAGGTCCCTGAACCGAACACTCCCATCGAATCACCGTTTCAACTCCCGCATTATCGGTTTTCGAAATTGCCTGCGGCGAATATTGGCGGTTGAATTTCCTTGTTTTGATTGCAGACGGCACGATGTCTGACGTATTTTGGCACGCCCCATCCATGCAACTTCCCATCATCTTGCTGTTGATGTTTACCCGCGTAACATGCGTTGTGATGACCGCGCCGATTTTCGGCAATCGTAGCGTACCGATTAAGATTCGATTACTGTTGGCCGTTTTTTTTTCCGTTGCAGCATTTCCGTTGGGCACCACCAGCATTTCGATCGCGCCGAATCCCGCCGAGTTATTGACGGCCGTGACATCTGAACTCGTAATTGGCATATTGTTGGGTTTGGGAGTTTCGATCCTCTTCGCTGCCGCCCAAGCGGCAGGTTCGGTTATCGGTCAATTGGCGGGGGTCCAATGGCCGACCCAAACGGATACCGAATCCGGTGAGCCGATTTCGGCTGTCAGTCAGTTGTTTGCCGTGCTGTCGCTGGCGGCATTTGCCTTGGTCGGCGGCCCAGAAATGGTGCTCAGTGCATTGTTGGAATCATGTGTACATCTTCCTTTGGGAACAAGCCTGAACAACACGAACGTGATTGCACTTTTGACCACGTTGTTACAACAGAGTTTTTTGTTAACACTGCGGGGCGTCGGTCCGGCGGTCGCTGCCTTAATGATCTCGACGATCGTAATTGGCTTGATCAGCCGCGCGTATCCGCAAATGAATATGTTTGGATTGGGACTGAGCTCGAATCAACTGATTCTGTTTTTGGCGATCAGTTTGACAATGGGTGGCTGCGTCTGGCTATTTGTTGATGACCTAAGCGAATTTGTCGCGTTGATTCAATCGCGACTCAAGGAAATGGGATGAGCGAGAATTCCGACGATCAAATCCATCCAGCTACGCCCGCGCGCCAGGAAACCGCCCGACGCGACGGAGATTTCGCGAAGAGTTTTGAATTGGCGGCAGCAGTGCAAATGTTGGGTGCGCTGTTGGTTGCCTATTTGCTATTCGGTCCACTGGCGATTTGGGTACAGCAGGCGACGATCAAAATTTGGAGTCGGCCAATATCATTGAGCGAGATTGGATTAACCGAGTCCTGCGAACAAGTACAAGAATTTATCTTCTCGAGTATGTTGGTCGCGGCCCCGATTGGACTCCTGTTGATTGGAATCGGGTTGGTCTCGCATTGGTGTCAAACGGGCCCGATATTTTTGTCCAACAAACCGGTCCCCGACCTCAGCCGGTTAGCGCCGACCCACTGGTTCCAGCGATTGTTTTCGCTGAGCACATTGGCGACTCTGTTGATGGGAGTGCCGAAAACGATATTAGCGATCGGCGTGATGGTCGCCAGTTGCTGGTTCAATCGGCAATCGTTCCTCGAACTGGGCCTGTTGCCGGGAGATCAAATACTGGGGGCGATTTTTCAACTGGTTCTGTTGGTCAGTTGCCACGTCGTCGGAGTATTATTGATCGGATCAGCGTTGGATTACGGATTCAAATATTTGAGTTTCCAGCAACGTATCATGATGACAGATCAGCAACTGCGTGATGAAGCCAGAATGCAGAATGGAAATCCCCATCGGCCGCGCCCCAGCAAGCGCCGCTGAAAATCAGTGCGTCAAATCTAGCGATAGCCAAACATTTCCATGTATCCTGCCCAGTGTGAATCGATTTCGATTCGTACCGCTTCGTCCAGTGTCAATGTATTTTTTTGGTGATCCTTCTTTTCGATAAAATACGATTCAATCGCCGGTTGTACATGGGCGAAAGGTTCCAATTCCAATTGGTCATAAACACGATGCATTTGTTCGATCGGTTGAGTGACAAGATCTTCGAAACGAACCTCAACCAACTGATTAGCCGGGATACCGGAGCGCTGAAGGTGGTAGGCGGAATACATCAAATCCTGGCATTCGAAGATGTAGTTCTTCAAAGACGCATCGTCGTATCGCGGGATTTGAAATCCCTGCAGTTTGTCCAGCAACTTCCATAGTCGCACTGTCGACGGGACCAGTTCATAGGGATGGCGGGAGATGTGGATGAACTTCGCTCCCGGAAACCACTCGGCCAATTTGGCGATTCGTCCCGTGTGTGGCGGGGACTTTAAGACCAATTTTCGATTGTATCGTACCGTCAAAGTTTTCAAGAAACTTCGCATGGCCAATTCAAGTTCAGCCAATTGGCCGGCGTTCGCGTTACCCAAATTCAGTAACAAATGGTCGCGGTGCGAACGATTGGGAAAAGCAATTCTGCGGTACGGCGTCGGGGCGCCCAGTGCACACAGGGCAAAATCATCTTCTTGCGGCGAGGCGATTCCCATGGACATGTTGTCCATGGGCCTCATCGGAGGCATCAACATTTTCACCAAGGGGTAGAAAAAAAAACGCGACAGCAAGAAATGATGCGGAATAAATGCCTCGAAGTTCGAGGGAAAGGCAAATCGCTGGTCGAGCGTCAACAGCTCGTGCATCAAGGTTGTACCGGATCGCCAATGTCCGATCACGAAGATCGGCGGCCCGGTCAAGTCGGTTTCCCTGATCCGGCGGCCATAGGCCAATTTCTGCGTCCGGCTGAGAACTGAATTCACAGCGGCGCATCCTCCCACCAACGCAGCCATCGGATAACGGGAAGGATGAATTTGAAAACGATTTTCTCGAAGCAGCGCCACGAAATCGCCGAGCCGCATGCCATTCCAGAATCGAGGAGCCCAAGGCGGGTACCAATTGTGGGGAGGCGATTGGGAAGCGGGAGAGGGCATTGGTAAGACTGGGTTTGCGGATCTTAACTTGCAGCGATGGAGGTCTATCGTGCAATAAGAAACTGGCGGTTAAGCCGCCTGGGATTTGGCTATGATCTTACCCTGTGGCGTGCTCAGATTAAACAACCCAAAAATTTCGTCTTTGGTCAGGCCGCGTTTGTTTGGAGTTGCACTTTCGGACAGGATTTCGCGGAACAGCTCGCGTTTGGCTTCCAGGATATCGTGAATCCGTTGTTCGATGGTTCCAGCCATGATCATGCGCGTGATGGTCACGCTGCCAGCCGCGCCGATCCGGTGCGCGCGGTTGATGGCCTGATCTTCAACGGCTGGATTCCACCAGCGATCAAATAGAAACACATAACGGCTGAACTGCAAATTCAACCCGACACTGCCGGCACCGTAACTCATCAACAATACATTGCGTCGCGGATTTTCTTTGAACTCCCGCAAGATCGAGTCTCGTTGGTTGGAGGGAATTCGCCCGTGGTATTGCAGCGGTTGATATTGGGGCAGGCGTCTGGCAATGACTTCCAGGGTGTCGACCCACTGGCTGAACACAATCGCCTTCTGGCCGCTGGCCGCCACTTCCTCCAAGTCGGCAAGCATCCGGTCCAGCTTGCTGCTGGCGTGGGTGACGGGATCAAAATTACAAATTTGTTTCAGTCTTAAGACCAGCTCGAACACGTGTTTGATCGTGAGCTCATCGCCCATACTATTCAAACGGATGACTCCGTCATTTTCGGCGGATTGATACGAGGCCCACTGCTCAGCCGAAAGCTCCAGCTCCGCGTCGCGCATAAGTCGAGGAGGCATGTCGTGCATCACCAGGTCTTTGGTGCGGCGCAGAATCAGATCTCCGACTCGACTGCGAATCTCGCGAGGGCTCATGCCGATACTGACGGTCCCCGGCGAAGCAAATTCGCAGATTCCCACCAGATCCTCGATCCCATTTTCGATCGGCGTACCAGTCAGTGCCCAGCTCCGTCGGCGGGGAATTTTTTGAACAACCAAACTGGTCGCGTTGGTTTTGTTTTTGACGCGTTGAGCTTCATCGAGCACCACCAGATCGTGCAGTGAAGTGTCCGCAGTAACATATTTCTCATCGCGGGTTAACAACTCGTAGTTCGCGATTTTGATCATCGCCGGATTGGATTGCCAATGCCAAATGCGTTGTGTCTGATTCCCGGTAATCGCTGCGACGGTAATTTCCGGAGCCCAAGCCTGGAACTCGCGTTGCCAGTTGGAAACTAGCGGCTTGGGGCAAATGAGTAGAATATTTTTTACTTGCCCGGTGCGCAACAACATTCGCATCGCGGTGATGCATTGCATCGTTTTGCCGAGCCCCATTTCATCAGCGAGGATGGCGTTGTAGCGGGGAAATAGGAACGCGATTCCGGCAAATTGAAACGGGAACGGCTCGAACGGAAACTCCATGGTCTGACCATCGAGCAACGATTCTAATGGAGGCTGCAGCATCAGAAACAAGCGATCCTGCAGTTTAATCATGTCGGCCGGAGGCAAGATGCGCGTGCGCCTGCTTAAGTCACGGGCGTGATCCGTCCCTGACGGAGCTGCGGAGTTCGCGTCGGATCTAGTAATCGTCGCGGCGCGAAAGTCGTCGGCCGCAGATTGTTTGGCGGCCGTATCCAATCCAAAGTCGGAAAAGAAATAGCTGTTTGTCTTGATTGCGCGCGAGCGAAACGCCGCCGAAATGATCGGCGTTTCAGACAACAGTTCGGGTTGCCAGGAAGAAAGCTGGACTGCCCGCGGAGGCGCCAACGCGGATTGCCAATCGCTGCCTGACAGGCCGACCATTCCCGCATGCGATTCGGGGTCGGGGGGAACGCTGTCTGGGAATTGGCCGATTGCGGCATCGTGCCTCAGCATGTTTTCGGAAATTCGATCCATCGAATCCAGGTTGTATTCAGGGCGTGGTGGGCTGAAATCAAATCAACGATCTGGTTTCCAATGAAGCAGTGACAACGGGCTAGCGAGCCACAGCATGGGCTTCCTCGATAGCCTTTTGAATCCGCTCAAAGGGTTCATCCAAGGGCAACGACTTGGTGAACGCTTCCATTAGTGTCCGCACGATTTTCAACCGTTGCGGTTGCTCCAGGTGGCTATCCGGCAACCATAAGGTTTGGGAATTCAGGTCAAATGACGTGGCTTGGCAATGCAAGCCGAAACTCGACGGGTTGGCGAAAAATTCGGCATTCTGTTCATCGCCCAAAACGACGGCGGGCACGTCGATCAGCGTATTCAAGGAAAGCATCGGGCCGCAGTTGGCAATGTACAGTTGGGGTTTGGTTTTGGCTTTGTCGATTAACGCCAATCCGATCTGTTCGCAATATAGAAAAGTCTCGTAGGTTCTGCCATATAGTATTCTCTGGGCTCGATTAATCGCAATTGGGGCGGAACAATGAAACTCGATTGGTCGGCCGATTTGTGACACAATCAACAACCCGCCACAATGACCTAATCCTTCAACCTCGCGGACCGAAATGAAACCAAACGTGGTTTGCGAGTTGGTGAGTGGTTTGTTCAAGAGTTCAAGTCCTAAAGTCAGGCGGGTCGGCAACTACCGGCAGTTGAGTTGGTTATGAATCGAAAATTGAGATTCAATCGGGGGTAGTTTGTCAACTCTTATTATTGAACATTATTTTATGGCCAGCGTAGACTGAGCTCGAAGGGTCTAAGTTTTAAGGGGCGCCGATCTTACCTGTTGACTCATCGGTGCGTAGGAAAATCATCTTGAGAATGCCGCTTGCGGGTATTTGGCTCGTTTCAAGCGGTAGGAACGGCACAAAAGCCAAGGTCCAGTCAGAAATTTTGGACGGAGCAGTGCAGAATGAGAAAGTCTGCGGGTCGATCTTTATTTTCCCGCCAGCATTTTTTTAAAATTAGGTTTGGAGCGGCATTTGCTCGACATGTTGGGTACCTCGGTTTATACTATTGAAATACTTAATTTAATTTGTTTCGGGATTAAAAAAAATGGCTCACAACTCGCGCGATTTGCATCCGGTATTTCATATTGATGTGACCCAGGGTACGAGCGAACCGATGATTGGACATCCGCCTGACACCCAAAGTGAATTGGTCACGCTCATGCACCAATTGGTGCTCGGCCAAGACCGCCAAAATGAACTGTTGGAAGAATTGGTTGATCAAATGCAAGCCGGACAACGTCAGCGGGCTAACGAATTAAATCAATGGAAAGACGCCAATCCGCTATTGGCTCGTCGTTGTCGTTCGGCTGCCGAGGCCTTATCGCAAGTCCAAACCGAGTTTCTGCAGAGTTTGACGATTGATGTGAATGATAATTTTGAAAATATGATTGATAGCGATTTCGTCCTTAACGAATTTGTCGATCGTTACGGCCCACGACTGGCCCACTTGAATGGTGTGCTACAGCTATTGTCGCAATTGAGTATGACCGGTCAAACGGCACAACAAGTCTAGTTGAACGACCCCGGTCTCGGCTGGGCAGGTCAAGCGTGATGTTCTGGAAGTAGAAACGTGAGTTGACAGAAAGAAGCCTTGGATGAGAGCCAAGGCTTTTTTCGTAGCTTAATTTACTGGTCGAGATATCATTCACCGTCAAATCAGATCGCCATGGAACTTGTTGCAATTACGACCGCCGATGCGATGCGGCTACAGGGGATCTTCAAACCGTCATTGGAAAGGCAACGGGTCTGTTCTGCCAAGGGTTCAATTGATGCCGCTGTATTAGTCCATGGTCTGGCCGGGAATTTCTATTCGTCACGGCTGTTGCTGCATTGCGCCGAGACACTGGGCTCGTTGGGTGTCAGTGTTGTTTTGGTGAATACTCGCGGCCACGACATGATTAACACGCTTTCATGGGCTGGCCGAGCCCAATCGGTGGGTGCAGCGTTTGAGAATGTCGACCATTGCCGATATGACTTGAATGCTTGGGCCGATTTTCTGGTGGATCGCGGCTATGGAAATGTAATGTTCTTTGGCCATTCGTTGGGGGCAATCAAATCACTGTATGCGACCGCACTTGAGCCCCATCGCAAAGTCGGTGCGATTGTTGGATTGTCTCCGACCCGTTTGAGTTACAGCCGCATGATTGACCTACCCAGCGGAGGACTTTTTCGGCAGACAATGCAACGTTGTGAGGCGTTGCTGGCAGAAGATCGTGGGAAGGAACCGATACACGTCCCATTTCCTGTTCCGACATGGATGACGCCACAGTGTTATCTGGACAAATATGGGCCGGAGGAAAAATTCAACTGGTTGCGGTTCATCAATCAAGTAACGATTCCGACCCTGTTGTTGTTCGGCGAAAAAGAACTCGCGACGGATCCTGCGTTCGCCGGTGTTGCCGAAGATTTGGAACCTCTGAAGCGGGGGTGGAATTCGTACTCGATCGAGACGATTGCGGCAGCCGACCATTTTTACACCGCTCAATATGAAGCGGTCGACGAAGCCGTCACACGCTGGTTGGTCAGCGAATAAAGATCCCCCACACGGCCCTGGAGATGTTTTCGACGGTTCATTTGGCCGGTCGACGGACTTGCTGGCGTAACAATCTCCAGGCGACCTATCCAGATCAGGAAACGTTAAGCAACTTCCGACGAAGACGGATGATCGTGACCACCCAAAAACTGAAAATGGTAAAAGGCATCGACATCATGAACAAAATGCTGATCGCATATCCCAACGCCGAATTACCGTGCAAGCTGTCTTTGCATGTCGGACACGCAGACGCAAAATCGGGCTGCATCCAATGCAGGGTCAACAACAGCAGGCAGGCCAGCCATAAATTGGATTTGTTCATGTTAATAGTACGGTCGCAACATCAGATAACAGATTGGGCCGCTAATTGCCACATACAACCAAACGGGAAACACCCAGCGGGCCAGTCGCCGATGTTTGTCGAACTGGTTCGTGACGCCCCACGTCCATGTTAGCAGGATAAACGGAAGACTGACCGCTGCCAATACAATATGCGAAATTAACAGGACCAAATACACGTTTTTGATCCAGCCTTCTCCGCCAAACCGCGTCTCGCCGGTCGTAAAATGGTAAACCACATAACACAACAGGAACAGCAACGAGCAGACCATCGCGCCATTGATCGCACGTCGATGTGACAGGACATTTCCGCGTTTGATCATCACCAGCGCCAAGACTAATAGCACAGCAGCTAAGGCATTGATGGCCGAATAAAACGGCGGCAGGAAGCCGAAACTGAGTCCTTCGGGCAATGGAATCTTGACCTGTCGCATTAGTCCTACCAACACCAACACGCTGACCGTAACGACCCCATTAAGTGCATGCAAGCGTTTGGCCAGCTGAAACTCAGGGGGTTGTTTAAGGTATTCAGACAACTTCATTCGGAAGCACTTTCTGCGGCCGGGGTGGCCTGCCCAGTGGAAAATTTTTGGTCCGCCAACATCGGTTGAGTTTCCAATTTCAAGCTCTCAATCAATTTCAACATCGCGACTTCCTCGGCTGGTTGTTGCCAGTCAAAACTGCCGCGAACTCGGTGCCAGCGATCAACGACGAACAACCGTGAAGAATGATGCTCCGGTGAGGAAGGAGCCTGGAAAAATTCGCTACTGATTCGCCGGATCAATAGATCGTCACCCGTACAGAACGACCACTGGGCATCGGCTCCCAGTTGCTCGCCGTATTTCTTTAATACCGCCGGTGTATCATGGGTCGGATCGGTCGAGATACTGACAATCGACGGGAGTTTATTTCCCAGTCGCTCGCGAAGTCCGCGCAAATAGGCGTTTTGTTGTTGGCAGACGGTAGGGCATGAAGTAAAGAAAAAGTTGGCGATCCAGACCTCGCCGGTAAGGTCGCGCGAAAAAAAAGTCTGTTCATTTGAATCAGTCAAATGGAACTCGCGAACCCACTTCAATTCTTTCAAATCTAACGGCGGTCGTCCGGCCAACACGTTTCGAGTGCGAAACGTTTTATCCAAGGGGGGTTCCAATTCACCCGCCGCATCTTTGACGACTTCAATCAGACGTTTCATATCATAGGGATCATCCCATTTGAACCGGTCCCGGTACCGACCCCATTTGTCGACCAGCAAGATGTTGTCCGTATGAGTCGCTCGGTCGACAACGACGTTAAATACTTGTTCACCGAGTTGGCTGATTTTGTATTGTTGATCGGTCAAAAACACCCAGCGGTCCAGTTGAGCGCCATAGTCTTGGGCATAGCGATCGAGCACTGCGGGCGTGTCGTTTTCGGCATCGACAGTCAAGCTGACAAACATGACATCTTCTTTGCGCAGCTGTTCGTTGAGTCGCGCGATTTGACGGTTCAGGTCACGACAAATACCGGGGCAAGTCGCAAAGAAAAAACTGACCAAATAGGGTTTGCCCGCCAATTTTTGCGAATCGAACGGCGCGCCATTTTGAGCGATCATTTGGAATTGCGGCACGTCCGGCAGATATTTCCAGGGAATGTCGTCCAATACCGCACCGGGAGGTTCAGCGGAAATTTCCGGATTAACGATAAAGCGGTCGACCTTGGCAGGTCTGAATAGAAATATCGCCAAGCCAATAAGAGCGGCAATCCACAGGATAATCGGTATGATTTTGGGCACGATTGGAACTCGCAAAACAATGGGTGATTCGCGCGATTGAGATAATACGAATTCGGGGAGACGTCAGTTTACCCGAGCTTAGCTACTGACCGTCAGCAGCGAGTGGAATAAACGCCTCGGCTGCGTCCATTTGCCGCTCTCGCGAGTAAGTTTCCGTACGCAGCGCGACATCGGGCACCAACAACGTGACCAACAGTACCGCCATAATCAGCGTGGGAATCGTCAACACGTATTTCCAGGCCCGTTCCCACCACAAGTGCATGAAAAACATGACCACCAACATCGCTTTCGCGATCGACACCGCGATCATTGCAGCCCACGCCAGGACACGGTGTTCCATCAAGTAAGAATTGGCGATCCAAAACGACAAACCCGTCAATGCGATCAACAGGAGAAAAACCCAAACTAGAATCACTCGAGGATTCGTCGATCGGATTCCCGTCGATTCGCAATCGGCTTCGTGAGCGGTCAGCATGTTCAATCAACCCAACAGTCAAAACAAATAAATCAATGGAAACAAAAAGATCCAGACGATATCCACAAAATGCCAATACAATCCAATATTCTCCAACAGGCCGGCCCGGTTGGCTCCCAATCGTTTTGGCAGCAAAATCAAAAACGCGACCAATCCGCCGATCACGTGAATCGCGTGAAAACCGGTCAACAGAAAGTAGGTACTGGCCCAGGTGTTGCCACTGGGGATCACCATCGGTAGTTTCAAATGCAGACTAAGATTCACTCCCTCGGGCAAGCTACCAAATTTATCCATCGCCTCCAAACGGCTGGTCAGTGGCTTGATGGAGTCCTTTAGTTTAGTGACTTGCGCGGCCGCAACTCCGCTGGCGGTGGTTTTCACGACTAATTCCTGTTCGAGCTGTTTCGTTTCGGCCAGGTTGTCGGCGGACTTCGGATCATCACCACCGGTGGCGGCAATCGTCGATTGAAGCGACTGGAGGTTGGTGTTGAGTTGCTCGAGCCGTTGTTGTAGGTCCACCAATGCTTGTTCAGCCTGCTTCAACTCGATTTTCGAGCTTTCCAACTCGGCTGTTATTTCGAGTCGCTCGTTGGCCAAGTAGGTTTCGATAGATTTGTTTTCGTGGAGCGGATAGATTTGGTGGGCGAGTGACGACAAGGCCATTTTTTGCATTTGCGGGTCATCGGTACGTCCCACTTTTTGTTGTGTCCATTGCACCAGACCGGTCTGAATCAAGGCAAGTGTGTCTCCCGGAGTCGAAAATTCGACAACCGAAGTCGGCGCGGCCACCAACATGGCGACCGGCAAACGAAGCGATGACAAACGATGATTGTCGGCCAAGCTAACTTTGTTGGCCACGACACTGTTCGCTGTTTCCTGCACGGGTGGCGATGCGACATTCCCGCCTTGCAGGCGATCGAGTTCGGCCTTTAGTCCTGCCAGATAATTGAGATCGGCGCGGTCATATAACAGACTGCGCGGAGACCGAGGGTAGATGCCGTGTTTGAATTTGGATTGATACTCGTACGCTTTCACTCCCAAAAATAGACTGCCCAATAGAAATGTGGCCAACAGCCATTGTTTAGCGCGATGGGGCAACTCGGCTTTGGCCGCTTCCATCGCAAATACGATCGTGACGCTGGAACAGATCAACACAAATGTATTCAACGCTCCGATCCACTCGACAACGCCTACGGTAGCGGGTGCAGGCCAACTTCCTGCCGGCACTCCAAATCGAAGCACAATGTAGGTCCCAATCAGACCGGTGAAAAACATGATCTCGGTTGAGAGGAATAACCAGACAGCCAATTTTCCTCGCGACACCGGAACAGCCGGTTCGTAGGTTAACACGAGGTGTCCCGTTGAATTTCGCGGATCAGCGGTTGTTGAATCAGGAACGGTCATGAAGTTCTAAAAAATCCCTGCTTGTCGGAGGGCCTTGCAAGCTTCTTGGCTAAATGGACGAACCGTCTATTGTTTGCTAAATCGTC
>JANNWZ010000013.1:0-15005 GCA_031409295.1 Mariniblastus sp.
CGGGTCGGCGCGGAAGATTGAAGAAGGGGGGTCACTGACGATTTTGGCCACTGCGTTGGTCGACACTGGCAGTCGCATGGATGAAGTGATTTTCGAAGAGTTCAAAGGGACTGGAAATCTGGAAATTGTGCTCGATCGGACGCTCGTTGATCGACGGATCTGGCCAGCGATTGACATCAATGCCAGCGGGACGCGTCGCGAAGAAAAATTGTTCGAGGAGGATGAGTATGAGCGAATTTGTCAGGTTCGTCGTGTCTTAAGCCAAATGAATCCGCCCGATGCGATGGTGCTGCTGACGTCGCGATTGAAGAAAACAAAAACCAATGCCGAATTCCTACTCAGTCTCAAAGGTGACGGAATTTAGCCCACCGGAATTTTAACCGCCGATACGGATGTTCAGCCCGACCGGATGCGATTGCATCGTCAACCCATGGTTCTCCGCCGTTTCGGTCTTGGGTGGCTGGCGGGGTGTCGGCTTCCTACTACAATAAGAGTCAGCCTGCTCGAATTACCCGCCGCTCCCTCTGACACCTCAATCTGACACCTCAAATTGCAAAATCAAATTAGAGAGACTTGAACATGCCGTTCCTACAATCGCCAGGCTTGGACCGCTCGGATCGTAGCGTTGTCCGTCGCTGGATTCCAACCCTGCTGGTTTTCTTGTTTGTCTTTAGCTGTTTCGCATTTTCCACTCCACTGATCGATGTGGGCTCAACGGCTTGGGCACAAGATGGTGCCCCGGCAACGCCGCCCCAAGTGCAGAAGTCAGTGCTGACCTGGTTGATGAAATCGCTGGGATGGTTTTATATCGCCCTTTTTTTGTCGCTCTCATTTATCACGGTAGCCCTGTTCATAATGAACATACTTTCGGTGCGTCGGGAATCCGTCTGTCCGCCACAACTGGTGGAAGGCTTCGAAGCGCACTTGGACGAAAAACAGTACCAAGAGGCCTATGAACTCGCCAAATCGGACGAATCGTTCCTGGGTTGCGTACTGTCGGCGGGTCTGGCGAAACTCTCGACCAGCTACCAACATGCCGTATCAGCGATGCAGGAAGTTGGCGCAGAAGAGAACATGAAGCTCGAGCACCGACTGAGTTACCTTGCGCTGATCGGAACCATTAGCCCCATGCTCGGGTTGTTCGGTACCGTGGACGGAATGATCCGATCGTTCTATACCATCGCCAACGGAGGCGGTACGCCAGACCCCAATAAATTGGCGGAAGGGATTTCCGTGGCGTTGCTGACGACTTTAATCGGATTGGCAATCGCGATTCCAGCGATTGCGGGCTACAACATTTTACGCAACCGGGTCCAACGTTTAGTTCTCGAAGTGGGGATTACCAGTGAAAATCTGATGGGCCGTTTCGAAAAAGTAGGCAAGAAAAAAGAATGATCGAAGCTGTTAATGGAAACGGTTGATCGTTCGTTTACCGGAATTGCCGCGACGATTTTAATTAGACGAAAGTTCAAATTATGAAATTTGGCAAAGCCAAAACGGAAATTTTCGAAGGCGATCTGACGCCAATGATCGATTTGACTTTTCAATTAATCGCCTTTTTTATGTTGTTGGTCAATTTTTCGGAAGTTGATCGGGCGGAAGAAATTATGTTGCCAAACAGCGTGTTGGCCGTACCTCCCGAAGAGCGTCCGGACTACCAGATCATTCTCAATCTGGAACCGAGCGGCGCAGTTAAATTCCAAGGCCAACGAATTGATCAAATTGATAGCCTCCGCCCCATCTTCGTGCAGGAGATCAATAACGCCGCTCGGGAAGGAGTCAATAATCCTGCCGACATTGCGGTCATTATTCGCTCGCATCGAGACACGCCAACCGGATTGGTGCAGAAATTGATCATGAAATGCCAAGGCGAAAAACTGGAAAGCTTCAGCCTGCGTGTTAAGGAGGTGATTAACTAGATATGAGATTAGTAGATACCGAACATAAAGAAATCAAAGTTGACTTGACCGCGATGATCGACATCGTGTTTCAGCTGCTGACCTTCTTTATCATGACCTTTAAAGTCGTGTCGATGGAAGGGGATTTCAGTATTCGCATGCCCTTGGCAACCACCAATGCTGAACAAATGGAATTGGTCTTACCCGACCTGATCACCGTCAAGTTGCGGGCTGGCGACAATGGCAATATCAGCAGCATTATGACCAATAGCAACGAGACTTACATCGATGGCACCATGTTTCAACAGCTTACCGATTTCGTTGAGCAGCAATTGGCAGGAGTCGGTAATCCGGAATCTGCCAAGAAAACCGAAGTCGAGTTCGATATCGATTTTGGCTTGAAATACAGCTACACAATCAAAGCCATCGAAGCGGTCTCCGGTCGTATCCAACCGGATGGTTCGATCAAGAAACTGATTGAAAAAATCAAATTCAAAGACAACTCGAAATAGCTTTTGGAATTAGGCTCGAGGATGAAATTTCTGGTGTATTTGCTTTAGCCGCGATTGATCGACATGTGTGTAGATTTGCGTTGTCGCGATACTCGAATGCCCCAACATCTCCTGCACTTGCCGCAAGTCCGCTCCCCCCGCTAACAAATGGGTCGCGAAACTGTGACGCATCGTGTGGGGACTGATCGATACCGAGACCCCGGCAATCAGCGCATATTTTTTGACTAATTCCCAGATCGCTTCGCGCCGCATTCGACGACCTCCGCGGGAAAGAAACAGCCAGTCCGTTTCCGATGGCCGCAGCGCTGCCAACTGCGGACGTTGGCGTTGCAAGTAGATCGACACGGCATCGATCGCCGGATCACCCAACGGAGCCATACGCTGCTTGCTCCCTTTCCCATGGCATTTGCAAAACCGTTCCTTCAGGTGGACGTCGCGAATTCGCAAACTTGAAATTTCCGACGCTCGGCATCCGGTCGCGTACAACATTTCCAACATGGCTCGATCACGAAAATGATACAACTCTCCCCGCGCCGGGGCGTGCAAAAATGTATCGACCAGTTTGGGAGACAAAACCTCGGGCACCCTTTGCCAGAGTTTTTGACTGCCCAGCAATTCGACTTTGTTGTCCAACAAAACGCCTTCGAGCTGCAAATATCGAAAGAACATTTTGATCGCCACGATGTGCCGAGCGATCGAAGCCGGAGCCAGTTTTTGGGCCGCCAACGACCCCACAAAATCGGACAACTCGGAGACCGTTAGGCGGGCGATTTGTCGAGTCCCCAGCCACGCCGTGAATCGTCGCATATCGCGACCATACGCCAGCACTGTGTTGTCGGCGAGATGGCATTCGCTGCGCAGATAGTCGATGTACGCTTCCCCCCAACGCTGGGTCGCGTTATCGGCGGCCAACGGACGGGGTTTCAATTTTCCTGTCTTGTTAAGAAGGAATTTTTTCATGGGCGGCGATCTGAGGAAGGAGAATTCCTACCCATATATTCGACACTTCAGCGAAAACGCCAACGTGCGGTCGCCGAATTGTCGAAAATACCCGCGTGCCAGTCGCCGGAACCGGTATACCCGTTAAGTTCTACCGCGCTCCACCGAAACAAACCCAAGACCATTGGTTCCCGGGGGTTGGCAACGTGCGTCCCCATTTTGAATCCGAAATTAACCTGGTTTCCTGGCCACGACGACGCGCTTTAGGCCGGCCAAGTCCTTGACCACTTCTGCCAACTCCAAATCATGTTGGGCGACCAGTTTCAAACAGGCTTCCATGATGACAGGACTCGTTTCAAAAATCAAAAAGCCCCCCGGCAGCAATCTCGCCGGGGCCTCGGCGACGAGACGCGCGATCACGTCGGTCCCCTGCTCCCCCGCGAATAACGCCATTTTCGGTTCGAAATCTTTAACTTGTCGCTCCACTGTGTCGACTTCGCGGGTGCCGATGTAAGGCGGATTGCTCACAATCAGATGCACGGCGCCACTCCCGGCCGGCAACGCCGCAAACAGATCGCCTTGAAAAAACCGGATTTTATCCGTCACACCATGCGACTCCGCGTTCAGCGCGGCAATCTCAATCGCACCGGGTGACAAATCAGTTGCGGCGATTTTGCAATCCGATAGGTACTTGGCCAGCGTAATCGCGATACAGCCGCTGCCCGTACCGACGTCGAGGACGCGGAGGGGACGATCGGCAATTTTTTTGGCCGCCTCGAGAGCTGCGACGACCACATGTTCGGTTTCTGGACGGGGGATCAGTACCTGGGAATTAACGGTAAAACGCAACGAATAAAACTCGCGATAGCCCACGATGTACGCGACCGGTTCGCCTTCGGCCCGCTGTTTGACCCATTGGCGAAATTTCGCCATCGGTTCGGCAGCCGGGACTTGATTGAACTGGGTATAAAGTTCGATGCGGGCACAGTTGAGTGCCGCAGCCAGCAAAACTTCGGCCTCCAACCGAGGACTATCCGCATCGACCCGATTGAAAAACTCGGTTGTCCAATCCAGTAACCGCTTGATCGTCCACTGTTGTTCCGTCGTTTCCGTCATCGATCCGCTTCCTGAAATAGTATTCGCGTATTGGCAGTCAGCCGTCTGTTAATCCAAGGATCCCATCGAAGTACGCATTTCCTGTCGATCGTAGTCGATCAAGCCATCGGTAATCAGTTGCACGTCGCCCGCCATAATTTGATCCAGCCGGTACACTGTCAAACCAATGCGATGATCGGTCAGCCGATTTTCGGGGAAGTTATAGGTCCGAATACGTTGGCTGCGATCGCCCGATCCGACCAAGCTCTTACGTTGGTCCGAACGTTGTTGATGTTCTTTCTGGTTAAAAAAATCAAAGAGCTTCGATTTCAGGATGCGCATTCCCTTGTCGAGATTTTTGTGCTGCGAACGCTCTTCAAAGCACCTCACGACAATCCCGGTTTCATGGTGAGTGATACGTACGGCCGAGGCGGTTTTGTTCACATGTTGACCGCCCGGACCACTGCTGGCAGCGTAGCGCTCCACACTATAATCATCGGGACGAAGATTGATTTCGACGTCCTCAGGTTCTGGAAGTACCGCCACAGTAGCTGCGGATGTATGAATCCGGCCTTTCGTTTCTGTATCGGGGACGCGCTGAACCCGATGCCCACCACTCTCGTATTGTAGTTCGCGATAACAGCCGTCGCCTTCAATGGAAATGGTGACCTCTTTGAACCCACCCAACTCGGTGGTGCTGGTGTCCAGGGGAGAAAACTTCCAACCCTTGTTTTCGCAATGACGTTTGTACATGTCAAACAAATTACGCGCGAACAAGGCGGCTTCATCTCCGCCCGTGCCGGCTCGAATTTCCATGACACATCGCGTTCGATTGGCATCTTCGCCTCCGACGGTCAAATCGAGCAATTCATCCCAAAGCTTTTCCCGTTCAGCCAACAAACGGGTCAACTCTTCGGCCGCCATTTCCTGTTCTTCGGAATCAATCGATTTGGCCATTTCACGAACATCGTTGATTTCGTTCAATACTGATTTGAATCTTCGATATTTGGTCGCCAGTTTGGCGAGCGAGCCGTGTTCGCGGGCAAAAGACGCCATCAATTGGGAATTCGATTGAACACCGGGATCCGCCAATTGTTCTTCGAGCTCTTCAAACCGCGTCAACTTTTGTTCCAACATTTCGCGCATCAATCAACCCTTCCAATTCTGATTTCGAGAAAGTCAACCGCCATAACAAACGGCGATTACCAACATCATCGGCCGAGAACGACCGTTGTCACCGACCGCTAGGAATGCGCGTGGGAGTGCAACGCAACGGCGTAGAACTGAGTTTGGGTTTCCGCATACATTTTTTGAATGGGCAACAAAAAGTGCCGATTTCGGGATCAATTGGAACACAGCTAAAATATAACGTTTTGCTAGAAGTGGAACAAGACAACGCTGGGGGCGGTTTGGTTCACCAGGGTCATGTCGGTGTGGACCGGTGGGCTCCCCGGCGATCGGCAACCAAGGTATCGATGATTAATTGAATCGCATGGTACAAAACGATCGGAATTATACTCACGCCAAGGCTGACTGACACCGTTAGACCAATCATTAGCGTTTTCTGACTTCCGGAAAAACCGACGGCAATCCATTGCTCGCGTGGTACTCCAAATATTTTGGCGATCCCCATGCCACTTCCCAACACGATGACATGGACCATGCCCATCAGCAGGCCGACGATGCCGATTGAGATTGGTTCGATCGTTTGCTCATGTTGCCCCATTCGCATTCCCATATTAACTGCGCCAATGAATACCATCGTCAAGACTCCGATCAGTGCCAAAGTACTTAGCAACCATTTTTGCTGAGTCGCCCAATTGGCCGCCGAACCGTTCAAACGGACCAGTTGCGAGAGCGCAATGGGTAATACGACGAACATGAACAATCGATATGTCGTTCCGATCAGTAGACTGGGTTCCATCGTTTTGCCTGTTTGAACATAAATCCACGACGGCAAGACGATGAAACAAGTCGCATTGGTCAGAATTGTCACCATGAGCGATATGCTATCGTCACCGCCGGCGCGCCGCGTCCAGACCGCGGCTGATGCGAGTGTACACGGCGTCGCGGCGGCAACCATCATCCCGCCACCCAAGTCACCGCCGACCCAACCGACCAACGGCCAAACCAAAATCGGAATCGCCACGATGTTCAGCAGGCAGCCCAAAATGGGGGCCAGCGGTCGCGACATGGTTCGTCGCAGACTGCCGAACTCCAACGGCCAAGCCATGAGAAACATCGTGATCGCGACAATCGACCAGTTCAACCAGCTTGCGTCAGCGAGGAACGAAAATCGACGGCTGCCCGCATAGCCTCCCATCAATGCCAACAGCAACGTGATCAAAAACCAATTTTTTCGAATCAAGAACATCATGGGTACGTTTTGACAACCGTGGGCCGGGAGCGCGACAATATGCAGTGATCTGTGATTGCCGCTGGTTTTCTGAGATCAGATCAGTCTAACAGTTTGTCAATCCTTCGTTTATACTGACCCGTGGCTTTGATGACCTCAACGTTCATTTCAATGTTTTTTCTTCGTCCTGCTTACCTAGAACCATTATGCTTCGATACTGGACTGCTGGAGAATCGCACGGCAAGACTCTGCTGGCGTTGATCGATGGGTTCCCCGCCGGGTTCGAAATCAATACCGCTGCGATCGACCTACACCTCCTGCGCCGCCAGGGTGGATACGGTCGTGGCGGTCGCCAGAAACTCGAACAGGATCGCGTCGAAATTCTGACGGGGGTCTGGCAAAACACCACACTCGGTGGCCCCGTGACACTGCAGGTGATCAATCAGGATTACAAACTCGAGCGCCTGAAAGAACTTCCCCGGCCTCGTCCCGGTCATGGTGATCTTAGCGGATCGCTCAAGTATCTCAGCTCGATGCGCGGCATTCTCGAGCGGGCCAGTGCACGCGAGACTGCGGTACGCGTGGCCGCCGGTGCCTTGTGCCAACAATTACTGGAGTCGTTTGGCATTCGGACACTCGGTTATGTTGTCCAATTGGGACGCGAGAGTATCCCGGCCCGACCCGGATCATTTGACGAACGTCTGCAATGGCGGAACGAAAGTGCGATCTATTCGTTGGATCCCAGCCGTGACCAAACCGTTTGCGATTACATTGACGAAACCAAAAAAATAGGAGACACGTTGGGGGGAATCGTCGAGGTCGTGGTCGAAGGACTCCCTTTTGGCTTGGGTACCCACGCTCAATGGGATCGGAAACTCGATGGCAAACTGGCGCAAGCTGTCATGGCGGTGCAGGCCATCAAAGGGGTCGAGATAGGTCTCGGCTTCGCCTCGGCCACCCTGCCCGGCAGTCAAGTCCATGACGGAATTCAGTTTGACGCCAGCCTGAAATTTTCTCCCAACCTGGGTTATGTTCGACCCACCAACAACGCTGGAGGACTGGAAGCCGGTATGACCAACGGCCAACCTTTGGTGATTCGAGCGGCCAAGAAGCCAATCAGCACGTTGCAAAAACCGCTTGAGTCGATCGACATGCAAACCAAAGAGCCCGGTACTGCCAGCTACGAACGCAGCGATGTCTGCGCCGTTTCGGCTGCTAGCGTGATTATCGAAAATGTCGTGGCGTTTGAAATCGCGGCAGCTTTGATCGACAAGTTTGGGGGTGACAGCATTGCGGAAATGCATGCCCGCTGGCGGCTGTTTCAGGAAATGGCCGGAAAAAAGTAGCAAATCGTTATTGGCCAATTCCCGGGAAACCGTCAGAATTCGTTTGCTAAGATGCCCAGCCTCGGTTTGACACGGATGTCAACATGATCAGCGACTCTCAACGACGGTTCAATTGCAGGATGTTGTTCCTGCTGATCTGCGTTGCACCGACTTCGGTGGTCGGATATTGGATCTGCCATCCCCCCACTGCGGCTCAATGGGAGCGAGAAATTCAAGCCCAACTGGGCTTGGCGACCTCGATTGATTCGATTGAAAATCCGGGTCCCCAAGTGACGATCTTGCGAGGTTTGAAATTCACAGACCCGGAGCTGGGCGCGCTGTTTGAAGCGATGGAGGTTCGGCTCGAATTCGGACAAACCAATCAGGTAGTCATCGATCAAACGGTTCGCCTGACCAGCTCTGGTCTCCTGCAATTGGTTCACACCCTGAACGAACACGCGATCCGTGCGCACTCCGCCGATCGACCTTGGCACATTTCCTTTCGCGATCACCTCATCGTTCAGGAATCAATCCATTCTGATACGCTGGGCAGTTCATTTCCCCAAACTCTGCTGGTCGACAAATTGGAAATTGTCGTTGACCCCGTAAGCGATGGAACGCTGACAAAGCTCAGATTTCAATTGCCGGAAAGCGATTCATCGCGACAATCGGTGGAATGTGTTCTCTCTCGCAGCCATGCCAGCCCGAATCAACCTAGTCTGCAACGCTATGAATTGAACACCAACAATTTGAAACTACCGTGCTGGCTGTTGGGCGACTTGGTTCCTGAAATCAGCGTCCTTGGTCCTCGTTGTCAATTCGCCGGTCGCGTCGACGTCAATCCAGAACACGGTCATCCGTACGGCTGGTTCGAAGGGCAATTCACCCAAATTGAAAACAATGAACTCATGGGCCGCACCGAACTCGTTCCCGATTCTTCGTATCGAGCAGAAGTTCGAATTTGCAAATTGGATGGTGGTGTTGACCAGCTAGACGGCGACTTGATTTGGCCGGATGGAACGCGCGCGCCGATTCAAAATACGATGCAAGTGATCGATCAATTTGACGTCGTGCGAGCGATCCGAACCGCTGCCGCAACTGATTTCAAGGTTCGTCAACAGGCGGATCTAGGATACCGGTAACTGCGCGTCCTGAGCATAACTTGCCCAATACCTGGTAGGGATCAGGGCCGCGGCCAGCATAATGAAACTGATCAAGCCGAACCACAAAATGTAAACCATGGTCGCGTCTTCGGTCCCTGCATAAGCGTGCAAGCCCACTCCCATGGCATTCACGCCCTTCCAAGACCACAACGTGACCAGGTTTCCAATGATGGCTAACGTCGCCAGACCGCGTTCACGAATCAGACCGCCCCATCTGGCATGCAGTGACACCGCGTTCCACAACACGATCATCAGCGCTCCGTTTTCTTTCGGATCCCAACCCCAAAACCGGCCCCAGGAATCATCGGCCCACAAGCCACCCAGAACGGTTCCGAAGAAACTGGTCACGAGACCAAAACAGATCACGCCATAAATCACATTGGCGAATTCTCGACGATGTTTTTTCGTTAACACTCGAGTAAACAGCCCTTCCGCGACATAGGCCAGTCCCAGGAACCCCGCCATCAATGTGGCGCCGTAGCCGATTGAAATGCAAACGACATGCGTGGCCAGCCAGAATTGAGTGTCGAGCACGGCGACGAGAACCGCAAATGTGTCTCCATCTGTCAGCGACATATTCCAAGCCGCCATCAACGCCAAAAATCCACCCAAACCGGCCAGCACGTATCCAACTCGCAACTTCGCGAGGCGCTCCAAGACCAGCATTCCCAATACGAAAACTGCCGATACGAACAGGAACGATGAATACAAATTCGTGACTGGAGGTCGTCCGGAGATCATCACTCGAGCGATTAATCCGGCGACTTGAACCAACAATCCTAACACCAGTAATCCACTAGCCGCCCGATTCAAAGCCGTGGGCCAAATAATCCAGCCCAGGGTTCCGATCAACGTTGCGGCTAAATAAATTACCATCGCCAAATAGAACGGCGCGAAACCGTTGTACCAGCGTTCGGTTGACAATGCCAAACGAGTCATGCCTTCAGGAGGAGTTGCATTGACGGCGGCGAGATACTCGTTCAACGTACGATTAAAAGTCTCCGCATCGTTATTTTGATAGGCCGGACGCAGTTTCAAAAACAACGCTTCCAGCTCGGAATGCTTGGCTGTGATCAACCCGACACCGCCATTGACTTTGGCAATTTGTTCTGCCATGACGGCTTCGTAACGTGGGCGCTGTTCCGCCAACATGGCATCGACAAACGGTCCCTCCGCTTGTTCCATCGTAGCAAGAATCTCTTGGGGGAATTGTGCCCAATTCGAACGAATCATGGTTTCGAGTCGTTTGGGGTTGGTTTCACCAAATTGTTTTTGCAGTAGAGACATCAAATCGGCATCGCCAATTAGCCGCTGAATGACTCGATCCTGGATGATCTCACGTCGCAGCGACGGCAAGATCTCTTGGCCGAGGATGGCCACCGCCAATTCCGTGGTTGATGTGGATTGGAATTGTTTTGCCACTTCTGCCAACCATCGCTGGTTCTCCAACGCAACCATCGAAATCCAATATTGTTGCGGATCTTTGGTCGGTACAACCAACGGAATCAACTCCGACGTTGCATCGTTACCAGCCAACTCCAAACGGCGAATTAGGTTGACGTCCCCGGCGGTCTGATTGCCCAACGTTCGCCCCGCGGCCAAGACCTGTTGCAATTTTCTGGCGATCGAGCCGACCCGTTTCTGAAAAACCGTCCATGTTTCAGGAGCGATTTCGGAGGGGTTCGGGACAATCTCTCTCATCTTCGCCTGAGCGCTCAAAACTTCCTTCAGTGTATATCGCAAATTGCTGTGTTTGAATCGCGACGGGGTGGGCATGGGGTACGGCAAATCCAGGGCCGTGAGGACTTCGGGATCTTCGATTCGAAACAATCGGTACTCATCATAGCCATCAGCTTGAAAGATCGAATCGGCCAACCAGCGAATCGCGGGTTGGTTGCTTTCATTCCGGTTCTTAACCGTTTCCCGTTTGCTCAATTGCAACGCGGTATGTCGGGCAAAAGAATCCAGGGGTTGTACGCGACCACCCTGGGTAATCGGGATTTGGCCCAATAAATCGAGTCGCATGGCATCTTTTTTGACAATTCCGGTTTGGGCCTTGTACAACTCTCCACCCACGTACACCACAAAAAATCCAACGATGATTAAACTCGGCAACCAAGTCTTCCAACTCCCAGGGGTGGCCCGAGAAAGTTCCCCAGTCCCGAAACCGGCAGCGGCCAGGCTGGCTTTGGTTTTCAAATTCCTGTCGTGCTCAAGGGTTTGTTGTCGATTCGCCAAATAACCCAACAACGAGCTGCCAAATTGGACCGTCAAACCGATGACCGTAAACATGCAACAAACATACGGAATCATCCAGCCACGATTTTTGACGACTTGCAAAACCGTGTATTCCTTGCCGCTGGGTTTTCGCCCGTAACTAGTTTGGTAAAAAGTTTCTCCCGCGAATCGGAGCGGATTGTTCATCCAAATCTTTTTTTCAAATGTCGCTCCATTGACGGAGTCGCTAAGTACCACCTGCGAAGAAAAATTCTTGGGCGTCTCGGTCGCCAGATAGTATTCGGCTTCCACATCGAGCAGTTTCATCGAAATCGGTTTGTATTCGGTCTTGAACCTCAACGAAATTCGATACGGTTTTCCTTGCACGTTCACCGTGTCCGCGCGGGACACATCAACGAGTTGTGAAACCAGGTAGGTTCCCAGCGACTTACTGGTTCCTTTTTCGGTCAACTCCACATAAGCGGACGCGAAATCGGCGACTTGATCCATATCGGTTCCGTTGGCCGGCGGAATCGCGAACGCTTCATTCCGAATCCCAATCCCTTGCGTGGCCAAATTCCTGGATTGATCTTGGACGGGTCGAATGTCCGAGTTTTTCAGGAACTGGACAACCTTGACATTGAATGGAAGTTGTTCGTCGACGATGGTTTGGGCGGTGACCAATTTTCGCTGTGGGATCGCGATGATTTCGTCAAATTCCGCATCCGAGGTATCGATAATCGCCAATTCCGTGCTGCGGATATCAATGGCTTGGCTGGCCGTTTCCCCTTCATCGATCGTCATTCGTTGCTCTTCATTGGTAGCATTGACGAACAGCTCATTAGCCATCAGTCCGACAATCCCCAAGTGCAACAAGACAATGCCAGCCTTTCGTTTAAATAGCAGCAAACAGGCTACCAAGGAAACCGCTGCCGCGATGCCGGCCTGCGTCAATTGCCAGACAATTCGCATCGCTGAATCGCCGATAAATGCGTCAGCCTTCAGCCACAGGGTGATGATCAGCAAACCCCCAAATGCCATGGCCGCCAGAGCCAACAGTCCCCGCTCGACTTTCCGCGACCGCTCGATCGTGAAAAATCCGAAACTTGCAGCGCAAGCAATCCCCAGCGTGACAATTTGCAAAACAATCCACATACTCTTCCACGGGATCGGCGGCTCACCTTGAAGTCCATTCGGATTTTGTGAATTGAAGATGATTGCCCACGTAACCAGCGCCGCAATCACTGCTACGAACAAACCCAGCACCAACTTGACGCCGCTGGCTTGCAGACGAAAACGCAGCACATGCGCCGCCGCGAGATTGAGAATCATGATTGTCAAAATTGTCATACCACTGGGAATGAAAAAACTCCCAGGCACGTTTTGGTTGTTTGGAAACCAAGCCGGTACGAAAAATGTCTGGAATGGCACCTCCACAAAAATGTTATTTTCGAGAAAGTACCGATGCTTGACCGTGTCAATATCCTGTCGAGTCTGTTCCAACGTGCCGATAAACGTGACGATCATGGCAACGACCAACAAGAAGACCGTCAGTTTCAACGAGGCCAAAGGCGCCAAAATCGCGCGAGCAACGTCCGTGACTCCAAACCCTGAAGTTTGCTGCGCCGACAATGTGCGTGTTAATTTCGAAACAGATTCTGTAGCCATTGAGTTACCTTGTCCTTCGCAACATAAACATCCGGTCCATGTTACGGCAGTTTTAATGATTTCAAAAATTCAAGAAACACAGTTTCGTGTTCGATCACCAGAGATTTGTCGCCAGTCAATTTCAAAAACCAGGCCGTTTCGCCCTGCTTGACCATTCCCGCGATCGATGCACGGGAATTCGCTTCCTCAGTCGGGATCAGTCTTAACAACTGGCCAGAGATTCCATCGATCACGATATCACTGGAAAGCGATTTGATTTCCTCGTCCGACAGCTCCAGCATTCCGACTTCGCCAGCCCAACGATGGGTGTTAGGTTGCCATTCATTGGCGGCCGCCGGTAGCCTGACGATTGTAATCTGAATCGATTTTTCGCCCACTACCTTTTCCAAGCGGACCGGCACCATTGCCGAGGTCTTTCCCAACACCCAGCCATCTGGCGTATCGAATTTCACCGTTGCGTCCGGTGCCGTCGTTGTTGAAGCGGTGTTGGGGGCACGAATTTGGTTCTCAACGGGCCCATTGGGACGGCCTGCCAAGTTAGCAAACGGCGGCGACATGTTGCCGGACTGTTTGCCAACAACGTCGAACAACAACGCGGATTTGGAGTTCGATTTCATCGATTGAGTGTTGTCGCTTAACTGCGATTCGGCAATTGGCGGCAGTCCCATTTGACCGCGCCAACGATTGACATTCAGTAACAGATCTTGCCCTGGGCCAAGGCTGGAAATCGCCATTTCCAGCGGCGGATCAAAATCGCCGATCGCAATCGTCGCAAACCGCATGGGACGATCATTGCCGATTTTCCAGCCCTCTGGCAATTCCCATTGCGGGCTGCCATTGTCAAATTTAGCCGCTTCAAAAAACGACTTCCATTGGGATTCAGTTTGTTTGACTTGTTCGATCGTGCCGTTGAGTTTGAAGAACCAGGTCGCCTCATCCAACTG
Organism: Mariniblastus sp.; assembly: GCA_031409295.1. Lineage (GTDB taxonomy): Bacteria > Planctomycetota > Planctomycetia > Pirellulales > Pirellulaceae > Mariniblastus. The sequence goes on from JANNWZ010000013.1 coordinate 14,118, forward strand.
ATAAATCGCCACAACCATGCGATCGCTCACGGCCATTGGCGGAGCGGAAACGGCCGTTGCGTCCGCCTGTTGGGTCGTACGAAGTGATTCCAATCCAGAGCGAGATTTCGGAATACGCTGTTTAACAATCGGCTCGTCTTGACGACAACCCACGAGGGCGACAATCAAGACCGATGCAGAAACAAGCTGCGATAGACATTTATGCAAACAACGCACGCGACTCGTCATGAAAAATTCGTTTCTAACCTGGGTTCCGAGCAATAGGAGGATTGTTAATGTGTTTCCTCAATTATAAGTTCATCCTTATTGTCGGCCAATGTCACCGGCAGAAGCGTCTTGGATCAGCCAATTTGTCACAGACAATTGACAAACTACTGAAACAAAGTGTTCAGACCAACAATGAACGTTCACGCTAAATTCAACTGACCCCCAAGTTCAAGCATTTAAGCTAATTAGACTTGCACCGCGGCGGCGGCTTGAATTGTGCCGACGCAGGTCCCAAAGCCAACGCGGCGGTGGGTGCTGTTCTGGCAAAATCCAGTCAAGGTAACTTCATCTCCGTCGGCCAAGAATTTCCGCTCTTCGCCGGTCGGTAAAATCAAAGGCGTGCGTTGAGTTCCGGGAACAGGATGTTCGCGATCTCCGTCCCAAGTCAACTCAATTAAGCTGCCTCGCGAATCGCGCGTTTTTCCACTCACGGTGCCGCTGCCCAATAAATCTCCCGGCCGAAGGTTACAACCGTTACTGCTGTGGTGAGCTAACATCTGGGCAAACGTCCAATACATATTCTTGAAACTACCCGACGTCAACTTCATCGGCGCGCTCCCCTGATCCTTCATTTGTCTGGATCGCAAAGACACTTCCAGTTGCAAATCAAAGCCGCCGTGC
>JANNWZ010000014.1:0-89395 GCA_031409295.1 Mariniblastus sp.
AGGCAAGGCACGCTATTAACTGGTCCTCACATGCCCGATTCCACCAAATCGTTAATTTTTGGTATCGCTGAAACTGTTCCTTCACTACGCGTCATCGAATTTGCCGATGAAGGAGATCTGCTGGTCAGAAACGCCAGCCATGTTGTTTCGATGGGGGGCTACAACACGCTCTCCGCGATTCTGTCCTATCGAAAACCCGCTTTGATTGTGCCGCGGGTTTGCCCGCGGGAAGAGCAATTGATTCGCGCGAATCGTTTCGCCGAGCTCGGGTTGGTACAAATGATCCATCCTGACGAACTCACGCCCGATTCCATTATCCGTTGGCTCAGTGAAACCAACGAATCGCATCGCAGTTCTGCCGATTCACCCAATCTGCAAGGCTTGCAGCGAATCTGCGCGTCCATCCATGCACGATTTCCATTGGTCAATTCGATCCTGAATGGGAAAACCTGCGATGCCTGATACTATCAATTCAGCAGCGATCCGTGTTGGTTACGTCGTCAAGCGCTACCCGCGATTCTCTGAGACGTTTATCGTTAACGAAATTTTGGCGCACGAAGCTGCGGGCTGGGAACTTGGAATATTTGCTCTACAGCCTTCCGTCGACACTCATTTCCAAAACCTGATATCTCAAGTTCGCGCACCAGTGACCTACTTGCCGTCTGGATCAGTCAAGTCAACTGAGTTCTGGACGGTCTGCCGCGAGGCTTCGCAGCAATTCCCCGATCTTTGGGCAGCGCTGGAAGATGCGAAATGGGCGACTGCCGTTGATGCGTTTCAAGCGATCCAACTTGCCAAACATTCCCGCGCGCAAAAGTTCGACCATCTGCATGCCCATTTTGCGACTTCCCCCGCGACAGTTGCCCAACTCGCAGCTCGCATCGCCGGCATCAGCTACTCGATCACGATGCACGCCAAGGACATTTTCCATGAGTCGGTGATTGAGGACGATCTGGCCAACAAGATTGCCGACGCCAAATTCATCGTTACGGTTTCGGATTTCAATCGTGATTTTCTGATTGAAAAGTTCGGGTTCGCAGCCAGAATCCATCGCATCTACAACGGATTAGACTTGGACCTGTTCGCTTTCAACCGTCCGAACGGGCGAACAAAAAAGATCATTTCGGTGGGGCGACTCGTCCACAAAAAAGGCTTCAGCCAGCTGATCGACGCTTGTCGAATTTTGAGGGACAAAGGCGTGGAATTCGAATGCGAAATCATCGGCGAGGGTGAACTCGAATTGGAATTGCGAAACCAAATTGCGAGTATGGAAATGTGCAATCAAGTACGGATGACTGGACCACAACCTCAGAACATCGTTCGTCAAAAAATATTATCGGCCGCCGTTTTTGCCGCGCCTTGTGTAGTCGGTCCCGATGGAAATCAGGACGGATTGCCGACGGTCATTACCGAGTCGTTGGCGTTGGGAACCCCTTGCATTTCCACGGATGTCACCGGGATTCCCGAGATCATTCGCAATGGTGAAACGGGAGTTATGGTGCAACAAGAGAATTCGTCGCAGTTGGCTGTGGAAATTGAGCGCCTCCTGTCCCACCCGGAAATCGGTCAATCGCTGGCGATCAATGCGCGAGAGTTAATTGAACAGAATTTCAATATTCACGAAAACGTGTCGCATCTTCGCCGCTTGTTTCTCAATCAAGTTTCGCGATCGGTCTCGGCAAATCCCCAGCGACTGCAAGGAGTCTAAGATGCGAATTGCCTATGTTTGCCTTGATCCAGGCGTGCCGATATTCGGGCGAAAAGGCTGTTCCATTCATTGTCAAGAAATCATCCGAGCGTTGCGTCAGCGCGGCCACGTAGTGGAATTGTTTGCCACTCGATTAGGTGCCGATGTTCCTGACGATCTGAGCGGAATTCCGACCCATCGCTTGGGAGAATCCCTTTCCAGCGATCCGGCGACGAGAGAACGAGAGCTATTTGCTTTGAATCCAATCGTGGAATCGTTGTTGGCAGATGCCGAACCATTTGATCTGGTTTATGAGCGACACTCATTGTGGAGTCAGTCCGCGATGCAGTTTTCGCACATGCAAAGCATTCCGGGCATCTTGGAAGTCAACGCGCCGTTGGTCGACGAACAAAAGAAACACCGAACCCTGCTTGACGAGTCGAAAGCTCTTTCCGCTCAAAACGAATGTTTTCGACATGCAAAATCAATCATTGCGGTATCGGAGGAGGTCGCCGCGCTGATTCGGCAAAATGGCGCTGCCCGTTCCAAAACAACTACCGTTTTTAATGGTGTCAACTGCGAGACGTTTGATCTTGGAACAATCACTGATCATTCAGATAGAACAATTATCGGATTCGTAGGAACGTTGAAATCGTGGCATGGAGTCTCCATTTTGCTCGATGCATTTGCATTGGCTTATACTCAGAATCCGAGCATCGGTTTGAAGATTGTTGGGTCGGGACCAGAAGCAAGTAATTTGCAAAACCAACTGGTGGATTTTCCGGTCGATGTTCAATCGGTGATTCAATGGACTGGTGCAATTCCGAATTCCGAAATGCCCAAAGTTCTGTCGACATTCGATATTGCCGTTGCACCGTATCCGAAACTCGTCGATTTCTATTTTTCTCCATTGAAAGTCTTGGAATACATGGCCGCCGGTCGCGCCATAGTCGCCAGTCGGATTGGCCAAATTCCAGACTTGATCGTGAATAACCAGTCCGGCATCCTTGTACAACCAGGCTGTTCGGCAGGTCTCGCCACCGCGATTCTGGAACTTTGCAGCGACTTCCCGTTACGACAACGACTGGGTTTGCAAGCGCGTTTGTGTGCAGTTGCCGACCACAGCTGGCGGCATGTCGTTGATCGTATTTTGAGCAGCGTTGCCGAGACCCAGACGCCTTGCGGGGCGATTCAATGATCCGTCGCAAAAAATCCGGTAAGCCGAAACTCGCACAGATCGTTCCCGATTTGATGCAGGTCTACCAGTACTTTTGGCAAGACATCCGACTGCAATCGAAATTGATCTTCAGTTCCTTCGCGGCGCTCTTGCTTGGTATTGTGTTTCGATTGCTGGAACCATGGCCACTGAAATTTGTACTCGATCGGGTCTTTAACAAAACCGGCGATTCGTCAGCCACGACCATTACGCTCCCTGAGAATTGGTCCACGTCGTCGATCGTGCTGTTTGTTGCGATGGCTGTCGTGGTCATTGCAGTAGTGGGCGCGATAACGGACTACAGCAGCCAGGCCGGATTTTTCAAAATTGGCAACTTCATGGTGATTCGGGTGCGCGATCGCGTTTATCGCCATCTGCAAGCGTTGCCACTAGCGTTTCACGATCAGGCCCGGCATGGCAATTTGATCACCATCGTCACACGAGACGTCAGTTTGCTGCGCGACGTGACCGCGACTGCAATTTTGCCGTTGATTGGTAACTCGATGGCTTTGATTGGAATGACGACGGTGATGTTGTGGCTGAACTGGAGGCTGGCCGCCATTTCTCTGATGATCGTGCCATTGTATTGGTTGACCACGGTTCGACTGGGGCGACAGATTCGCGAGACTGCGCGCAAACAACGGCAACGGGAAGGAGCGATGGCGACGATTGCCTCCGAAGCCATTAGCTCGATTCGCGCAATCAAGGCATTGGGTCTGGAAGAAAAATTCGCAGGAGATTTCGACCGAAAAAACAACCAAAGCCAAACCAACGATCTCAAAGCGAGTCGGCTATCACTCAAACTGGGCCGAACAGTCGACATCCTGTTGGCAATTTCCACGGCTGCTGTGTTGTGGATGGGGGCGAAACATGTTTTGGGTGGTGCCATGTCTCCAGGCGATTTGGTGGTATTTCTTTTTTACCTGAAACGTTCCTTTAAACCTGCACAGGAATTCGCGAAATATACGGCCCGTATCGCCAAAGCTACCGCTGCTGGCGAACGGGTTATCAGCATCCTCGAACGTCCTATTGAACTGATGCGTACGGAGCAATCCGTCGAGCTCGGTCAGGTAGTTGGCCGTATTGAGTTTCGCAATGTGTGTTTCGGTTACAACAAAGAACAATTGGTTCTGAAAGATTTTAGTCTGATTGTCGAAGCGGGTAAGACGGTCGCGATAACGGGGCCATCGGGAATCGGCAAATCGACATTATTGAGTTTGCTGTTGCGATTTTATCAACCGCAGTCCGGAAACATTTTGATCGACGGCCAAGATATTCAGGATTTCTCACTCGTTTCACTGCGTTCGAAGTTCGGTGTTGTACTGCAATCGCCGCTGTTGTTCGCGGCAAGTATTCGGGACAACATCGCCTTGGGAAACTCGAATGCCTCGGAGCAGGAATTATTGAAAGCAGCTCGTCTGGCGGAAGTCGATGAGTTTGTGCTGGAGATGCCACAACTGTTTGACACGTTGATTGGTGAGCGTTCGACGACACTGTCGCGAGGCCAACAACAGCGGATTGCAATCGCCCGAGCTGCACTCTCCGACCGGCCAATGCTGTTGCTTGATGAACCAACCACGGGACTCGACGAAACCAATCAGAACCTCATCAGTGATTCCTTGTTCGATTTGGCGAAGAACAAAACGACATTGATGATTACTCATAATCTCGTAATGGCCAGCCGCGCCGATGAAGTCGCGTATATTGCCGACGGGCAAGTCAAACAACACGGGACTCATCATGGGTTGATGCAAACGGGCGGCCGATATGCCCAACTCTGGGCCGAACAACGAACGGTGTGTGCGGTGGCGAATTCGACAGTCGCGCAGGATCGGGAAGCGTAAATGAAAAACCTGGAAAACCAAAATCCGTTTCTGTTTGCTTGTGGAGTGCCTCGCTCGGGTACGACCGTGCTGCAACGCATGTTGAATCATCATCCTGAAATGGCAATCGTGAATGACTCGCACTTTATTCCGCGAGCTTTGGAATTGACGAACAATTTATTGGTTGACCAAGCAGTTCGAGGCAAAACGATTCCATTGACGCCCGAACTCGTCCACAACGCACGAACCTATCATCGTTTCTGGCGGATGGATTTGACGGCCCGGGAGTTCGAACTGGCCTTGAATCGCGCGGACACCTATCAACAATTCGTGTCCGGGCTTTATGACGCATTTGCGATAAAGTCCCAGAAACCTTTGGCCGGGGAAAAAACACCAGACTACGTTCGACGATTGAGTCTATTACACGGTCTTTTTCCTGCTGCCAAGCTCATCCACCTCGTTCGTGACGGACGTGATGTCGCACTTTCACTCATGGATTGGGCGACGCCGACAAAGGGGCCAGGGCGATTTCCCTTTTGGAAGGAGCAACCGACTGCGGTGTGTGCGTTGTGGTGGAAGTGGTTAGTGATGGCAGCCCGCACGCAGCAATCACAGCTCGCCGTAAATATTTTTTTGGAAATTCGGTATGAACGGCTCGTTGCACACGCCGCCGCGACGATGCGGGAAGTTTGCGATTTTCTGGAAGTTCCCTATCACGACCGCCTGATCGAATACCACCAAGGCAAATCTAAAAACAACCCTGAACTCTCGACCAAGAGCGCTTGGCTGGCTCCAAAAGCCGGCTTGCGAAATTGGCGAACGGACATGGAAACCGAACAGGTAGCGTTGTTTGAGGCATTGGCCGCTGATGCCCTGGCGGCCCATGGCTATGAACTGAGTGTCACCAAATTTTCGGACCAGACACTGGAGACCGCGCGTAAATGTCAGTCCTGGTGGAACCAGAACTTTCTAACCAAGCATGAATCCAAAAACGCAAGCGTGGAAAATGCAACTCTATAAACCGGATCACAATTTGCCTGCGACCCGTGTTTTGTTTGACACGACGTTGCTTGCTGCGCGAATTCGGCCTTGGTTTGGAAATGGCGATTTTAAGCTGTCTATTTCTGGCATTCGTTATAAACCAAACACCAGTTGCGTTGTGGGTTATCGAATCGAGTCCGTCGGCGCTACGTCTTTCTTACACGCCAAAGCGTTTGCCCCCCACGATTGGCAGATTCGCAAACAGAAATTTGGCCGCTACGGTTCCGACACCTGGCTCGATGAAGAAGCGGCGTTTGCAGTTTTCCGCTTTCCCTGCGACGCAGAGTTGCCTGAGGTCAGCAAATTCGTCGCCGATCCGCACGCGTTTTTGTCGCGGGTGCTGTCTCAAACATGGACCCATGAAGTGTTATCTGATTATGAAATTTTGGCCTATAAACCGAATCGGCGTTTGACCGCCAAGTTGAATTTCAGGTCCGGCAAGGTTTTTGTGTTGAAAATTCATGACGCGGCGACGTTTGCCTCCGTCCTCCGGGCCGGTGAAATCTTGAAACATGCGGGGTTCGCTCAAAAAACAATGCGCGTTGGCAAGTCAAATCGGCATCGTGCACTCGTTTACCAATGGATCGCGGGATCAACTGTCGACCTTTCAACCTGCAGCACCAATCAATGTGCCGAGTTGTTGCAATCCATATATGAGTATCTTGATTCGCTGCAGGTCTCCTTCAATGGCGGCGGGAAATCATTTTCGATTCTAGAACCGGCCGCGGGCATCGCGGAAATTGCCGACTATGTGGGCACGATTTATCCGCCGATGAAAACCAAAGCAAAGAGAATAGGACAGTCAATTCAACAAAACCTGCAGGGGAGTTTTCGTCCGACGTTGATCCATGGCGACTTTCATGAACGGCAGCTGATTACGATGGATCGAAGGATTAGTGCCTGCGATTTCGATCTTTGCAGCCTCGGTGATTCTACTGCGGACCTGGCAAACTTGGTCGGCCAATTATATTTCCGTGCTGTTTCCAAGGAAATTTCGCGAAATGTGGTGGATAAAATTGACGAAACGTCCTTTCAACGTTTTGGCGACGCTCGCGATCCCGCCATCCAGTCACGCTATCAGTGGAACCGAATCGCGGCCTTGTTTCGACTCGCATCAACGCCGTTCCGCCGTGGATTGTCGAATTGGACTGAACAGATGGAACAAGTACTGAATATGGTCGCCGCTCAAATCCGATCAGTGAAACCCGAATCAGGCAAGTTGCCGTTGCCAACAAAGAACCGGGCCATTCAGCCACCGAAACACCAGTTCGAGTCGAAGACCGAAACAGGTCGTGCCATTGGAATTTCAAAATCAGAAATTGAGAACGACTCCAGGCTGGCATTTGTTGCTGCCGCCCTGGAGACTAATTCAGCGCAAAGCATGTTCCGGAAATATGTACCGGAAATATCGGCTGCCTACGGCGCCTTTGAAGTATCGCAGATCGTCGTTCAAAGGGTAAAATCAGGACGGCGTTGCCTGATTGAATACGGATTAGATACCGACATCGGCCCGCGCTCAATTCTGGGCAAGGTTTCCGCCAAGCGCCTCGACCAAAGAACTTTCAATTCCCAAGCGTTACTGCACCACAGATACGGATTCGGATACGAAAGTACGGACGGAATCTCGGTGCCACGTCCGATCGGGATTTGCAAACCATGGCAAATGTGGATTCAAGAAAAAGTTGCTGGACAGTCCGGCAAGTCATTCCTAATGGGAAATCGACTAGCAACCGTTGCGGCGCGAATTGCTTCGGCGTTGGTAAAGCTTCAGGTTTGCGGTTTCAGGGCGGCGCAAGAACATTCAATCGCTGACGAATTGCACATCCTGAATGACCGATTGACGCGCGTCAGCATAGAACTACCCAACGAATCCAACCGAATTTTAGGAATTCTCAACAATTGCCTGTTGCTCGGAAATTCGATCGAACTGACAGACGCAACGCTGATCCATCGCGATTTTTATCTCGACCAGATTATGTTCTCTCACGATCAAACTTCTCTCATTGATCTGGATTTGATCTCGAATGGACCGCCGGCACTCGACGTCGGAAATCTTCTGGCCCATTTGACCGAACATGGAATTCGCGATTTTGCCAATGCCGAACACTGGGCTATCGAAGAACAAATGATTGTCGACCAGTACGTCAATCTTCTGCCGCACACCAGGAGACGAGACATCGAGTCTTTCAAAGCCATCTCACTGGCTCGTCACATCGCGATCAGTTGGTCAAAAGCCGACCGCCGTGCCGCCACCTCTCAGTTAATCGTTGCTACTGAAAAATTGATCTCAGAAACTTTATTGAATCTTAAACAAGGAGTTACGACATGAAAATTCAACAATTATTATTTGGATTACTCTTGATGGGAGGGATGGCGGATCTCAGCACAGCTGATATTGTCTCTTCACGCGTCATTGACTTTCGGGATGATGCGGAAGAAGAAACAACAGGACCCAATACCGGCAACGTATTTCGGACCAGTTTGGATCTCGCCTATGGGAACCAGAACGGCATTGGTCAATGGGTTGGATTGCGATTCCAGAGTATCAATATTCCACGCGGCGCAACGATCAATTCCGCTGAAATCATCCAAACAGCGAGGCTCGGCAACACGGATGTCGGACATTTGATTATTCCAATCGTCGGAGAATTGTCACCGGACACAATTGCATTTGGGGATCTGACTCCCCTCACAACTCGTCCGCTGACTACTGCCCAAGTCAATTGGGATGTCGACCCCTGGTTTGGCGGCGACTCCGGCGCTAACACCACGACTCCGGATGTATCCAGCATCGTTCAGGAAATTGTCAATCAAAACGGTTGGTCGACAGGTCATTCGATGGTCTTTCTGTTTCGCAATGATCCGCTGGATTCATCCGAACGGCTCGCCGTTTCTTTCGACAACAATCCGAATCAGGCAGCTTTGTTAACGATTGACTTTACTGTTCAAACCGTACCGGAGCCGAGTGTTTCCGTGGTTGCGTTCCTTACGACGATGTTGTTCTGGGCGCGACGAAGAATTGGCCGATGACAGATTTGTTGGCCTCTTGGAAAGATGAGTTTTGGCGGTAACCACGGAGGATTGCCGCTTTCCTGATGAATGGACTTTTCATCAATCTTTGAACAAACGACCAATTTATGCGATAATTGTGACACAGTTCGATTTGCCAAAAAACCAAATGATAATTCTGCAATACAGTATGACCGAGTCTGCGAATCACAATTCGTTCGGATCTGATCCGACAGACCAGACACTGATGCGCCGATTCTGCTCGGGCCAGCAGGACGCCGCTTCCGCCTTGTACATTCGTTATGCCAAGCGTCTGGAGCAATTGGCCTCCCGACAGACATCGACGGAACTGTCGTTTCGAATCACCTCGGAAGAAATCGTGCAGTCCGTGTTTCGAACGTTTTTCCGCCGAGTCGCGAAGGGGCAATATCAAGCCGTTGACGGAGACGACCTGTGGCGATTGCTGTTGGTGATTTCGCTCAACAAGATCCGCTCCGCGGCGGATTATCACCAATCGCAGAAACGGGACATTCGGAAAACGAGATCGACCGATCCGGAAATACTTGAGTCCTATATCAATTTGAAGCAGCAGGATGAAATCGCGCTGTCGGTGTTGAAACTGACAATAGATGAATTGCTTCAACAGCTCCCAACGAACCACGCCGAAATCGTTCGTTTGCGAATCGCTGGGAGTTCACTCCCGGAAATTTCCCAGGCAATCGGCCGCTCACAACGCACTGCCGAACGCGTCCTCCAATCTTTCCGAGAAGTCCTGATCAAAATCATCGAGGAATAGGAACCCGTGAATCACACTCCCCAATCCAATTCTGAATATGACCTGAACGCAAGCGTTGATCAGTTCGAAAATGAATGGAGGGATTCCGGTCGTGCTCGTGTCGAAGATTTCTTGCCACCCGCCGAGGACCAGCTTTATTTGCCGATCCTGAGTGAATTGATTCGCGTCGATTTGGAAATCCGCTGGCGGAAAGGGGAACAGCCGCGGGTCGAGGACTACCTCCGACGATTCTCCGACTCGCAATTCTCTGCGGCAGAAATTGAACCGTTGGCTTTTGAAGAATATCGGCTTCGATTTCAAGCGAATGCAATCATTTCGCGGGAAGAATTTGCCCAACGTTTCGCGATCGACACGAGGGATTGGCCCACAGGGTGGTCCCCGTCGGACCCGCCATTACCATTGGGCAACATCGAACGTCGAATTTCTGATTTAGCAAACCTTGCTTTGATCGAGTTCCCAGATGTTGGAACTTCGTTTCACGGATTTGAAATCGTTGGGCAACTGGGACAAGGCGCATTTGGACGTGTCTACCTGGCGCGCGAAGAATCGCTGGCAAATCGTTTTGTGGCGTTGAAAGTCACGGAGGTGTCGGATGCCGAGCCGCAAAGTTTAGCAAAGTTGCAACATACGAACATCGTGCCGATTTACTCGTTGCGAAAAGAAGCCACTCTGCAATCCATTTGCATGCCGTTCCTGGGTGTGGCGACCTTGCGAGATTTGTTCCAGCTAACCAGTCAGAACCATTGTTCCGATCTAAGTGGCAAAGACCTGATCAGCACTGTCGCGGGAAAGCGAGCTAGCACGATTGCGGCCACAGTCAACACACGAAACACACTGGCCCTGAACGACGTGATTTCTCGAGGTAATCGGCGCGGCGAATCGTTGTCGGCGATTGCCGGACTGAGCTACCCTCAAACGGCGCTATGGATGATTGGCCGTGTTGCCAATGGACTGGCTTACGCACATGCGCGAGGAGTTATTCATGGTGATCTGAAGCCTGCCAACATTCTGATCAGCGACGACGGCGAACCGCTGATTCTCGATTTTCACCTTGCACATGACGGGGCTGAATCAAGAACCGAATCGCTGATTGGCGGCACATTACCCTACATGTCAGCCTGTCATTTACGCTGTTGGAACGGCGAGAATAAGTTGGACAAATCATGCGATGTGTTTTCGTTGGGCGTCGTGCTATATGAATCGTTGACGGGATTTTTGCCATTCGAAAACAGAGGAAGCAATGACTTGGCCATCGAAATGATGATCCATGACCGCCAGTCATGGCCGATTCCCATTCGGCGCCATAACCCTCAATTGACGGTCGATATGGAGTCGATCGTTAACCACTGTTTGGCACCGGAACCAAGTGCGGGTTACCATTCGGCTGGCGAATTGCAAACGGACATCGAGCGGCATCTGGCTAACTTGCCACTCCAGTATGCTCCGAATCGTTCTTGGGTTGAACGGGCCAGAAAATGGAACAAACGGCATCCCCGACTTTCGTCTGGAACGACGATTGGTTTGCTCGCGGTGCTGATTGTGGGCATTGCGGGTGCGTTGGTAGCCACCCGATTGAACCGAGCCGGACTACTGGAAATCGAACACTCTAGCGCGCAGTTTTCTGAGTCTCTAGCTACCGCTCGCCTGCCATTGGCCCTGCGGTCTGATCAGAATATTGATTTCGCGAAGTCAATTGCCGCGGCTGTCGCTGTCGTTAAAGCTCGAACCGCCGGAGACGTTAAACACTATCGAACGCTGTTGGACAGATTACCCGCAGATATCCGAGTTCGAGAACTCCGGCAACTCGCCCTGACGAGCTATTGGATCGCCTATCGATTGCTTCGAGACGCCGAGACAAAACAGATTCCGAAAGAACAGCAATTGGAACTTCAGTCGGCAATCGAATCGCTTGATTTTGTTATCGCTTGTTCAGGCGAGAAAACACCAGCTCCGATATTGCAATTAAAAGCGAGTGTGCTTGAACGGCAAGGAAAAACTGCTTTGGCGACAGAACTGCGAGACTCAATTGCACCCGATGAACGAATCGCGACGATACCTGACCGATTGCTTCAAGCAGCCGAATTGATTCGGAACAACGAGAGTCGCGCGGCGATTGCGGTGCTACGAAAATTGACCGGGGATCAGCCCAATATCACCGAGGCTTGGTTGATGATGGGACGCACGTTCTCTCAACTGAAGGAATTCGGCCAAGCAGAAGTCTGCTATTCAACCTGTTTGGAACTCGATACAAACAACGCGAGTGGATATTTCCATCGGGGCGTCGATTATCTTTTCCAAAGGCAGTTCGCACTTGCCAAGCGCGAATTTGATGCCGCTATCGAATTGGATGAACAGGACTCGGCGAGCTATTTGAACCGCGCGTTGGCGCTAAAAGGGATGCGCGAACTGGAACCGGCGATCGCGGATTTAACGGCTGCGATCCAATTGGGGGCACCAGAAACTCGCGCCTATTACATTCGCTCTCAACTTCTTAACGAACTCGGCCGACACGAAGCCGCGCAACAAGACCTGGCCACATTCCTTGAACTGGAACCGCGCGACGAAACGAGTTGGCTGTCGAGGGGATTGGCGCAAATGAAGGTTAATCAGCCCCAACGCGCATTGGCGGATTTTGAATCGGCGTTAAAACTAAATGCCATTTCGGTCGATGCCTTCCAAAACATCGCAACGGTGCAAGCCGAGTTCCTTGACCAACCCGAAGCCGCAATCACCGCAATCTCCCGCATCATCGAATTACACCCTGATGATTTGGTTTCGATCGTGACGCGAGGCGTGCTTTACGCCCGCCTCGATCAACGCGAAAAAGCCCATGCCGATGCCAAAACGGTGCTCCAGAAAAGTAGTTCGGCAGATCTACTATTTCGCGCCGCAGGAATTTATTCGCTGACTTCGTGTCAGCAGGTAGAAGACGCGAGCATGGCAATCAATCTGTTGAACCAAGCGGCCTTCCAAGATCCCGGATTGGTGTTGAGTCAGATTTCTTATGACCCCGATCTCGAACCTGTCCATGACCACGAAGGCTTTCGCGCGCTCTTGGAAAAACTGCGCTCGCTCGCTCCGCCGCAGCCCAAATGATTCCTATTTTTTTTCCATGCGTTCCGATTAATCTCGCCGCTTTTTGCCATGCAAATTTTGTTTGGCGGGTTTCGATCGCAGATTCCGCTCTTATAACATCCGAACACGATCTCCATTTCCGAAACGCGATACCGAACCTTAATCCCAGCCAAGAAAATTCTTGACTATTGAATTGATATTGTGTTATTCAATATGATGATTGTCGATATATCGGCTAAAATAACGACCACCTCGAAAACCACCCACCACCCAATTGACAAAATCCAATCAATTTTTTCGAGTTAGCCAGCTATGAAGACCTCAAAGCAAAATCATTCTCGCGGTCGACGATCTTCGAGTTTGCGCGGCAAACAAGGCCTGAGTTTTGAGTCACTGGAACCGCGTTGCCTGTTGGCGGGAATTTCATTCGACTCGTTGACGGGGATCGTGACGATCGATGGTTCGGCACGATCGGATTCGGTCAGGATAATTGCGAATTCAAAGACGGAGTTGACGGTTCGCTTTGATGGCTTTCAAGCTCAAACATTTAGGGTGGCCCAAGTTTCTGAAATCCTGTTTTACGCGCGCACAGGAGACGACTGGTTCAAGAACGAAACCAACATTGCGTCGAGCGCCTTCGGCGACGGCGGCAATGATTTTTTCGTCGGAGGGTCGGGAGTTGACGTATTTCGTGGCGGTACCGGGTTGGATCGTCTGGTCGGCAACTTCGGCAATGATGTGCTTGATGGCGGAGCCGATGAAGATGTTTTGTTGGGAGAAAACGATGATGACCGTTTGGTCGGTGGCGATGGAAACGACAGTCTCAATGGCGGCGCTGGAGATGACCTGATCATCGCGGGAGACGGCGACGATGATGTGCGCGGTAGTGACGGACGGGATCAGATTTTTGGCAATGCCGGCGCGGACAATCTGCTCGGAGGAAACGGAATTGATTTGATCGCCGGTCAAGACGGCAACGATGTAATGTACGGCGATGGCGGTGATGACGAACTACATGGCGGCATGGGAGATGACCAAATTTGGGATGGTTCGGGCGATGACCAAATCCACGGCGACGAGGGGGCCGATGTACTTGTTGGTGGATTCGATGACGATGAGGTTTACGGAGGAAGCGGCGACGATTCAATTCGTGGCGGCGATGGCGCCGACCGACTGTTTGGTCAAGACGGTCGCGATTTCATCCATGGCGACAACGGAAACGACGTTGTCGAGGGTGGCGGAGATTCTGACATCCTAATTGGAGGCGCGGGCGACGATGACATCTACGGCGACAAAGAAGATGAAATCCATGGGGATAGTAATGATAGCGGCGGCACAAGCGATCCATCAACTTTCGCGCGTCCGATTGGGCTGTCAAACCGATTGACCGTCAGTTTTGTTCCCGATGGCACTTCTATTTTTGGGGAAAGCAGTCAACTGTTTTCGGCCTTTACCAACATGTTTGACATGGACCAAATTCAAGGCGTCATTTTAGATGGATTCAACACTTGGGCCCAACACGGAAACCTCGACGTCGGTTTTGTTCCCGATTCCGGCGACGACTTCGGGACCGCAGGAAGTTCTTACGGCGATACTAGATTTGGCGACGTTCGTGTTGGTGCCATGCCGATGGCTAGCGATGTGTTTGCGATCGCGATGGGCCAAGGCGAATTCGTCACTGGAACCTGGGCTGGCGACATCCTGTTCAACAGCAATACCCGATACAAAGACGCCGAACAATTCATGGCCGTTGCGCTGCATGAAATCGGCCACGCGCTGGGGATGGAACATACAAACGACTTGACCTCCGTCATGCATCGATATTCGGTTCGAACGGATCTGGCTCCCGTCGACATTACGAAATTTCAAGAACTTTACGGATCTCGTAGTCTCGATTCCTATGACGATGACGAAGTCGTTAACAACAACTCACTCGATCACGCGACGGAAATCCGGTTTGGAGATGACCACCAAATCCCCGGTAGCTTTCCGTCAATCATTTTTGGCGACGTCAGCGATTCTGCGGATGCCGACTACTTCAAAGTAGAAACGCCGGACGATTACGATGGCCCGATCACCTTCCAGTTTGTCTCAGAAGGAATCAGTCAACTATCACCCAGCGTTTCTTTATTTGACCGACTGGGAAACCTGATCACACGCGTTGATTCAATCCGCTCGCATGGTGATCTCATTTCTGTCAGTGCCTCCTCGCAAGACAGCGAAGGTAAATATTATGTGAAAGTGGACGGAGGATTGGGCGCTTCAACTGGTAGTTACTCACTGATCACGACGCTGAATGGACGCAACACGATCGACTCCGTTCAAGCCTTGAATGTAGCCACGGGACGGGATTTTCTGCAATTGGACCAAGAGGACATTGGCGAATACTTTACTGATCCAGGTAACTATTTGTTTAATGATGACGACCATGGAGATGATGGCATAGGATCGGCGACTGAATTGGAAACGGAAGATGGATATGGCTTGGGATCGAGATATCTCCATCGCGCCAGTTTGTTGGACGATCAGGATGTCGACACCTACAAAATCAAGTCGCTGAATTTTGATTCGGGAACCTCGTATTCGATGAACGTATCCGTTCGTGCGATTGACTTGGGTGGCATGATTCCGAAAGCCAAAATTCTTGACGAAGACGGGCAGGAGTTACGGTCTCAAATCGCGGTCAATGGACGCGGTGAATTTGTATTGCAGATTGAACAGATTGGAGCCGATGCTGAATATTTCATTGCTGTTGAGTCGGACGACCTGCTCCCATTCAATTCCGGCAACTATGAATTGACGATTTCATATTCCGTTCGACCAATTGTCTTTAATACCTATGCTTCCGGAACGATCAATTCAGGAACCAGTCAATATCACTCGCTACATGTTGCCGAGTCCCAGATGATTCAGTTTGCGTTCGAAGCCGATCTGCTGCCAGGCAATCCCGCCGCCACGATTTGGGCCACGATCTACGATCAAACCGGAGCCATTGTCTACCAGTCCCTCACTCGCAGTGGTGAACGACGAACAGCCAAAACCGCCTTCTTCAAACCCGGCAGCTACACGATCGAAATCGAGGGTGCGTTCGGTTCAGGCTTCGCTGGCCTCGACTACCGACTCATTGGAATCGATGTAGGCGGGCCCCAAGGTCCCAGATTCATTGATCCAAGCGAATTTCCGTTTGAGAAAAACAAAGATGGTCAATACGTGTATCCTGACAATGTTGTGAGCGAATCTACTTTTGTCGTTGTCAACGGGATTTCGCCCAACCAAGGCAATCCACCCCCACACGTTCCGCCGGCCAATATCTATGGCTGGTATTGGGGACTCAACCTCTAACGTTGGCATTCTTAGGAAATCGTTTTTAGAACTGCGAAGCGTCAGCTCGCGAAGTTTCCAGACCGGTTTTTGGTTGATAATGAAAAATTAGTAGTAATTGGACCGTGGACGGACCGTGGAGTGGTACCTATTGGCCAAACTACTCATCGGTTCGGAGACCCGTTGACGCATTGGTACCTTTTGAAATGTTGCTCGAGTATTCCAGCCGATAGCTGCGACCGGTGGGCTAGTTCAACTCGGCGCGATGCCAGTACGGATCGTGATTGCGAGAATCTGAGAAGCAGAAGTGAGCATGCAATCGAACATTTCGCCTGTCGTCGTTGCGGGCAACTTCGAATTTACAATCACGCTCGTCGCCGATCAATTTGTGAAAGACCCTTGGACTAGGCGATCGCCAAACGAGCTTGTTCCCCACTGCTGTAGAGTTAACGCGAATCGCGCCGGGACGCGCTCGGCCGAGCGTTCGTCGATGGAGCACCTGATAGACTCAATCGCCGTAGGCCACGAAATTGTCGTCGGCGCGCGGCTTGAGTTTATGTTTCTGGATGGATCGGGCGCAGGAATTCCAGCGCAGAATCGCATCATTGTTACCAGCCGGACTCAACGCTTCGGCTTTGGCAAAGTGATCCATGGCGTCATTAAACCAGCCATAAGCGGTTGACCGGCTGAAAGGAGTCGCGGTGACCAAGGTTGCTCTGGCGGCGCGTTCGCAAATCAAACCCGCGAAATAAGTGCGTTGAAACTCATTTTTCAATTGGTTCAAGTAGGTTTGGGCCTGCTTGACCTGCTGCGAACCTCCGTCAAACTGATCGGCCAGGGCTAATATCAGAACCTCGGTTGCCTCCTGATGATCGGGAACCACTTTCAAGATATCCAGACAGATGCTTTCGGCATTTTCTGGATCATTCAACAATCGATAGTGCTTGGCTTTTTCAAAAGCTGAAGCGACCGATGATTTGTGCAGCGACTTGAGTTCCATTTTCCCGGCCTATTTTTTGGGTTTGAAAATTCGGAACAGTCTGGTCAGCGGATCATAAAACTCGTCAACCACGCGTTCCTTGAGTGGAATAATGGCGTTGTCGGTAATCGTAATATTCTCTGGACAGACTTTCGTACAGCACTTGGTAATATTGCAGTAGCCAATGCCATGCGATGTTTTTAGATCTTCCAGACGATCTTCCGTGTCCAGCGGATGCATCTCCAAGGCCGCATTATAGACAAAAAATCGCGGCCCGATAAATTCATCATGCTTATGGTGGTCGCGCAAAACATGGCAGACATCTTGGCACAGGAAGCACTCGATGCACTTGCGAAATTCCTGCACCCGCTCGACGTCCTGTTGCTGCATCGTCCATGAGCCGTCTGCGTTGTCGGGTTTGCGCGGTTTAAAGGGTTTAATCTTTTTCTTGACCCGATAGTTCCAAGACACGTCGGTGACCAAATCCTTCATAACCGGAAATGCCTTCATGGGCTCGATGGTAATTGGTTCTGCGAGATTCAAGTCACTCATGCGGGTCATGCACATCAGTTTAGGCATCCCGTTGACTTCCGCCGAACACGAGCCGCACTTACCGGCTTTGCAATTCCAGCGCACGGCCAGATCGTTGGCACTTTCGGCCTGGATCTGATGAACAGCGTCCAAGACCACCATGCCTTCGGTGATGTCGGTTTCAAACTCTTTGAATTCGCCACCGTTTTTGTCGCCCCGATGGATCTTGAATTTTGCGATGGTCATTCGGCCTGGTTCTCCTCAATAATCATTTTCAAATCATCCCGCAGCGCGGGAATCGGCTCCTGGATGACCTGCATATCGCCGTCACGTCCTTTTCGCAAAACTATGTTGACCTTGCCAAACTCCGGGTCTTTGTCCGGATAGTCGTCCCGAAAATGGGCTCCACGGCTTTCTTTTCGAATCGCTGCGGATCGAGCGACTGCTTCGGCGACCGTCATCAGACTTTTCAAATCCAATGCCGTGTGCCAACCGGGATTGTACTCTCGATTTCCAACTGCTCCGACGTTTTGGCTGCGGAGTTTGAGTTGCTCGATGCCCACAATCGCTTCCTGCATTTCGTCTTCGGTGCGAACGATCCCGACTTTGGCCTGCATCATGTCCTGCAATTCGTATT
This sequence comes from Mariniblastus sp., assembly GCA_031409295.1. Lineage (GTDB taxonomy): Bacteria > Planctomycetota > Planctomycetia > Pirellulales > Pirellulaceae > Mariniblastus. The sequence goes on from JANNWZ010000014.1 coordinate 18,116, forward strand.
GGATTTGATACGGGCCACCCGGATCCTGGGACCGATTTCCATCGAGCGGTTTGAGCGCGTCTCGGCGCGCCGCATCCACATCGGCGTTATTGATTGAGCCGAAACCATATTCCTTCGCAAACCGGGCCGCATGTTCGCCGGCCAGCTTGCCAAAGACAACCAGGTCCGAAAGCGAATTGCCACCCAGTCGATTGGCACCATGCAGTCCCGCCGCACATTCGCCAGCCGCAAACAAACCGGGAACGGTCGACATCTGAGTATCACCGTCCACGCGGATTCCACCCATTACATAATGGGTGGTCGGGCCAACTTCCATCGGCTCTTTGGTAATATCGATGCCAGCCAATTCCTTAAACTGGTGATACATGCTCGGCAGTTTTTTCTTGATATGGGCTTCACCGTTGGGCAATCGCTCTTTGATCCAGGCGATATCCAGGTAAACTCCGCCGTGCGGGCTGCCTCGCCCGGCCTTGATTTCTCGAACGATACAACGAGCCACATGATCGCGCGTCAACAATTCCGGAGGTCGGCGAGCGTTGCGATCCCCCATGACATAACGCCACCCTTCTTCGGCATTGTCCGATGTCTGATGAGCATAGAGTTTGGGGATGTCGTCAAACATAAACCGTTTGCCTTCGCTGTTCTTCAGCACGCCCCCTTCGCCGCGCACGCCTTCAGTGACCAAGATTCCTCTAACGCTGGGCGGCCAAACCATTCCGGTTGGGTGGAACTGGACGAACTCCATGTCAATCAAGTCGGCACCACTGTGATACGCCAATGATTGTCCGTCGCCGGTGTACTCCCAGGAGTTACTGGTAACTTTGAACGCCCGTCCGATACCTCCCGTCGCCAACACAATCGCTTTGGCTTTAAACAGCTTGAATCGGCCAAGTTCCCGCGAATAGGCGAACGCCCCTACGACCCGATCGCCGTTCTTGATCAACGTCGTGACCGTACATTCCATATGCACATCGATGCCTTGATGAATCCCATGATCCTGCAAGGTTCGAATCATTTCCAAACCGGTCCGATCGCCCACGTGTGCCAGTCGCCGATATTTGTGTCCGCCGAAGTTGCGTTGATTGATCTTGCCTTCCTGGGTTCGATCAAACACCGCACCCCAACCTTCCAGTTCGCGGACGCGGTCCGGCGCTTGTTTGGCATGCAGCTCGGCCATACGCCAGTTATTCAGATATTGCCCGCCGCGCATGGTATCGGCAAAATGCGTTTGCCAGTTGTCACGTTCATCAACGTTGGCCATGGCAGCAGCCATTCCGCCTTCCGCCATCACCGTATGGGCTTTACCCAGCAGTGATTTGCAGACCAGACCAACCGAAACTCCAGCGGCTGACGCTTCAATCGCAGCCCGCAGTCCGGCACCGCCGGCTCCGATGATTAAAACATCATGTTCAATAGAATCGTATTCCGACATTAAAAAATCCTGAAATCAGACCAGACGCCCATGGAACAAAGCCGTACATAAATGTCGGAGAACGCTACCCAGAACAGGCTGAACCAGGCCCACACCATGTGCTTTCGGTTGAAGCAACTGACACAATCGTAGCACTTCGACCGCAGCGGTTGATCGGAAAACGTATTTCGCCGGCCGCCAATCAAATGCCGCAGTGAATGGCAGCCCATGGTATATCCGCTCAACAGAAACACGTTCATGCACAAAACGAAAGTGCCGACTCCAAATCCAAAGTTCGTAAATTTCCCGTCGCTGTCATCGTCGAAGAAAAATCCCAGGTACGCATCGTGCGCCAGGAAAACGAGGAACAACATTGCAAAATACATAAAGTATCGATGCACGTTTTGTATGATCAACGGAAAATAATTCTCGCCTAAATACCCACTTCGAGGTTCACCTACAGCACACGACGGCGGGTCCGCCCAAAAGGCTTTGTAGTACGCGCCGCGATAGTAATAGCAGGTCATGCGAAAACCGGCGGGGAACGGCAAGATAAATAGCGCCGGCGAAAATGGAATCCAGCCCGGCCACCAGCTGGGTTTCGCCCCAAACCAACTGTGGTGTGAATCTCCCCACAGCACGGGTGAATAAAACGGCGAAAGGTAATTCTGGTGTTCAAAGTGGGCGTTTTGAAAGGCCGCCCAGGTCGCGTAAACAATAAACGAAGTCAGGATGGTAAATACCGTGGCCGGCACAACCCACCAGTTATCGCGTCGCAGGGTTGCACCCCAACTACTGCGGTTTAGCGATGATAGATCTTCTGCCATTCGAACCGTTCCTCAACCATTTTCATTTCGATGGGTTCGCTCCAAACACGCAACAGCGCGAAACAGGTTTGGGTTAGCTGAACATTCGTAACTGCGAAATCAAGTCGCACATTCTTGACGATATTCCCAGTCTTGTCAAACTGCCGGCAAGCCGAATGGAACAATGAGTAGGATACTTTCACTGAACCGGATTTTAATAGCCATGCCGTTGTCGATGCTGGGTTGCAGTCGCTACGTGCGGGTGAACAACTCTTGGTTTGCCCCCAGTACTTTCTACCAACTACCGCCGGTACCTCAGCGGGGCCGATTCCCGGCCAATTACTTTTTTGAGTCGACCTTGGCCGACGTTGTCATCGATTCAGGCAACGATTCAAAAAAGGCCTTGAGCGGCAGCGCACGGGGTTGATTTCGGTTGGGATCGAACCGTGGGTAGGATCCCTCGAACACGCCTTTCAACGAACGGACTTCAGGCTCGTTGGAACTGTACGCCAGGTCGATTGCCAACTGGCCTTCGAACGCGAATCCGTCATCTCCTTCGTCGGTCAGTTTCACAGCGCCACTCAATCGGGCAAATCGCTGGTTGCTGTCCGAGCCAGCCGCAACCAGCGACAGACTCCCTTCGACCGACTTGATTCGGTAGGCCTGTTTGGTTTGTTGATTGGTTCGCTCCATGACACCCGGTGGATAGACTTGCATCAGCCACTTTGAAAGCTTCGCCGCATCGACCTGTCGTTCGACGTCGGGCCACGCCAGCGGGTCCCAATCGGCGTCATCCAGCGGAACCACTTCGACAACCGGCGCTTGATACGCCGTCATACGATCATCCATCAATCGGACAAAAACGCGGATGCCGCGGGACTGATTCAGGTCCGGTAGTTTCAATCCATTGGTTCGCTCGGGCACGTCGCGCAGATTGAGTTTCGGCAATGTGCGTTGAATTTCCCGTGCCGTAAAATTTGCCAGCGCATCCCGGCGCCCGTTGTTCCGTTGCGAAAATCCATCGAACCAGTGTACGACCTTTCCCGACGAGTCCAATATCGCCAGATCGACATTGCTTTGGTTACCAGATTGTGGGCCTCGGCGTGAATTAAATTTTTCTTTCCAAACCTGTGCAACGGCATCGGGAATGTTTGCATCATTCCGATGGCCGTGCCAGGAGGTCACGATAAAGGGTTGTAATTGCTCGACGACTTCTTCATGGATCAGTGAGGTCCCCCGGACCTGTGTCGCAGTCGCTCAGCAATGTCCCGAAGCGATGTCGCCGTACTTTGCGTGAATGATCACCAGAAAAATCGGTCGCTGCTCCTCGGCTGCACGGTTGAGCGCCTCGTCGAGCGATTGGGCCCAGTCCAGTCGATACATGGCCAGTTCGCGATCGCTGGGGCGATTGGCCTCGTACCGGGAAAGCATCTGGCTGCTGTCTTTATCCTGTGCGGAAGAATTGCCTGCCGCAATCGAAACCATGATTAGAATGAAACTGACGCGGAGCATAAGTCACCACCCGGCTGAAATACAATCAAATCTGCTTGGACGTAGCAGCAAGCGCATAACGCCAATGTCACGCCCGAACCAGTTGCTACTCTGCTTCATACTATCACGAATCGAAGTCGGCTGATTCCCGGTTCCTTCCCGGGCGACTGGGAAATATTTGACCATTCTCGCTAAACGCCACTTCGCGAACAACTCGTTCCAAGGCTCCGGCCTGGGAACGCACTGTCTTGGAGGTTCGACCTCGCCGAGCCGATCAACTTTCACGACAACGTGCGAGAACTGCCGGGCGGGGATTGCGTGGTCTGCCGATGGAACTCTAACGCGAAGTCTCATTGCGACAAATGAGTCGCTTGATTGGCAGGGCCTGTACTAACCGGCGAACGTCGCAATCCGCGGGCCTGTTTTCTGGTCGCTAATTTTGAATCGTCCCACCACTCTTGCTGATAGTACTTTAAATGGCGACCGTTGGCGCGCGTTCGATACTTTTCCAGGGCCCGCTGGTAAACATACCGAACATAGGGCGTAAAAAAGAAAAATGAAATGACGATGTAGGTCGTTAGCACCTGCCATTGCCACTTATTCAAAAATTCGACAAGGTCGTCATTGTCATTCCGAGATAAAACCGAGAGTCGAGTTCCGGTGCGCAGCGAATGGGGAAGATCCTGTTCGTGAATCGTTTTTGGATTTCAAACGGCCCAACCAGCGCGCAAGGAGCTTCCCCAAATGAAAGTTACCTCAGAATCGTATTCGAGTCCAGCATCGGACTCCGTCAATCAAGTTTTTTGCTTAAAAATCAATCAGCTGTCGTTGTCAGTCTTACCAGTCCGCTTGTTGACAACTCCAAGACAGTCGAAAATCAGCAGGTCAACAATTGCCGCCAACTAAGTTTTTTTGCGCCGCTGCCATGAATTCACCATCCCACTTGGCGGTTTTTCGAGCGGTCAATGTCGCTAAAACTTATGCCATGGGTCAAATCAGGATCCATGCGCTGCGGGGCGTGAATTTAGAACTCTTCGATCACGAATTCGTGGTCCTATTGGGTGCTTCCGGAAGTGGTAAATCAACGCTGCTGAATATTCTGGGGGGATTGGACGTTCCATCTTCCGGATCGGTGTTCTATTTGGACAAAGAACTTACCGCCAGTGATGCCGCCGAGTTGACGCAATATCGACGCCGCAATGTCGGATTCGTGTTTCAGTTTTACAATCTGATTCCCAGCCTGACAGCGCGCGAAAATGTCGCCTTGATTACCGAGATCTCCGATAATCCAATGGATCCACTCGAAGCCTTGGCGATGGTCGATTTGGTAGAAAGGGCCAATCATTTTCCCGCCCAATTGTCGGGTGGTGAGCAACAGCGAGTCGCCATCGCGCGGGCGATTGCGAAACAACCCCGAGTCCTGCTCTGCGATGAGCCAACGGGAGCCTTGGACGTTCAGACTGGTATCATCGTGCTCGAAGCCATCGCCCGGATCAATCGAGAACTGGGCACTACGACGGCAGTCATTACACATAACTCGGCGATCGCTCAAATGGCGGATCGAGTCATTTCCATGTCCGATGGCCAAATTTCCGGCGTCCACGTCAACGCGTCAAAAGTCTCGGCGAGTCAGTTGCAATGGTAGACTTGCATCCAGCAGCGACACAGTCGTATTCGAATTGGCGGTTTTTGGCGGTAGTTCAACTTGCGCCCTCACTGGCCGTTGATTTCATGCGCGATGAACATGTTAGGTTTAACGGTCAATTGAAGATGGCGTTCCATGGAATATACTTCGCCTGCGGCTTGCCGGAAAACGATTAAATCAACAGCCCGCTCAACGACGGAACGGCCATGCGCAGCCTCGACCGAAAACTGATTCGTGACCTTTCAAAGATGAAAGGCCAAGCCATTGCCATTATCCTCGTCATCGCCTCGGGTGTGGCGACGTTTGTGATGTCATTGTGTGCCTATGAATCTCTGGCGGAAGGTCAGCGGACGTTTTACCGTGATTTCCGGTTTGGCGATGTATTCGCTTCGACTCGTCGTGCGCCCCATGCTTTATTGTCACGCCTGGAACAGATTCCTGGCGTGGCCATGGCGGAAACGCGGTTGGTCTACGAAGTTTTATTGAGTGTTCCCGAAATGGTGGAACCGGCTACGGCTCGGTTGATTTCCATTCCCGAATCTGGACAACAGAAACTGAACAACGTCTACATTGCGCGCGGACGAATGCTCGAACCCGATCGGGCTGGCGAGGTAGTGGTCTCCGAAATGTTTGCCATGGCCCATGGATTCAACCCGGGTGATCAGGTTCAGGCGATTCTCAACGGTAAAGTCCAACAACTTAAAATTGTCGGGATCGCGCTCTCGCCAGAATATGTCATGCAAATCCAAGGGGGCAGCATGTTGCCCGACAAAAAACGATTCGGCATCTTCTGGATGAACCAGCGAGAGCTCGAAGCTGCCTTTGACATGGAGGGGGCTTTCAACAGTGTCACGTTGAAACTGGCTCATGATGCCAGTTCGCGGGAAGTGATGGATCGCTTGGATCATTTGCTCGACCCCTATGGCAGCATCGGTTCGTTTGATCGGAGCCAACAACTATCGCATCAATACGTCACCGATGAATTGTCCCAGCTGCGTACGATGGCGATCCTGGCGCCGGCCATTTTTCTGTCGGTCGCGGCCTTTCTGCTGAACAATGTGATTGCCCGTATCATTGCCCAACAGCGTGAACAAATTGCCGCACTTAAGGCGTTTGGCTACACCAACTACGAGGTGGGTTGGCATTATCTCAATTTGGTGTTGGTAATTTCGATTACCGGATCCATGGTTGGAATTCTGTTTGGATTTTGGATGGCATTTAAATTGACTGACATGTATCAGGAGTTCTATAAATTCCCAGCACTCACCACCCAATTCAGTTTGACAGCGGTGCTCTGGGCGGTGCTCTTGACCAGCGGTGCCGCTGTTCTTGGAACCTGGCTGGCGATTCGAAAATCGATCCAACTCCCCCCCGCGGAGGCGATGCGACCGGAGCCGCCTGCCAATTTTCAATTGACCTTCATCGAAAAAATTCTCCCATCGCGGTGGCTGCCTCAGTCGTTTCGCATGACGATGCGCAATATCCAACGGAAACCGCTCAAAGCCGCCTCCTCGATTTTGGGAATCGCCATGGCCGTCGCCGTGCTAATTCTCGGAAGTTTTTCTCTGGATGCACTGAATTACCTGATTGATTTTCAATATCGCCAAGCGCAACGACAAGATCTCACGGTAGGCTTTTTTGAACCGGCGACGGGTTCGGTCGTCCACGAGCTGTCAAATCTTGAGGGTGTACTGGCCAGCGAAACGATTCGCGGTGTCGCTACGCGGATCTACTTCCAACAACGTTCTCGTCGGGTTGCAATCTTGGGATTGGAATCCAATCCGCAACTATTTCGTTTACTCAATGACAACGGGAAATCCGTTGCGGTGCCGGCTCATGGCATCATGCTGAACAGCAAACTCGCGGAGATCCTCGGTGCCCAGTTAGGTGACCTATTGTCCGTCAAGATTCTCGAACATACCCAGCCGACGGTATTGATTGAAGTCACGGCAATCGTTACCGAATTCGGTGGTACCAACGCGTACATGGACAAACAACAATTACACAAACTGTTGAATGAGTCGGCTGTCGCTACGGGTGCGTTTCTGAAGGTTGATTCAAATTTCGTAAATGCGGTGTACTATGAACTAACCCGACGGCCCGGTGTGTCGAGCGTATTGATCAAAAACGCGACTATCAAAAGTTTTCGCGAGACGATTGCCCAGAACATGTTGACGATGCGCTCGTTTAACATCTTGTTTGCCGTCGTGATTGCCGTCGGCGTGGTCTATAATAGCGCTCGTATTTCGCTCTCCGAGCAAAGTCGAGATTTAGCGACGATGCGCGTGATCGGATTCACGCACCGCGAGGTGTCGTCCGTGTTATTGGGAGAAATTGCTGTGTTTACCTGTGTTGCAATTCCGTTGGGCTGTCTGCTTGGTTACGCCATGGCAGCCGCGTTGATATTTGGTTTGGACACCGAGAACTATCGTATTCCCTTGGTGATCAATCGAAGCACGTTTGCTTCGGCTGGCTTGGTTGTGTTGATCGCCACGTTTTTTTCCGGATTCATCGTGCAGCGCCGAATCAGTCAATTGGATCTGGTGGCCGTGTTGAAAACCCGCGAGTGATGCCGAGCCTCAATTATCATGAAATTTTCACTTAAGACGTTGATCTGGACCACGATCCTGCTCGCCTTGGTATTGGCAGGCGCTTTCGCCTTGATCCCCAAACCGATCGTAGTTGAATCTGCGTTGGTCGTGGAAGGCCCGTTACGAGTTTCTGTCGATGTGGATGGCAAATCGCGCATTCGCGAAAAATATATTGTATCGGCCCCCGTCTCGGGCCGTCTGTCACGGATTGAATTGCGAGCCGGCGATATGATTGAAACTCATTCCTTGCTGGCGGTGATCTTACCCAGCGACCCAGCGATGTTGGATGTGCGAACTCAGGCGCAATCTGCTGCGCGCGTCCAAGCCTCTGAGGCAACGCTCCAGCGGTCCAAATCTAATTCCGAAACGGCGCGCATCAATTTTGAATTGGCCAAACAAAAGTTTGATCGTTTTGAAAAAATGCGTCCTGCACAAAGTGTTTCCCAAGATGAATATGACACCGCCAAAGCCGATTACATGGCCGCCGCGCAGGCCATCAAGACCGCTCGTTTTGATACGGAAATTGCCCAGTTCGAATTGAAGATGGCGCAAGTCGCCGCCGATCAGCTCGCCGATCCCGAGTCCCAAGCCAAATTAGAACCGTTTGAAGTTTTCTCACCGGTGCGGGGCAAGGTCTTGCGCATATTTCAGGAAAGTTCGATCGTGGTGACCGTCGGCGCACCCCTGTTGGAGTTGGGCGATCCACAAAATCTGGAAATCGAGATCGATGTCTTGTCCACGGATGCAGTTCGGATCAAGCCGGGAGCCGAACTGACGATCGATCACTGGGGAGGCGAATTTCCTCTGCAAGGCATTGTCCGAGTCATCGAACCAGCGGCCTTTACCAAAATTTCATCGCTCGGGGTCGAAGAGCAGCGGGTCAATATTATTGCTGATTTCGACGAATTGCCTGAGCGAATTGCAACACTCGGCGACGGCTATCGTGTGGAAGCCAGAATCACAATTGACGAACTACAAACGGCTCTTCTGGTCCCCAACAGTGCCCTGTTTCGTTATCAACGACAGTGGCATGTAATGCAAGTTGTTAACAAGACTGCGGTTATGACACCGGTCACCATCGGCTTGCAAAGCGATGCTCAAACCCAGATTCTCTCCGGACTGTCTCTGGGGAATACAATCATCATCTACCCCAGCGACGAAATTCGCGACGGCTCAAAGATCAGGCAATAACAACGCAGCGCCTCACTTAGCTGAGTATCCCTATCGCGAAGAGAGCCGGGATCACGCTGATTTCAACGAGGTTGGGTTGGCACGTGATAATCTTCGGAATGCGGTGCCCAAGGATGGGATTCGGAACCGCCCGAAAAACCAGGCAGGGGTGCGACCACTGCAATCCGATTTTCAATCCGCTCGACGCCTGGCATGCCGCGCAGCGTCTCTTGCGCTAATTGTTTTAAATAGAATGAAGGGACTGCACCGGCCAAACATAAACATCGATCGCGAAAACAACATTGAACATTAGAGCTAAAGTGCTGTAGGTGGGGATGAGAATACAACAGCACCGCCGCCCGCACTTCCATCGCGCGATCCGTTTGGACCTGGGCTCCGGATTCCAAAAACACAGGGCGATTGTCGATTGAATGACTGGAAGTGTCGAAACGAGCATCCAAATTTGTTTGTTGAATCAACATGGAAACCTCGACCAATCTGACGAAAGAAACATAACACTCTGACGTTGTGGCCCAATCGCACTACTTCAGCTTACCGGGCCGCCGTCAAAACGCCCGACCGCTACGGTAATTCTTTCCTGCACCTCAACAAATTCAAGTCACGCAAAACTTATGCCGGAGCGATGATTTGGTGTGAAATCTACTCAAACCATTAAAAATGCATGGGGGAAACATGCTGGCACTTACGACAAAAAAAAATAAGACCGTCTCCGATCGCACGATGTCCGAGCACCTTCGTGCCCAGTTGCACATGGCAGTAATTAAGCACGATCTAACACGCTTTGCCCCGCTTGAACATATCCCTGAAAGATCCAATACTCGGTAACTTCAATCCATTGCGCCAATTCGCACAACTGGCTTGAACCTGAAACTGTTTCTTTTCGAGGCCTATCGTGCTTTGGATGGAAGCAACGGACTGGCACAGCGATTGCGTCAACCTATTGAAATCTTCAATGGTGCGGAAAACCGCCCATACGTTGGAACCAACCATCAAACCGGGAAACTTGCCATGAAATCGTTCGCCCTTGTTTTGCTACTGTCATTACCCTTGCCTTGGGCGCTTAGCGCCGTGTTCCAAGATCAAGAATCAGAATCACCAAAATCACCCGCCGTGCAGGAGCCGATCCCGGTCCCTGACGAGTCGTCGGTCGAGCGGCGCGATTTCATGCGTACAAAACTGATGTATAGTCAAAACATTTTCGAGGGGCTGACCATTCGAGATTTCGATTTGATCAATCAAGGAGTTCGCGAACTTGAACAAGTTATGGAAGCCGAAGCGTGGGTAACGATCGACAACGACGACTACCGGGAATTGACTCGCGAGTTCAAAACCGCTGTGCAGCGCCTCAAGATCTCTGCCGAGACCAAGAATATCGAAGCGACGGCGTTACGATTTTATGAACTTTCCACCCGCTGTATCGATTGCCACCAACACTTGCGCCATGCACGCTATCATTTCTAGTATTGTGCAATTCTAATCTCCGGCCAAGCTTCCGCGCGCTCGTGGCGTCGGCAGCTATGGCCCGTGATTGTCCAGCGAAGCAAAATCTACGCGAACACCGTAACCGACGTGTGTTTCGCGGCGGGTACTTCCACCGGTGGAGCGGTTCTTAAAACCAGGACGGGGCAGGGGGCCAGCCGGACGATTCGTTCCGCCACACTGCCCAATAACATTCGAGTGAATCCCGATCGACCATGCGACGGCACGACGATTAACTCGGCGTGATGCTCAGCCGCGAAATCACAAATCTTCCGACCCGGATCGCCAAACAGGACGGTAAAGCTGATTTCTTGGAATCGCTTATCCGACTGCATTTCCTTGCGGAACGATTCCACTAATTGAGTTCGAAGGGTCTCTTCCGGGATCACTTCCCAAGCCACACCCATTTCGTATGGCGACACCACAGGTGATACATGCACGACCCGAATCAAAGCCGGTCGATCGACCATATCGTGAGCCTTGACCAACGCAGCCCGGGAAAGATCCGAATAGTCCCATGGGACCACGACAACGTCATGGAGTTGCTGAATTTTCATGATAATTTTATTCCTTAAAAGGACTCAATGTGGTCGGTCCACAAAACTTCCGTCGGCCCGCGGGCATTCAACCGCTTCGGACATCTTTACACCCGATTTCCGCGCCGCAGTCACGCGACCTTCGACATCATCGAACAAGATCCGTCGGGGTGGTGTTTCCAAATCGTCGAACTGTCCGCTGCGAACCTGGTACACAAAAGCCACGACCGCAATTAGCGAAATGAACAACGCAATCGGAACGGCAACAAAGACTACACTCATAGGGCTATGCAAACTGCAACCTTTTTCCGCGTTCCATTGGATTAATCAACTAAGCCCGTTGAGCGTGGCCTAATTTCTTGCCAACTCGCGCTGGACTTGTTGCCTGCCGAGTCTTCTTGTTGCTGGCGGCGTGATCGATCGCTGGCAGAACAAAGAACAAACAAAACATGATGAGACTGGAAAATCCGGTAACAAACAGAATGGCGTTCATGTTCAACTTTCCGTGAGAGTCTTAAAATTGAATGAGCATCAACCAACACTTGGACTACACTCCATCCGCAAACGGTATGCCAACCGAATTGCCGGAAAATGTTGGTCGTAGTTTCGAGTTGTTTAATTGCTAGACAATCCCAACGCATCCCCAACCTTTCCATCCCAGCACAGCAAGCGCGCTCTATCGCACAGTTGTCTGAAGACGGAATTCCTAAAATCAAAAATAAAATCAATCCTCCAAACGCCCTGACCGCAACGAAATCGCAATTACCGTCAGCGAACTAACGGGCATCAAGATCGCCGCCAACAACGGATGAATCCAACCGAGCATGGCCAATCCAGCGCCAATCACGTTGTATCCCAACGATGCCGCGAAGTTCCGCCGAATGGTTGAGCAAGTCGTTCGGCTAGCCGCCAGGAGCGCGACGAGTGGCGCTAGACCTGATTCACCAAGATAAACCGGAGCCGCCGCCAGACTGGCCTCTGCACCATTGTGGACAGCAATTCCGACCGTCGCCGCCGCCAGCGCCGCGCTGTCGTTAACACCGTCTCCAACCATCACGGTCGTCGCAAATTGTTCATTCGATTGGCGGACGATAGCCAGTTTTTCTTCGGGTGTGACGCCCGCTTGGACATTGCTGATTCCCAATTTGAGTGCCACTTCACGAACCACCTCTGGATGATCTCCCGAGAGGATTCCGAGGGACCAGCCGCGGCGACGCAAGACCTCCAGCGTTTGCGCTGCATCGCTTCGAATTCGGTCCCCCAAGCTGACTAAACCAACAACCTCTCCGTCCACTGCAATCCAACAGGGTGAGTGTTGTTCCGCAAGTGCCGATTGCTCAATCGCATTCCAATCGTTGATCAACGGTCCTCGGGTTAAGTCACAGTGTTGGCCTGCGACTCCGCGCACCCCCGCACTTTCGAGGAGACGTCGATTGCCGATCAACATGTTTCGTCCCTCAACGTCCGCCGATACTCCGTTCGCAAGAGCTAAACAACTTTTGATGTTCAGCGTCACCTCAGTGAATTCGCCCTGCGACGATTCAGCATCACGTTCAGTGGACGAATGCGGTCTGCGCTCCTGATATCTCACGAGCGCCCACGCGATCGGATGACTGAACTTGCGCTCCACGGCGGCGACCCAGGGAATCCACTGCGGGTCGCCGATCCACTGGACAACTTGAACTTCACCTTCGGTCAACGTCCCTGTTTTATCCAACCAGATCATTCCCGGTCGATCGAGTGCTTGGATCACATCCCCGGATTTAATCATGATTCGACGTCGTGCCATCCGCCCCAACGTCACGGCGATCGCCAAGGGTGTGGCCATGGCCAAAGCACATGGACAAGCAACGACTAACAAGGCGACGGCGTGATCGGTCGCCAGCCGGGGATCGATCTGCATCCAGACTCCAAACGTAAAAACCGCCAGCACGATGATGACCACGACAAAATAACCGCCAATTCGATTGGCCCATTGCACGATTTGCGGCTTGTCAGCGGAAGCCTGCTCCACCAACTCAACAATCTTGCTGATCCGGGTTTCCTGACCGACGGCAGTAGCGCGGGCGATTAACAGTGAATTCAGGTTCTTGGTTCCGGCTGACAATGCGGCGCCGACCTGTTTGTGAACGGGCCTCGATTCGCCCGACAAAATAGACTCGTCAACTTCGGAGCGACCTTCAATGACTTCACTGTCGGAGGAAATTAAATCACCGGGACGAATCTCCAACAGATCGCCGATTTCGATGTCTTCGACATCCACCTCGACGACCTTGCCAGCCACCAATTTGCGCGCCCTCTGAGGCGTCAGGCGATACAACAACTCAATCGCATCGGCGGCACGATTTTGTTGGCGAAACTGAATCCAGCGACCGACCAATAGGAGACTGATTAATACCGACAACGAATCGAAATAGATCTCGCCCGAACCCCGAATCGTATTGATTAAACCGTTCAACGTACCGGCCACCAATCCGAGCGCAATTGGCAAGTCCATGTGTGGCGTACGAGTCCCAATGGCACTCCAAGCGCCTCGTAAAAATACCCGCCCGGGTCCCAACAGTGACGCCACCCCGACCAGACAACTAGCCCAACGCAACAGCGTCACGAAGCCAGATTCCATGTAAGTGAACATCCCCAAGTAGAGCGCCGCCGCAATGATCATGTTGTTCCCGGCAGCTGCTGCAGCGACGCCAATTCGCGAAAGATGCTGTCGATTCTCCAATTGCCGACGCTCGCTCTTGCCGCTGATCCGCATGGGGTGCGGTGTGTAACCGAGTCGATACAAAGCGATGGCGATTTGGGACAATTGAACTTGATCGGCGTGCCAACGTAGTTTGATTGTGCCGCTCGCCCAATTCACTTGAGCAGAGACGACCCCTCTGATAATCGTCGGCAGTTTTTCGACTAACCAAACGCAGGCCGCGCAATGAATCCCCGCCAGTGCCAGTCGAATCTCACGTAAACCTCCTGGAGCATCGCGAGCGAATTTCGCCAAAAATCTGGGCTCGTCAAAGTTGTCGAATTGCGTCTCGTTTCCGTTCCGCCGTTGCAAAGTCGCATCGGCGCCGGACGAATCGACCATCCCATAAAACGCTTCCAGTCCGTTGGCCGAAATCAACTCGTAGGCCAGGGAACAGCCGTTACAACAGAATTGCTGATCACGATTATTGACAATCAAACCCGCCGGCACCGGCAACCCGCAATGCATACATTCGATGGTCACATTTCGGACAATCATGGCTGTTGCTCGCTGCAACAGGGTAATGTGGCTTGATCTGTTTCGTTCACTTGCCGAGTCAACGTGGCTGTGTCGGAAACGACGCGAGCTCGTTCCGTCATGCCGCTAAGATCAACGGGGGCCCGAAAGGCAATCGTGAACACTCCCAATAGGACGACCAACATCGCCATCATTAACGGAATCCGCTGCCGCAAACCACTCCCGATCCGGCTGACGCCCAGCATCAGCGCGGTCATGATCGGAACGGTGCCAGCCCAAAATACCATCATCAAAATCATTCCAGAAAACGGGTTGCCCGTTCCCGCCGCTGTTATTCCAAACGTATACAACCAACCGCACGGCATCAAACTCGTCAGCATGCCGATGGCCAAAGCCCGGGGCAGGGGAGACAGCTGAATCGTGCGCTGAAAATTGGCTTGCAGAAATTTCTGCAACGGTGAGACGATCGTCGGCAATGGGATTCGAACGCCGAAACATCGTGCCAGTGCGATTAGTCCGACCCCGATCATCAGTCCTCCCGCAAGGTAGGTCGCCGTTTGTTGCCACTGGTTGATGGCCGAGCCGCGATTGATCGCCATTCCCAGTCCGCCGAATATCAAGCCAATCACTGAGTAGGTGATCAAGCGGCCCAGGCTATAGGCCATCGTCGGCACAACCGCGGCCGAACGCCCCCGCGGATTCGAACTCGCCAACAACGCAAACGGCCCGCACATTCCCACGCAGTGCAGACTGCCGAGTAGACTGGCGAGAAAAACGGTTCCTAAGAGGATTAACATATTCCGTGTTCTTACAATTGACCGGTGCTGACCAGACCCAACAGGATTCTGATCCAACTACTTTCGTACAAGCTCAATAAACTGTTTTTCATCCAGATAGAATTGATCGCCACTATTTCTGATCGTCCCGCTGAATTGCCACTGCCCCTGTTTGCGAATCTGCACAGTACCCTCGTAAGTCCCTGGCAGTGTAGACTGCAATCGAATCGATTGCTGATTGGCTGCCTGGCCGCGGTGAAATGCAATCAAATCGACGGTTGGTTGCTGTATCGGTTGGTCGTTTCGATCATGCAATGTCAACGTGACCGATCGGTTGCCGACAATGTCTGCCGCAGTAGCGATTTTCAAACTTGTTTTCCACCCAAGTGCCTTGCTGGCTCGCCGGCTGGCCTGACTTTCGTCCCAGTGCAATGATTTCTGATCGTAGTCGGCCAAGACCACATGCGATTGATCATTCGACGTGATGGAAATAGCGACGGTCCAGATCACGGCCTGGATCAGGAAGAACGACACGATAATAACAGTCCATACGAGCTGGGCAGTTTGTTCGTTTCTATCTATCTGCAATGAATTGGTCATGGATTCGATTCGATTGGAAAGATTACAGGTTTGCTTAAGGGAATACAGCAGGCGAGCACTAAAAGGGACCGATCATTTTAAAGCGAATCGTCCGCGAGACTCCCCGATCATTAGTGAGTTCGATTAACAGGTTGGCCTGCCCCATCCGAAACACTTCCGTCGGTGCAATCGCACTGAAATGAAACGTGCCGGCTTGCCGCGCATCGAGTTCGAATTCAGATTCCTGCAAATCGAACACACCACCCGAGGGCTCCAAAATTTTTGCCGAGAATTTCATTTCTGCATCGGTCCGATTGGTCATTTTGAACTTCAGCATGTTTCGGACACGCCCATCCTCGGTCAACACATGGGGGTTGCCGGGCTCTCGCAAAACGACTGCATCAAACGTCTTGCTGGCGAGAAATACGGCGAAAAAGGCGATCACCAGCCCGGCCAACAGCAGCGGATAGATTGCCGTCCGAACGCGAAACAGACTGGCCTGTTCGCCTCGATCGCGGCTTTGCGAACTGTAGCGAATCAAATTCGGCGGACGTTGGATTTTCTCCATCACTAAATTACAGGCATCAATGCACTGGGTGCAGTTGATACACTCCATTTGCAATCCCTGGCGGATATCGATGCCGGTAGGGCAGGTCGTCACGCAATTCCCGCAATCAATACAATCACCCAACACTGGCAACGCCGTAACATCCTTCTTGTTCACTTTGCCGCGCGGATCCCCGCGTCGAGCATCATACGACACAATCAAAGAATTTTGATCGAGCAACACCGACTGAAATCGGCCATACGGGCACGCAATCAGGCACATCTGCTCACGGAAGAAACAGAAATCCACCATCATCGCAAACGTCACAAAGGCCATCACGAGAAATGGTACCGGATGCTGAAGTGGAGATTGGGTCACCCACTGTTCCAGCCGTTCGACTCCGATAAAGTACGCGAGAAACGTATTAGCCAGGTACACACACAGAAAAAAATAGACCAGATATTTGCCAACTGTTCGCCAAGCCGGCACCTGTTGTTTCAATCCTCCACGGCCCACGGTACCGTCAAACAAACGTTCCACCGGACGAAACAAAAATTCCAGATAAACGGTTTGCGGACACGCCCAACCACACCAGACCCGGCCGAACAATGCCGTAAAAAGAAATACGGACAATAGAAACCCCACCAAAAAGATCGCTAACAATACGGTATCGGTGGGCAGGAATGTAAAACCAAAAATGGTAAATCGTCGCGCCGTAATATCAAGCAACACCAGCGGTTTGCCAGCGATCTTGATAAACGGAATCAGTGTGAATACAGCGATTAGCAAATAGGCGAACCAACGTCGCATTCGCAGCAATTTGCCTTTGCTCAGTTTCGGTTTTAGCCATCGGCGAGAACCATCGCGCTCGAGTGTACTCAAGACGTGTTCTCCGGGTTGCAGAATATTGGACATGGCGATCAGTTGACGCTGGACGGATTGGATTGAATGAAAAAAGTCTCAACCGGAGGTTCGCGAGAATCCGATTCCTTCGCAACCGTTGGCCTCAGCATCGTCCGCGCAAATTGCTCGACCTATTGCCAAGCAGGAATTTTGATCGCTTCCTTTCCAGGCGCTTTGCCACTGACCGGGCTGGCTCGTAGTGACGCGATGTACGCTGCCGTCAAGACAATTTGATTCTGATGACTAAGGCGATTTTTCCAGGCCGGCATGGCGCCGTCGGCAGCACCTTTTGCAATCACGGAGGCAATGTCCTCGATGTTGCGAACATTTTTCCAATAGTCATCCGTCAAGTTCGGACCAACCAGACCGGCACCCGTCGGACCGTGACAACTGACGCAATTCGTTTTGTAAACGACTTTGCCAACGGCCAACCAATCGGGTTTGTTCATGTAGTTGAGGATGGTAGCGCGATCGGGTTCCAAATTCCCGATTTCCTTAAACCGAACTTCGAAAATACTTGCCATCTGAGCTTCGTACTGACCATGGATCGAGCGATCCGCGTTGCCGGCATGAAAATAGAACAAGTAGAACGGCGAAAAAATAATGGAAACCCAAAATAGAAATTTCCACCAGCCGGGCAGCGGATTGTCATATTCCTGAATCCCGTCATAGTTGTGGCCCGTCAAATTCTCGTCCGCCGATTCGTACATCGGTTCTACTGTGTCGCCACTCATGCGTGTTTCTCCGTTTTGTCGCCAAGCACGATATTGGCCTGTTCGTGGATCGTTTCCGTCTTGATCAGCAGCGTATGGACGACGATTGCGATGAAGACGATCGCAAACATCACTAGCGCCGCTTCCGCGAAGATCGATGCGTTGAATTGACTGAGGACTAGTTTGATCATGGGTTCTTTCTACTTTTTTTGAATCGAAAATTGCCGAAGCGGCTGGCTATGGATTTTTCGCTAGGGGTGGCAATGCGGGAACCTCGGGCTCTGCCGCTGGACCACTTTCAAGCTGCGGTGCCCCTGGCGAAGCGGCTGGAACTTCTCCGGCTGGCACCTCGGTGGCAAACAAATCGATACCGATCCGTTGCATGTAGGCCAGCATGGCGATCATATACGTTTCTTCCAGAGGAATGACTTCGCCTGTCGAATCGGTGAATGTAGCCTTTTCGTTTTGCACGACCAATTCAGCCACAATTTTCTTGGCTTGCTCGCGCGCCATTTCGATCGACTCGGTCAACTCTCGATCATAGGGTGCCCCCAACATGGCGGTGGCTTTGACCCGCGCCGGGATCGAATTGAAATTCAGCTTGTTGGTCAGAAAATGCGGATAGGCTGGCATCACACTGCCGGGCGTCATCGACGGCGGATCAATGAAGTGTCGCAAATGCCACTGATGTGAGTTCTTGCCACCTTCGCGCGCCAGATCAGGTCCGATGCGACGCGATCCCCATTGGAACGGACGGTCGTAGATTCCTTCGCCCGCCATTGAGTAGGCGCCATAGCGTTCCGTCTCGGCAAACAGGGGTCGAATCTGCTGTGAGTGGCAGTTGTAACAGCCCTCGGCGATATAGATATCGCGCCCCGCCAATTCTAGCGGAGTATAGGGCTTAACGGTGGCAATCGTGGGCACGTTGGCGCGAATCAGAAATGTCGGTACTAGTTCCAGCGCCGACGCCAACAGAACCGCAATCGTTACCCAAACCGTAAATCGCACCGGCAATCGCTCCCAGACTCGGTGCCATGCCGCCTGTTCCCACACATCGATCTTGTTGGCCACGTTCATGACGGGCGCATTTTTCAGGCGGGATTCGGGAATCGGCTGATCGGCAAATTCTTTCGTCAATCGCGCGGCTTGTAAGACCGGCACTTCATAGACCGACGGCCGCGTGGTCCAGGTCATAAAGTAGTTGTACGCCATCAATAGCATACCTACGATGTACAGTGCACCACCACCTACGCGCGCCCACCACATCGGCACGATCGCATTGACCGTCTCGACAAAATCTGGATAAGCCAAATTTCCATCGGGAGTAAAAGCGCGCCACATTAATCCTTGAGTTAATCCCGCGACGTAAATCGGGATGATGTACAACAAAATACCCAACGTGCCCAACCAAAAATGCCACGTCGCCAGTTTGGTACTCCACAATTTCGTTTGGAATACGCGCGGTAGCAACCAATACAGCATGCCAAAGGTCATGAAGCCGTTCCAACCGAGTGCCCCCGCGTGCACGTGAGCGATCGTCCAGTCGGTATAGTGCGACAGGGCATTGACCGACTTGATTGACAACATCGGACCCTCGAACGTCGACATTCCGTAAAACGTGATGCCTACGACGAAAAATTTCAGCACGGGATCGGTTGCGACTTTATGCCAAGCCCCGCGGAGAGTTAGCAATCCATTGATCATTCCGCCCCAACTGGGCATCCACAACATCAACGAGAACACCATCCCCATCGACGATGCCCAAGTCGCCACGGATGTGTAATGCAAGTGATGCGGGCCCGCCCAAATGTAAATAAATACCAACGACCAAAAGTGGATAATCGACAATTTGTATGAAAACACTGGTCGTTCCGCCGCCTTGGGTAAAAAGTAATACATCAATCCCAAAAACGGCGTGGTCAGAAAAAATGCCACTGCATTGTGACCATACCACCACTGCATCATCGCATCCTGCACGCCAGCATAGATCGGATAGGACTTGAAGGCCCCCCAAGGAACCACCAGATTATTAAACACATGCAAGATCGCCACTGTCACAATGGTCGCAATGTAAAACCAAAGTGCCACGTACATGTGGCGTTCCCGCCGATTGATTAACGTCATTAGAAAATTACCACCAAAAATAAACAGCCACACCACTGCAATGGCGATGTCAATCGGCCATTCCAATTCGGCATATTCTTTCGATTGAGTAATCCCCAGCGGTAACGTCACAGCGGCGGACACGATGATCAACTGCCAACCCCAAAAATGAAGACGACTGAGCAAATCACTCCACATTCGTGCCTTGCACAATCGCTGCGTCGAATAGTAGACGGCCGCAAAAATGGCATTGCCACCGAAGGCAAAGATCGCTGCATTGGTGTGCAACGGTCGAAGTCGGCCAAACGAAATGTACTCGGTCAAAGACAACTGCGGCGCCGCCAACAAAATTGCGACGATTAGTCCCACGAGGGTGGCAACGATCCCCCAAACCATGGTCGCCACCATGAACATGCGCACGATTTGATCATCGTAAGAAAAACTCTCGAGCACCGGTTTCGGTGAAGTCTGCAGATCTGAAGAACCAACAGGCTGATTAAGCACATTCATTGTGAATAACTCTGGCATGGGAAAAAACAAAACTGCGGCAATCCGGCTTGCCTTCGATCCGGTCCGAAGGCAAAGGTGGTGCCAAAGTTTGGTGGGCCTGAAATGTCGCAGGTAATCGAATTGCGTTGCCAAGCAAACGAGCAAAATTTCCGTGGGTGAATTCGCAAATTGAGTCGGCATAACTGCCAGTTCAAAAGAATTGGTGGCAACCCTGTTTAGGATCATCTGTTTGTGACTTCGGCAACCGAATACCGCTGTGCGATGTCGCTCGCGCGCGTTCCCTTTCGCTCATTGCTGGCTGTCGGTGTTCTTCGAATCCTGGCCATTTGCTTTCTCCGTTGAGACCGCGCCAGACGAGGCAATCGATTTCCTGCGACGGGCGGCAAAAATCCCGATTATGCGGCTCGTTCAATCACCCCAATCCGAAATGACTGCCCGCGCAATCACCCAGTGCTGGCGTCCGGTCAAACGAACTCGCGGCTATTAATGACTGGGTATGAAAATTGCTTGTCAGTGGACATGCCTCACCTCGCAACTTTCGACATCGATCGTCTAAATTTTGGAGAATCCACATGGTCTGTTCCACACTGCATCAGTTGTTTGAGCTTTGCCACACCCAACAACGGGTATTCAGTCCCGCTGACATGATTCGCGTGGCTTGCAGCAACTGCCCTTCGACCGAAGTCTGCCCCGCGATGGGAAACGATGAGTACGATGCGCGCCGTGGAGATCTGGTAGAGGGAGCACAACATGTCGAACACTGAAATTCTGGTCAAGTTGCGCAACTTACACGAAGCACTGGCCGCGATCAACAATAATCACAAATTGGCTCAACAGGTCGACGAAGAGACGATTGATGCGTTGGGGCAATTAGTTACCGATGCCGGCGCAATTCTCGATCGTCAGAAATTGGCCGACGAATCTGCGGACCGTCAAGCCGAAGGCCAAGCGTTGTTGGAGCGGATTCGGAGATTCGAAACGGATCACCCTGGCGTCACCCGATTGCTCTCACAAGTCACCGATGTCCTGGCCATGATGGGAATTTAGCCAGGCGGCAAATCGAAATCGGTGCAAGTTCAATAAAAATTGCGTTAGCGCTGTGGCGTCTGCTTTGACCCTTGAACAATCCGGCTCCATTGGCGATAACAGACTCCATTGATTTTCACGGAACGTGTCGAGTTCCGGCGTTTCAACATTAACTCTGATTTGATGACTGTTGTATTGTGGATAGTTTCTCCAGTTTCGATCAACAACATCATCACACACTGGAGGCGATTCATGATGGCGCCGTTGATGCGATCATTACCATCAATCAGCAGGGCCTCATTGAAACCGTAAACCCGGCGACGTTGAGCCTGTTCGGATATAGCGAGGTTGAATTGGTAGGAAAAAACATCAGTCAATTGATGCCCGCCCCTTACCACGATGAACACGACGGCTATCTCAAGAACTATCTGGCGACTGGTATTCGCAAGATCATCGGAATTGGCCGCGAAGTGGTGGGGTTAAAAAAGGATGGAACCCAGTTTCCAATTCACTTGGCCGTCAATGAGATTCAATTGCCTGATCGTCGCGTATTTGCCGGCTTTGTTCGCGACCTGACGAAGACGAAACAGCTCGAAGCTCAATTGCAATCCAAGCTTTTGATGAACGAGCGACTGGCCGCGATCGGACAAACCATATCCGGCATGGCTCACGAAAGCCGCAACGCATTTCAACGTAGCCATGCCTGTTTGGCCGAATTGGCGTTGGATCTGGAACATGTGCCGGCGAGCTTAGCGTTGGTAAAAAAGGTCCAGAAAGCGCTCGACGATTTGCATTCGATGCTGGAAGAAGTGCGTTGCTATGCGGCACCCATTATTCTTGAACGTCGATCGTGTTCGCTGGAACAGTTAGTTCGAGAAGTCTGGCAAAACATGTTGGACGCCAAAGTTTCGAAACGTTCTCCACAGTTTTCCATCGAAGTGCAATCTGAATTTCCCAATTCCTGCCTGCTCGACTGCGACCGCATCAAACGCGTCATTCGAAACCTGTTGGAGAATGCCTGGTTTGCCGGTCACGATCCAAAATTGATTCAAGTTGGATTGAGCTGGGAGAAACGCGCACGGACCGGTGAGTCGATCATTCGATTGGAAGTCTCGGATAATGGGGGAGGCATCGCCGAGGCGGACTTCGAGACAGTTTTTCTCCCCTTCTATACGACAAAAACAAAAGGAACGGGATTGGGTTTGGCGTTATCGCGGCGATATGTGGAAGCTCATGACGGCCGAATCTATGTCACTGCCGCGGAGCAAGGAGGTGCCCGATTCGTGGTTGAGTTGCCGTTGATCCAGAAAAAATCGTCTCGAATTCCAGTTGTCGAAACCGCCACAGGATAGTTTCCTCGACAAATTGAATCACCGCGTTTGGCCCTTGCGGAAGGAGACTTGTCAAAATGGCACACGGCTTGCACTGTCAAGCCCGATGAATCGTCCAGCTTGAGGGTCGCCATGATCCCACACCAAATCCTTGTTCCCAGCGTTTTTTTAGTATTCACTGTGCAGCCAATGAGTATGCATCGTTGCTCGCGCAATCGAGCGGTGCACGCGTGGTCGGGCCGGTTTGCAGCAAATATTGATGAAAGGTGTTACTGCGGTCGTGATATTAAATGCGAACTATCCCGTTTCGGCAATTAAGTTCAGTGCGTTTGCGGCATAGGCAACGTAGTATGTTTGGATTAATTAGCGTATTGTCTTCCCCTTAACCGATCCCCCTATCAACTCCGACTGGCTGATTTTTCCCCAACCTACAACACAGTTGGTCCGAAACATGAATTCATCTCTTTCCACCCGCCACCAGACGCGTTCCCCTGCCATGCACTCCATTACAGATTCACCCAGCCCCCAGACCAAGTCTGCCGAAATTAGTTTGTTAATTGTTGATGACGAAAGAGATTTTCGCGAATCGGCGGCGCGATATTTCGCTCGGCTCGGCTTCCGCGTCGATCAAGCGGAAGACGGTGAAGAGGCTCTGAATGTCTCCACGAACAAACGATTCGATGTCGTGATCTTGGATATTCACATGCCGATCATGGACGGCATGCGCGTGCTCGAAGAAATTATGAAACGTGATTCACCGCCCAAGGTAATCATGTTGACCGGCGGAGGAACCATTGAGAATGCAGTCGAGTCGATCAAGAAAGGCGCTTATGATTTCTTGACCAAACCGACTCGATTAGAGGATTTGGCACGGATGATCAAGCGTGCGTGTGAAACGCAGAAACTGGAAAAAGAAAACATCCGATTGAAAGAAGTAATCAAACGACAGACATCTGTCGGTGAGCTTATCGGCCAGTCACCGGCGATGCAGGAAGTGTTTCGCCTGATCGAACGAACCGCCGCATCCGATAAAACGGTGTTGATCCAGGGTGAGAGTGGCACGGGTAAAGAGCTGGTCGCACGAGCCATTCATCGAGCCAGTGCACTGGCCGACCAACCTTTGGTCGTAATCAACTGTGCGGCACTGGCTGAACAGTTATTGGAAAGTGAATTATTTGGCCACGAGAAGGGCTCGTTCACCGGAGCGATTGCGGCCAAGCCGGGGTTGTTTGAAATCGCCGACGGGGGAACTTTGTTCATTGACGAGTTTGGTGAAATGAGCGGAGCTTTACAAACCAAATTGCTGCGCGTGCTCGAAGATGGCTCGCTTCGTCGAGTGGGCTCCATTACGGAGCGACACGTTCAGGTGCGCGTCATCGCGGCCACGAATCGGGATCTGGAAAAAGAAGTTGCCGAGAAAAAATTCCGCGAAGATTTGTTCTACCGGATCAACGTGCTCGAAATTCGACTCCCACCACTGCGTCAACGTTCCGGAGATATCCGCCTGCTGGCTGAGAAATTTGCTGGGGAAGATTGGATCATCGACCCCGCCGTGATGGAGCGGCTGGTCAGTTATAGCTGGCCTGGCAACGTCCGCCAATTGCAGAATGCGATCGAACGGGCGAAAGTTCTCGCCGACGAGAATCGGATTGAACTGAAAAATCTACCACCCGCAATTGTCGATTCGAAATCGGAAAAATTATCTACTGCCGTTCTCGACTCATGCGATTTGGAAACACTCAATCGAATCCATGTCGAAGAGACCTTTCAACGAAATAACAAAAACAAAACACGCACCGCCCAAGCTCTCGGTATCAATCGTCGATCGCTGTACCGATTACTGGAACGATTTGAAATCGAGTAGGTCGCCTGACGGTTCGAAACAAGAGCCGCCAAAAAAACGACTTTACGGGTCAATTCTGAGTTAAGGTTACGCAATCACAGCGGCACGACTGCCTACCGGATATAAGTTACGTTCCTCGGTCGCGGTCATCCCGCGCGGCTGTGTGAGCACGTCGGCGAATCCAACATCGTACCGATGATCAAGCTTGGCTGAAAATGGGCAACTGCGAAACATGTTTGAGTTTTTCCCACGCGATTTTTTGCGGATTGGCTATTTCAATTGGTGGTTAGTGGCCATCTACGTCGTGCTCCTGAGTTTTTTTCTGTATGGTGTGTTGAGGCCGAGGAAAAAGAGCGAATGGCGATCGGCGGGTGCCGCTCAAGCGTGGGTGATTGCGCTCTACGCTGAAATGTATGGAACGCCCTTGACCGCGTACTTCGTGATGGGCTGGCTCGGTCGATCTCAACAGGATGCCGAACGACATTTTAACGGGCACCTGTGGCCCGTAATTTTTGGCGCCAATCAAAGTTCAATCGAATGGGCGCAATTCGTCTGCACGGTCGTTGGGGAGAGTTTGATTGTCATCGGTGCACTTCTGGCAATTGTCGGCTGGCGACAACTTTATCAGGCCGTCCGCGCCGGCAAGCTTGCACAGTCCGGATTGTATCGCTACATCCGACATCCGCAGTACACCGGATTCTTTCTGTTTTTGTTAGGTAGCGTAATCAACTGGCCGACAATTCCCACGCTGGTGACGCTCCCAATACTTTGGTGGGTCTATCTCCGATTGGCCCGCTCCGAGGAGCGGGATGCCATCGAACAATTTGGCGATAAATACCGCCACTACATGTCACATACCGGACGGTTTGTTCCGGGCATCGGCCTGATCGCTGCCGGGCAAACCAAAATCGGCTGACTTGGTAAGTTCTCGCTATTCTGATTTTTCCGGCACGTTAACGGTGGGTTTCAGTACTCGATCGAAAAATTCGTCTTGCGTTTCGCCAGCCCCGCGTCCCAATCCGTGATCGCCGTTTGGCCAAAAGCGACTCTCATATTTTTTTCCGGCCTGATCCATTGCTTCAATTAACTGGAACGCGTTGTTGGGATGAACGTTGTCGTCGACCATGCCATGCATGATCAGCACCTGCCCCTTGAAATCATTGACGTAGGTCATCGCCGCACCGGCATTGTAACCCTCAGGATTGAGTTGCGGCGTACTCATATACCGTTCCGTGTAGATCGTATCGTAGTTCCGCCAATCGGTCGGGCCGGCCCGGACCACACTGGCCGTATACACATCGGGATGTTTAAAAATCCCCAATGCCGCCATGAATCCGCCGTAGGAATGCCCGACGATTCCCACTCGATTCCCGTCGACATAGGGCCGCTTGGCAAGAAATCGAATCGCATCGGCATGATCTTGAATATCGATGTCGCCCAGTCGCAAATAGGCGGCTCCGAGAAATTCTTTGCCCCGTCCCCCTGTGCCTCGATTGTTAACTTTTACTACCAGGTATCCACGCTCGCATTCGGGACGTTGTTGAGCGACATAACTCGGGCCAAACTCTCTTGAATCCGGGCCACCGTACAACGAGTTGATCAGCGGATATTTCTTGTTGGGGTCAAAATCTTTCGGCTTGTAGAGGACGCCGTAAATGTCAAATTTGCCATCGTTGGACTTGAACGAAAACATTTCGGCGAGATTGGCTGCCGTGGCAGCATCACTCTCGGCTAGATTGGCTAAGAATTTACCATCCGTTTGGTAAAGGGCTGTGCACGGGGGGCGGTTAACTTCTTCGTATTGGGCAATCAACCATTTTCGGTCGGGCGAAAGCTGGAAATTGGAATGGTGATATTCCAAAGTCGTGACGCGACGCTGATTTCTGCCATCCAGTCCCACCAAGTAAAACTGTTGGTAATAGGGATTGGTGGTGGGGCTGTTAGCGACAAAGCTCACCAGATGATCGTCTTCCAGCACTTCAAACGAACTGATCTGGAAATCGCCACGGGTCACGGTTTGAAAGACTTCGCCGGCCAGATTACGAATTTCATAGTGCGTGAAACCGGTCCGATCCGACGGCCAGAGGAAGCACTGTTGGTCCTGTAGAAACGTCATGGCAGGCGAATTCTCCTGCCAGGTAGCCTGGTTCTCCTCAATAATGGTCTTGCACTTGCCACTCTCCAAATCAATCGTCAACACTTTGAGATGCTGCTGCAAGCGATCGGTCCAATTCACGAGCATCACATCGCCCTCCGGTGACACGCGAATTCCGTAAATGTACTCGTCCCCCGATCCACCGATTTCAACGCGTGTCGAACTTTTGGATTCGAGATCATAAATAAACAGTTCAGCAATTGGATTCGGGGCGCCGGCCTTGGCGTAATACTCGGGATAAAGTTTCGTGTTGATTTCGGACCAGCCACGCAACAGGTAGAACTTTTCGACATTCGTATCATCGAATTTGTAATACAGAATTTTTTTCGAATCAGGCGTCCACCACATTGCTTTATTCTGATCTAACTCTTCTCCATAGACCCAACTGGCGGTGCCGTAGTGAACGTTTTCATTGCCATCGGTGGTTACGTCAACCACCTCTTTTGATTCCTGATTTATCAATACCAGATTCCAATCCTTGTATTGGGCTTCCCATTTGCTATCCGGTGATTCGACATTCGTGTATTGCCGCCCGCGCTCCGGTTGGCCAAGGTATTTTCCCGTGTTGCCATTCTCAGAAACGGAACGACGGCCTTCTGGGCGTCGCACCGCCGGAGGGGCCGCGTCTTGTGGAGCGACTTCGGCGGGTTCAACTGCAGACCTAGTATTGGTCACCAAATCGAAACGGAACCGTTGACCTTCGGAGGTGAACTCGACCGACTTGCCATCTTCGTGCCAATCAACATTGGATACGATTCCCGCACCGCTGGCCGCCGATGGGCGACGCTGTTGGGCCGAAGCGATTGAATTCGAGATACCGAACACGCCGGCAAAAATTGCGACGCCACAGAACAGACTTCGTAAGTTCGATCGTTGCACTGGGTTTCTCACTGAAAAAAATGACGGATGGGACAACTGCCGACATTGTAAGCGAACGAATGCAAAACCCAAGCCTCAAAAACATTTACCTGAATCGACCGGTCGGTCGCGAAAATGGCGCCGCCCACGGTCGGCGATCCGAGTCCAACATCACGAAAATTGACGACTACTTTGGAATTCAGAGTGCGATTCTGTGTGTCCAAGAACACTGAGCACGGTGTCGAGGTAATTGTTCAAATCCAGCGGCAGGCTGCCGCCAAAACGAGGGTTCATTTCGAAAATCATCGGTCGCCCTTCAATCAGTTTGTAATTGAAACAACAAGTCCCGCGATAACCGATCAAGTCCAGAATACGGCTGAAGACGTTTTCATAGGGCAGCGATACCATACTCGTCCGGATGCACCGATTGGCCTGGCTAGCGACCCCCCGAATGTACAACGGCTGGTTTGAATCGAATCGGACACTCATCTGATAACGGACGCCGCCATCAAACAATAGATGCGTCGTGTATTCCACCTGCCCCGGAACATATTCCTGACAGAAGTAATCCGCACTCGTTAGCTCCGCAGTCCATCGCTGTTCGTCGACTATCGATTCAATCAAATGGGTATGCTCGGCCCCGGCGTCTCGGTTTTTTTTGAGTACGAAGGGATACCGTTGCCAGTTGCCCATAGAGGGAACATAAGCATCCAATCCCTGATCGCAGAGGAAACGGTTGAACCGTGGCTTGTCGTGAGCCAATTCGACAACCGGCCAATTCGGGATCAGGAAACGGGTGCCATTTAGCTCGGGACAAACCCGTTGCAAGTGCCATTGGTCGGGCAGAGTCAATGGAATGATGGCGTCGAACTTTTCCCAATCCAGCGGCGAATCAAACGAACGGAATTCGGCTGCAAACCGAGTGTTGTCGATCTGCTTGAGGATCTTCCGGTTGCGGAGAGGTTCAAATCCAAACAATATTCTTCGCACGGGTGAAGCCTCACAAAAATTCTCACCAGAAAATCTCAATTGTCCCCTTTGATCGAGAATGATTGCGATCGGAAAAAAGTCAACTTGGGGGCACAAAAGTTGGCTAAAAAAACGCAAACATCGCAACTTTTTCAGCCGAAACATCGCAATCTGCTGGAAACCCTTTGCTCATCCGTTTCAAAGTTTATCGAAACATCCTGGGGTGACTGGCTGGCAATGCGTCTCGCTCGACGTCGCGATTGGCTTGATGACAGTAGTCGTCCAATTCCACCCAATACGATTTGCAGCGCTGATGATCCAGCTGCCGAATTGGAATGAGTTGAACATGAATCCCTGGTACGGACGATGAGGTGAATTGCGCAAATTCCGTCCCTGGATGAACTGACGTCCGGTCAATGCCAATGGGACCCAGCTACGTTCTGTCATCCCAAGAAAATTGGTGATCAAGTTCCGGCATAGATGGAGTAACCGCGGCCCCGCACTGTCGCGACAAATGACTGGCCACTTTTGTCCAGTTTTTTTCGCAGTCGAGTGATGTGAACCTCAATCACGTTGGTGGGACCATCCCATTCGAATCCCCAGACGTGCTCACACAGCATTTTTCGTGTGACGACTTGACCTGCGTGACGCATCAACAATTCCAGAATGCTGAATTCGGTCGGTGTCAGGTCGATTTCTCGATCCGCAATTTCTGCGCGGCGGATCGTCAGGTCCAACGTCAAATCGCCTACGACCAATATTGCCGAAGGGCGACTGGATGTCCGGCGGCAGACGGCTTCAACGCGTGCCCGCAATTCCGCAAACGCAAACGGCTTGACCAGGTAATCGTCCGCGCCGAGTTCCAAGCCTTCAACTTTTTCGTTGACCGCACCTTTGGCTGTCAGAATAATTACCGGTGTTTTGATCCCAAGTTCGCGCAAGGTGCGCAGCAATTCGAGGCCCGACATCTCGGGCAACATCAAGTCCAAAACGATTGCGTCGGCTTGCTGGGTGGAAGCTTTCTCCAACCCCGATCGGCCCCCGGTCGCCCACTGACAATCGTGCCCCGACTCCTGAAAACCCTGCACCAGAGATTTCCCGATTGTTCGATCGTCTTCAATCACAAGAATGTTCATGGTTTCGAAAAAGTATTCTTGTCTTTCGATTAATCGGGTGATCGTGCCAGAAATGCAGCGGCATCCGCAACCATGTCGGCCAAAAACTGTGGCGTGTGGAGTCCGAGATACAACGTCAAGGCCATACAAATCATGGCTGGGGCGACCATGGAAAAATGATCTCGAAATCGGGATGTCTCACTGGCCTCGGGGACCGGTCCCAGGCAGCAGTTTACCAGTGTATTTCCCATTCCCAAAAAGACTAGCATCATCAGAGCCAGAAACGTCAGTCCCAAAACCGGGTGACCCGACGAAAAAGTTCCGGCGACAATTTGATACTCACTGACAAATGGGCCAAACAACGGCGCACCGGTCACCGCAAAAAATCCGACCAACAACAAAGTTCCGGTGACGGGCAGCCTGCGCAACACACCACGAA
Organism: Mariniblastus sp.; assembly: GCA_031409295.1. GTDB lineage: Bacteria > Planctomycetota > Planctomycetia > Pirellulales > Pirellulaceae > Mariniblastus. Next base: position 48,353 of record JANNWZ010000014.1, read on the forward strand.
CTTCGTCAGTTGATTTACTGCCATAGGCTCGATGGATGTTGCCGGCCGAAAGGAACAATCCGACTTTGCAAATTGCATTGTGCAGCACATGCAACAAGGCTCCCGTCAAGGCCGGCCCGCCAATGCCCACGGCGAACGCCAGCATTCCCATGTGTTCCACACTGGAATAGGCCAGACACCGTTTGATATCTTTTTGTCGAGCCATATAGACCGCGGCTGTCGCCATGGAAAACAAACCAAAGAACAGCATGATTCTGTTGGCGTACGCATCATCATGAGCAATGTGAGCAATGTGATAAATTCTCAACAAACACAAAAACGCGCAATTCGTCATTCCGCCAGCCAATAATGCACCGACAATCCCCGGGGCCTCGCCGTAAGCATCCGGCTTCCAGGTGTGCATGGGTGCCAACCCCATCTTCGTGCCGTATCCGACAATCAACAGCACGAATGCGGCATGCAACCACGGAACCGAAAGTTTGTGCGAATGTTCGACTAGCTCGTCAAGCAACAGCGTCGATTCCGAGCCCGCCTGGATCATGGCGTAGGCGAGAAAAAACGAGCCCAACAACGCCACGGCAATACCCACCGATCCGATCAGCAGATACTTCCAGGTCGCCTCCAAGGATCGCGGATTGTGGTTGAAGTAAATCCCGGACGCCGAACTGAGCGTCGTGGCTTCCATCGCGATCCACATCAATCCGAGATGATGCGACAGAATAACGAGACTGGTCAGTCCCAGGAACAACAGCAGACAGGCGCACATAACCCGGTTCGGTCTTTCGCCGCGAGTCAGCAAATATCCCGGGGCATATAGCGAGCACAGGAAATAGACCAAGCTGATCACGCAGATAAATAATCGGCTAAGTGAATCGAGCGCTAGCCAGCGACCGAGCATCCACTGGTCTCCCTGAGACACGAGCCATGCCGTTAGACCCAAGTGCAATACACCGGCCAACGGCACCAGCCAAGGGCGCAAACGGTTCGACGGAACCAGCAGTGCGACAATCGCCAAGCCAATCGGGAGCAGGATCAGTAACAGCATCATCGTCTCTGTACCATCGCATTCTTTCTATAGTTCAGCCATTACTTATCGTTCAGCCATTACTCGCGCAAACTGGTCAAATGTTCCGAACTGGCTTCGGGAAATGCTCGACTGACGTGATTGACAGTAATGCCCATCACAAACACACCTACGAACAAGTCGAGTACGACTCCCAACTCAACCATCAGCGGAACTACTTCGATTAACAATAGTCCAAAAATGAATATTCCATTTTCCAACACCACGTAGCCCAATACCTGGCCAATCGCTTCGCGGCGCGTGACCAGTAACAGGAAGCCCACAAACACCGTCGCCAAAGCGGCCGGAATCAGGAACTGGGTATGGTGATTCTGCGTCAAGGGCAAAGACCGAGCAAACTGCATCACAGCACCGGTCCCGACCGCGCCCAGTAACAGCGACGGAATAAATCCGATAATCGAACTCACGGTCGTCTTCGATTCCGCCTGGGCTGCCGCACGCAACAAGAGCCTGGGAATCACCCAGCCTTTGATGCCGATGATTACCAGCGTTAATAATAGCAACCGCAGCCACCCAATCACATTCAAACTGCTTTCCGGACCACCAACCACGGGCAAAAAACCCTGATGGGCCACCGGATACATTAATCCTAACAATACACCCTGTGCCGCTACACCCTTGATCAACGCATTCAATCGCGATACGCCCAATACGTAGAAGTTCATCAACAACGCGAGGACCAGGCAGGGTTCGAGAATGTGCGAATTCATTATTGACTTAATACCAATACAAAACCGAACAGGGACAGCACACCCGCACCAACCAACAAACCCGGAATTGCTGGCAACCGCAATCGCGCGATCGTGGACTCCACGACGCCAATCAGTCCGGCCACAAACAACATCGCCACGAGAAAAACAACCCAGTCCAACGCGACAATTCCGGTTTGTACCGGCATCGCCAACCGAACAAGGAGCGCCGAAAAAACAAACAGCTTCACCGCCGCGCCATAAAGTATGATCCCAAAGGCGGGGCCACTATGGTCCAGCACCATGACTTCGTGAATCATTGTCAATTCGAGATGCGTGTTGGGATCGTCGAATGGAATTCGGCAATTCTCCACCAACAGCACGACAAACCAGCTGATCAATATCAGTAACAACGAAGACGCTCCAACTTCCCAGGCACCGGCCAGTTCCGGCCCTAACAAACCACTCATCGACATCATACCCGTCAGTCGCGTCAACACGAGCAATCCGAGAAAAATGACCGGCTCGGCCAAACAAGCGTAAGTGGCTTCACGCGCTGCCCCCATCCCCTCGAATGCCGAACCAGTATCGAGGGCCGCTGACATCGTAAAGAAACGACCGAGTCCCAGTAGATAGGCCAGCAAAATTAAATCACCCGAGAAAGACAACGGTGCGCTGGCGTGGCCCAGCGGGACAATCATTGCTGCGATCACCGCCGTGCTGGCCGCCACGACGGGTCCAAATCGAAACACCCAAGTTGTCGTTTCACTAAAGACGCTGTCTTTATGCGCCAGTTTCCAAAGGTCGAAATAAACTTGCAACAGCGGCTGACCCTGGCGACCACCAAAATGCGCTTTGACTCGATTGATTACTCCCAACAGCAACGGCGGAAACACCAACGCCACCACGAGATGGACCATTGTATGGATCGACAATGATTCAAACATCAGTTGTCCCCCGGTTTCTCGAATTGCGTCGTCGTTCATCGCGCATGGCTATTTCCAAATCAACAAAAATACAATGACCAGCAGGATGTACATCAGGTAGGCTTGGATACTGCCATTCTGAAAGTAGCGACCTTTGGCAAACAACCACGTTACGGCACGCGTCGCCGGCCAAACCGCTTTTTCCAGCACCGTATCGTCGACGTGACTTTCAAAATGGGCGTCTTGCGGAAACAACCCTGTGATACTGGGCCCGTGCACTTTGGGTTGGAGCGCCCAAGCGAACAGACTTACCAGCGTTTCGGCGAACGACGAAGACGTATATTGCATGCGTGCCGTCGGAGCCGCATAACCGCAATCCCAAGTCCCAGTCGAGGGTGCCTGTCGAATGCCACGAAGCAGTAACCAACCGGTTCCCGCCAGCAATAGTAGTGTCAGTACTCCAGCCATGATGCTGATGGATGTTAGCGGAGCCGCGTCAGCGATTGACAGCATATCGGCGGCATCGAGCCCTGCCCAATTGGCCGCGACCCGATCCAATATCGGTGCTACACTTGACGGCATGACACCGATCACCACGCAACAACCTGCCAGGACCAGCATCGGGAAAATCATGATGGGTCCCGCTTCATGAGTGTGTTCGGCGGCCGGACTGCGAGCCGATCCCAAAAACACGATGCCATAAACTTTTACGAAACAGGCGACAGCCAAGGCGCCAACCAGCGCCAAAGCCGGCGCGGCCAGTGACGCCCATTGCGCCACCGATCCGTTGGGTGCCTGGACCATTTGAAACAACCCCAGGTAAATAAACAACTCCGAAACAAATCCGTTTAGCGGCGGCAATCCGCAAATCGCCACTGCTCCGATCAGAAAACAGTTGGCCGTCCAGGGCATCCGCTTCGATAGCCCTCCCATCAGATCAATCTCACGCGTGCCAACGCTGTGGATGACCGAGCCGGCTCCCAAGAACAACAACGACTTGAAGAGCGCGTGATTCCAAACATGCAGCAGCGCCCCACTAATTCCCAGCAAGATCCACAACGGTTGGTGCGTCGCTTTTCCAATTAGTGCCAATCCAATTCCCATGACGATGATGCCGATGTTCTCAATACTGTGATAGGCCAACAATCGTTTGATGTCGTGTTGTCCGACAGCAAAAGCCACGCCGAGCACGGCGGAAATCGTGCCCATCGCGAGTACAAACAGCCCCCAGGACAACGGCACCTCCGAGAAAAAAGTAGCGACCCGGACAATGCCATAAATTCCCATCTTGATCAACACGCCAGACATCACCGCGGAAACGTGACTCGGTGCCTGAGCATGAGCCGACGGCAACCAAACATGCATCGGCATAATGCCAGCCTTGGTTCCGAATCCAAAAAAAGCCAATAGCGCCAGCACCAGCACCATCGGCGTACCGGTCTGTTTGAGCGTGGCGAATTCCCATGAGCCGTTAATGGAAAACAAAATCGCGAACACACCAAACGCACATAACGTGGAAACATGGCTGGCCGCAATAAACAACCAGGCAGCCTTCCGTGTCTGTTCGATATGATCTTCCGTTGCCACCAGGAACATCGCCGCGATGGCCATCGTTTCCCAAGCCGCGAGGAAAAACAAGCCATCATGTGCGGATACCAACAATGTCATCGCACCGGTCATCACGCCAAAAAAAAACGACACCCGGCGACCATTTTCCGGATGCTCGGACTGTTTCCAATATTGCACTCCATAGATGGCCCCGAGCGCGGTAACCAGCAACACGGGCAACAAAAAAAATGCCGAGATTCCATCCAGTGCCACGCCCACTTCGGCAGACCCCAGTGGCGAGGGGAAAGTCAACGGTGCAACCGGACCATCGGTCCACCAGCGATACACTGCAAACATACCCACCAGGTTTGCAGCAACCAATATCGTCGCACACAGCCGTTGGCCCGCATTTGATCGGCGCCCCATCACGAGAGCCGGAAGACCACTTCCAATGGCTGTTAGTCCACTGACCAGAATCAATTCGTGCGAATTCACGTCGAAATAGTCCCGTTCTCATGAATCATGGTTTAGACTTTTATAGAGACTGATTCTCCAATGTTGATTGTCATCTTCAGCCTGAGACTTTTCGAGTGCCGATCGTCAAACCTGTCAACTTTGTAATGATTGTTGGCTGGACATCGATTCTACACTATTATCTGTCGGTTACCCGTTGCATCGCTGATCATCCGAAGGCACCACGCCCAATGACTGCCGTTACAGAATGCGTCGAAACCACCAATGGCCAGGCCATTCCGCTGGTTGATGTGCCGGTGGTATCGCTGGAGACGTTGAGGCAAACGCTGCAAGAACAACTGGGGCAACCACGATCGGTTTTGTCGGCGCTCTTTGGCGTGCCAAACCATTCGGGTTCATTGCGGATCTACGCCGCAACCAGCAGTCCGACGACTCATCGAATTTCAATTTGCGCCACCGATGTCAACCAACGGTATCCTGCCCTGACTCGCGATGTAACTCAGGCTCACTGGTTCGAACGGGAGTTGGCTGAACAATGGGGCGTCGTGCCGGATGGCCACCCGTGGCTGAAGCCCATTCGGTTTCACTCGTCGTATGATGAACGATTCGACGCCTGGGGCCGCGCGGTTGGCGATCAGATTTTACCGTGCGTGCAACCTGCCGGAACTGACTATTTCAAGGTTCATGGCGATGAAATTCACGAGGTCGCCGTCGGACCGGTCCACGCGGGGGTGATTGAACCAGGGCATTTCCGATTTCAATGTCATGGCGAGCGGGTATTTACACTGGAAATTGAACTGGGATATCAACACCGCGGCATCGAACGAAAACTGGTGGGTGGACCCGACAAACGGACATTGCATTACATGGAGACGCTGGCCGGTGACACTTCAATCGGACACTCGACGGCCTATGCTCAAGCAATCGAGGGATTGTCCGGTATCGATCCGCCAATGCGCGGGTTGGCGATTCGGGCATTGGCCTTAGAGCTGGAACGGCTGGCGAATCATACTGGCGACTTGGGCGCGTTGGCCGGAGATGTTGGATTTTTGCCGACGTTGTCCTATTGTGGCAGACTGCGCGGCGATTTTTTGAATGCCAGCGGACTGCTATGTGGCAGCCGGTTCGGGCGCGGACTGGTTCGACCTGGCGGCGTCGCTTTTGATATCGACTCGGAGATGAGTCAACAATTGTTGACTCGCATCGCGGGGGCTCATCGCGATGTAAACGGAGCGGTCGATTTGCTCTGGTCCGCCGCGTCGGTGTTGTCCCGGTTTGAAATTACGGGAACCGTTCCAACGGATACTTCGCATGCGTTGGGACTGGTGGGAATGGCGGCGCGGGCGGCGGGCATCGATCGGGATATCCGCCGCGATTTCCCCACGGGCTTCGCGCCTCAAGCGGCAATTCCGATTAGCACCTGGCCCGCGGGTGACGTCTATGGTCGGGCTTGGGTACGGCATCAAGAGGTCAAACGGGCCTGCGAGTTTTTGCTGGATCAATTGCCACAGCTACCGCCAGGTCCGATTCGCCAATCCAGCCGACCGCTGCAACGCAACTCAATTGCGGTTTCGTTGGTAGAAGCATGGCGCGGTGAGATTTGCCATGTCGCGATCACCGGTGACGATTCGCGGTTTGCCCATTATAAAGTAATTGATCCGAGCTTCCATAACTGGATTGGATTGGCGATGTCGCTCCGCGATCAACAGATTTCGGATTTCCCGTTGTGCAACAAGAGTTTCAATCTGAGTTATTGCGGACACGATTTGTAGTAAGTCTTTGGAAAGATCAATGTTCAAGATCATCAATCAACGATTTCAACAAGGCTACCGGACCATGCAATATCCGGCGGGCGAGATGCCTAAATTGCCGGACCGATATCGCGGATTGCCGGTGATCGACTCTACGAAGTGCCCGGAGGGCTGTGCAAAATGTGCGGCTGCCTGCCCGACCGACGCGATCAAGATTGATGACGGCGTGAAAATGGATTTGGGCCGTTGTTTGTTTTGCACTGACTGCATGGACGCTTGTCCCGAAGGAGCGATTGCCTACTCGCAAGACTTCCGGATGGCAACGCGACATCGTGATGACTTGATGACCGATGGTCGAGCGCTGGAATTGGCGGCGGCTTTGGACGAAAAAAGCCTGCGGATCTTCGGCCGCTCGCTACAATTGCGACAAGTCAGCGCCGGGGGTTGCAACGCCTGCGAAGCCGACATCAACGTGTTGTCGACTTTGGTCTTCGACTTGGGCCGGTTTGGAATCAAGATTGTGGCCTCGCCGCGCCATGCCGATGGCGTAATCGTTACCGGGCCTGTGACGGCGAACATGAAACTGGCCTTGGAAAAAACCTGGGCCGGAATTCCACGTCCCAAATTTGTGATTGCCGTCGGAGCTTGCGCCATTAGTGGGGGACCGTTTTCCGGTCATGACGAACAACACAATGGTTGCGATTCCGTCTTGCCAGTCGATCTCTATATCCCCGGCTGCCCACCTCATCCATTGACAATCTTAGATGGAATCTTGCGCATGCTGGGCCGGATCGAGGCCGGCAAGTAATCGCCGTGGCGGAACCGGCACCAACCCACAAACTGCGGCACAAGGTCGGTCTTCCCGCGTTAGTTTTGGCCTGGCGGGTAATCGCCAAACGGTTTCCAGGCGGGTCTAATGGCTGTTGTGTTTCATTGGTGTGAACCTTTCAATTCTGATCAACGAACTAGCAAAAATGAGATTTGATAGCGGCGCTAACAGAATCTGTTGCGGGAAAGATTTGAGATCGAGTCAGTGAGTTTTCATGTCGATTCTGTGGCGGAGCCCGTTTGGCTGGCCGCCCATGACCCGTTGCCCAATGTATGTTGCAGTTGCGGCATGTTTACCGACCATCGAGTTGGGGTGAAGAATATCCGATTAGTGGAGCAGCCGGGAGCAGCGCAAGCAGGTTGCGGAATGTTCTTGATCACGCTCCTGATTCATGTCGCACTCGGGCCCTTGGGGTGGTTGATCTCAATCTTGATGCACTCTGGCGAAGACACAATTAACACCAAAACGGTTAAAGTAAAAACCAAATTGAAGATTTCCCAGTGTTTGTTGTGTGCGGCCACTGGTCCGCCGGAAGTCATCGATACTCGCTTCGAGCCAACGCAAATGTTGTTTGCCGTTCATCCGCAGTTTAGTCGACGATTGGATGAAGAAAAACGAAAGTACCAGGCAGCAAACCAATAGACGGGACCAGTCCAATTCTGGTCGTCAAAACTCTCTGGCGATTTTGACCTACTTTGAAATTTCGGACGCCAAGGGTCGACTGCGTCCTGCTGCGATTGATTGCTTAAGCAACGCGTCCAGTTCATTCGCGATCTCCGGATGTTGCAACGCCAGGTTCTTGGTCTCGCCAGGATCGCTTTCGAGATCATACAACTGGCCGGCGGCCGAGAGTGCCGTGTCAGGCAACGCATATTGTTTGAGTTCCGGATTGGAATCGTAATTGTTTCCACCTGAACCCTTGTGCGCCAAATACTTCCACTTGCCGCGCCGAATTGCCAAATCGCGCGCGCCGGCGAACCCCTGCTGCAACAAATAGGGGCGAATCGGTCCGTTGTCTTGGCCCAACAGTAGGGGCAACATACTAAAGCTGTCTTCGGCGGTATTGTCGGGCACATTTACGTCGACCAATTCTGCGGCAGTCGCAAAGACATCACAGAGCGACGTAATCTGAGCGGATGTCGACCCCGGCTGGACTTTGCCAGGCCAGCGGACAAGGAACGGAACTCGATGACCACCTTCCCAATTATCGCGTTTCACGCCGCGCCACGGTCGGGCACCATCGTGTTTGTAATCCTGACGCATGTGAAACACCGTCGAAACTTCTGGCCCGTTGTCGCTGGTAATGATCACCAAGGTGTTATCGGCGATTCCCAACTCGCGAAGGGACTTCAGCAATTCACCGACGATGTGATCGAACTCAAAAATAAAATCCCCATGCGGTCCCGATGCAGTTTTGCCTTTGAAGGATGACCCGGGAAACGAAGGTAAATGCACGGCTTGAGTCGCATGTAACAGAAAAAACGGCTTGTCGGGACTTTCACGAACGTGCTCGCGAAGAAACTGTTGGCTCGTTTCCAGAAACTTCATGTCGACTTCTTCCAAGTCGAAATCGGGTGCCTGCCAGCCTCGACGGTTGTCGTTCGCGTAAGGATGTTTGGGCAGTTTCGTTTTGTCGAGCAATTTTGTTGGCACCACTGGAATGCGGTCGCCGTCGATATAGGCATACAGCCAATCCGTGGTTGGGCAACACGCCGTCCCAAAAAATTTGTCAAAGCCACAATCGAGCGGCCCGCCATCGATTCGTCGTGTGTAATCAATCAACTTGATCGAATCGGGATCTCCGTTATGAATCGGTTGACCGTCGGTATCGTAAAACGTCAGTCCGATATGCCATTTGCCCACACAAGCCGTCGAGTACCCTTGGTCGCGCAGCATTTTAGGCAAGGTCATTCGATCGGACGCGATCAGTGACGGCCCCCCAGCACCACTGAAAACGCGGCCGCCGTTGGGAACTCGAAAAGCCATTTGCCCAGTCAATAGACTGTATCGAGTCGGCGAGCAGACCGTGCAAGGACTATGCGCATCCGTAAAACGCATTCCTTCGGTTGCCAGCCGATCCAGGTTCGGCGTCGCAATGCGCGATTCAGGATTGTAACATCCGACGTCTCCGTAACCCAAATCATCCGCCAGGATAAACAAGATATTCGGCCGCGACTGTTGGCCAACTGGGGACGGCGTGACCGTATCGTCGGCAAACGCGAACCGTGGGGTCGCAATCAAAACGACAGTGATCAGTTGAACGATGGAAGGTTGAATCATATTGTTGAGCTTTTTTTTCTTCAATCGGAGAGCCTAGCCAATTGCCACCGAACAGGGTGGGAGCAAATCAGCGATTGGTTGGCGATTAATCGCTGTAAAACAATATACCCGATTCGAGCAGTTTCAAATCATCAAGTCGGACTGCGCTAGGTTCCAGTTTTGTTCCCTGCCCAAGTTCGTTGTGGTTCCGGGCATGTTGATTGTTATTGAACTTGAACGGGCAATGAAAAAGCGGTGGCCCTTAAACGATATTGAGGTGCCAAGTACGAACGGCACTTCGTCGTACGTGGTTGTGCTGCTTGAACTCAACTGCGATTGACTTGTGAGGGCCTCGTTTGCGATGAAATTGCAGTAATGGCGCTGACACCTTTTAGCAACATTGCGGTTCATTGGAAGTCGAAATCCAATCTGGACGATACGCTGGATGTCTTCCCCTGTCACGGTGTCGGCGGGATGGTGGGCATGTTGGCGACCGGAATACTCGCGCGCGAAGTCGGATTGATCCACGGCCAAACACAAACATTTCTGTTCCATGCATTGGCCCTGGTGATCGTGGCAGCCTATTCGTTTTTTGGTTCCTTGTTGCTGTTCAAAATAACCGACATGATTGTTCCGCTCCGAGTTGATGTCGACCAAGAATCGCTCGGCTTGGATCGCAGTCAACATGACGAAAGTCTCGGTGAATTCTACACCCAAACGAGGTAAATTCTCATTGACGAAACCGTAGCCGCTGCAAAAGAAGCGATCACGAATAAGCATTGATCCATAAGCACATCAGCCGGAACGCGCTAGCGTCCGGTTCTCGTATCAGGAAACTCGCGTCCGGTTCTTGTATCCGGGATGACTAAAAAGGCGCCAAGACGACGAATACCGGGGCCACGCCAACATCACCGAGACGGTCGGCGTCGCTTGGGCGACACCAGCTTACGACGGGGGAAAATGGAAAATAAAGGAAAATAAAGAACACTCGCTGCGTAGAGGCGTCAGACAGTCGGAATGAAACTGAAAATTTCGTAACACTTCAGCCGAATGAAGTAGAAGTAGGGTGTGTGAAGTCGGCTCAAAAAGGTGGTGTGTTTCGCAAGTCAAACTAACTCTGTTAAGCCTGGAATAAGTGAAGGCCGTAATGCCGACGCAACACACCAACGAGATGTGACTTGCTTCACACACCCTACTCCATATGGCTGAAGTGTTTCAAAATTTCCTGCTTGGAGACTGCAAACCCGCGGCTCAACCAAAGCAACTCCAACCGACCTTTCGCGTTGACATCGTGGTGATTGCCGCGTTTCTGAAAACAAGCAGTGAATCAAATAGTATTTTTGATGGTGTGTCCCTGGTCTCAATTCCCCCCTTGTCCCAATTCCTGGTTTGGGCGATGAATTGGGAGTTGAACCGCCGGCAATTCTGGTTTTTTTTCTGACTTTCGGAAAATGCGGGAATCAGGCAGCCGTGTCCAGGTACTTCTAGTGCAAACCGATCTACATTTCCGACTCCAAACATGCCCATCGACGAGCTGCCAAAGCGAGAGTTTGAGCAAGCAGTCGAACTGTATGCGGATTCGCTGTACCGCGTCGCATTCCGGTTGACGGGCAAAAGTGATTTGGCGTCGGAATTGGTTCAGGAAACCTGCTTGCAGGCGTGGCAGGGGCTCGCCTCGTTGCGTGACCGCTCGCGCTTGCGTGCCTGGATGTTCGGGATATTGCGTTTTCAGTATTCGAAACTGCTCAGGCGTGAATCGCGATACAGCGAATTGCCTGGTGGAATTGCCGAAACGATCCCGGATAGGGAACAGCCGGCGATAGACGACGTACAAGAAATCGTGCAAAGGGCGATTGGAAAACTGGATGAGTCGTTCCGCTTGCCAATTTTGCTCGTTTCGATGGAAGGAATCAGCGTTGAGGAAGCAGCGGAAATCCTCGGCTTGCCGAGAGGAACCGTCCTTTCTCGATTGCATCGTGGTCGGGAAAAATTGAAACGGTTGATCGAACGAACCGCTGAATTCAGAACAAAACAGAATCATGAAACTTAACGACCAACAACTTGATGACCTGCTGCGATCGGTACCAATTCCCGGTGAATTTAAACAGCGACTTCTCGCGATTCCCGACCAGCCGACGACGCCTGATCGAGAATGGGGTTCGAAATCGCAAATTTGGCTTGTCGGATTGGCGATCGCTGCCGGTTTGACTGGGATTGTTGCGTGGCTGGCATGGCCAAACGATGCTCAACGCGTGCCTGATGTCGCGCAAACCGAGACGCATTCCAAACTGCCGGAGACTGTCGCCGATCAGCAAGCAAATACATTTCGCCCCTCACCGCCTCAGTCTGCGATTGACCGACTGAACATGGAAATCGAAGCATTGAATTCGCGAATCAAACTGCATGCAGCGGAGCTGCGTCTGGCAGAACTGGCCATGCCCGAACCGGCTGTGGAATTGTCGCCTTCCGATTGCCAATCACTAATCGTGGCGTTGTCGGACAAATCTGGAGAATTCTGGGGTGCCAAGCCGGAATCGATTCGTCATGACATGCAAAACGTTATCAACCGTTATCCAGGATCGGCGGGTGCCAAAATTGCCAGCCAGTATCTGGCAAACGCCGAAAATCAAAATCCACAATGACACCCCGAAAAATTGAAACCCTTAAAAGGAGAGTTCCATGTCGACTGCCCATACGAAATTTCCGCGTCTATTACTCATAACCGGCCTAAGTATGTTGTTGTTGTTCGATCGCGTTGCAGGCCAAAACGTATCCAACCCTGACCCGGAGACCAAACAACCGAAAAGTAGGAAGGCGATGGCCATCGAACGGTTGAGCTTTTTGGCATCCAAACTCGAATTGGTTGAATTTGAGATCGCAAAAATCGACGAATTGCGGGCTCAAAAAGTGGTTCAGCAGGACAGTCTCGGATTTTCATTGGACTCATTTGGCGACATTATTGCATCACTGCAAACGCAGCGTGTTGAACTAATGATCGATTTGGCTGGGCTGGACGCGCGGCGCGATGCCTTGCAAAAAATTGCGGATGCAAAAATCAACTCGGACGAAAACAAAGAATCGCTCCAACTCCTGCAGGAACTCTTGGCATTAAGCGAGAAAAAACTTTATCAGATTGAGCAGCTCTTCGAAAAAGGTAGCGCTCCATCGTCCGAGGTCGCCGACGCGAATCGCGAATTCATCGAAGCCAAAGTACGTTTGCTCGAAGCCACAACCAGGAACCGGGCAAAGGACGCATCCCAGGTCGGCCCCACCCTGATGGCGGTTTCGCTGGACCGTGCCGAAAAACAGGCTCGGCTAGAAAAGATCGAAGTATTGCTGAGCCAATTTACGTCCGGGCGCGCCCATGTTCGAGAGTTGGAGAACCTGAATCTCCGCTACCAGCAATACGAAAAACAGGTCGATGAGATTGAAAATGCAAAATCCCTCGCGCAACTTCAATTGGATTCACTTGAACCGACGAGCAACGAAGAGCTCGAAGCTGACGATCAGGATCGTTGATAAGTCGACAGCAATCATTCAGTCTGACACAACCGTCGTTCCACAGCACAACCAAGGATCATATCCATGAAAAACCTGATTGTATCGTTCGCTCGCATCATGATCGTCGGGTTATCGCCGTGTTCCCCTTTTGTTTGTGCTCAAGACGGTGTTTCGTCTTTTTCGATGGGGCTGTCGCGGGCCGGCCTGATTCCGCAAATCAAAGATATTCGGGTCGAGGAATTCATCAATTACCATCGACACGAAATCCCGCTTCCCAAGGGAGGCGAACGGGTTCACCTGGACGTGAGGTGGATTCGACTGGATGGAGACCGGGCTGTCGTACAAGTCGGTTTGGCGACGCCCCGTGCACTTGATCCCGAGCTGATGTCGCCGTTGAACCTCGTCCTGGTAATCGACCGCAGCGGATCGATGTCGGGTGACAGAATTGCAAATGTAAAAAAATCGCTGCTGTCGATGATCGAGCGTCTGCGTCCGACGGATCGGGTTGCCATCGTTGGTTTCAGCGACGAAGCCTGCGTTGAACTGGAGTCGTGTCGCAAGACCAGACAAACTGAGATTCGAAATGCGATCAATCGCATCGAAGCGGGCGGATCGACGAATCTGTATGCCGGTTTGATGTTGGGATACGAACAAGTCAGGCAGCATTTCGACCAGAACAGAACTAACCGCGTGATTCTGCTAACGGATGGAATTGCCAACGTAGGCACAACTGACGCCGAGGAAATTTCAACCCATTCGAAAGTGTTCAACAAGCAGGGGATTTCGCTTTCCACGATTGGGCTGGGCCAAGACTTGAATCAGGAATTGCTCCGCGAACTGGCTGATGCCGGGCACGGTTTGATTCACTTCGTTTCTGATGCTGAGGATATTGAGAAGTCATTCGTCAAGGAATTGGACGGCCTGCTTTCACCGGCGGCGAGGAAAGTCCGATTGATGATCGAGTCAGCAACCGAGCAACCCAACAAGATTTTTGGTTATGAGGCCAACCACAGAAATGGCGCCGCTGATCTCCGGCTGGACGATTTGAATTCTGGCGCGACGCAAATCGTCCTGAGCGAATGGCTGTTGTCCGATTCGCCAATCCAGGTGCGAGCCACGCTTCGCTTTGTCGATGCATTGACCGGTGAAAGGAGAGAACACTCTGCCGTCGTGACGCTGGATCGAAATCAGACTGTATCCAAGGCTGATGAAGTGGTCTTAGTTGCAGATTTGTGGAAAAACTATTCAATCGCCGTAGTTGCCGATGCCGTTCGGGAGTCAGCAAGATTGACCCAAGCAAACGAACCGCGTCAAGCAGCCAAACGGCTGAACCGTGCAATCCGATTCGCCCGTGAACATTCTTCAGTGGATGATCCGGATGTGACGAGGATGCTCGACATCGCCATGGATTATCGTCAAAGTATCAACGCCGCTGAAAAAGTCGGCGGGCGTTGGTAAAGGCTATATGAAGTAGTGTTGAAATGGACTGGGAGCACCGAATTGGATTCGTCAACCGACAACAGCGGCTGAGAGTTCTGATTTCAGGCGAAAAAAAAGCTTGGTCTGGCCCCTGGCGTGGTTCTTTCAACATTCTCTCGTTTTTCACCAATTGCGCAAACCGCAACTTACACCCCGAGCTGGGTGTTGGGCCCGCGCATCATTCGCCGCAGTCCAATCTAACTGATATGATGTGACTGGCTGCGTTACTGGCTGCGTTGAGGAAAGATGGCTCTTTTACGACTGATCAAGAAAATTGCAGCGTCCAATTTGGAACAAATTCGAACGAGGTGCAATTGCCTCAACTTACAGGAGCGAGCGACCATGTCCCGTTTCAATCTAATTGTTCTGAATGTTATTGTCCTGGCGATTTGCTGCTGCGGATCATCCAGGTATGAGCCACACACCGTGGTCTTTTGCGGTTCGAAGCTGACAGCTCCCAGCCTGCCTAAATGCCATGCCTGGCAAACTCAACAGCCAACTACCGTTCTGGATCGTGCCGACGCACTCTTTGATCAACAGAAATGGGCCGAGGCGCGGTCATCATACGACCAACTTTTTTCTTCGAAAGTCGACATCCAGCGGCATATTGCGGAACGAACAATCATTTGCTCGTTAATGGTATTCGACTGGAACGATGCGCGAAGCCGCGCATTGAGTTTTCAAATGAGTCGCGAGTTCTCGAAGAGTGTTCGCCGCTATTGGCCGACAAATTTGATTGAACTCGGCGGTCTGGAACGCTATATCAAGCATCTGGAATTTTCACGTCATCTTCTTCAGACCATTCTTCAAAAGTCGCAAACGGAAGGACCAAAGCCGCTTCAAGATCAATTGATCAGTGAGATCATTGCCATCAACTTTACTCTTTTGAAGACTCTGGATCCCGACAGCGTAACCGAGCCCCAAAAATCGGGATGGGCGTACGGATACACTGGTATGCAATGGTGGTGGGAAGAGTTGCAGTCTGACGCCGACGATTTCGGTCGCGACGATCGTTCATACTACCGAAACTGGCGAGTGGGAATACCCATCGATCGCGACGGCAAACGAGTTTCTTGGTCAATATCAGCCGAGTATCCGGTCAATGTCGGACGTGTAGGGAAAATTCTCTATTTACTCGACGAGATCGAACGCCTCGATTCGAGTGAAACGAAAAACGCTTTCGCTCAAGCCTTGCTTCATCGAGCGGACTTGATGCGTCGGATCTACGGGCCCAACTCCGACCCCGCCTGGGAACGTGCTGTCTTTAATTATCAATATGTTGAGCAACCCTCGTTCAATCGTGGACGCAATGATGCAGGTCTAAAACAATTCTGGGAGCTTGATGACGACGAAGCGCGAGCGATTGTCGGCAGCAATATTCAGGTGTTTACCCTCTCGGCGTCGGAGAGTCCTCTGGCGATTTGGCGTCGCATTGAGGAATCGTTTTCCAACAGCGGACGAGTTGCCGAAGCAATTTATCAGCGCGGTTTGTACTATCAGAATCGCCAGCAATTCTCGAAAGCCATCGGCGAATATGAACGACTGTCAAAGCAATTTCCAACCGATAATCGCGCAACCGTTGCACAGACACAAATCAAGAACATTCACCATGCCGATGTGTTGCTTGGTTCGACAGGTGTCTACCCCGCTGGTAGCTCGCCGAGTCTTTGGTTCGCATGCAGGAACACCGAATCAGTTGAGTTTACCGTTCGCCAGTTCGACTTAAAGCGTTACTTACTCAACCGCGAACGAGTCGGAGATTTGTCGGAACTTACGTATTTTGGCTCCTTTGAACGTTGGCAAGCCGACAAAGACCTAAAAGAATTCGTCGGAGAAAAATCTGCGCAATGGTCGCAAACCATTCCCTTGTTTGATCGCGTCTCGACGCACTCGACTGAATTTCCGGTAACCAAAGCCGGTGCGTACATCATTGAAGCCCACGTTCCAGGCACCACACAAAGCTCATACGGACTGGTCATTCTCACCGGTGCCGCCATCATTCAAAAATCAATTGCCAACGGAGTCTTGTTGTGGGCCGTCGATTCTCGCACCGGTCAACCGCTGCCAAATGAAAAAATACAAACGGTCAGTGAAAAGAATCGCCATCAGTGGTCAACTTTAACGACGGACGAGGATGGTGCAATCTATCTTCAACCGACAGACGACGAAGATTCTTTTGCTTTGCTCGTTACCAGGCGAGGGGACATCTCGTTTTGTCGGTTGAATAGCGATGGCAATAGTCAATTTGAGGAACCTGAAATCTCCTACGCTGCCACGACCGATCGGCCGCTTTATCGACCAGGAGCCACCGTTAACTTCCGCATTTGGATCCGTGAACTTACGCAGCGCAAATTCCGACCGTCCGTGGCTGGCGCCAAAATTAACGTCAAAATTTTGGGGCCGAGTAACGGCACAATCAGAAAGCTCTCGCTGCTGACGGATGATACCGGTAGTGTCAGTGGAAATCTGCAACTTGGTAACGACGCACCGCTAGGCATGTACAGTGTTTCGATCGAGGATCCGATAGTGGATTGGGAACCTGAGATATGTTCCTTCCGCGTCGATGAATACAAGAAGCCTGAATTCCAAGTCTCGGTATTGCCATCTAGGAAAACCGCTCGACTGGGCGAGTCGATCACGGCGGTTGTCCAAGCAGACTATTACACTGGTCGGCCCGTTGCGGGAGCTGCGGTTCGCTACCAAATCGATCGTCGAAATCATGTGGCGAGTTACCAGATGCCGACAGACTGGGATTGGTTGTATGGCGAAGGATTTGGCAATTATTCCTATTTGTATCCATGGCTAGGCGATTCCATGATGACCACGGAAGACGACCGGACTTGGTCCTTTGACAGTCTCTACTTTGGCGCATCACCGGACGAATTAGTGAGTCAAGGTACGGCCCAGTTGAACGAACAGGGAATTGCCGAGATCCGCTTCGATACAGCCCGGTTTGCACAGGACCTCGATCACGAGTTTACGATCACTGTCGAGGTTCGTGATGAGAGTCGTCGAACTATCAAAGGCAGCGGCAGTGTATTGGCTACACGGCAACAGTTCTTTGCTTTTACCCGATTCGATCGCGGTTGGTACGAAACAGGCAGCGAGTCGAATGTCGAAATAGATATGCGTTCCGCCAACGATCAAGCCGTGTCCGCCGAAGGCAAAGTGTCGCTCTATCGAATCAATACCGTCAATAAATTGGACAGCCCCCAAGATTTCGAGAAAGAACTGGTTGCTGCATGGCCTGTAAAAACCGATGCGGATGGACACGCCAAGTTGAGTTTCAAGACTCCACACGAAGGTCAGTACCGGCTTGAGTTCTCGGCCCACGACGACTGGCAACATCCCGTTACTTCAGCATCGACGATCTGGGTGCATGGCCCGAAATTCGATGGAAACAAGTATAAATTTGGTGACTTGGAGATTATTCCGGACAAGAGTACGTACCGAGTGGGCGAGTCAGCCAAACTCTTAATCAACACAGCTCAAGCGAATTCACGATTGCTGATTGTCGATTCCATGAAGAATCTTCGGTTCATTGATATTGCCAATCACTCCACAGTCGTTGAGATCCCGCTCACAGCGAGGCACGTTCCCAACTTTTTCTTCGAAGCCACACTGGTGCATGCGGGACAGGTATTCAGTGAATCGTGTGAAATCTATGTTCCTCCAATTGACGACCTGTTGACGATTGAGCTGCGTCCAGACCGCCAGAACTATCAGCCGGGGGAAAAGGGATCCGTGCAGGTTAATGTAACAGACGCCAATGGCAAACCCGTTTCGGGATCGATAGCTCTCACGGCATACGACAAGTCCTTGACTTACATTCAGCAAGAGTTCGGCCAAAGTCCCAAGTCACTGCTTATGAAACGCCGGACCGAGTATTGGTTGAGCGGTATTGAACATACATTGCAGCAACGAAAATTCCATACTTCAGGCACCTTCGTTTGTCCCGAGTTTCATTTGGAGGATGGCTCTCGACCCATGATGGGTGGAATGGGCGGTGCGGCAGCAAGTGGCGGCGATCCTGCGGATACAAATGAGGTCGGATCAAATCGCTCGCGTCGGGCTGCTGGCAAGGAGTCATCTAACACCGACAGTGTATTTGCACCGCAATTTATCGAATCCAAAATCCGTACGGATTTTTCGGACACCGCTGTTTGGTTGCCAAATTTGCAGCTCAATGATCAAGGATCGGCAGTAGCCGATATTACCTTCCCCGAATCATTGACGACATGGCGGATGCGCGGCTATCTCGTGACGCCAGAGACAAAAGTCGGGGAGGCGATCTGCGAAGTAAGTACAACCAAGGATCTTATCGTTCGCCTGCAAACTCCTCGGTTTCTCGTTGAAAGTGATGAGGTCGTGTTGAGTGCCAATGTCCAAAACTTTCTGTCGGTCGAAAAAGACGTTTCGGCTGAGTTGATTCTACCAGCAAAATTGTTCAAATCGCTCGGAGAAAACACGGCCCAATCGTTAACGCCAGACGATCAAGGCAACCTGCATCTGGTACAGCGCGCGAAAGTCCAGTCCGGCAAAGCGCAGCGGTTTGATTGGCCTTTGAATGTACAGACCACCGGTTTGGCAACGATCGTGGTCAAAGCACAAACAGACCTCGAAAGTGACGCGATGCAGTTGACGGTTCCAGTGAACTCACGTGGAATCATGGAAACGGAATCGCAGTCCGGATTTTTCCGGACTGCCGAAACGGGAAGTAAAGAAATCAAGTTCGAGTTGCCGGCAAGTGTCGATTCCTCGAAAACAAAAATTGAACTAACCATGATACCGTCGGCGGCCGGCGCTGCATTTGACGCACTTCCCTTCCTGGCGGACTATCCCTATGGCTGTGTCGAACAAACGATGAGTCGTTTCTATCCAACGGTGTTGGCGGTCGACACGTTGAAGAAGTTGGGTACGAATCTTGAGGACATTGCCAGCAAAATACCCGAGCGAAATCGGCGAGACGCCGGTCACTCTGCACGTTCGTTCGTATTTGACTCGGCTGAACTACAGCGCATGTCAAATGCGGGACTCGAGCGTCTCTACCGATTTCAGCACGGCGATGGCGGATGGGGTTGGTGGGAACATGACGATTCATCGCCCTACATGACTGCTTATGTCCTGCTTGGGCTCAATACGGCGGCCGAATCTGAAATCAACGTGTCTGAATCGGTAATTAGTAACGGTGTTCTTTACTTGATTGAATCCTTGAACAGTTCTCGTCGTGAACGGGATGAGTCCATGAGCCGCGCGAATGAGCGAGCATTTATTGTCTATGTGCTTTCGCTCAAGCGGTCCATCAAAGAAATAGTAGTTCGTCGCAAAATTCAGGAGCTAATCAATTCGGTCGATGTCGACCGTGCCAAGTTGAATTCCTACGGCAAAGCGTTACTTGCGTTAGCATTCCACAATCAAAAAATGACCGACCAGGCAAACGAGGTTCTGACCGACATTTTAGACGACCTCGAGAATGACAAACAGCGCAATACCTCATGGATTCCAACGCCAAAACAAGACTGGTGGCTTTGGGACAATAATGACATCGAAACAAACGCCTGGGTCTTGCGAGCGCTGTTGGCAATCGATGCTGACATGGAATTGGCCTCCCGGATTGTCAATTGGTTGGTTGAGCAACGTCTTAATGGCACCTATTGGCGCAGTACTCGCGATTCCGCACTGGCTGTCCATGCTTTGGCGGAGTACCTGTTGATCGTGCAACAGGCAACCGGTAACTATTCCGTCGCAGTTTCTCTGGACGGGAAACATGTTAAAGACGTTCAAGTCAATTGGCAGAAAATGCTTGGAATGGAAACTCGTGTGCTGCTCACTGGAGATACCGTCAAGCCTGGCAAACATCAAATTACGCTTGTCAAAAATGATCAAGGACCTTTGCATTTTTCCTTGACCAACGAGTACTTTACCAAGCACGATCGGATTCTCGCCAAGGGAACCGGTGGTTTGCACATTGAGCGACGCTATTTCGTGTACCCTGCCAAATCGGACGGCACGACGGATCAGCCAAAATCTGCCGAGCCTGTTGACCGATTGGGAACGCCCCTGAAATTTGGCGACACACTTGCCGTCGGCGATACGATTGACGTCGAGTTGACGATCTCGTCCGACGAAAACTATGCATATTTGGCATTCGAAGATCCAAAGCTAGCCGGTTGCGAACCGATTCAATTGCGCAGCGGATACGAATGGGACGATGGATTGTGTTCCAATATTGAGTTACGTGACTCGAAAGTCATCTTTTTTGTCAGCCAGTTACCTCGCGGAAAACATGTTTTAAGTTACCAGCTACGAGCGGAAGTATGTGGAAAGTTTACTGCAATGCCGTCACAAGGCTTTGCCATGAACACTCCCGAAATTAGTGCCCGCAGCGACGAAATGCAATTGCTCATCAAGGACTAAATAAGCCCTGTTGCCGTAGGAACTGCGTTTTGGATTTGCCACGAACCATTGATTTGAACTATCATCGACGGTTTACCCAACGGCCCACAAGCGAATCGGACGTCGGGATTAAACACGTCGCGCAGGACGACTGACGTCCTCATTTGCAGGTTCCTCATGACTACCGTCACCTCCATTCCCTCTGCCTACGCTGAATCAGCAACGGTTGCTCCGCCGTTTTATTTTCGCTGTTTCAATGGCTGCAGCGGACGATATTCGGTCTATGACGTGATCTATCGTTGTCCGACCTGCAATTCATTGTTGGAGGTACACCATGAATTGGAACCCCTCCGACAACGGATCGCCTACAAATGGCAACAGCTGTTTGATTCTCGCGCCTCGACCACCAACTGGCCCTACGGCAGTGGCGTCTGGGCGATGCGGGAATGGGTGATTCCTGATTTGCGAGACGAAAATATTGTCAGCATGTGCGAGGGAAATAGTAACCTGTTTTGGGCCGATCGGTTGGGAAAACAATTGGGACTGCCCGATCTGTGGATCAAACTATGTGGCAACAGCCATACGGGCAGCTTCAAAGATCTGGGCATGACGGTTCTCGTCAGCGTCGTCAAGCAGATGATGACAATGCCCGGCAACACGGTGCAGGCCGTGGCCTGCGCGAGCACCGGTGACACGAGCGCCGCGCTCGCCGCCTACGCCGCCTATGCGGGAATCCCCGCGATTATTTTCCTGCCCGCCGGTAAAGTCAGTACGGCCCAGTTGATACAACCGGTTACCAATGGCGCGCATGTGATGGCACTCGACACTGATTTCGATGGCTGTATGAAGATCGTCCAGGAGGTCACGGAAGACAATACTATCTATTTGGCCAATTCGATGAACAGCTTGCGCATCGAGGGCCAAAAAACGGTCGGCATCGAAATCTGCCGGCAGTTCGATTGGGAAGTCCCCGATTGGATTGTCATTCCTGTCGGCAACCTTGGCAACATCAGTGCGTTGCATAAGGGTTTTCAGATGATGAAAGACCTGGGAGTCATCAATAAAATGCCTCGACTCGTGGCAGCACAAGCTGCGCAGGCGGATCCGTTTTATCGCGCCTATCAAAACGAATTCAAAACGAAAGTTTCCGTGACCGCCGGTGAAACCCTGGCCAACGCAATTCGCATCGGCGATCCCGTCAGCTATCCCAAAGCAGTCAAAGCGATCGAAGCCACTGGAGGAATTGTCGAACAGGCGACCGAAAATGAACTCGCTGCCGCCTGTGCCAAAGCGGATCTGACCGGCATGTTCACCTGCCCTCATACCGGTGTGGCACTCGCCGTGTTGGAGAAATTAGTCAAACGAGGATTAATCAAATCACATGAACGAACCGTTGTGATCAGCACCGCACACGGTTTGAAGTTCACCGATTTTAAAGTCGGCTATCACGAGTCGAAATTGAAGGGCGTGAACAGTGAATTCGCCAACCCGCCCAAATATTTACCTGCCGATACGAAAGTCGTGAAGCAAGCTATCGCTGAAATGCTCGGCTCGGCGTAGTTGGAAGATTCAACCAGCCGTTTTGTATGGGGTGATGATTGGTAGCTTGCACAATGCCGCTGGCCTTACAACCCGCCGGCCAGCCCCAACTCGTGATAAAAATGTTTGATTTGGTCCTGGTTTTCCAGCAGCGAATCAATGCTGGGTTCATTGGCCAACGCTTTATGAATAACTTTGACCGTTGCACGACGATGGATCTCGAATAGTGCCGCATGATCGATCGTGTCCATTTTGCGCACGCGCGGATCGAGCCAGACGCTGTAAATGATGCCCAACTCGTTAGCTTTTTCTCGTGGAATGCTGCCGTCGCGCACGCAATCAAGCACCCCGTTGGCGATGGCGGCCTGAACTGTTCCCATCAGAATGTTCGTGTACTTGCTGTCGGTTACGGTCACCTTGCTAACCATCAGGGTCGCCGGTTTGACTTGGAAATCACTATTGAGAATGGCAAACACGCGGGTGTGTCCCTTGACCTGATCGCCGAGCAATGTCGCCAAGGCCGTACCGACGGGACCATCGAGTTCTCCAATGACAATCTCCGGCTCAGCGCAGAGATATTCTTCGTCCCCCTCGACAAGCGCTTCCGCTGTTCTCATTCCCAGTCGCATGATTCGCCTCGTAGTGTGATCAAATTTGTAGCGTTTGAAATCCGAATCGCCAGTTTATCACGCGGCAGTAGTTCCATCGAGATCACGTGTCGAATGTCGACCCATTAGCAAACGATAACAGGATGGTACGAAATACAAAGCCAGAATCGTCGCCCCGCCAACACCACCCGAGATCGCAACCGCCAAAGGGGGCCAAAATGCTCCCCCTCCCAAAATCAAGGGAGTGAATCCAGCGATTGTCGTCACCGTTGTGGAAATAATATGTCGAGTCGATTGCATCACCACCTCACGCATGGCGACCGGATCGCCAGTAGCTGCCAGAGGATCACTGCGAATCGTTGCCAACACAACAATCGTGTCGTTGATCGCGACTCCAATCAATCCCATGGTGCCAATGATCGCCATGAATCCAAATGAAAAACCAAACAACCACAACGACCCTAAACCCAAACCGACCGACAACAGGCCCACAAAGCCAACGATCGACGCGACACGAAAACTTCCAAAGGACAATACTAATGTCGCAACCATCAGCACAGACAAAATTCCAATATTCGCCAGCAGATTGCCGACCGCTTCATCGCGTTTGGCAGCCTCGCCTCCGTAACTCAATTCGTAGCCCGGTGGAATTTCGAAATCTGATTCCTTTAATCGAGCTTGAAAATCAGCCAGTACAAAAGAAGGCAACGCACCGGCTGGGATATAGACTTGGATCTCGTTCAGTCGTCGTCCTGCCAAGTGGTTGATCGTCGCAAATCCGGAAGTCAAACTGAAGTCAGCCAGAGCAGACAATGGCACGCCGCGGTATTTTAATTCATGCATTGGATGAAAATTGGGATCTGGATTGGCTGTCCCGGCGACGAAATCCAATGCCGCGATGCCTTCCAAACTGACCCGATTGGCCTCCCCTAGTCTCACTCGAACGGGAAGTTCTTCTGTCGCTTCCACGATACTGCCGCCTCGGATTCCTTCGGTCGCTGCATCCAATTGCATCGCCACGTCCGACAGGCTCAACCCCGCTGCCCGCGCGTTCTCTTCGTTGATGGCCAGCGAAATCCGGGGCAACCGCTCATCCATTTCCGAACGGGTATGGATCACATTGGGTGTGTTTACCAGAATCTGCCGCAGCTGCTCTCCGAGTTGTTGTAGTCGTTCGAGATCCGGACCAAACAGGCGAACTTCGACGGGAGCATCAAAGGGCGGTCCTTGTTCGAGTTGTCGGACCAACACCCGCGCGTGGGCGAATTTCGCATCGAGGATCTGCTGTAAGCGATGAATGGTGGCGGTTCGATTGTTTGAATTGTGCAGTTGCACCATCGCCTGCGCATAGTGTGGTACACCGGTTCGACGAGGGATGATGTTGTAATAAAAGGCCGGTGCACTGGCACCAAGATACCAATCGACTCGGCGAACAGCCGGATCATCCAACAATTCCGCTCGAATCTCGGCCGTCGTCGCCATAGTCCCCGCCAACGAACTCTGCGGTGACAATTCGACCTCGATCTGCAACTGATCGCGATCAGCCGCCGGAAAAAACTGCTCTGGCAATTGGGTCGCTGCCAGAAACCCCAACACTGGCAACACCAGACCGCTGCTGATTCCCAGCCAGGGTCGCTGGTAAACATAATCCAGCGATTGGCGATAACGCTCCGTTAGTCGGGCGTTTGAAAATCCTGTTTGCCACCAATGGTAACGTCGGGAAACGGTCGCATTGTCGCGCGGAGCTCGCACAAAAGAATTGAACCGAACCGCGATCGCCGGAATGATGGTCAATGCGAGAAACAGCGAGCTAAAAATCGCAATGATTACATTGATGGCAATCGCTCCGACAAACTCTCCTGCTGGACCGGGCATCAGCGCGATCGGTGCAAAAGCCAACGCGGTCGTTAGCGTCGAACCAAACAAGGGAAAAAACAAATGACGCACACTGTCGGTTACTGCGTGAACCGGCGCCAACCCGGCGCGCAGGCGGATTGACGTCTCTTCCACGATTATAATCGCATTATCGATCAGCAAACCAAGCGCGATGATCAAGCCCGTTATCGACATTTGGTGCACCGGAATACTCATCACTCGCATGCCAAACAAAACCATCATCGCCGACAGCGGCAATGCCAGCGACACGACAATCGCACTTCGTAAACCCATCAAAAAGAAAATCACCACGAACACAGCGATACATCCCATGAACAGATTTTGCAGCAATTTGTTCATTCGATAAGCCACGTAGTCGTTCTGATCATAGATCCGGTCAAGGACGACTCCCCGAGGCAGATCCGATTCAAAGTCATCCAGAATTGGCTTAATGTCAGCCGACCATTGATCGATTCGCAAGGACGACCGAACAAACGTGCCGAGTACCACCGCCGGGAAACCGTCGACAATGGCCAAGCTATCTGGCGGATCGGACATGGTCTTTTCGACTTGCGCGATATTGCTCAATCTCACGAACCCCGCCCGTCCGACAGATCGAATCGGAATCGTTTCGATCCGTTGGATCGAGTTCAATTCACCGGCCACTTCAATCAACATTTCTTCGCTCGGCCCACGAATCTGCCCCGCGGCAATTTTGGAATCACTGGCTTGAATCTGCCGAGCGACATCGGCCACCGACAAATTGAGTGCCACCAATTGGGCGGCATCGAGACTGACGAGGACTTCTTCCGCAGGTTGGCCAAAAAATTCCACCTTTTCAGTTCCGCTCAGGCTCTTTAGCCGATCTTCCAATTGTTTGGCGAATCGATTCAAGATGGCGAAATTCACTGGCCCATCCTGTTCCCACCGCAAGCCGACCAATAACGCGAACGCTTTGAAATCCATCTCTTCGAAGTTCGGACTGCCGGCCCCCGTGGGAAGTTCGGCCGAGACATCTTTGAGTTTATCACGGATCTTGGTCCAGACCCGATCCCCATCCATCACATCGTCGCGCAGTTCAATGGCGATGGTAGAGATATTTTTGCGCGATGCCGAACGAAGTTCTTTGATCTCGGCGATTTCACTGAGCGCATCCTCGATCTTTTCCGTCACCAACGATTCGACCCGTTCCGGCTCCGCCCCCGGAAACAACGTATGTACAAACGCACCCCGTCCCACCAACTGTGGATCTTCCATCCGAGGCAAGACAAAATAGGAAGACAGACCGGCGACCACGATCAAGGATATCGCCAATAACATCAGCCGCGGATTTTTATAGAAGAAAGCCATGACAACGGGTTTGGAAGGTAGTCCTATTTCTCGATCGGTATTACCGCTTGCCCATTGGCGACGCGATGTACGCCATCGACGACAATCTGGTTTCCGGACTCCAACGTGCCTCGAACCAGCACACGATTGGATTCCGTGTGCAAGACTTCGATGTCCCGTTTCTCGATGCGGTAAGTCGCTGCCGTCTGCGCCGCAATCTCGGAGTTGGCGGTCACAGGCAAATCAGGTACGAGAGCCATCACCGACCATAGTCCGCGAAATCCTTTGGTTAGCGCCGAGTTCGGAACCCAGAAGCCTGCGGTATCGGTTCGGCTGTCAACTTTCAATTCGCACAATTGACCCGAGACAATCGCCTGCGAGGCCAATGCTTTGAAATGTAGGACTACCGTTTGTGTACGAGTTTGAGAGTCGAGCTCTTTTATTTTTGCTTCAACGGTTGCGGCATATAAGTTTCCGTCCACAGTAATTTCGCGTTGGTCCCCAATGCTCAGTTCGGCAACAACTGAAACTGGCAATCCGATCCAGCACTCCAAATCCTGATCCGCGACCAACCTGACAACCGGCGTTAACGCGGTTGCCACACTGCCTGGGTCCAGGTACCGCTCGGTGATCGTGCCCGGAAAGGGTGCCAACAAAGTACTTTTAGAAATCGCGACATCGATTTCGGCCAGCGAAGCTTGCAATTGTCTTCGACGGGAACGCTGCGCATCGAGCTGTTCCTGTCGCGTGCCGGATTCCAACTCCGCTAACTGTTGTTTCGCGGATTGCAAATTTGCCGCCGCCGTTTGCATGCCGAAGCGGGTGGCATCAAATTCTTCGCGAGAGATCGCCCCTTGTTCAAACAGACTCATCCGGCGATCGTGATTGGCTTGAGCCATTTCCAATTGGGACTGGGCGGCACCTTGCGCGGCACGGGCAACTTCGATGGTTTCCTGGCGCGGGCCAGCTTCCAATTCGTTTAACAGCGATTCGGCTTGCTCCAAACTGGCCAGCATCGCGTTACGCTGCGCCGACAACGTTTCCACATCGAGTTTAGCGAGCGGCGTTCCTTCCGAAACCGTATCCCCGACTTCGACAAACACCTGCCCAAGTTTTCCTGTCATTTCGAATCCCAGCTCACTCCGTTTTTTGGCCCGCACAGTACCAGTATAAGTCCGGGACTGGGTTATCGAATCAACATAATTGACGGTCATCACATTGACCGACAGCGGCCGAACTTCCACGCCATTTGATTTCGGTGGGACCAGGGAATCGGTCGTCAGCAGCGCACGACCGGCAAACCAGGCACCGATCGCGAAAGAACCAAATAGAATGATTCCGACGCAAACTCGCTGACGGCTGCTCAGCCTGGAGACAACAGAGGTGGGGTCGGAGAGAATTTCGGCACTGCTCATGGGGTCAACAAGATATTGCGCGACGATCGCCAAAATAAAATACCGGTCGGGAGTGGATCAGGATCGGACATTCGGGTCTAACGGGTGGATCGTTTCATTATCGACCAAACGGTAATAATTGTAAGAGTCGGCGGCGGCCGGTCCCCACTTTACCCGGCAAAAACGCCAGCTTGATAACAAGCCGTAGGTTGAGCCGATGCAAACGAGCTGCTAAATTCACGTCTCCAGCGCGATTGTACCGACTGTAGCTATCGAACCAACCATGAAAATTCTGTTGACCAATGATGATGGCTGGGATGCTCCGGGGTTGAAAGTACTACAAACCAGCGCTGCCAGTTTCGGCGATGTCTGGACGGTGGCCCCGGCCGGTCCCATGTCCGGGATCAGTCATCAAGTCACCTTTGAGCGACCGCTCACCTTAACCCAGACCGCCGAGCAGGCCTATTCGCTGGATGGTACTCCGGCCGATTGCGTGCGGATTGCGACCACTCAATTGGGAGTCGATTTCGATTGGGTGCTGTCGGGGATCAACAACGGCGGGAATCTCGGGGCGGATATTTTTGTTTCCGGTACCGTCGCTGCCGCGCGCGAAGCGACTTTGCGGGGCGTTCGCTCAATCGCGCTGTCCCAGCACCGAAATAGATTCAAAGCCCAATTTGATTGGACGAAGACCGGTTGGATGACCGAACAGGTACTTCGGCGTCTGCTCGAACCGTCAACCAACTGGCAACCGAGAACCGTGGTCAATGTTAATCTTCCCGACCGGTTCCACGATGCCGAGTCGGGTTCAGCCGCCCGCGATATTCCACAGCAACAGTTTTTGCTGGAGTTGTCGCTGCAGGATTGCGAACAGGACGGCCATCCGTTACCGGCGGATTTCCTGATTGATGACCAAGGCCGCTATCTGTATTGCAGCAAATACAGTGAACGACCGCGCATGGTGGGCCGTGATATCGCCGTCTGTTTTGGTGGCGCCGTCGCGATCACCGTCTTGAGATTTTGAGAAACTTTACACCACCCGCAGAGCTTTGCGGATGCGCACTTCGAGTTCGTCAGCGCGAACCGGTTTGTCGATAAAATCAACAGCGCCCAGATTTAACGAACGATACTTGCTGGCCTTGTCCGCTCCACTCAACATGACGACCAAGATCTCTCGAAACTTCTCTTCGGCACGAATCAATTCCAGAAGTTCCAAACCACCCAGATGTGGCATTTCAATATCGAGCAAAATCAGATCGGGTTGGTACTCGTGAATATGCTGAAAAGCATCGAGCGTGGAATTCAAACAACGAACGTTTTCAAAGCCGGCGTTTTTTAAACACAATGCCACAAACCGCGTTATCAATTGATCGTCATCAAATATCAACACCCGCGCATTTTCACATTGAAAATCGAGGTCCGTGGGAATCAAGTGTTCGAGAGTTCGTTTGCTCATCGTTAGCTCGGGAAACTATTTCAGATCTTAAGAAAATAGGTTTCGAAAAAGCCAAAGGCAAAAAAAACTTTGGCCAAATCCCGAAATCTCAAAGCGATAATCCCGTCGGATCCGCCCGTAACGATCGTAACGGATGATTGGTACGATTGATTTGATTGACACCGTGCGCGGTGGATGACTGTCTGGGTAGAATCGTGGGATCGGCTTCCAGCCTGTCTATTTGTCAAAACCGGCTGGCAGCCGATCCCACTTATTTTCCGCAGGTTGATTAATCGCGGTCCGGTCGCCGAGACGCTGGCCAACCAAAATTAGACTAACTCGAGAATGGCCACAAAATGCTCGGGTGAAACGGGCTGAACCGAAAGACGCGAACCTTTTTGCAGCAATACCAAGCCTTCCAGCTCTGGTCGCAATTTGAGTTCTTCGAGCGGAAGCAGTCGTTTGAATTTTCGAACCAACTTGATATCCACCATCATCCAAGTCGGCGATTCGTGTTTCGATTTGGGGTCAAAGTGTTCGTGATTTGAATCAAAGGCCGTAAAATCCGGATAGGCTTGGCGAACAATTTTGGCGATTCCGACAATGCCCGGCGGATTGGCATTGGAATGGTAAAAAAACACTTGATCGCCAACTTGCATCTCATCCCGTATGTAATTCCGCGCCTGGTAGTTTCGCACACCATCCCAATAGGTTGTTTGACCGGGCTCGGCTCGCAAACTATCAATCGAAAAACATTCCGGTTCAGATTTCAGCAACCAGTATTTCATGAACGGCGAGATAGTTTAATTTTCAGTGGTTCAGTGGTTCAGTGGTTCAGTGATTCAGTGGTTCAGTGATTCAGTGGTTCAGTGGTTCAGTGGTTCAGTGATTCACTTACCCCGGATATTACCATCGCGAAAAGCCTGCGCGATCGCTTTGGGTACACTCGCTTCGGCCAACACCAATTGAGCTCGTTGTTTGGCCACTTCGGCTTTCATTTCCTGTTCTTGCGCGATCGCATCGGCACGACGTTTTTCAGCTGCCGCCTGAGCCACGCGCGTATCTGCTTCGGCTTGATCGGCTTGTAGGCGGGCACCGATGTTCTCGCCAACATCAATATCCGCAATATCGATGGAAACAATTTCGAACGCGGTATGGGCATCGAGACCACGTTCCAGAACCGCGCGCGAAATCCGGTCGGGTTGTCCGAGCACATCCTGATGTCGATCCGAGGAACCGATCGAGGAAATAATACTTTCACCGACCCGCGCGATAATGGTCTCTTCCGTCGCGCCGCCGATCAATTGCTCGAGGTTGGTGCGCACGGTAACGCGGGCGCGAATTCGCAATTCGACACCGTCTTTGGCCATCGCGCTCAAGACGTTTTTGCCACTGCGTACCGGATCGGGGCAATCGATGACTTTGGGATAGACGCTGGTTTTCACCGCGTCCATCACATCGCGCCCGGCCAGATCGATCGCGGCCGCCCGATCAAAATCCAAGTCGATATTCGCCCGTTGGGCCGCGATAATTGCATTGATGACGCGCATCACATCTCCGCCCGCCAGATAGTGGGCTTCCAACATGTCGGTCGAGATCCCGCCTTTTTTGCCGATATCCAAACCCGCTTGTCTGGCCATAATTTTCGCGGTCACAATCACCTCGGGACGGACCTTCCGAAATTTCATGCCAATCAAACTCATCAGGCTGACTTGAGCGCTGGACATATAGGCTTGCAACCACAGCTTGCCGTAAGCCAGGATCGCAATCCCCAATCCAAACGCCACCAGGGCCACCAAGCCAATTCCAAACCAGATCGCCATTCTCGTCAATTCAGAATTTTCCATAGCCAGCAATCCTTCAAAGCAAATCAAACGGGGGAGCATTTGCA
Organism: Mariniblastus sp.; assembly: GCA_031409295.1. GTDB lineage: Bacteria > Planctomycetota > Planctomycetia > Pirellulales > Pirellulaceae > Mariniblastus. Next base: position 79,360 of record JANNWZ010000014.1, read on the forward strand.
CGGAAGTTCTTTCAATTCAAGTTCGATTTAAAACGGGTACTTCACGGAACAGAAATGGCTGTCCCGGATCGCCTTGATCATACCGGTTGGCGCTTGGGAAAGCCAGTATTAGCGGGCTCCGGAGATTGCCACGAGAAGCCATTAAATTCGATTGAAAAACGATACGACGGTTGAATTCAATCAATCCAGCCCCCACCCAGAACCCGTTGACCATCGAAACATACCACCGCTTGCCCCGGTGCGACGCCATTTTGCGGGTCGTCAAATACGATCTGCAAACGACCTTCCGGCAGCAGTGTCGCCTGCGCTGGGACCGCCGAACTGTTGTACCGAATCTGCGCCGCACAGCGAAATGGTTGGCCAATCGCCTGAGGCAAATCGACCAGCCAATTGGTTTGACTGGCGGTCAACTCCGACCGTCCCAATTCTGCGATCGGACCGATCACGACGCGCCGCGTCGCGGGTTCGATGCGAACGACAAAATAGGGATCACCCATCGCGACCCCCAGTCCCTTCCGTTGACCAATGGTAAATCGTTCAATGCCCGGATGTTGCCCCACGACAGTTCCGGTTGTCGTTACGATTTCTCCTGCCAGTTCGCCGCCTTGGGCGCTCATCACATCCCCGCGCCGTTGACGTACAAATTCATCGTGTTTGCCCGATGTGACAAAACAGATTTCCTGGCTGTCTTTTTTCTCGGCGACATTCAAACCAAGTTGACCGGCGATTTGTCGAATGTAGGATTTTTCGTATCCGCCCACCGGCAGCAACATCCGCTGTAAGTATTGTCGTTTGACTCCGAATAAAACATAAGACTGGTCTTTGCTCGCATCGACACCGCGCGTCAAGTGAATTTCATCGTTCACTTGATCGAGCTGGGCGTAATGTCCCGTCGCCAAAAAATCCGCGCCGACTCCCTGAGCATAATCAAACAGTTTGCCAAATTTGATTTTGTTGTTGCACATCACACACGGGTTCGGAGTTCGGCCGACCGTATATTCTTCGACGAAATAATCAATGATCCCGCGAAACTCCTCTTCGAGATTGAGCGCATAAAACGGAATGCCCAACCGTTCCGCGACGCGCCGACCGTCTTCCGCATCGGAGACGCTGCAACAGCCCTGTTTGTGGTCCGCACGGTTATTGAGAATGGGCAACAAAGGAGAACTTTCCAGCTGGCCATCGATCGCACAGGCCGAAACCGCTTTCTCGCCATGTCGCATAAAAACGCCAATTACTTCGTGGCCTTGCTCGATCAACAGATGAGCCGCAACGCTTGAATCGACGCCACCGGACATTGCCAATACAACTCGTGACACCGTTAAACCCTGTTTGGTAAGAAAGCAAAAAACCCGTTTTGATCAAAAATCCGACTTCTTTGAGCCGTTGACGACCCCGGATCGACGGTTCCAAGTCTAAGAACAATGCCAGCAGAGGACAAGCAAGCCGGTCGGTTTGCCTAATATAAACCGGTTAACCTTCCGCATTTCGGGGTCGAGCGGTATGATCAACAGTTCCCATTGGCCCAATTAGACACGCGATCCAAGCTCCCGAATTCCACGTGAGTTCGGCTACCAGAACGAATCACTCAAATTCTATGACCCAACGTAAAGACATTCGGAACATCGTTATTATCGCCCACGTCGACCACGGCAAGACGACACTCGTCGATTGTTTGTTGCGTCAAAGTGGACAGTTCCGTGAATCACAACTTTCGGGCGAACGTATTCTGGATTCCGGTGATATCGAAAAGGAACGCGGTATTACGATTCTCGCAAAAAACATCTCGTTGCCCTACAAAGGCATCAAGATCAACATCATCGATACGCCGGGCCACGCCGATTTCGGCGGCGAAGTCGAACGCGTTTTGAAGATGGCCGATGGTGCGCTGTTGTTGGTCGATGCCGCCGAAGGACCGATGCCCCAAACGCGATTTGTGCTCGGGAAAGCCCTGGAGGCCGGCCTGAAACCGATGGTCGTCGTCAACAAGGTCGATCGGACCGACGCGCGGACCACGGAAGTCGTCAGCGAAGCGATGGAATTGATCCTGGAAATGGGGGGCGAAGAATATCTCGATAACTTCCACTTCATTTACGCCTCGGCTCGCGAAGGTTTCGCCACCCACGATCTCGAAAATCTTTCCGGCAACATGGAGCCGCTGCTTGATCTCGTGGTCGAACACGTACCGCCACCGACAATCGAACCCGGCAAATTTCGCATGGGTATTACCACCATGGACTGGTCGGAGTTTGTGGGAAGGATTGCCATCGGAAGAATTCTTAGCGGAATTGTCAAACGAGGTCAAACCATCAATATCATCGGTTCCGACGGTAAACCCAAGACCGCAAAAATTACGACGCTGAACGTTTTTGACAAACTCGGACGCATCGATGTCGAACGCGCTGAAGCCGGTGAAATCGTGGCACTGATCGGACTCGAAGACATCGAAATTGGCGATACGATTTGCGACCTGGAAATAACCGACCCGGTCCCCCGGATTTGCGTCGACGAACCGACCTTGGAAATGATTTTTACCATCAACAGTTCGCCGCTGGCTGGCAAGGAAGGTAAATACGTTACCAGTCGCCAGTTGCGCGAACGATTGATCAAAGAATTGGAACGCAACGTGGCGTTGCGGGTTCGTCCGCTGGAAAGCGGAGACTCGTTCGCGGTCGCCGGCCGGGGAATTTTGCACTTGGCGGTGCTGATCGAGACCATGCGTCGTGAAGGGTTTGAAATGTCGGTGGGCAAGCCGCAAGTGGTGATCAAAGACATCGACGGCATCAAGAGCGAGCCGTTTGAGACATTGGTGGTAGAAGTTCCCACGGAGAAGTTTGGCAGCGTGATGGAAATGGTCGGCAACCGCCGGGGTGACCTGCTCGAGATGACCACACGCGGAGATTTTACGCTGGCGAAATTCACGATCCCGTCACGGGGATTGATTGGGTTGAGAACTCGATTGTTGAATGCCACCCAAGGCACCGCCGTCATCAACCACCGCTTTTTGGAATTCCGTGCGATCGAAGGGGATATTCCGCACCGCGCCAATGGTGTGATGATTTCGATGGCTCCCGGCAAAGCGGTCGGGTTTGCCTTGTTCAGTTTACAACAGCGCGCTGAAATGTTTGTCGCTCCCGGAGATCAAGTCTACGAAGGCATGATCGTCGGCGAAAATGTCCGGTCCAATGATTTGCCGGTCAATCCTACGAAGGAAAAACAGCTGACCAATATGCGCGCCTCCGGTAGTGACGAAAACATTCTGTTGAAACCACCACGGACGTTCAGTCTGGAAGCGTCGTTGGAATATGTCGAAGACGATGAATTGGTCGAAATCACCCCCACCAAAATCCGCATGCGAAAAATCTTGCTTTCGGAAAACGATCGCAAACGCGCCGGCCGCGCGGCGATGGCGCGATAATTTTGAGAACCTCTTCGATGCGTAAACAATTTCCCTGTAATGTCCTCGTTGTGATCCTCTTGACGATCGCCTCGTCCGTGTTCGCTCAAAATAAATCTCTGCCTCGAAGTACCCCCGAGGCGCAAGGCGTGTCGTCGGAGGGGATATCAGAATTTATTTTAGCCGCCGATCGACAAATTGATTCGATGCATAGTTTCATGTTGGTGCGAAATGGTCACGTGGTTGCTGAGGCGTGGTGGAAACCGCAAACGGCAGAGGCGCAACATGTATTGTGGTCGTTGAGTAAGAGCTTTACCTCGACGGCGGTGGGGTTGGCCGTGGCCGAAGGGAAGCTGAAACTCGACGATCCCGTAATCAAATTTTTTCCGGCGGAAACTCCCCGCGAACCGTCGGAAAATTTGCGGTCGATGCGGGTTCGCGATTTGCTGACGATGACAACGGGGCATCAAGACGAATTGAATCTGCGCGACGAAACCGAATGGGTCCGCGCGTTTCTCGCTCAGCCCGTCCCGCATCAACCTGGGTCATTTTTCAAATACAATACCGCAGCGACGTATCTGCTGTCGGCGATTGTCCAGCAGGTTACCGGTGAAACCGTGCTGGAATATTTGACGCCCCGACTGTTTGAGCCGTTGGGAATCCCGCAGCCGACCTGGGATGCCAGTCCGCAAGGCATTTCCATCGGTGGCTATGGCTTGTATCTAACCACCGAAGACATTGCCAAGTTTGGACAGCTCTATTTACAAAAGGGTGAATGGGAGGGGCAGACGCTGGTACCTGCGGAGTGGATTGAACAAGCGACCGCCAAGCAAGTACCCAACGGGGACGGCCCTCCGCATGATTGGAATCAAGGGTATGGTTTCCAGTTTTGGCGTTGCCGGCACAATGCCTATCGCGGCGACGGTCGTGACGGACAATTTTGCATCGTGTTGCCAGAACTCGATGCCGTAATCGCCATGACTGCCTACACCGGGGAGATGAGTACTCAGTTGGAGCTCGTTTGGGAGAAACTCTTGCCCGCGATTAAAGACCATGCAATGGCGGATGATAAAAGCCAGCAAGCCAAATTGTCGGCCGCGATCGCAGGCTTGACGGCAAAAAAATAAATTTTCGGTCGCCCGGTTACTGATACGGGCCTCAAATCATCGACTTCTGCCGCTGGAGCATTCATACCATTGACTGCTTTGTTCCACCGTGACCTTTGTGAAACAATTTTTTTCGTGAAGGCCGAAAAAAATTGTCGGCGCAGACTAATCCTTGCGGCTCAATCAAGTTATCCAGTCAACTCGAGAACGATGTTTCGCTCAAATTTCGCAACGTTTGCTGCAACAGTTTCATCGGTATACTCGACTTGTACCACAAGATCGCCTGGTTGGCCGGCATGCCCAGTTTTTCCAAGCTCTCTTTCTTGTTCTCCTGTGCCAGCACCAGGATCGGATGATCAGCAAACTCAATTAACGTCTGGACTTTTGCGCGCAAATATTCCGGGGTCCAAAAACCCAACACCTCGACATGCACTTGCCGGCCAGTTGTATGGGTAGCCACAAAGTCGGGCGTGAAGACTTTTTGATTGCGAAATAGCAATTCACTCTCGCGCCGCAACGTCCAACCGGCCAGTGGCGCTGCGTTCCATTTTTCGATCAATTCGGCTTCAATTTCCGAGTCGTAGTCGGGCGCCGGTAGCTTCGAACTGCTCAGCCCGTCGTGGCTGGTCAGTTGCAAGGCCAACTGTTGTCCGCCGCTGCCAATTGAAATCGGCGCAAGCATCCGCCAGTCCTGACAAGTCAGCAACCACGGAATCATTTTCGCCATCGCCACTCCATACCGGCGTGTGGGTCGCAGCGTACTTGCCGGACCGTCGATGACGAATTGATATTCTCCCTCGCCGACTCGACGAATCGTATGCATCAGTCGGGATAGCTTGATCGCGCGCACAATGATTTTCAAATCCGCTTTGGCCCACAAAGTCATCCGCGACGCCCGGTACAAGCAGGCTTGCACTTGCGCCACGTTGTAGCGCGCCAACAAAGCCGCCGAGCCGTTGTAGCCAGCAAACGACTTCAAGGGATGGAATTCGATAAAGTCAGCGAACAACCGCCGTTCAATTTGGGACCAGGTCAGTTTCAAGTCCGTCGCGATCTGATGCTTGACTCTCCATTGCTCCGATTCAAAAATTCCTGTTGGCACTTCGACCAGCGGATGCTGACCAGCGGCAGCGCGAAATACGTTCCGTCGCAGTGTCGCCGCTTTTTTGCCTCGGTCTGATTCGTATTCGCTGACATCGTCGAGCAATTTGATCAACCCAGCCAGGCGACGAATCGGACAGTCAGCCAGCGGTTCGAAAATTTCTGCGGCCCGTTGGTGAATCTGTTGCCGGGTCGATCCAATACCATTGGCATACAGGTCGAGCAATTGTTCGGCGACCGGCAGATAGTGGGCATGCGTCGCGCGAGTCAAACGGTCCGGATAGATCCGTCCGGTGACGAAATCGTATTCGGCAAGGGCTTCCTGTTTGGTCAACATGTCAAGGTTCGCCCCCGGGCTATTTGTTGCCGGATCGCGGCGCGGACTGATAGGCATCGCTTCGTCGTCGCGCGCGGGAACGCTGATTTTCGCTGGTCTCGGACAACACGACTTCGTACAACGTCGCGCTGCCAAAGGGAGACTTGCGCAAAATTCGACCCAGTCGTTGTTTGGCTTGCCGCGTCGAACTGGAACCGCCAATGACGACCGCGATTTTTACATCCGGTAAATCGACTCCTTCGTCGAGAATCTGATTAGCCACGATGGCCGGATAGTCTCCTTGTTCGAAGCCAGCCAAAATTTCCAGCCGTTCTTTTTTTCCGCAATGACTGAGCAGACACGGGATCAAAAATCTCAGCGCTACATCCCGCGCCATGGCGTTGGAACCCACGAAAATAATCATGGGCGTACCGACATGTAATCGAAACAGATCTTCCAACACTCGTAGCTTTGCGGCCGCCCGATTCTCGATCGCCTGCTTGGCACGAAATGCTTTCAGCGCGGCGCGCGCCGTCGGGTCCGAGTTGGTTTCCAGGCACAACTGCGGCCAGGTAAATTGGTCGTCGTCTTGCCGGCGTTGATAGACGTACTCTTGCACATGCCGCGACAGCGAATCGTAACGGGATTGTTCCAGTTCCGACAAGGTCACCGGAATGCGGACGATTCGATACTCGGCCAACGTTTTTCCGGCGGCGGCCTCGATCGGCATTTCGTAAACCGTCGGACCAACCAGCAGCGGCAGGTCTGACTGTCGCCCATCGCTCCGTTCCGGTGTCGCCGTCAATCCCAGGCGAAAGGGAGCGGCCGACATCAAGGCCGCATCGCGATAGAAGTTACCCGGCAAATGATGGCATTCGTCAAATACAATCAAGCCAAATTGATTCCCCAACTGGTGCATGTGAATGGCGGCACTGTCATAGGTCGTAACCGAAACCGGGCGTACGTTGTAAACATTGTCGCCAATTACTCCCGCATCATAGCCGAGATGAGTCGAGATTCGACGATGCCATTGATACATCAAATCGCGCACTGGTGCAACAAACAAACAGGAGACTTGCAGCTGACAGGCAATCGCCAGAGCCACCACCGTCTTGCCGGTTCCGGTGGGCATCACCACCAATCCGCGACTACCGCCAGCTGCAAAATCAGCCACCGCTTGTTGCTGTTCCGCGCGCAACTCCGGAAGTTCCTGCTGGGGCCACTCCACGCGATCCCACTGGGTCACCTCGACCACCACCGGGCCTTGGACACGCGTCAAATCGCTTTGAATTTGAGCAAACCAATTCGCGTCCGTTCGAAACTTGCTCACGCGGCGGTCGAACTGCCATGGCACCCGTGGGAAGATTTTTCTGACACCCAATTCGCTGAAGCCACTGAGGAGCAAAGTCCCTTGATCAAATTCCAATGCCGGTTGAGTTCGAGCAGTTTCCATGTCCGGATTCTATCGCACAATCGCCGCATTGGCTTTCTTCGGCTGGCGAATCTCGGAAATTTTTTTGACAGCCGAGCGGCGGGTTCCAGCATACCGACGTGGCCTAGTCTTCCAGCCTGTTTTGGCAGCGCATTCACAGGTTGGAAGCCGGTGCCACTGAGAAATTCCATACTCCCTCTCGCCTACCGACGAATAACGTACTTGTTGACCGTCGACCAGTGTCGGTTATCGAAAGCACCGACTAGGATGATGGCACCTCAAGCCTGGCGTGCCTGTCATGAATTCGAACACAACTGCGTGGACCTAATGTTTCAGGTCGTGCTGAAATTGGTATTCAGGCTTCGAAAACTTCTCGTGTTCCGATCCCGATCGTCTGGTTTTGATGCGGCGCAAAAACCGTTGCTGCCATTTTTAAGCTGACTGTTAACACCATCAGTCCGACGGCCCAAATACCAGCGGTTACTTTCCATTCCACGATGCTCGGTGAATACTCCACAATCTCGTGTAAAGTGCTGGGAATAAAACCGGGCACGATCAATCCCATCCCTTTTTCAATCCAAATTCCTACGATACAACACAGGCACGCTGCAATCCTCAGATGGCTGCGGTTTAGCGCCGCCGGCGTAAAAAACAGGATGGCACCAAGGAGATTAAGCCCGATCGCGGTCCAAATCCAGACTACCAAACCATGATGTCCGTGACTGCCGAAGAATAGATATTGTGCGGAGGCCAGGTGGCTACCTCCCGTATAAAACATGGTGAAAATCTCGCTAGCCAACATCACCAGATTGATGCTCATGGCGATGCGAATAATCTGAATCAACGTTTGGGCGGGCTTGGGACCCGAAGTAAATCCCGTAGTCACACGCAACACACGCATCACAAGAATGATGAAAGCCGGACCGCTGACAAATGCGGAAGCCAGAAACCGTGGCGCTAACAACGACGTATTCCAAAACGGTCGGCCCCCCAACCCACAATATAGAAATGCAGTCACTGTATGAATGCTGATCGCCCAAGCGATTGATAACATCACAAACGGCAGGTACCACATCGGGTTTGGTTTGCGGCCGAGATATCGCATGTACATCAGGTAACCCACAATGTGCAGATTGATTACCAAATAACCATTGAGCACAATCACGTCCCAAGTCAACATCGACAGGGGCCAATTGAACCGACCGACCCCAGGGATCAGATGCCAGAAGCGATCGGGGCGGCCTAAGTCCACCAAGACGCTGAGTGTACACATGATGATGGCGGCAATGGCGACGATTTCTCCAATGATCACGACTTGGTGCATATCTTCATCATCGTAAAGATACGCCGGTATGACCATCATCACGCCACCCGCCGCCAAACCCACGCAGAAAGTGAAGTTGGCAATATACAAACCCCAACTGACATGATCCGTCATGTTGGTGACAATCATGCCGTCGGACACTTGCACAGCCCAGGCATTCGCGCCGACCAACGCAATCGCGGTGAGGACCAACATCCACAGGTAAAACCAAACGCTGCCATTGGTCGCCTGGCCTAAGCCCCACCACAGAAATCCCGGATAGCTCCGCACTGGGTTTACCGGCGAAGGAAAATTTACGATTGAGTCTGACATTTGGGCGATTGGATTAAGAATCAAAGAAATAGAAGAAACTCGGCTGCGTGCCCAGCTCTTCCTTCAGAACGAAGACCCGTTTGTTTTGCAACACCCAGTTGATGTCCGAATTCGGATCGTTGATATCTCCGAATACTCGCGCACCGGTCGGACAAGCTTCCAGGCACGCCGGCAACCGACCTTCGCGCGTACGGTGTAAACAGAAATGACATTTTTCCATCGTGCCCCGCGGACGAATTCGATTAGATAAATATCCTTGATCAGGATTTATTTCTGCCGCCGGAATTTCGGGCTGCTCCCAGTTAAAACGCCGCGCATGGTAAGGACAGGCGGCTTCACAATAGCGGCAGCCGATACACCAATTGTAGTCCACCACGACGATCCCGTCGGCCTCTTTCCAAGTTGCTTCGACCGGGCACACGGTAACACACGGGGGATTATCACATTGTTGACACTGGACAGGCATATAGAATTTGTCAGCTTGCGGCACCGCATGATTGTAGGTTGTATTCCCCAGCTCCATGTCAAACGAGCCTTTTTCCATCTCCAGCACGCGTATATACGATTGGTTACTGTCGCGGTGGTGGTTATTCTCAAGGTTGCACGCTTCCATGCATTTGCCATTGCCATTGCATTTACTCAAGTTGATCGCATAGGCAAATTTGACACCAGGAATCGGTTGATGGTCCGATACCTTGACCGTCGCGCCATATTGGTTAGCCGTCTCCTGTTCAATTCGCGCGAAAACACGTTGCTTGTCATCGTCCGACAGCTCCTTGTAATGCTGTTGGAGAAATTCGTCCAGCGAGACGTTTTCCGGAATACTGATCATTGGCCAGAGAGCTTTGCCAAATGCCGCTAAACCCAAAGTAATCGCGGCTCCCTTCATGACGGTACGGCGAGTCGAACCGACTTGGTTGATAATCGGCAAGGACGTCGATTTCGCGACGGTGCGAGTGCTCGAATCGTCATTCGTGTTGTTCATGAGTTTCCCCGGTTGGACCATCCAAAAACCGATCTCTCGGCTTAAAGGTTGGTTGCATGTGTG
>JANNWZ010000015.1:0-8411 GCA_031409295.1 Mariniblastus sp.
AGCGCCGGACTACGTTCGTCGTTGCCGCGATAGTAGACTCCACCCAATCGCCGAGGATGCATGGGGTACGGCGGCAACGTCAAATTTCCTGGATCCAACGAGACTTGAAACGGGATGCGTTTTTCCAGCGCCAACTGGGCCGCTAAATCCTGATTTGAGTATTTCAACTCCTCGACCATTCCAAACTGGAATAACCATGCTCCCACCGCCACGATGGCGATCAAGCAAATCGATTGCCGAATCAAACCGAAGTTCGCGATCCAGGCAAGGGATTTCCGGCTGCCAAGTCTTCGCGCGCGCGCCCTTGCCAAAATCGATGCGAATACCAATACGATCCACACAATGACCGGCAAAACCAAATATTGAAGGTAAAAGTACCTCGGCAATGACATGATCGCGTCGAAATGATTGAGTTGTTCACCCCAATAATCAATGGTTGAAACGGGCTGCGCTGGCAAGGATTGTGTTGCTGGCCAATTAGCACCCTGTTCGATCCACTGTCGAAATAAATCGATCTCATCAACCGACAGGGGCTCACCCATTTTCGGCATTCGATAGCCCATTTCGGTCGACGTGATGCGGCGAAATAATTCGCTCTCTTCCGGAAGTTCGGCAATAATCCGATTGCCAGTATGGCCCCCCTGACGAACCGAGGCCTCCAAATCCAAACGGAGATCTCCTTCGGATTTGTCGGCGGAGTGACAAGCAAAGCAACGAGTTTTCAGCATCGGCAGGATTTGAGAATTAAAATCGATTCTTCCTGCCACCGGTGCCCGTTGCTGGGCTGAGGTCTCCGTTGGCAGGTTCATCGCGAAAACAACGAACAGCGTTAACGCGACAAATCGAGGAAAGAATTTTGGTGCGACCATCATTTTAAATTTGAGAACCGATACAATGCCACCCAGTTATTTTTAAAATTTGTTCGGAGACTAGGATTTATATTATGCCCGCGATCGTAAGAATTGCTACTGCGGCCGATACCGCAGCAATTGTCCGGTTTCAAATTTTGATGGCAAAAGAAACGGAAGACAAGGACTTGGATCCTGCAGTGGTTGCCTTGGGCGTCAAAGCTGTGTTTGACGACGGTCAAAATGGATTCTATCTGGTCGGTGAAGTGTCCGGCAAAGTGATCAGCAGTTTGCTGATTACGTACGAGTGGTCCGATTGGCGCAATCGCAAAATCTGGTATTTCCAATCCGTATTTGTCGATCACGATTATCGGCGGCAGGGAGTTTTCTCGCAGATGTACCAGGCCGTCATGGCCCAAGCTCAGGCCAATGGCGTGCAACATGTCAGGTTGTATGTGGAGCTGGACAATGTCCGTGCGCAAAAAGTTTATGAATCGCTGGGTATGCAGCGGTTGCCGTATTGCATGTACGTGGCGGAGACTTCGTAGCCCCATTTGTCGCTGATCAAACCGTGCTATCGGCAACTCGCGTCAATCTGGCTGGGACTGTGCACGAACCTGACGGCGAATTTGCCAACGAAACCTCACCGACAGCAGCAACGCTGCGGCGGCCAGGCCAAGTGTCATTCCGAACCACAGTCCATTGCCTCGGTAATCAAGTCCATAACACAAACTCGCTCCGGCGATGGATCCGATTCCCCAATAGGCAATGAGTGTCAATACCATCGCCGCTGTCGTGTCTTTCAATCCACGCAACGCCGAAGATCCGCTGACTTGCAGTCCATCGAACAACTGAAACAAGGCCGCAATGGCCAGAAAACCGGTCGCCAGTTTCACGACCGCTTGATTTTCGACGTTCGAAACATCGATGTACAGACCGATAATCCAATGAGGCACGATCCAAAAGGCAATCGCGCTCACTGACATTACGCCAACGCACGCGGCCATCCCAACGTATCCGGCGATTTCAGCGTCGCGTGGTGCGCCACGGCCGATCGCTTGTCCGACCCGAACCGATGAGGCGATGGCAATACCCAGCGGTACCATAAACGAAATCGAAGCGCTTTGAATTGCAATTTGATGAGCGGCCAATTCGTTCTTGCCCAAGTTCCCCATCGCAAAGGCTGCCGCGCTAAACATGCTCATTTCAAATCCAAGTGTCAGACCAATCGGCGCACCGACTCGAATCAACTCGCCGATCATCGCAGGATCAGGAGTTCGAATCCTGCTGAAGACATGTAGCTCCGGATATCGATAGTGGATGTACACAGCCAGCATCACAAACATCAAACCATAGACCAGCGAACTCGCATAACCCGTACCGACCAATCCGAGGGCTGGCAGGCCATACCAACCGAACATCAACACATTGTTGAAAAAAACATTCAATCCCACGCCCAGGAAGCTGATCAACATGATCGGCCGCGAATTCGATGTTCCTTCGAGCAGTCCGCGCAGCGACATAATTCCCAGTCCCGGTAGCAAACCCCAAGAAATCGCGCGCAGATAGTCGCTGCCAACGGCGGCCAGATCAGCCGGTTGTCCCAAAAAAATCAACAATGGGTAAATGTTCCAAAACAATATGAAAGCGGGAATGAACACGATGACACTCAACCAGAGTCCTTGGCGAGCGGCTCGCCCGACTCTGTCCTGGTCGTTGGCACCGACCGCGTGTGAAACTACTGGACCGACTCCCAATACCAATCCAGAGGCGACGACAAAGACAGAAAAGAACGCCGTGCTACCGATCGCGATTCCGGCGAGGGCGTCTTTTCCCAACGCACCCACCATTAGCGTATCGACAAACGAAATCGTCGTCTGAGCGAGCTGCGCAATGACCAGCGGCACCGCCAGTTTTGTCAGCGCCAAGAATTCCGTTTTATACACAATGAATTCCGTTGGATTTTTTCCCGATGCGTCTTGTATAAACCTGGATCAATCAACAAAAAAGCAGGGCGATTTCCAGAAAATCACCCTGCGAAAGTAGACTATGCAGTTGGCAAATGGCAACGGACGAGTTTGACGTGACCGGCGACCAGCCGATCCCACCTACAACCACTATTTTTCGGAACCCTTTTTCGCACCGCCGCTGTCGTCGGCCCCTTCCGATTTCTCGGACTTGCTGAAATCGCCAGCAGTGATGATGACCAATTTTTCCGGCTGGATCAATCGTCGCAATGCTTCATCGACGCGTTCCTTGCTCAAAGTTTCAATTTTTTGATCACTGTTGGATTGGAAATCCATCGTGCGACCAGTTTTCAAATTGGAAAGTAATTCTCCAGCCAGACTGGCATCCTTGGCACGTTTGCCTTGCCGGTTCGTCAGGTAACTAGTCTTGGCTTTTTCCAGTTCTTCACCGGTTACGCCGCTGTCCAACATTCGTTTCACTTCTTCCGCCACGGTAGCAACCACTTTTTCTGTATTCGATGGATTGGAAATACAGAACATCATGAACATCCCACGTTCGTCTTCAGAATCGGCCTGAAACCGCGTCATGGCAGTGTAAGACAGCCCATCCTGTTTGCGAACTCGGTCGGCGATCCGCGACGACAGTGGGCCTCCGCCCATGATGTAATCTCCCACGAGCATCGCTTCATAATCGGGATCATCATCTCGAACAGGAGCCGACACTCCAGCGATGTAAACGGCATTCGCTTTATCGGGTGTGTCGATGGTAAACCGACCCGCTTCGATTTTAGGATTGGTCGGTTCCTCAATTCGAGCATAGGGTTGCGAGGATTTCCAACCGGCAAAAATTGAATTGAGATTTTTCAACGTTTCTTCTTCGTCAAAATCACCCACAACAACGATTTCTCCATGTTGACCACCGATGTAATCAGTGTGCAGTTTTTTTACATCCGCCAGAGTTACCGCTTTCAACCGATCCATGCTTTCCTGCATGGTCGGCGTGTAACGCACGTTATTGGCAGGTTGCGGATCAATTCTCCGACCGAACTCGACAAACGCGAGCATCGTTGGCTCGGATAATCCGGACTCGATTTGGGTCATTGATTCGTTGCGTACGATTTCAAATTCGCTTTCGACCAACGCGGGCTCTCGTAGCGCTTGTTTGAGTAAATCCAGTACCTGACTTAGATGTTCGCGTTTGGTTTGCACATTGACACTCAAGGTACCAACCGACCCTCCGATACTCAAAGTCGCTTTTAGCTCATCGAGTCGATCGCGAAACTCTTGGAAGCTCAACGACTTCGTACCGCGAGTCATCAACTGCGGCAATAAATCCGCAGCCGATGTCAGGCCTTGAAGATTGGTTTCATTTCCATAATGCAGTTCGGCTTGAACAACGACCTCGGCCCCCCGATTTTTCTTGGAAAGCAGGGCGTATTTCAGGCCGCCGTCGAGTTCACCGGTTGACGTCCTGGCTTGGATGTTGTCGGGCGTTGCTTCAAACGCTTCTCCCGCCGACATTTTCTCGCGGCCTTTATAGCCGGCGACCAGTGTTTCCAGACTCGGTTGTTCGCCGATCGTCGCGCGAACCGCTTTTTCAGTCGGGACGAAAATTCCAACGGTGCGGTTGCTCTCGATCAAGTAGCTCTTGGCAACTTGCAGGACTTGAGCGGGTGTAACCTTCTCCAATCGATCGCGATGCAAGAAGTACAATCGCCAATCACCATACGACTCCCATTCGCTCAAATTGGTCGCGAAGCTCTCGGTGTTGGCAAAACCACGTTCGCGTTGCTTCAAGATACGTCGCACGGCGCGATCGACGTCCGTTTGGGTGACTTCCGTTTCGGCCAACGCCTCCAAGGACGCAATCAAAACCGATTTAGCGGCGTTCAAGTCACCTGTGCTGGGCACTTCGGCCATCGCGATCAACATTCCAGGATCGTGTCCGACCAAGTCCATCGCCGAAGCCGACGAAGCTAGTTTGGTTTCGACCAATTTTTTATACAGCGGTCCGGATGGTTCCATGCTGAGCAATTCACCCAACACTTGCAACGCCGGATATTCATCGCTCGAGGCCGACGGAACGTGGTAGCCCAAGCCGACCAATTGCACATCGCCCGACCGGCGCAGCATCGCGATGCGTTCGCCGTCTTGCGCAGGCTCTTCGGTATACGTTTTTGACAACTCGCGTTTGGGGCGCGGAATCGAGCCAAAGTGTTTCTCGGCCAGTTCCAGTGCTTTTACCTGATTGAATTTTCCCGCGACCACCACGGTAATATTGTCGGGTTGGTAGAACTTTTTGTAAAATACGCGGAGGCTGCTGGCTGGAACACGCATGATGTCGGATCGATTTCCGATTGTCGACTTGCCGTAGTTATGCCATTCATAGGCCGCCGCCATGATGCGCTGAAACAAAATCGCTTGCGGGCTGTTCTCGCCGCTCTCGAATTCGCTGCGGACGATCGTCATCTCGGCCTCGAGATGCTCTTGTTTGATCCAACTGTTAACCAACCGGTCGGCTTCCATTTGAATTGCAAATTCTAAATTGTCATCGCCAGCCGGAAGTGTTTCAAAGTAATTGGTACGATCGAAAGAAGTCGTACCATTCATGTTAAGGACGCCACGATCCTTTAACAATTTTGGAATGTCCGGGAATAGGTCGGTTCCGCGAAACAACATATGCTCTAACAAGTGAGCCATTCCGGATTCGCCATAGCCTTCGTGACGCGAGCCGACCAAGACGGTCATATTGACCGTGAACTGGGGTTTGGAGTCATCGGGAAACAGCAGCAGCTTCACGCCATTATCCAGCTGATATTCGGTTATTCCCTCTACCGAAGTGACTGGTTTGGGCTCTTGAGCTACCAAAGGGCAGAACGAAAAATCCAGGGCCAACGCAAGTCCACTTAGCAAGAAGAAGTTGAATTTTGAAAACGACAAGTTCATGATTGGATTCCTGGGGGAGGGGTGAATAGGGTATAAATTACCAAAGCAAGTCCGGTCTTGGCAGGGCGTCTGCCAAAATATGAACTGTTTGCCCCCACGTTCGTTGTCGGCCCTCACCCAACTGTTGGCGAACTGACGTTTTTGCGACTTGCCCGTGACAACAAACTGGGATCGGCCTCCAACTTGCCGATCCACCAAGACAAGCTGGAAGCTTATCCCACTCGTCGAACCCAGCCCATTCAATTGTTTCAAATTTCACCCGCCGCAAATGAAACTCCCACGACATCAATTCGATCTTCGACTTGCCGTCAGAGTTTTTGTGTTGCAATTCGTGTGGTGCGGGTGCGGATTGAGTTTGGCCCAAGATTTGACTCCGCGTCAGGAGTTACCGCCCCGTGCCTTGTGGCGAGTCGGTGAGTTTGGCGAAACGCCGAGGGCCAATGGGGTGTATCGATTGGAATATTCTGACGACGGTCGATACTTGGCTGCGCGAAATCGCGAAAACGTCGTCATGGTTTATGAGGTTGCGAACCAAAGAAAGTTTTTTGAGATTTCCGGTCACGAAAACAATTGGATTGAGACGATTGATTTCTCGCCAGACTCACGCTTTTTCGTGACTGCGGCTGGTTCCACCGAAAAAGTAAAAATCTGGAACGCGCTTAATGGAAAGCTGGAATTAGAAATCGACGCCGATGCCAAAGCCGCCTATTTCTCGGCCGACGGCCAAGGCATTCTGGCTTTGGGCCGTCGGAATGTTGCGCACTATTCCTGGCCGGGCGGGAAACTCTTAGACCAACAGAAATGGGAATCCCATGGTGAACTGCCAGTCGCCATGTCGCGAGATGGCACGCTCGTTGTGATGTATCGTCCGCTAGTTCAGGGAACGCACCAAACGGAGATATTGGACCTGACCAACAATATTCGTACGGAACTGCATGGCGACAATTCGATGCCCAAATTCGTTGTCGTGTCGCCAGATAACAGCTGGGTTGCGGCTGCGTATCAACAAGAGTCTAAAATTCAACTTTGGAATTTATCTGACCCTCAAAATCGACATTACGTCTTAGAGGCTCATCGGGACCAAGTCCAAGCGTTGGCTTTTTCGCGTGACAGTCGGTGGTTGGCTTCGAGTGGCTCGGATCAAACTGCGGTCGTCTGGGATATGCTAACGCATCAATCATTGGGCGAATTTGCGGGCCACACCGGTCACGTGAACTCGCTCGCATTTTCACCGCTGGATTACACGCTTGCCAGCGGGGCGTCGGGGGTCCACGACACGTCCGTAATTGCCTTTGACCTGACGTCGGTTTTGTTTCCACAAACTGAACGAAAGCCATTTTCGTTTGACGAGATATGGGATGGATTGTCGGCCAGTAGTGCCGACACGTCACTGTGCGCCACGAGTCAGTTGATCCGGCGGTCAGCTGAATTTATGCCGCAACTACAGCAGTTGGTGACGACAGAAACGCTCTCCGCGTCCAATGACAACGTGACAAAACTGGTCCAGCAATTAGACAGTCCAAGTTTTCGGTCACGGGAAATCGCCAGCGAGCATCTAACGACGTTGCGTGAGCAAGCAGAACCCCAATTGCGTCAATCACTAAATCAAACGTTGCCAGTTGAAGCCCGTTATCGAATCCAGAGAATTCTCGGCGACCAGCCCGCTCGACCACGCGTCAGTATCGTCGACGCGCGGCGTTGGAATCGAGTGATATTTGCACTGGAAGTAATTCGTTCGACGGAATCCGAATTACTACTGCGGCGGATCGCTACCGGCCACCCCGACCAGGAAATCGCGGCGATTGCTCGCGGTGCATTGGATCGGAATGAGCACCGTCGCACGAATTGATTCAGACTTGTGTGCTCATCTCGATACGAATTTCTCTTTCTCGGCAGGACTGCTCGATGTGCCCGGTTCGACAGCTAACCAAAATTTGATTAGATTATTTCAATTCTGGATTCTCAGGGGCCAGTAGCTCAGTTGGTTAGAGCAGGGGACTCATAATGCAAACTGGCATTTTTCAAATCTTCGAAAAACAGCAATTTTCCCGACGATTATGCACGTTTTTGATTTTCGCGAATCCTCGTAAAACGTCGAAAACTACACTTTGCGGGTGTAGGCTACACCCGCTGTTCGGCTGTGCGTTCGGCAACGCCTAATTCATCTGCCACTTCGGCAACAGTTGCCGAAGTGAGTTCGTTACGTTTACCCTTCCCGCGTACCACCCCACGTTCAGCCAACAGCTTCTTAAACGCCTGACCCCACTCGATCGGATCCAGATGACGACGCGCCATGTTGATCTTGTCAACGTGTTTCGCCATCTTGCGATAAGCGGAAATTGCGTCCTTTTGAAAAGGCAAGCGGTCTGACCGACTACCTTTTTTCCCTTTCATCGCTCCCGTTTCTTTAGGCGTCTTAGCAGGCAGTAGTTCACCGATCTTCGCCTTGATCTTAATGACACCAATGGCGATAGGACGCTCAACATCGATGCCAGCCTTTAGTTGTTTCGCGACTGTTTTACCTCATTTAGATAATCCAAAAATGGATCCGACTCGGGTGGTTGAATCACGGTCAATCCGAGTTTCGCTCGATCGCTTGGGTTCAGCCCGAATGATGCCGATAAATTGTGGATCTGCTTTGATGTGGAGA
>JANNWZ010000016.1:0-16156 GCA_031409295.1 Mariniblastus sp.
TCCACTACCACTTGTTAATGGCCACATGCGAAAAATCCCGGGGTTTGGGGCAGAGCCCCAAGTTGCCTGAACTGTCATCCTTAACTCTCTCAACAAGCTAAACCAATCGCACTTTTACGCACGTTCCGCTGAACCAATACAAAACAAATTGAGCTAGATTATAGGACGAGGCGACGCGTCGAAACATTTCTCGATCAGCTTGCATAGCAGATTGAATGATAAAGGGTCAGTCGAATAAAAAGGGTTCCGGTCTCTTTTTTATTTAATCGCTTGCGGTATCGGTACAGGCCGCTGTTTTTCGCGGACAGGATAAGTCGAATCCGCGAAGGGTTACCGGAATTTTTTAGCAAAATCCGGCAACCCTTTGCGGACGATTTATTGCGGACGATTTATTCGTGGATTGCAGTTCTCAGTTTCAATTATGAAACAATTACAAGTGGCCGCCGAGGTTTGAAATGCAATCCGATTTGAATTTTGAGAAAGGAGACCTTCTTAAACAAATTATTGCTTCTCCATTGGGCTCCGTCCGAGATTCCTTGGCAGACAAACTTGAAAAACTCATAAGCAAAAATGACTTCTATCACATTTGGCTTCTGATTAATTCGACCTATAAAGATCTTGAGCTCTGTTGGACTTACGATGGCTTCGATCCCACGAGGTCGAAATTGCCACGTGACATCTTGCTTTTGAGGGCCGCGGATTTTGGAAGTTCGATTATCGACAACGCGGGATTTTGGGAGTTCTTCCGTGAAGACCTTGGCGTTATTGCACCGGAAATGCTGGAGTGGTTTGAAAGGGCTGGACTAGATGACAAGGCCGAGATGATGCGTTGGGCAATGGCACTGTACGGTCAAGTTTATCCACGAGACTTTAAAGCTCGAGACCAGATATTGTCAAAACTCGAAGGCTCGTTTCCTGGCGAAATTGATGTTTTTGCTCCGCTTGAACGCAATGGCTTCTCGATTCACTGTAATCGATTCGTTGACGCCGCCAATATCTGGATCCGCGATGTCTGCAACGTGACGCGACTTTCGAAATATTTCGCGTAATAAAAGATGCACATTTTTAGGGGTCCCCGACGAATCGCACTAAGATCATTGTGGAGATGCCATTCGGGGCACACCAACACACTTTTCGTCGAGGCATTTTTCAATTCGCATATGCTATCCCGGCAACCGCAGGCACTAAACTGTTAACATGCAACGACGTTTGGTTTTGCCGTTGCTTGGCCCCGTTCGTTTTGGCGTTGAGCGATCATTGCATTGAAAGTTGAGTTCGCGAAGGGTCGCCGGATTAGGCTTACAAAATCCGGCAACCCTTCGCGGACGATTTATTCGCGGTCGATTTATTTCTGCTCTCGGGACAAACGCAGTCACTAAACTGTTAGCATACAACGACAATTTGTTTTTGCCGTTGTCTGGCCCCGTTCTCTGTTTCCGTTGTCTCGCCCCGTTCGTTTTTTCCGCTCGTTTTTCCCGCCTCAGCTGCTCGTCTTCTTTTTCGTCATCACGTCTGCGCGAGAGAAAGGTGACATTGCCGTATTCCCAACGCACCAAGCGGCTCTCCGAAATCGGCCCACCGCCAACATAGCGTGCCAAAAATCTGAGCAATCGAACCGGCGGTACGGCGATGCGCAGCAGGGGGATGGACGATGTTGGGGGCGATGATACTGATGATTGCGAGCTTGATGTTGATGTTGGTTCATAGATGCTCAAACCCCTCATCCCCGGCCTTTCTCCCCTAAAGAGGGGAGAAGGGAGCAAGGGGTCAATGGGCTACACAGTGAAGGACTTTGGAAGCGGTTTTTGAGAAGATTAGCCGTTTTGCCGCTAGCCACGGTTCCGTGATCACAACCGTGGCTAGCGCTAAAACGGCTAACAACAACCGAAAAAATCCTTCACCGGCGTTAGGTCAGTGGGCGTAGGCGTAGGCGTAGGGTGTGTGGAGCAAGCCGCATCAGGGTGCGTTTGGCGATCTGATTGTAGGTTAGCTAAACAATTCTGGTTTCCAATTCGTTCGTTTGGCTTGCCCAACACACCATCACAAATCTCTGACGGTTTCACATCGAACTGGAAAGAAAAGCTGGAAAGAGAAGCTGGGGCCATACCAGCGAGTTCAAGGCAAAACTGAGTCGGCAAGTTATTTTACGAATGGAAATCTGCCGGACTCCGAGTTGGTGCTGGGGTGATAATCTTGTAAGGAAGAATGGCATCCGTTCCGTCATTGGCGTTCGGATTGCCGTTCGCTCTCGGGCAAACATCGTTGCATCGACATGATCGCAAACGCGGTGCCGTACTGTTTGTAATAATTGTACAACGTGTAGTCCCACCAGCTACCATCGGGTTCCTGATGTTGAATCAGTATCTTCGCCAATAGATTGCGATAGGTATCTCGATCCTCGGGTTGCAACTGATCAATGCACATTGCGGCATAGTAATGCCCGTAGTAGTAAAAATATCCCGCCACCTGCATCCACGACTCGTGAGGTATCGGACGCTTGCGTCCAATATCCAGCCAACCGTTACGCAAATACAATCGATACAGCCAAGCTTTCAGGACGTTGTCGGTGATCCCGGCGTCGCCCCACAATCGAAGCGCCAAATTGCAGGCTTGTGAGCGACCGAGACTGCCGCCGGGTCGATTGATCCCGCCCATTGGCATGTTTTTCAGATACTCGCCGTACAAATAAGTGAAATCGGGCTTTTGTTGGCGTTTGGTTGCGGCGACGGCGCGTTGGACGATTTTTTCCGGGACTTCGATGCCGGCATCGGCAGCCTCTTTTAACGCGATCAAGACTGTGGCGTTAACGAAACTAATGGAGCTACCTGTCGGTTTGCGACCCTGGGCGACAAAGTCGTAGTAACCCCAGCCGCCATCAATCGATTCGTATTTCTCCAGCATGATAATTTGTTGGCGAATCAAGTCATCGATTTGCATCTTGATTTCAGCCGGTTGATCCTTCAATTTCTTAAGTTTGACCAATGCCTGAATCCCATAAGCATGCGCCCACACGTTATAGATCGTGTCGCCTTGCGCCCGTTTCACGTCCGGAAAATTTTCCAACATCCATTTTTGGGCAGCCAGAATCGAATCGCGGGCAATCGGATCATTGATCTTAGTTTCGATCAACGCCGAAACCGACAGCGCCGTTGTCGCCGCCCGGAAGGCGTGGTGCGAACCGGGCAGGGGCGCGTAAATTTCCCCAATTCGTTTGGAGACATGTGAGCCGAAGGAACCATCCGGATTTTGAGATGCAATCAAGAAACGCGCTCCTTGGTCGATGGATTCCTGAATCTCGCTGGGCGACGGGCCTTCAATAACCGGTACTTCTGGCGGTTGAGTAAAGTCATAAGGGTCATCGAACAACGCCGGTCGTGGAATGCCCGATTTCACTTCCGGATCCTGAATGGCTGAGTCCGCCGTTTCAGGCTGCTGACCTGCGACTTCTGGCTCCGTGTTCGTTTGCCCGATTGTCAGCGCCGACGGTCCACAAACGAACCCCACGATTAGGCACGGCAAAAACAGTGATCGGAAAAATCGCATGTTGAAATTCCAGTCTGGGAACAAGAGAACCGTATATTTGATGCACGCAATCGCGCTGACCATTGCTTCAAACTCGCCGCACTACGGTTTGGCTTTCGCCACCAGAGCGCCAGCTGTCAAGCCGTCCAGAATTTCAACAGTTTCACCCACCGTGCGGCCGATAGTCACTTCCGTCCAAATGGTTTGATCGCCTTGAACTAAATAGACATAGTTTGTCACTCCATCGTCGTCGGAAAACACACTCGCTTTAGGCAACACCAACGCTTGCTTATTCTCGTAAACTTGAAAACTCAATTTGCACGCCATACCCGGCATGACGGTCACATCGACCGGCAACTTTTCAATCGCGATTTGGCAATCAAATTTATTGTCGTCCAGTGGAATCCGTGAAATTGACTTGATCAGAACCGGAAGCGTGGTGTTGCCGGCCGCAGTCACCAACGCTTTACCGCGCGCTCGGGGAGCGAGCGAATTCAAACTGGCTTCACTCAAATTAGCGCGAACCATCAATTGTTCAATATCGACGATTGTTATGACGACAGCTTTGGCCGCCAATTTCTTTTCTGGTTCGAGTTGTCGTGTGCCGGCACCACCGGGACCTGACCATTTGCCGCGATCACAGGAACCGTAATAGGCAATGCCAGCCGCCGGCGCAAGCAAAATCATTTTGGCCTGATCGGCCTGCAAATCCGCCAACGCTTGCTTTTTGTCTTTCCAGGCGAACTCGGCTTGGGCCAGTGCGATTTCCGCTTTTTGTTGGGCGATCGGTAGAGTAATCATGGCTCGCGCGTAGGTCATCTCGGCGCGTTTCAGCGATTCCTCTTGTTGAATTTTTTCGCGAGGAATTTCGGTTTTTTCTTCTCGAGCCAACCTCGTGAGTGTCCGATCGAGCGAACGCGAGGCAGATTCCACATCGCGCTGGGCCCGCTTTAAAACGATCGCTTCCGATTCTTCGGTCAATTCGTCCTCGGTATACATTTTTTCCAATTGATCAAGTTCGTCTTTGGAATACTCCAAATAATAACCCGCCGTCTTCTTGCCGAATTCCAGATCATCAACCTGGTTGGGCAGCTGAGTTTGCAGATAATAGTCGTAATCTTCTCTGGCGTTTTTCCACGCGCGCTCGGCACCGGCTCGATCCAATTCGAAAGTTTCGTTCGCCTGTTTCA
The DNA here is from genome assembly GCA_031409295.1 of Mariniblastus sp. Classification (GTDB taxonomy): domain Bacteria; phylum Planctomycetota; class Planctomycetia; order Pirellulales; family Pirellulaceae; genus Mariniblastus. The sequence continues at coordinate 4,713 of JANNWZ010000016.1, forward strand.
TCGTCAGCTCAGCGGTCTTGAATTCAAATTCGGCATTCTTGAATGCGAACTCTGCCTCGGCGACTGCCTTGTCAATCGCTTCGGTATCGAATTTTAATAGTTGTTCCCCTTTCGCGACCACAGCTCCCTCTTCGACGACCGATTCAATCACTAGATCGGTCCAGTTTTCGAAATCTGTTTTGACTTCGTGCGTTTGCGTCGACTCGAAGACGCCGGCAAAAGACTCGTAGGCGATCAATGGTTTTTTTTCCGCCGAGACGGTTTCGATTTTCTTTTTTTCTGCAACTGTCGTCTTGTCATCGGCAGCGGCAACGTCCGACGCTTTGGATTTCGTCGATTCCTGTTCGATCGTGTCAGATTTTGCTTTATCTTGAGCAGTCGTCAGTGTCGGTTGGAACAAAAGCACCGTCGTTCCAAACAAACTCGTTGTCAACGTCGACCAAAAAACTCGTTTCATCGGATTGCCTTTTCAAGATGGGTGAAAGTACAAAATCGCGCGCAAATCAAACTCCGGTATTTCGTGCAGTCTATCGTTTTCTCAGCGAAAATCAAAACATTCCCGGGATTTTTTTGTGCATTTTTGTTTATCTTCGCCGGGCCGATCATCGAGGGCCAGCCCATTGAGAATCGACCAGCACCGATTCGATCCGATTGCTTTAAATGCAATCTCAGTTCAATTGAATTTGTAAACCGTCATAACCGACTTCGATACCTGGCGGCAACGCGGCATTGACTTGTTCGTAATCCACACTGCAAGCGCAATGCGTGAAATAGGTTTGCCTCGGTCGAAGTTGTTGACTAATTTCCACGGCTTGGTCAACGCTCAAGTGCGTGATATGGGGTGTGGGACGAAGCGCATCGAGGACTAGCACATCTAAATTTTCCAATAATCTCATGCTCGCCGCCGGAATCTCACTGACATCTGTACAGTAGGCGACTTTACCCACACGAAAACCAAACACGTCAAAGTTCGGCCCATGCTTGAGTGGAATCGGAATCACCAGGGCTCCAAGAATTTCCAAGGGCTCACCATTGAGCCGATGTAAATCAATCGACGGCGCCGCACCGGCATGGGTTGGGATCAGGTCTGAAAATGCGTAGTCAAATGCCATTCTCAATCGTCGTTCGACGATGTCGGTGCAATAGACGGGAACTGGACGCCCCAAATAAAATTGAAACAAACGCAAGTCGTCAAATCCCATGACGTGATCCGAATGTTCATGCGTGTAGATGACGGAGTGCACGATCCCAATTTTTTCGCGCAACAATTGGGTCCGCAAATCGGGAGACGTATCAATCAATAAATTTCCTCCCGGCAATCCCAAAATCGCGCTCGCTCGTAGTCGTTGATTTCGTGGATGCCCGCCCTGGCAAACCGCACAACGGCAACCGATCGCCGGCACACCGACGGAGGTGCCAGTTCCCAGCAAAATCATTTTGCCCGCAATGTCGGTTGTTAGGACGTCTTTCTTGAGGGGTGCGGGCTGGGTCAAATTCAGAACCAAAGCTGGAAGGAAAATTTCATCGTTTCCCGAAATCAAAATTTGTTCCGTGGATGCTTCGACAATAGCTTTAATGTAGCCCAAGGTTGGAAGTTTGCAGAATGGGTAGGCTTACCCAGATCCGGGTGTTGGCACGCAAGTTGCGTCGCAAGTCGTGTTTTGTGCTCGGTTTGGACTAGTTGACTGACAAACGAGGTAGTTGGATTCTGGCTTTTGGTCGAGATTGTTGCACTGGTGGTATGCCGAAGTCGTCAGCGTCGACGCAAAAATGCGGTCCAGGCTGCCGGCAATCTCCGTTGACCGTTCTCAAATATCCCTATAATCTGTTAGCAGCCAACCACTTACGTAAATTGCCCGATTTCTCACCGGAATCGGGTTTGCGCTTGATTTTCGCTTTTACAGCACCTGACAAAACTGCGGGGCAGCGAGTGTCATCGACGGAACCAGTGTCCAGGCACGGACAATCGAAGGTCTCACCGGAATAAAACCATGGAAATTTTAGAAAAACTCTGGGACGCCATCACCATTTTTTTTGGTGGGCTACTTTCCGGTTTTGAGCGATTGATCACCAACCTGTTTGGTTCTTCCAACGCCCGATACATCCGCCGGTTGCAGACGAAAGTCGACGCGATTAATTCGCTTGAACCGACCTACGAGGCGTTGTCCAACGAGGAGTTGGTGCACCAGACCGAACTCTTCAAACAGCGGCTGAAAAACGGTGAAACGACCGACGACATCATGACCGAGGCATTTGCCGTGTGCCGCGAAGGTGGCAAACGGTTTCTCGGGATGCGACATTATGACGTGCAGATGATCGGCGGGATGGTGCTACATAGCGGCTCGGCTGCCGAGATGGTGACCGGTGAAGGTAAGACACTTGTCGCGACCTTGCCCGCCTATCTGAATGCTCTCGTCGGCAAGGGTGTTCATGTCGTGACCGTTAACGATTATCTGGCGCGTCGAGATATGGAATGGATGGCTCCATTGTACATGGGATTGGGCCTGACGGTCGGCGCGATTCAAAGCGATATGCCGGTCCGCGAACGTCAAATCGCCTATAACAAGAGCATCACCTACGGCACCAATAACGAATTCGGTTTCGATTATTTACGCGACAACATGCGACCCGCAGCGCGGGGTGATCATCGATTCGACAAACGTTACCAACAATCACAAGGTCCGTTAGCTTTCGCGATTATTGACGAGGTTGACAACATTCTGATTGACGAAGCCCGCACGCCGTTGATTATTTCGGGTCCCGCCCACCAAAATCCTGCCCGCTACGTAGAAGCCAATCGAATTGCGGTCGCTTTGCAAAAAGATGTCCATTTCAAAGTCAATGAAAAAGACCATACCGCGACCCTGACCGACGAAGGAATTCGGTTTGCCGAAAAAATGGCGGGCGTGGAAAGTTTCTACACGGCGGGCAACATGGATTGGCCGCATATGATTGACAATGCACTCAAAGCTCGCTCCCTGTACAAGCTCGACGTAAACTACGTCATCAAAGACGGCGCCATTGTGATTGTCGACGAATTCACCGGACGATTAATGGATGGTCGCCAATGGAGCGATGGCTTGCATCAAGCGATCGAGGCCAAAGAAGGGGTCAAGATCAAAGAAGAAACCCAAACGCTGGCGACCATTACGTTGCAAAACTATTTCAAACTGTATGACAAAATTTGCGGCATGACCGGAACCGCAATGACCGAGGCCGAAGAATTTTGGAAGATCTATAAGCTCAATGTGATCGCCATTCCGACCAATCGTCCGATGCAACGGGTCGCCCATCCGGACATTATTTACAGCAGCGAAAAACACAAATGGACCGCAATCACCAATGAAATTGAAGCCTACCATCAAAACGATATTGCCTTCATGAAGAACGGCGAGTATTACGCCGGCAAGATCAAGGAAGAAACCGATTCCGAAGTCGTCATTACTGACAAAGACGACGGTCAACAACATCGCTTGTCACGCTCCAAAGTCGATCGAGTACAGCGCATTGGTCGGCCGATCCTGGTGGGTACCGTGTCGATTGAAAAAAGCGAGTTGTTGTCCCGAATGCTGGAACAACGTGGCATCAAACACGAAGTGCTCAACGCCAAAAACCACAAACGAGAGGCTGAAATCGTGGCTCAGGCGGGTCGTCGTGGCTCCGTCACGATCGCCACCAACATGGCTGGACGCGGTACGGACATTGTCTTGGGTGGTAATCCCGAAACCATGGCTTGGGCTCGGCTACAGGACAAATATCCAACCCGACTCGACGTTCCGCTGGCCGAATGGGAAGAATTGGTCAACAGCATCGCGACGGAATACCGAATGTCGGAAATGGGGAAAGAAGTCAAAGCACTCGGCGGACTCCATGTGATTGGTACCGAGCGACATGATGCGCGGCGGATCGACTTGCAGCTGCGTGGTCGCTGCGGTCGCCAAGGCGATCCCGGTAGCAGCCGGTTTTTCCTCAGTCTCGATGATGACCTGATGCGAATTTTTGCCGGGCCGTTTGTCAAACGAGTTCTCGAAATGGGTGGCTTTAAAGATGACATTCCGATTGAAAGCCGGATGGTCTCCCGCCGCATCGATGGCGCGCAAAAGAAACGCGAAGAGTACAATTTCGAGATTCGCAAGAGCTTGCTCGAATACGACGAAGTCATGGACGAACAACGTAAACGCGTCTACCGTTTCCGACAACGAATTCTCGATGGAGTCAGCTGTCGCGAAGTCGTTCAGGACATGATTCGCGATCAAATTGAACGAAATTTGACGACTTTTCTCGCTCAAGATTTCGGTCGCGTCTCGTTTGCCGGCTACGCGGGCAAACAGTTATGGATCAACCTCGATCCCAAACAGTTCCGCAATACTTCGCCCGATGAAGCAGTCAACGTTTGTCGCGACGAAGCGGAACGTCAGGCTGAAACCGACATCATGGGGCAAATTGACGAGAATCTGTCGCTGTCCGAAGAAGAATCGGAATGGAGTTGGGAAGCACTCGCACATTTTGCGAATTCCCGTTGGAACCTGAGTGTTCGCGACCGCGAGTTGAAAACCATCGGCCGAGATCGAGTCGATGAATTTTTGATCGACAAAGCGCGTGCTGCGATTCAAAAAGTTGAAATTGTCGGCGCTGATCAAATGCTCAATCCGGACTATGGCCTGCAGATGGTCGTGGCGTGGGTCAAGGCAAAATTTGGCTTCGATGTGACCGTCGACCAAATCCGATCGCTCAGCAGCGATCAAATTACGAATTTGATTATCGACAAGGCCGTGCAATCGTATCGGGAAAAAGAAGTCGAATACCCGGTAATGGCGGGCTTTTATCGTTTTGTGCAACCGTCGACGGGTGGCACAACCGGACCGATTGATCGGGAAGGATTGGTGCAATGGGCTAGTCGACGTTTTGAATCCGAAATTTCGTTGGACGATCTCAAAAACAAACAACGGGACGATATTCGTGACTTTCTGATTGAGAAAAGTCGACGATCACAAGCCACGGCCGAGGTCACCATTCAGAATCTGCAAAACAAAATTTTGCAATTTTCAGAAAAAGGAAATTTGCCGCTGGTTAACGCCAATGGCGCGGCTGAATCGCTGGTCGACTGGTTCAAACAGACCCTCAACTACGATCTGTCATTGGAAAAAGTTGAAGACTTCGAGCGGGAAGAATTAGAACAGCGACTGGAAGCGATCGTCGAAGATCATTACCACCCCGAGTTCCGTCGAATGGAACGCATGGTGTTGTTAGAGATTGTCGATTCAGCATGGAAAGATCACCTGTTGGCAATGGACTACCTCCGCAGCGCCGTCGGGCAACGCGGCATGGCTCAACTCGATCCCAAAGTCGAATACAAACGCGAAGGCATGCGAATGTTTGACGGACTCTGGGTGTCGATCGGAGAACGCGTCACCGATCTGGTGTTTCGGATGGAGCAGATGAACGAAGACTTTGTCAGCCACACCTTGATCGAAACCAGCGCTCGACATGATGAAGTGCAACGCGCGCCCGTCCAACAACCGGCACCGCGGGAAACTGACATTGGACGCGAACAGTCCGATGCGATCGATAATTCGTCTCGCGAAACTGCCAAAGTCGAACCGATCCGCAATCGGGAAACCAAGGTTGGCCGGAATGATCCGTGTCCGTGTGGCAGCGGCAAGAAATACAAAGCGTGTTGTCTACGCAATCAACAGCACGTGTAATCCGTGGGTTTCGTACTGAATATTTTGTACGGCGTCGTAGTGCTGATCACTTCGCCCTGGTTGTTGTGGCGTTACTTGCGCTTCGGAAAAAATCGGCGGGGCTGGTCCCAAAAACTTTTTGGATTCGTTCCCCGGCGGACTTCTCTGCGACCCTGCATCTGGTTCCATGCCGTCAGCGTCGGTGAAGTCAACCTGCTTGCACCCGTGTTGCAGCGTTGCCAAGCGCAACGTCCCGACGTGGAGTTGGTCGTTTCGACGACAACTGAAACTGGTTATGACCTGGCTCGACAAAAATACCGCGAACTGACCGTTTTTTTCTTTCCAATGGATTTCACCTGGGCCGTGCGCAACGCCATCGAGCGCATCCGGCCGAGTTTAGTTGTTCTGGCGGAATTGGAAGTCTGGCCCAACTTCATTCGCGGCGCCAGGGTCCGACAACGATTAATCGATCCACCGAACGACGTGTCTGTTGGTAAGTCTCGATTTGAAATTCCACTTGCCATCATCAATGGCCGCCTGAGCGAATCCAGTTGGCGGGGCTACCAAAGACTGAAGTGGCTACTCCAATCGAGCTTTCAACGCTTGAATCTGGTCGCCGCGCAGAATGAAACTTACGCCGATCGCTTTCGAGAATTAGGTTGTCATTACGACGCAGTCATCGTCACCGGCAGCGTCAAATATGACGGCGTGCCAACCGATCGAATGAACGAGAAAACGGTTCAATTGCGCAAACTTGCCGGCGTTCAACCAGGCGAGTTTGTGTTTCTCGCTGGCAGCACGCAGTTGGAAGAAGACCTTTTGGCCGCGCGAGTCTATTGGGAGTTGATTGAACTTCATCCGCAACTTCGTTTGATCTTGGCCCCGCGACATCCCGATCGCTGCGCGGCATTGGTTCGCGCGCTGGAAGAACTGGGACTGGCCGTGACCCGCCGCTCGTCATTAGATTCAGCAGCGGCGGCATCGGCACCGAAAGAAAACGGTAATCAACCGACACAAATAGTCCGTCAACCAACCGTGTTATTGATCGATGTCATTGGCGAACTCGGCGCTTGGTGGGGCGTCGCCGATGCGGCTTACGTCGGTGGCAGCATGGGCGCCCGCGGTGGCCAAAACATGATCGAACCGGCGGCCTATGGCATTCCGGTTTCGTTTGGGCCGCACACAAAAAATTTCCAGACCGTCGTGTCACAACTGTTATCCGCAGATGCCGCGACGGTCGTGCATGATCAATTCGAGTTAAATCAATTCCTAACGCGAGCCCTGACCGATCCCGCTTGGGCAAAACAAACCGGTTACCGCGCTCAACAGGAAATGCGGAAACACCACGGCGCATCCAATCGAACCGTGGAGAAACTTTTCGAGTTAATGATGACGCCTGGCTCGGGACTTTCCCGCGATCGGTGATCGCGGGAGAAACCGGTGAATCGGTGACGACCGGGAACTCGAATTTTGTTTTGAAGCCCCAGCCCTTAGTCTTCCAAGTTCAGCTCGGACGGTTCGGGCAGCAGGAAGGCACAAATAAATCCGACTAAACAATAGACGCCAGCAACAATCGCTCCCACCAACGCGATCTTTCCGGCATTCGGTGGTGTCGCGGCCGAAAACGTCAACGTGATCCAGGCGGCTGCGGTGCCGATAATTCGTCCACCGATATTTGCCGCGAAACTCTCTCCTGTCCCGCGCAAATGCAAAGGGAAAACTCGCGGAATGTAGTTGCCCCAAAAACTAAATTGTCCGACTACCAGCAAACCGGCAACAAAAATTAAGACCTTGAGCATTTGCATCGAGCTGGGATCATCGAGCGATCGACTGATCCACCAGAAAATCAAGGGCACACAGATCAGCGCAGGAATCTGAAAAACTCGCAACAGTTTGCGGCGGCTTACAATTTGCACAGCCAACATGGCCAAGATCAAGCGTCCCGTCAAACCGCCAACTTCTTGCCAAATCGTAACTGCGGCGACCGATTCGTCGCGAATTTTCCCCTCGATCGCTTTTAGTTTTCCCGGTGGCACAGGCGCCGGTGAACCGCTAACGACTTTCGTTACCGCATCGGCTGTCGCTTGTTTGACGTACGCATGGGCCGGCAAAATTTGAGCCAATTGTTGAATCGCTCCAAACGCCATGCCGTAGCTCGCTGCGTAACAAATCGTGGTAATAATTGTCGTCCGGGCTAAACCTGGACCGAACAGCTGCAATATACTTGGGCGCTTGAGTTGGCCAGCGGTTTTTTTCTTAACCCATTTCGGGGACTCCGGCAAAAACGGTCGAATCAAAATCAGCGGTAGCGCAGGAATCACTCCCGAAATCAACATATATCGCCAAGCCTCATGACCTCCATGAATTGCCGGTAGCTGCAACGAAATACTGGCGATGATCAAAAACGCTGACCCGACCAGCAGCCCACCGATCGATGAAAAAGCCTGCGTATATCCCAACACCCGTTCCCGTTGCTTTACGTCGTCAAACAACTCGGCCAACCAAGCGACCGCCGCGACAAATTCAACGCAGACTCCGATGAAAACCAGACAGCGGAAAAAAAGGAGTTGATAGATATCCGTGACAAATCCGCTGGCCGCGGCGGAAATCGCGTATAGCAAAATGCTCCACGTTAATATGCGGCGTCGACCAAGCAGGTCGGTCAGGTAGCCGCCCAAGAGTCCAAAAATCCCACCGACGATCGCCGGCAAGAAAAACAATGTTCTCGCCCACGCCACATAGCCCGGTGAACCCGGCGCGAGCATCAATGACCCATCTGCCGCTTTCCCGCCCAACTCCGCCAACGCCGGTTTCAATATCAGCGGCAACATCAAAAGTTCATAAATATCAAACGCAAAACCGATCGCGGCCATTGCACAAATCAGCCATTGAATGGCCGTCAAACCGCGCGGTTCGTTGTTTTCCAGGTAATTTGACACGTGGTTGAGGTCCTGTTTGCGGATGGGGAATGGTGGAAGACAATTTCCAAATACGTAAGCCTGTGCTGAGCTCGCATTATAACCGTCGGCAAACCGGTCGCTACTACGGACAATGCAATGGCCAAGTACAACTCAACAGTCTCAATCGATCTCGGCACGATTCGATCGGTCGCCAAAAATGATCGAATTCTGCGAGTCACTGCCTGGCCTACACTGCGTTCCAAAGCGGGAAAGTCCCTAGACTCAAACGTTTAACGGCAAGCCGTAGGCGAAGTGTCTTCCCTGGAACGTCGCCTACGGCTTGCCGTTAAACATAACAGGCTCGTCGAGTTTTTAGTCAACAATCCGGGGAGCCTTGGAAGGCGTTGCTCACGAGGGTTGGCGTCCCTTGTTCGCGAGTTGGCGTTTAGCGAGAAGTGTGGGAATTTGTCGTGTTTTTGGCGATTTTCAAAATAATCCGAAAAAACAAAAATTTGCTTGCGCTTGCTGGTCACACTTCGCGCAATTAATCTAAACGAGACTTGGGATCGTCGACTTAGGTTGTCGACCCGCTGGATTTGGGTTTCCAGCCGATTTTCGTAATGCCGTCCGCCCGACCTTCTGCCATTGTCACCCGTTACTTGGAAAACACTACCATGGCTCGCCAACGCAACCATTCCGGTCGTCATTCGTCAGCAATCCGTCAGACGTCTCGCGCGAGTGGACCGGTCGCCCCTCGCCGACGCGGTCGTGTCGCCGGGTCAGTTAATGGCGGGCTCGATTTTTCGCCACTGGAACCCCGTTCGATGATGGCTGGGCTACCGTTGTTGATCGATGTCTTTCCCGGTTCGGGAATTGAAGTCCCCAAGGAATTTACCAATGTCAACAATAACGTGTTCTTTAGTGCTGCAAACTCCGTCAATGGGCGGGAACTTTGGAAAACTGATGGGACGATACCTGGAACGGTATTGGTCAAGGACATCCAACCCGGTTCAGCAAATTCGAATCCCTCAAAACTGGTGAACGTGAATGGGACCCTGTTTTTTACGGCCAACGATGGAAACGGCGGTTTCGAACTCTGGAAAAGCACCGGCACTGCCGCCGGGACGGTATTGGTCAAGGACATTCTGTCGGGCCGATCAAGTTCGAATCCAACAGAACTAGTAAACGTCAATGGGACCCTGTTCTTTAGAGCCAACGACGGAATCGGCGGAATTGAATTGTGGAAGAGTGACGGGACCAATGCGGGGACCGTGTTAGTCAAGGACATTCAATCTGGGTTGAACTCATCAAGCCCCTTTCAATTGACCAATGTCAATGGAGCGTTGTTTTTCTTTGCCAACAACGGTACCACGGGACGTGAATTGTGGAAAAGCAATGGCACGTTGGCTGGAACCACGCTGGTCAAGGACATCCGACCCGGGATCGATAGTTCCCATGCGAACTCTGACGATATCTTAAACGTCAATGGCACTTTATTTTTCCAGGCCAATGACGGCACCACTGGCGCCGAGTTATGGAAGAGTGATGGGACGACCGCAGGAACCGTATTGGTCAAGGATATACGGACTAATGTTGCCAGTTCGGGGCCAGGTGGCTTTGCTAACGTCAATGGCACTTTATTTTTTGGTGCCAACGACGGCGTCAATGGTAGTGAACTTTGGAAAAGCGACGGTACCATGACTGGAACCAGTCTCGTCAAGGACATTTTATCGGGTTCATCGAGTTCAAATCCAAACAACCTGTTCAATGTCAACGGTCTGTTGATGTTCGGTGCCGTTGACACAACAACCGGGTTTGAGCTTTGGCGCAGCGACGGTACTGTTGGCGGAACTTCGTTAGTAAAAGACATCTTTCCGGGTCCAGGTATTTCGTCCTCACTGACCAGCTACTTTAGTTACGCCAACGTTAATGGGACACTTTTTGTTGCCGCCGACGACGGCGTCAATGGCCGAGAACTTTGGAAAAGTGATGGTACCACGACTGGAACCAATTTGGTCCAAGACCTTAGACCCAGTGCTTTGAATTTCGATCCCAGAGGTTTGACGAACGTCAACGGTTCGTTGTTCTTCACGGGAAATGACGGGACGACTGGCTATCAACTATGGGTCATGGATGGCGGCGGCGAATCGCCAGTGTCGGTTCCCGGAGTGGTATTGCCAGCAATCGCCGAGAAGGTCGTGATCAGCGGATTTGTTACCGGCGTCGGGGTCTCCCCTTTCGGAACACCGGGCGTCGGCGTCAAGCCGCCCACGCCTCCCAGCGATTTGGATTTGATCGACATCGTCGCCGGTGCCGGTGCCTCGGACCCGCAAGGCTTCACCAACGTCAACGGCACTATTTTCTTTTCTGCCAATGACGCGACCAACGGCCGTGAATTATGGAAAAGTGATGGCACGCCCGGAGGGACCAGCCTGGTCCAAAACATTCGACCCGCTGCCGACTCGTCCAACCCAATTCGTTTGACGAACGTCAATGGGACTCTGTTTTTTGTCGCCAACGATGGCATCAATGGGCTCGAATTGTGGAAGAGCAACGGAACATCGGCCGGAACCGTTTTGGTCAAGAATCTGCGGACCGGCGGGCTCAACTCAAATCCGACTTCGTTGACCAACGTCAACGGGACCCTGATGTTCGCGGCCCAAGAAGGCAACTTAACAACTACTGGCGGCAACGAACTGTTTCGCAGTAACGGAACCAGCGCCGGGACCACGCAATTGATTGACATCCAACCCGGAGTTCCCAGCTCCTCTCCGCAAAACCTGATCAATATCCGTGGTACGCTTTATTTCACAGCCAATGACGGGACCAATGGCCGCGAGCTTTGGAAAAGCAATGGCAC
>JANNWZ010000017.1:0-22911 GCA_031409295.1 Mariniblastus sp.
TCCGCGTTCGAAAGAACGCGGCCTCATTGAAGCCGGACTATCACTTGGTTGATGTTGAGGACTAGATATGGTTTCCGCGTTCGAAAGAACGCGGCCTCATTGAAGCATATTTGTTAATTTCATCGTACTTTGTCCTAACGATAGTTTCCGCGTTCGAAAGATCGCGGCCTCATTGAAGCGCAGGACTGTGCAAACGTTATGAGAGAATCCCACAGCGCCCTTTCCGCGTTCACGCGAACGCGGCCTCACTGCCGCCAAGGGCTCTGGGATTAATCGCGACACTTGGAGAACCAATTCAATAATCCCACTTTTCCGGATGCTCGCTACCTCGCGACGTGTGGCCGGACAAGTTTAACTTGATTCCGCGACGATGTGGGTTGGCCGCATGATCATTGGCGTTTGACCGGTTGTGCGAGACTGGCGATGGATTCCGCCAGGCTCTTGATTTGATCTGGGATCGGTACCGATGGCGTGGCAGAACGTACTTGAATGGGTGTTAGCGGTAGTTTCGAAGTTGTTGGAATTAGGGTGATTTCGTCGACTAGTTCGGCCACTGGAGTTGTCGGGGTTGCCGGTGTCGACCCGTGTCGATTTTTCAGGAACGGATTACCCAACGACTCGCCTAACGCTTTCGTGATCGCGGCGACTTCCAACGCTTGCTCGGTTACCAATAGCGCGGAAGTCGGGGCATCCTGTGCAATTTCGACCGACTTTCGAACGGCTGTAAAGGAACCATCTGTCTGGGATCGATCGGTGCCTTGTTCGCTGGAAACCAATTCAAAACCGGTCACCGGGCTTCCAAAATGATCTGCCGATTTCGCCAGGTCGAACGGACGTAGAGGCGTCGGGCGACGGGGCGTATCGCCAGTCGGAATTTGTGTCGTAGTATCTCCCTTGCCGATTTTGGGTGCGGTTTGTTTTGCTCGATGGGCCCTCAACTCGTCCAGCAGACTGTTGGCGATGGGCAGTGGGTCAATTTCGACCGGTTCAATTTCGGCAACGGTTTGAGACTCGACGGGAACCGACTCCGCAGCATGAGCGGTCGACACTTGGGACTCAGGCTCGGGTTGAGCAGCGCGCTCTTTGGCCGGCAACAACTTCTCGAATCGGTGCGGATTTTTTTGCCAAATGGATTCCAGTGGGTCAACCTTCAGAGCTGCCGTTGGTTTCAATTTGGGTTCGCCGATGCTCGCCGACAGATGATCCCACGGCGACAGCGATTGGAAGTTGGAAACATCCGGAATCATAACCGGATCGCTCGGACGTTGATCTGGTTGGGGGCGTTTCAATTTTCCAACCAGGGATTTGGCCAACGAAACTCCTTTGTCCAATGCGGATGAGGTCGCCGCTGAGATAGACTGTTTGATCGACGCAGTAGGTTCGGCGACGCCAACTGCAGCCGGTAGCACATCCAGCGGCGGAGCAACCAACATGATCAAGCCCAAGCCCATCATCAAGCCACAAAATCCGCCGACCAAGACCAAAGATTTTTTGCCCATTCCGTCCGGTCGGGTCGCCAGTTGGGGTGCGCCGATTCGTGTCAGCCACGCCACGTTGCCGGTCGACGCGCGCAGTGATCGGACCTCACTCAACCGTGATTCGAATTGATTGAAGACTTCGGATTTTTTGATGAACTCGCCATTAACCGCCAGGTGATCAACGCGTTTGGATCCCAGTTCGACCAGTCGTGCTCGATGTTGATCAGCCAGTCCATCGAGTCGTGCGATGCGCTGTTGGAGCTCCGTGATCTGCGAATTGAGGGACAACGACAAAGATTCGAGTTCTTGAAAGATTTGCTCGCGCATCACGCGCACAGTTTCCCGGCTGCTTCGCACTGCGGGATGCAGGTCTTCGAATCGGCCGGTGTTGTCGGCGTAAGCTTTCTGTGCGTCGACGAGCGATTTCGACAAGGCTTGCAGTTTGGGTTCCGTTTGCAGGAAATTGGCCGAAGTAGTGAAGACGCGCTCAGGATTCAATTTCGCTTCGTTTAGCTGTTGTTGGGCCGAGAGGGCCGAATCAAGTTGCACTTGGGCGGCGCGCTGTTCAACCAGAATTTGAGAAATTTCTGATTTGGCAAACGTATCGCCGGGCTGTGCGCTGTTGAGTCCATTCATCGTGCCGATATCGGCACCGAGCGTATCTTCCATAACGCGTAATTTTTCCATCGACAGTTCCAACGCCGCACGGGCCCCGTTTCGAGCCAGCAGCAATTCCGATTCCATACTCTGCAATCGCGACATTCGAACTTCATTAATATTTTTTTCCATCTCCTCCAACAGCAATTCGATGAACCGCTGAGATCGTTCAGGCGACGAAGACTTCGCATTGAGGGTCATGACTTCGGTTTTGCCGAATTCGGCACCATTGGGTGCACTCAGACTGATCAGGCCCTGCACATCTTCGATCGTTGCCGCATCCGGATATCGGCTGGCGTTGAAAAACAAGCCCTTGGATTTGGGCCCCAGCGTGGTCAATACGCTGCGAATAACCTCGGGCCGACGGGCGATTTCCAGGATTGTTTCCTGAGCCGACTTCATCGACTCCAACGAACTGAATTGTCCGGGCTTAAGTGACTGCCCGAGCATATCATCGCGAACGATCAACGTTTGTCGGGCCGTCCAGGTTTCACTACGAACAAAAAATACGTACAACAGCGACAACACCAAACCGGCGACTGCCGGAATGATCCATAACTTGCGAAACCGAACCAAAGTCGAAATTGCATATTCGAGACGGAGATTAGTTTCCATGCTTAACACATCCAGGGAAGGGGCGGATCGAAGAATTAACCGTGCTGGGGAGAACTCGAGGTCCCCACTGAGCACAAGACAATTGACGCTACCCCGTTCATCGCTATTTCCCCTACCAGTCGTGGAATCGATTCGGAAAAATCGGTCTATAGGACTTAAAACCGCAGAATTTAATCGAAACAACGCGCAGAAATTTCCCAAATGGAAGAGTTTACCAGGATCAACGTTTGGGCCACATTTCTTGAATCAAGCCACCCGTTGCCAGTAGCGTGGTAGCGGTAGGGCGCGAGCCCTCCGGTTTTTGTGACACCGGACGGCTCGCGCCGTTCCGCTAAGATCCGGAACTTAATTCGGGACAATTCCTAAGCCCAACGATTGCCGACGCAACGCACCAGCCAATGAAGACTTGCTACACACACCCTACGCTCTACGCTCTAAAATGCAGCTCCGGTTAGCGAATTTCCAAACGGATTTCTTGAATCAAGCCACCCCTGGCCAGCGATTGGTTATCAGATGTGTGGCTGGCGGACTGAATGTCCAGACGCAAGCAGTTGCGCGAAAGCAGATGGGGGCGAATCGAAAACTCAAAATGAGTCTCGGTGACAGCTAAATCGCCAAGACCAACTTGATTCAAATTGAAAGAGATTGCCAAGTATTTCGCTTCGACCACCAGCCAAATTTTTTGCTCGGGTTCCAATCCGGTTGGCAAACCAAATCGTCGCTCCAATCGCACGGCTTCAAACGATGTACTTGCCCACCACGTCGGCCATTGTTCCGGAATCTGAACCTTGTCGGGGCGAGGAGTGCTGTCGCCGGAAGTATGCGGATCGGAATTAACGACCGATGCTGGCATATCGTCAATTAATAATCCCGGTGCAGGATTAATCGCGCTCGATTCCCACGGGCCGTGCAAACGAATTGAATGTCCCTGCGGCGTCATCAAAGCTACCGAGTCGACCGGCGACGGCCACGGACTGAATTATTCCGGCACAAAACTATGCACGATGGTGGTCTGGTGAACTTGTTTCGTTCCTTTTTCGATCAACCGAATTGAAACCTGCATCCCGCGGATCGGATGAGCATAGGGGGGCAAAGTTTCTCGTTCCGCGGTATCGTCGACGCCGTTGAGGTTGTCGTCGTCTAAGCCATTGGTTCCCTCGTCCAATAGTGCATCCGAGTCCTCGTTAACCGAATTACTTTCGTAATAGGGCGCCCAAGTATCGTATACATTTTCGATACCGGCAAACGGCAGAAGACTCAAAGCCTGCGTGTAGCTACATTGCGATTTCACCGAGGCGTTCCCGGCAAACCAGCCATTGGGATCGGTTAGATCGCCTGCCAGATCCACAAATGCTCCGTTCGGACTACCCACTGACGTTGCATAATTAACGTAACCGGGATCATTGGGCTCGGCCAGAATATCGACTCCGGTAGCGGCCGACGTATTTATGTTGATGTTCGGCGAGTAAACCCGCAAATCAAACCCGGCGACGTCGGTCAACACAATATCGTCACCCGAGGGACTGAGTCGGTTTACCAAGAAATCCCTGCGCAACACATTGGGGAAATTGTGAATATTGGGGTCGTTCGTCGGATTGAAAGGGTCTTGTTGATGGCAGAAGCGATTCTTGCGCAAAGCCAGATCGTTCAAATTATTGGCGATCACGTCATAGGTGGTGGCTGTGTCGCCGGAAACGACTCGCGCAGAAATATCATTGTTGCTGAAAAATAGATTGACATTTACATCGGTGGCTTCATCCAACAAGAGCCTCGGCACTCCGGCCGGTGCAATCAACAATACTCGCCGACGCACGCTGACCGATTCTTCAAATTTGATCGAGGCGGGGTTTACATCCAGGTCATTCCAAGTGGTAAACCAGACGACTTCGGCTTGAGGAGACTCGATGATGCCACCATTCCAGCGACCGCGAAACATCCGCCCACTGGAGCGGACTGTCATCGCCAGCACATCGTCGATATCACCGAGGTAATTATTGTTCGCCGAGAGCGTATTCGTCGCGTCGCGCGTCGGCCCTTCGAGATACTCGAAGTATCCCGGTGGCGAAGCGGTCTGTGCGTAGGGTCGCGGTTCAACTGTCAGGCCCGCCAAGTCCGCGCGAAGTAGCGATTCGGCAGATCGCGCCCGGTTGGCTAACTCCATCACCGCGCGTCCAGCTTGCATTTTTTGGCTGGCAAATTGGAAAGCGGTCATCATGGCCCCCAGTACAATCAGCGTCATCGTCAACGCGATCATAATTTCGATCAAAGTCAAACCGCTCCTGGCGTTCGACTGAATCGACCCACGTTGCGGCAAATCCGAACGAAGCTTGACGGTTGAATCGAGAACCAGGTTATGGGTTGGCAGAAATTTCATGACAATTGCTCCTCGGGCAGGCCAGGTGGGAATTTCGATTAGTCGATCGATTGAAACCGTTTATTAACGAACAAGTTCAATGTTCGCTGACACACACTCTCAACTCCAGCGATTGAACTCCAGCGATTTTAGAGAGGAAGGGAATCGCTGCAATTTCTATCGACCAAAAGACTTTTGATAAGCAGTACCATTTTACCGCCTCCGGCCTGATTGTATACGGTTTTTTGACGAGCTCCGACCACAATTTTTGTTTTTTCGGATCTATTTTTGGGGTTTTGTCCGGGGTACACAGCGCTGGCCTGCGACTGTCTCGAGCGGGACGAAGAACCATCGCGACAGCTCAAAAAACATACTTCCCTACAGAATTTGGGCTGTATAAACTGAATTCCTTCGAACAATTCTGTTGGTTATCGTTTGTCAGTCCTGCGAACAGGTACAATCTTGCAATCCAAGGTTGGAGCACTCGGGCCGGTTTCCCCAAGGATCTTCCGTTTGTGTGGGCGGCGTAAATTCAACTGATAGTTCTGATTACTAACTAGATAGATGATAGGAATTGAGATGACGGATTCTTTCCGCTCCCGTGAAATTCGTTTGAGCAAACTCAGAAATTCCCGGCTCGCCAGCCGTTCGATGGTTTTGGCTCGAATCAGCACGGCGTTGATTGGGTGGCGACGGTGTGCCTGTTTGGCGCTCATCCTAACGGCAATTTCCGCTGAATCGAGCGCCATCCAAATTATCGACTTACAAAAACCGGACGAAACCGCCGCGCAAAACATCGCGCAAATCGCCCTTAGAGCTCAGAACAGCAACGACTACCCGTTCGCGGCCCAGCAATGGGAAAAACTGCTGACTAGTTTTCCAACCTCCAAACTGGCTGGTAAAGCCCACTACAACGCGGGAGTATGTTACGTCCAGATTCAGGATTTCAAATCTGCCGCGACACAGCTCACGGCCGCCATTTCAAAGTTAACGGGTGACGATACTGAGCTCCAACCCCAAGCTTATTTGTTTCTCGGATTTTCGCAACTGCGGGCCGGACAGGCCTTGAATGGCCAAACCGATCCCGCGTCAACAAAAGAGGCCAATATTCTGTTGACCACGGCTGCCAAAACGTTGGCTGACCTGTTGAAAAAATTTCCTGATTTCGTCGATGCCGATCAAGCCTGTTATTTTCAAGGCAACGCTTTCGAAGAACTGGATCAGCTGGAGGAAGCCGAGAAATCCTACGCCAAAATGATTGGATATCCCAAACAAACTTTCAAGTTAGATTGTCTCTTTGCCATCGGAAATGTAAACGAACGTTTGGGAAGATTCTCGATTGCTTTGGAATATTACGAAAAATTCCGATCGGCGGCAGCGGAAGCTGGCGGCCATCCGTTGTTGGATGAAGTCAATTTCCGGACGGCGAAAACCCAAATTGCGATGGCCGTCGTCGCTACAAATTCTGGCGATGCTGCCGCCGCAGTCAAAGGCTATCAATCTGCCGAGAGTCTTTTCGGGGCGTTGGCTGATCAGGACAAAACCGGAAAAACGCCGGAGTTCCTCGCGATGTCCGATGAGGCGCAATACCAACAAGCTTACTGCTTGACCCAATTGAGTCAATTCGACCGCGCTGCGCAAGTTTACGAAGCCGTCGCCGCCCGTGCCGATTCACCGTTTCGCACGCAAGCGTTGGTCTACGCCGGTCGCAGTTACCTCCAAGCCAAAAAAATCGATTTGGCGATTGCCAGTTTCGAAAAAGGAATTGCCACGAAGTCGCCGTTCGCAATCGAAGGGGCTGTTTCGTTGAGCAATGTGTATCTTAAAAACAACAAATTTCAGTCCGCCTTTGAGCTCGCTGATCAGTGGATCAAGAATTCGGAGGGAAGTCCATTGTTACCACTGTTAATGGCTGACCGCGCCGACGCGGCCTATCAGATGGAAGACAAACGCGCCCAGTCTCCGGCTCTATTCCTGGAAATCGTGGACAAATATCCGGCCCATTCGGTGGCTCCATCGGCCTTGTACAACGCAGCGTACGCCTCGCTGGAATTGAGCGATTTCGATAACGCAATTAAATATGCGACCCAATTCACAACCGCTTATCCCCAAAGTGATTTTCTAGCCGATACGCTGGAAGTCAAAGCAGATGCGTTGCTATTGAATAATGATGCAGCGGCCGCTGAAATCGAATTCGATCAACTCATTGGCAAATTTGGAACACACGAAAAAAGTAACCGCTGGCGATTGAGATCTGCCGTGGCCAAGTTCCTGCTGGAAAAATATCAAGCGACCATAGATTTACTGCAACCTGCACTTGCGACCTTTACTGAGGCGAAACAATTGGCGGAAGCTGCTCATTGGATAGGTGCCAGCCAGTTCAATCTCGGTCAATTCGAGCCGGCGATTGAAAGCCTTAAAAAATCCATTGCCGCCCCGGAGCAATGGCGTTCCGCCGACGAGACACTATTGACTCTTGCGCGCGCCCAGTTCAAAGCCAACCAACCGGATGCAGCGAAAGTGACCTTGCAGCAAATGATGACGCAATACAAGGATTCGCCGTTATTGGGGAAGGCCTATTTCAGTTTGGGGGAACACGCCTACCAGGCCGAACAATTTGATGTTGCTCTGGAGAATTTTCAACGAGTGATTGCGCTGAGTCCAGATCCGGATCTGACCCCTAATGCGCTGTTCAACGCGGCGTGGAGCCAGCTGAAATTGGAAAAATTTGCCGAGTCCGAAGCGTTGTTCACAAAACTGCTGACCGATTTCCCACAACATGCTTTGGCTGACGAAGCCAAAATTGGTCGGGGTGCGGCGCGGCGAAAAACAGGCAAGATGCAGGAATCCATTGCCGACCTGACAGCGTTTCTGGCCAGCAACCCAACCGGTCAAGCCAAATTCAATGCGATGTATGAACTGGGTTTGGCGCAGGTCGAAACCAAGCTCTGGCCCGAAGCCGTAAAGACATTTGAATCCTTGCTGGCCGAGGACCCAAATTCGCCGCGAGCAGATCGTTACCACTACGAACTCGCGTGGGCGTTGCGGTCGTTTGACCAACCTGCCGCTGCACTGGTTCACTTTACTTCAATCGCCGAGAAACTCCCCACGAGTCCGCTGGCTGCAGAAGCCAATTTTCATCTCGGAACAGCGGCCTATGAACAGGATCAATTTCCAGCGGCGATCGCAGCCTATGAGAAATGCGTCGCGGCCGAAGATGCCGGGATCGTGCGAGAAAAAGCCTTGTACAAGCTCGGATGGGCTCATTACAAACAGGATCAATTCGAAACCGCGAACGTTAAATTCGCCAAACAGATTGAATTGTTTCCCGCCGGTGAGTTGGCGGCGGATGGCAAGTTCATGGTCGCCGAATCCCAGTTTCGACAAAAAAAATACGAGTCCGCTTTGGTCGCCTATCGAGTCGCAAAACCGGCGATCGAAGCAGCAATTAAAGCGGCCGGCAATATTGATCCCAAAATTGAATCGCTGACGTTGTT
This sequence comes from Mariniblastus sp., assembly GCA_031409295.1. GTDB lineage: Bacteria > Planctomycetota > Planctomycetia > Pirellulales > Pirellulaceae > Mariniblastus. Next base: position 8,601 of record JANNWZ010000017.1, read on the forward strand.
GCATGGTGCGCAAGCGGCCAATCAAACGAAACAATACGCCGAGGCCCTGAATTTGATTATGCCATTGACGACGGCCCAAGTTGATAAATCGTTTCAAGCAGATGCGTGGTTGGAAGTCGGCACCGCCAATGACGGTTTGGGCAACGTGGTCGAAGCTTTGGCGGCCTGGAACCGTGCCAAGGAGCAGAGCGACGGTACGACCGGCGCGCGCGCCGCTTGCATGATCGGCGATCAGTTGTTTAAGCAAAAAAAATTCGCTGCGGCGATCAATGAGTTCAAAGAAGTGAATTATCGCTTCAGTGGTGAAGGGATGTTGCCGGAAACCAAGCCGTGGGTGGCGTATGCGTTGTACGAAGGGGCCCGCTGTAGTTTTGTCCAGGTCGCAGACGCCCCGGCCGGCAAGAAGTCCGCGTTGATTGCGGAAGCGATCAAACAATTTGAAACCCTGGTCACCCAATATCCCGAGGATCGTCTCGCTCAGGAAGCCAAAAATCAGTTGGAAAAACTGAAAAAAATCCAGCTCTAAACCCAGTCTTTGCATGGAACTAATATGCCGTCGCATTTCCGATCAACGTCGCTGTTGATCAAACTGTCCGTTCTGCTGATCACGTTGATCGGGTCAGCATCCAGCGGCGCTAAACAGCCCAGCGATTCGTCATGGTCCGAGTTGTCCGGCAACATCTTGTTGGCACAGGTCGAGGTCCCCGCGCCCGCGGCGACTCCCGCGGCGTCAGACGGGATCAACTTTTTCAAGTTGATGTTGCTCGGTGGCTGGTTCATGGTTCCCTTGTTGGCGTTGTCGATTTTGGTATTGACCATCGCGATCGAACGGTTCTTGGTGCTGCGCCGGGACAAAGTTTTTCCGCCCCAATTGATTGAACAGCTGGGGATTTTGAGCCGGTCACCCGCCGGACTCGATCCTCGTCGCGCCTATCAGATCTGCCAAGAGTTTCCATCGACGGCAGCGTATATTTTGCGCGCGGTCCTGGTCAAAGTCGGTCGACCTCTAGCGGAAATTGAACATGCCGTTTCGGAGGCGAGTCAACGAGAAGCCAATCGACTAAGTCGATTGACTTCCTGGCTCAGTCTCGCCGCTGCCGTGGCACCGCTGATCGGGTTGCTGGGCACCGTATGGGGGATTACTCAGGCGTTTCATGATACGACCCAGTTGGCCGAAATCGGTGCCGGTCAGAATCGTGGAGCGGCGTTGGCCAACGGGATTTACGTCGCCTTGGTAACGACCATCGCGGGTCTATTGATTGCGATTCCCGCCGCTGTGCTCTCCCATTTTTTTGAAAATCGAATCGTGCAGCTGCTAAACGAAATCGAGGAGATGGTCTGCAATCTGTTGCCGCAATTCGAGCGCTACGAAGGCCAAGTCCGTTTTACCAGCGGTGATTTAGAACAGGAAATTCGTCGTCCCGAAGCTCCGAATGGCAAAACGGAAAAACGCACGCCCGAAATTGTCGCCCGCAGAGCGGACTAAAAACGGTTTCCCAATGTAATCCGGGCGGCTCTTTTTCGGGTTTTAAACTTCCTTCCTTCGATTCAAGCCATGTCTGTCAAGCTAAAACGCACTGCCGCCCTCAGCTCACTCAGCATCACACCGCTGATCGATGTGGTTTTTTTGTTGTTAATTTTCTTTCTGGTGTCGTCCCGTTTCTCGGAAGAAGAACGCGAACTCGATCTCAATCTGCCCAGCGTCACCGAAGCCCTGCCGGCCTCATTGCAACCCGATGAACTGATTGTCAATATTGACAAAGACGGGCGTTACTTTATTGATGGCGAGTTTCGGCAACCGGAACAACTCGAACAGATTTTGCGACGCGCTCAGGCCAACAACCCGTTGACCCAAGCGGTCGTTATTCGTGCTGATCGGACATCCGATTGGGAACCGGTCGCGATTGCCATCGGACTTTGCAAGAAAACGGGCATCAACGAATTCACTGCCACGATTGACGGAGAGTGAACTCTTGAAACACCGTACCGTTCAAAAAATCGAGCCGGCGCGGCAGGACACCTTTGACCAGCAATTCTGGCCGGTCATCGTGGCTTTGACCGTGTTGTGCGGTATCGGGATTGGAGCGATCCTCACGTTGCTGCGTGGCCCCTGGCTGTGGGGCAGCCTGCTGTTGTTGCCGGCCATTTCGGCGCTGGCGATTTATGGGTTGTACTTGCTCGACGATTCCAAATTGCGCCGGTCGTTGCAACTCGCGATCATTGTCAGCCTCGCTGCCCATTTGTTGATTCTGATGATTGCTTCGGTCGTGAGTATTTTTCAAATCCCTTTTCGCGAATCGAAACCCGCCGTCGCTCGACCACAACCACGCCCGATCGAAATCAGTGACCGTCGGGCCAGCTTTGTCTGGGAAGAACCCAACCGCCGTGACACACCGGAGCCCGAGGTCGACGCCGTGCGGCAACAAGTCACGACCACCAACGTGAAACCGCAGCCGGTTCCGGTTGAAGAAACCAAGCCCGTGGTTCAACCTCAATTGGTCCGCCGCGAGACACCTGCAGAATCCGTTCCACGACAAGACCAATCGCTGTCACAACTGCGCCGACAAACGCAGCAACAAACACCGCGACCGCAGCAACCACAGGTGGCCCAGCTTCCCACGAAACAGCTCAACCAAACTCGCGATAATGAGTCGCCTCAACCTGTTCCGACTCCACCAGCGCCCAGTCCAGCGGCGGCATCTGAATTGACGATGCGGCAAGCTGATTCTTCGGCAACTTCCAGTCGAACGCCGGCGGCCGCTGAAGCAAAAAAAGCCACGACAGCGCTCGCTGACGCCAGTCCGCGCCGCGCCGTCCTTGCCGATCGCAGTGCCGAATCACCAGCCCAATCATCGCCCTCCGCGGCGCGCAATCCCGCTGAGACTTCCAAAATTCCGCGCCTGCAACCGACGCCCGAAATCGCGGCGATACAAAAGACAGCCCTTGAAAAACCAACCCCATCTCAACCCTCGCCTGCGGCAGCCGAAGTGACCCGGCGCCAAACACCGGTCGACACGGTTTCCCCAACCACTGCCAAGGCGGCGCCGACGGCATCGAATTCGCAACCGCAAATCGCGCGCTCCGTTGAACGACGCCAATCCACACAAGCGGCGCCGAGTATTTCCAGTGAGACGTCTAAAATCGCTGAGTCCCGTCGATCCATGGTTGATACCCAACTGACTGCCAGCCCGGTTGCCATCGAGAATCCGGCTCGCCAGCCCGATTCGAATTCGGCGTCAACCGAACTCAATTCCAAAACCCTGTCGATTTCACGGAGTACTGCCGGAATTGCGGGCGCGGGACGTTCCGCAAATTTGGAAACTGCCACCGGCGGTATGACCAGCCCAGCGACTCGCCCTTCCGATTCGGCGGCCCGTCGTCAATCGGAAAATGCGCCGGCTGAAGTTCGCCAACTGGCTTCGTCGCAAAACTCAACGACTCGTCGCGCTGCCGGTGCGGCCCTCCAGCCGACCAGCGCATTCAAGGCCGAGACTTCGGCCATGGCGAAAATTTCCGGAAGCACTACCCCCACCGATCGCAGCGTCGAGTCGTCGGCGGTCCGGATCGATTCGGCTACAGCCGAGAAACGAAGAGAAATTTCCGCCGAAAAAGGTAACGTCTCGGTCGATTTGGGGCCGACGAAAATTGTGGCCGACACAACGGAATCGACGCGCCGATCCGGTGGCGGCCAACCCGAGGTGGCTCAACTTAATCCGGACTCGACCGAACGATCGCGCAGCCCCTCGAGTCAGCAACCGACGCTGGTCGCCGACGCCGGCTTGAGTGCCATGGCGCCCAGCAGTCAATCCTCTGCTCCGGTTGCCAGTGAGCTGGAACCCAATTCGGAATCGACGGCTGTCGCTCGAACGGGAGGTGACTCGCCAGTCAGTTTCGAACCCGACGCCGCCATGGATGCCGGACCAACCGCCAATGCCGGGCAAGCGGATCTGGCAGCGGAACTGGCCGACTCCCGCGTGCGCGCTCAACGGTCCGCCGCGACGGGCGAGAGTTTTCAGGCGGCTATGGGCGACGACGAAGATGAAGACGAGGAAAAAATCGGCAACCAACGAACACGCGTCGCAGTTGCGCCCAACATTCGGGGAGAGACCGGTTTGGGGGGATTCGAAACGGATTTGGGCACGAGCTCGGTTCAGTCTGAAAATCCTTCCGATGCTCCGAGTGAATCGCTGGCCAGTACTTTACAACGAACCGCCACGGCGGCGATTCCCGGCGCTGGATTGGGTCGGTCCGCGACTTCGTTGCTGGCCCAAGCTGCTGCGTCAATGCCCGTGATGGAGTCGACCGCTCCTCGTCGCGCTGCCAACAATCCGCCACCGGGCGAAACGGGCAGCACGTCCGGCGATCAAAATGCGCCGGAGCTGGCAGCTCGTTCGAATAACAACCGCAACTCAACGCCCCAGCCTAGCTTGACCAATCCAACGGAGAGCGTCGTGCCGACCACCCGTGCGGATTCCGGCGAGAATTCCAATGGGGAGTTTGAGGCAGCGGAAATCCAGCTCGAACGGTCGGCGTCAGCTGTGCAGGAAATGGGTGCTGTGATGGAAGTTGTGGCGATCGAAGGCCCGGCCGGTTTGGCCGATCGCCCCGATGACTTTTTGGGAGTCATGATTCGTCCCGCTTCTCGTGAGAGCGAACAGATTCAACCGAATTTGGATAGTCGATTTAGAAATCCGAATTTTGGCGGTACACCGGCGATCAATCCGGATGCGGTGCTGGCCCAAGAAGCGTTTAGCCAACGAGCCCCGGCCGCGATGTCCAGTGCTGCCGAACCAACTACCGAAGCGGCGATTCAGCTCGGTTTGGAATTTTTGGCCCGACATCAGACACCCGATGGAAGTTGGTCACTGTCTGCATTTGATCCCGATCATCCGCAACATGCCAGTCAACTGAACAGCGACGCAGCCGCGACAGCGCTGGCCGTATTGGCGTTTCAGGGCGCGGGCTACAACCACCGTGAATTCAAGTATGCGCGAGTAGTAAACCAGGGCGTGCAGTGGTTGGTCGAAAATCAACAGGAAAACGGCAGTCTGTATTTGCCGTCGGACAAAAAATCAGACGAGGCGTGTCGACTATATTCGCATGGAATCGCGGCATTGGCGCTGACCGAAGCGTTTGGCATGACTCAGGATCTGCAGATCAAATCCGCGGCCCAAAAGGCGATCGATTATATTGTCGCCACTCAGAATCCACGCAAAGGTGGCTGGCGGTATTTCGATGACCCGAATTTGCAATCGACGGATACTTCGGTCACGGGTTGGATGATGATGGCGTTACAGAGTGGCAGGTTGGCGGGACTGGAAGTCGATGAAAAAGTTTTCGCGGGAATCGATCAATGGCTCGATGTGGCGGCCGACCCCAACGAACCGTCGCAGTATCGATACAATCCCTATGCGGTGGACTCGGACGGAATTTCCCGATTGCAAGGTCGACAACCAACTCCTTCGATGACCTCGGTCGGTTTGCTGATGCGAATCTACAGCGGTTTGGATCGCGATGATCCCGCGCTGCTCGACGGCGCAACTTTTTTGGTGCTGAATCACTTGCCTAGTGATGCTTCTCCGCAACAACGGGACACGTATTACTGGTACTATGCCACACAAGTGTTGAAGCATATCGATGGTCCATTGTGGGAAAAATGGGATCAACAATTGCGTCCGCTGTTGATCCGTTCACAATCCAAGACGGGTGACCTTGCCGGCAGTTGGCATCCCTACAATCCGATTCCCGATCGATGGGGTGCGTTTGGCGGTCGACTTTATGTTACGACCATGAACCTGTTATCGTTGGAAGTTCGACATCGGATGTTGCCGCTTTATCAGAAAACAAACACCGCCGGCGAGTAGATCGCAAGTCAGGCCCTGGACACAAAAAACACTTGAATCAATCTCTACCTAAGATCGCAGTCACGATGGGCGATGCGGCCGGCGTTGGCCCGGAACTCTGTTTGCGTTTGCTGGCCAATCGAGAAATCGCCAAAATTTGTGTGCCGATTGTGTTTGGCGACCTGCTGGCTCTGGCGGGTGTCGCCAAACAATGCGGCTTGAACCTGCCCAAAAATATTGTTGGCGAATCGGAGTTTGCTCGGTCGAGTTCCGTAACTGAGCCGACGATTGTCGATTTAAATTTATTGACTGCAGAACAACTGCAACCGGGAATGGTCAATCAACATACCGGTGCGGCCTCATTTCGCTACATCAATGCTGCCATCGATGCCGCTTTGGCGGGGCACGTTGCGGCAGTCGCCACGGGACCGATTCATAAAGAGGCCTGGCAGTCGGCGGGAATTCGATTTCCTGGCCACACGGAATTATTTGCGGAACGGGCCGGCACCGATCGCTATTGCATGATGATGACGTCGCCAGCGTTTAGTTGCAGCCTGGTGACGACCCACGTCGGATTCGGGGACGTCATTTCGCTTTTGACCACCGACTTGATTTTAAAAGTCACCGAACTCACGCATGCGGCCTTGTCCCGGATTTATGGCCGACAACCCAAGCTGGCGATGTTGGGTCTCAACCCTCATGCGGGCGAGGGAGGATTGTTCGGCAACCGGGAGGAAGAAACCATTATCGCGCCAGCGGTCAAACTGGCGCGGGCTCAGGGAATCATGATCAGTGATCCCTTACCCCCCGATACAGCTTTCCTACCGGCGCGGCGGGCACAGACCGACGGCTACATTTGCATGTATCACGATCAGGGTTTGATTCCGTTCAAAGCATTCAATTTCGACACCGGCGTGAACATCACCTTGGGCTTGCCGATCATTCGGACGAGTGTCGACCACGGAACTGCACTCGATATTGCCTGGACCGGCCAAGCCGAGGCGGCGAGTTTGATTTCGGCAGTCGAGTTAGCCGCTCGATTATCAACTACTGCTGGTTAACGCCGCGGTTCCAGAAATCCCAAATGGTGTTCAGCGTGTAACAAACTGACGGTGATGGCCAGCTTTCGATCCAGCGCACCGAACAGCGGTGAGGGATAAATTGATCCTTGAAAATTCCTCAATCGTTCGATCGTATGCTCAAACTTTTCGATCGCGGCAGTATCTGACAGGGCATCGGGGAGCGGTACGGTTTGCGGCGCTGTAGGCAACCCGTTGGAAAAACCTTGTTCCAATACTTTTCGTTTCATGCCGGGTCCAATAGTCTTACGCATTACCCAAAACATCATTCGAATCGGTAGCGGTGCAATCGGAAAACCATCCATCGGAAATCGCGTCCAGTCGTTCAAGTGTCCGAGGATCTGTGAGAGATTCCAGTTTCCGTGACCGACATAGCCCGCTGAATGGAGCGACCGAATTTCTCGCAGCAAATCATCGAGGTCGTGGAATTTCAGCACTCTTTTTTGGGGCTTGGGTTTCGACATGGCTCACTCACTTTTGACCGGGTAACACCAGGCGACAAACTAGAACGAATATTGGCTGGTCGAAGGGCCAATTTTACGATTTTCGTTGCTTTTTGAAATGCGACCTCGGATTGACGGAATGGGGTGGACGTGCCCGTTGAGCGGGCATCGAGCAGGAAAAAGCAGCGAAATGAAGAGGAAGGCGACAGGCAATTTGATTTTCGTTGGGTTAGAATGAGCGGAGGGGCGGTCCCAAACTCATTAAAATTCATTCTTTCAGAGAGCATACTGTGGCCGTCAAGGTGCAAACATGCCGAAAAACATGTCTCCCGCGCCAAAACAGAATTTTCTGCGACTAAATTTCCGGTTTTTCGTTCGGACCGGCCAGCCGATGTCGCTGACTATGGTGCGGCCCAACATCGTTTGAATTAATTCTTATGACTTCAGCGGATTCAAATTGCTTACACGATTCCCAAGCCCACCGGTTAGTGGAGTGTTTACGAACGGGCGATTTACAAGCAATTGGGACGATTTGGGATTCGTTTGGTCCTGATTTGCGCAGGCGCGCCAGGACTCGGTTGCGTCAATTCGGTTTGTTGGGCCACACCGAGGCGATGGATATTTGTAACGCGGTCCTTTTGGAGCTAATCCAGCAGAGTGACTTTCCGATTAATTCGCCGGAAGATTTGATGAAATACATCCGACGGGCGATCGACAATCAAGTGCGAGACGAGTTTCGTTTGCTAACACGCCAGCGTCGGGATGTGCGACGACGGGAAGACTTGCCAGTTGAGAATTTCCAGTTGTCGCAACAGAATTCCAGCCCCAGTCAGGTCATGATTCGCAACGAAATTTTCGATCGGATCATTCGTTTTCTGGGACTGGGGGGCGAACAGCTTTTGAACATGGTGTTACAAGAGTTTTCCTGGCGGGAAATCGGTCGAGAATTGAACGCGAATCCCGATGCCTTGCGGATGCGTTGGCAGCGGGCTGTCAAGACGATTCAATTACAGATGTTTGCGGAATGGGAGCCGTCCCATGGCTAAATTTGATTTTTCGATGGTCGATGATGCTCCTGGCAATCGCACCAGTTGTTTGGGCCAGTTGCGGAGGTGGCGACGAAAATTTCGCGAGGCGCCGTTCGCAGACTTTTTGACGGAACACAGGATCGATTTGGGCGAACTGTTGATTGAGTTGGCAACCACGGATTTGATCCATCAATCCGCTTGCGGGCTCCGGGTTCGGGCCGAAGATTATTTGTCGGCATCCGATTTGTTGGCTGGATGCGATGAGTTTGTGTTGGACCTTGTCGACGCAGAATTGTGTGCTCGGTCCGATCGCGGCGAAACTGTCGAGGGCTTGGAGTTAGCGCAGCGATTTCCGAAATTGCAGTGGGAGTTGGCTCGGTTGTTGGAAGTTCATCGCCTGGATCTGCAATCGAGTGCCGACCGCTCGGCGGCTTGGAATTCATCAGACGAGGTCCGGTTGATCGGTCGATATCGTTTGTCCCAACCAATTTCGCGACGAGACTGTAAATATTGGTTGGCTGAAACACTTCCCACGGGATCGCCGGCTGTGGTCTTTTGGTATTTGTTGCCTGACCTCGTAACTCAATTGCCGCCGGATGCTGCCAGTCAGTTTCGGGAACAACTGTTGCAAGTTTTGCGAAAGAGAAGTGATTGTCAGCATCCAGCCTTGCAGCCCGTTGTCGGCTGGGACTTGGTCGGCGACCAAATCGTGGTGGCATTTAAACCGATAGGCCCCGCTCAACTGGTACGCGATAAGGCGGTGCGACTCAGCGAAGAAGCGGCAGCGCGGTTGCTGTTGGAGTTGACCGAGTTGCGTCAATTCGAAACCACATCCGGCCGGCCACTATTTCAATTTTCGCCGACCGATATAGTAATTGATACGGATTTTTCGTGCCGGTTGTTGGACTGGGGTTTGGGAAATTGGGTTCAGCGACTGGCGGCGGTTTACGCCGAGCATGTTCCGGCGATTGCCAAACAGGAACTCCGGATTTCGACCGCTGAGACATTGCAAGAGTTGGGGATGTTGTTATTTTCGTTGATGCTGCCGGAAGCGGAAACAGACGATGTCGTCCAACACTTACAACATGGATTTGAACCGCTAAAGATCCGCCAAATCGACGAGTCGGTTTCGAGTGCGTATGATGCGATTTATTGGGCCTGTGTACATCCCGACAAAAAATATCGGTACCCCTCGGTTGAGGCATTGATCGAGGACTTGCGGCGGTTTGTGGCGGGCGAGTCGGTGCGTGTGGGGCGTCGGCAACGGCGACCGTTTTGGCGTTGGAAATAACGGGTGTTAAAGATGTTGAACAGAAAGACGATTTCAATGAAGACTCCGCAAATCGGCAAACGAGTTTGGATCCTGTTGATGACGGCAGTGTTAGTCGGCGGATGTAGCAAAGAAGAAGTCGACAAAATGGTTGCCGACGTCAAACAATCGGCGGGTGATCTGAAGTCATCCGCCAATGACGCTTTGGCCAAAACGAAACAGGCGGCGCAGAGTGTTGGTGATTTGACGGGCGCAACCGATTTCACGGGTTCTGCCCAAATGAAACTCGATACCGCGACGGCATTTGCGTCGAGCTACATTCGCTTGATTCCTGCCGGTGATGGCCGGCCCGCCCTGTTGCAAATCAAAAGTTCTCCGGACGGCGGCCCGGAAAAATTTCCGGCGTTCCTGGTGCAAGGCGAAACCGAGGGACAGTCTTTGGCGAGTCTCAATGGCAAGTCGATTCCCGTTCGGGTATTCGCCCAACAGACCGACAAAGGGACGGTTTGGTCAAATGTCAACGGCGACCCGATCATGATTACGATTCAACAAGTTGAAAAACGATTTGTCGCCAAATTCGAACAAGGCAAACTGATCGACTCGGTCAATGAATCGCAAATCGTTACCGATGGAACTTTTGAATCTGTCGAATTTTGAACTGTTTGGTTACCAATCACAGTCTGTCGTTTTTCACTGGACTCCGAGATGAATATCAACCAGAGATTTAGTGTCCTGTTTCTCAGTGTGGCGGCAGCTTGCTTGGTGGCAGTGGATTGCTTGCCGGGTCAGACGACTGCCGAATCACTTGAAGTCACCGGTATTTGGCCGGAGGCCGTCGAGCGGGCCGGCCGTTGCAAAAAGAACTGGGACGAGGTTAGTCCGTTGCTGTTGAAACTGGAACAGTCGATCAAGGCAAATGATCCCGAGTCGATCGACGCGAAATTGTTGGGAAAAGGTCACGTCGCAGTCCAGAACATCATCCGGGACGCCGAAGTGCTGTTGCAAATGGGCGAAACGGCCGGTGTCGATTACATGTTTCGAGCCGTCGATGCAAAACGAATAATCGAGAAAGCTATCGAGTTGGCAAAAATGACCGACGCCGGTCAAAAAGTTGCCTCTCAAGCCACAGCCTACAAACAGAAGTCCGACAGCAAACGAACCAAGGCGATCGAGAATCTGCGGAAATTGCTCAGCCAAAAACAACTCGAAAAAGCAGAAACTGAATTGAACGAATTAGCCGCCGATATCGACCTGTTTCATTTGTGGTTAAACGTGAGCGATGCTCAATTTGTGTCCAATCAATATTCCCAGATTGCGAAAGACGTTCGGTTCCCCATCAATCAGGCCCGAGCGGCCAAAACGAAACAACTGGCGCTGGAATTGATCAAGAAACAACAGGTTAAAATCAGTGCCTTGATCGATTCCGCAGTGGCCGCGGCCGGTGAAATTCAGTCGACTGGAAAAACGACGATTGATGGACAGCCCGCTGATGGCCCTGCGGCGTTTTCCAAGTATCTGAAACTTTGGCAGGCGGAACATCAGAAAGTGGTGAACTGCCTGGGCTGGGCATCAGCCATCGATGGTCAACTCGAACCATCGTTGCAAAACCTGATGGGCTTGAGCTCCGTTCCGGCAAATTGGGCTGCCGTTGATTTGGAATTACAATCGGGAATGGCCGCGGCGTTGATCAAAATCATCGCCGCCGACACGATTCAGATTGGCGCGGGCGATCTGCCGCGAGTTTACCAACAATATGTCCAAACCCTCGGAGAACACGCGAACAAGATCGGCGATCCCAAGTTCATTGCCGCATGCGAATCGGCGTTGGACGGGCTGGCAAAAAAAGATCCGGCGTTTGCGGCTCGAGTCGACAACTATCGAAAAGCGACGGTGGATTTGTTGGACTGGCGCAATCGATATGCCCACACTGCGGCGGTCAATCAACAGGCGACCTACCCGAAATCCGCCGACCTGATTGGTACTCAAGACTGCACCCCGGAATTGAAATCGGGATTGCCAACGGTGTTACCTCCCATCAAAACCAAAGTCGGACAAACTGTTTCGGCCACGCATGTAATTGGCGTAAATGCCACAGCCGCCTATTCAGGCTTGGAAGGTCGATCCTGGGCCAGCGTGAAAGGAGATTTGCTCCAACAAAGTGAAGTCGACGCATTGGCTCACGATTTGTTTGCCACGACTGAGAATCCACCTTTGACGGTCGCCGCGTCTACGGCGATCAAGTCGGCGATGAACCGGGAGTATGAATCGTTGGGCGGAACGGTATTGGCTTTCAAGCCCGAAGGGATGTCAACCCGTTTCGCAAAACTTGCTCCAGTGATGTCGGGGTTCTTGACCCCAGGTCAACCTACCGGTGAACCGGCAAAACGAAACGACTTGATCCTACGGGTGGATATTGAACCCCGTTGGCTGCAACACAAATACTTTTTCGTGAAGTTGAAGAAGTAGATCAGAGTAGATCCACATCGCTGTCAAACACTGTTTTCTATTGGGACAAAAGTGAGATCCCTACGAGCGCGGGATGAAGCTCCCTAGCCTGTCCAGCACCATGACTGGCAACTTGCAATACTGGACAGGCTGAGGGCCGCCTATCCGCCGCATTGACCGTACACATTCCATTCCGTCACCACACAATCCAACACGACATCCCAGGGTTGTCGTGTAATCGATTCGACTCTTTGCAACTCAAAGGCAAACCCCACCAGTCTCGTGGGACGAGACGTGGCGTCCGACAGTTGGTTCAAAAAAGCAAAACTTCGATCATAGTAACCCGCGCCAACACCTAGCCGATGTCCTCGGTCATCAAACGCAACCAACGGCTGTATCACAAAATCCAAATGATTTGCGGGAATCCATTCCGAACGCGGCAGATCCGGTTCCGCAATTCCGAACGAGTTGGTTTTCATCGGCATGCCAGGCAACCACGGGGAGAACAATAGAGGCTGCCCTTTGTTCACTATCATGGGGACATACACGTGTTGACCTTGATTCACGGCAATCCGCATTAACTCCAACGGATCGGCTTCCCCATCAAACGCTAAATATCCGGCGATCCGGGTCGCTGCTTGAAAGGCTGTCAATTGTGCGTATCGCTGGACGATCTTCGCCGACGACTCGGCCCGCTGTTCGTCCGACAACATTTTTCGAAATGCTCGAATCTCTCTACGTATCGTTTGACGTGGATCGTTCGGTTGGATTTTTTTCATCGCGATACTCAGTGCTTGCGTGTTAATAGTCCTGACGATTTCATCCACGCTGCTAACTGGTGATGCCAATTGGCAACAGGATTTTCAGAGGGGCGAATCCCGTAGCCATGACCTCCAATCGCATAAACGTGCAACTCGGCTGGAACCTGGTGTTTTTTCAGCTCGACAAAAAGCAGCGCCGACTGAGCGCCGCGAAATGAGTCATCCCCAGTCACCGCCATAAATGTCGGAGGAGTTTTCTCAGTCACCGTGACCAACGAGCCTAGTTCCGCCACATCGTCCCGATAGCCATCCGCCAAATAGGCCGCATAGATCGGACACATGAAATCCGGGCGGCAACTAACACGATCGGCTTCATCGATCGCGGGATACGACACCGTCTCAAACTGTACGCCCGACATCACCGTCAAATGTCCTCCGGCAGAAAAACCCAACGTCCCAATCCGCTGCGGATCGAGCTGGAATTCGTCGGCCCGATGTCGCACCAGGCGGACTGCACGTTGCACATCCTGCATCGGTTCCCAGTGAATCTTTTCCGGATTGCGCCGTGGTACCCGGTACTTCAACACAAATGCCGACACGCCGATCGAGTTAAACCACTCGGCAAGCTCGACTCCTTCATGTTGCCAAGCCAACATGTTGTAGCCACCGCCGGGACAGATCACGATTCCACAGCCGTTGGATTTTTCTGGAGCCGCCAAATAAACCGTCAGCGATGGCGTATCCACATAATACAGATGTCCCTGATCCGACGCCTGGGCTTTCAATTCGGCAATTCTGGCGTCGGGCAATGGCATTGCATCGGCAGGCAGCCCGGTTGGCCACAGCTCAATTTCTTTCGGAGTTTGCGCCAGTGCATTTGAAAATGGAATCGTCATCAGCAAAAAAAGGCTCGCAACCCAGAACCAACTGACGGGTAGCAAGCAAACAGGGAATCGCAAATCGATCATCGGGCGGCTCCAAACAAATCAGGAAAATAGACGGCGGATTATAGCACAACTTTCGAGTGGAATTCGGGAGAAATTCGTTTTGATCACCGAACTCGAGCACCATCTCGAAACTCTCAATGGTGTGAGTTAGAATGAAAAAAATGTTTGGTTGTTGTTTGTTTGTGTTAGCCCGGTAATTCCATTGACAATTGGCCCCTGTCCCGTTGGATCCGCTGGGGCCTCCTCGGTTTGTCGAGTCATTCCATCCGCACAAATTAACTTCGCAATCAATACGCCCCGATAGCTCAATTGGATAGAGCAGCCGCCTTCTAAGCGGCAGGTTATAGGTTCGATCCCTATTCGGGGTATTTCTCAGTTGAGGGTGGCGGACGACAAGCGTGTCCTTCACGGTGAAAGAACCCGATTCAGTTTGCTGTGCTTGCGGCCGTAGAGGAAATAAATCACCAACCCTGCCCCGAGCCAAATCAAGAATCG
>JANNWZ010000018.1:0-27810 GCA_031409295.1 Mariniblastus sp.
AAACCGGTTTATTGTCGGCTCATCCGAACTAAACCGACGCTTGCTCGCTCCAGTCGGACCCGGATTTTGTCAGTTTGGGCCACGGCTTTACGAAGTTTCAACAGGCTGGAAACGTTATCTCGCGGCCCCGGTTATCCTGAAATTCGAAGTTTCGCGACGCGGGGAAACTTGATATGATGCGATTTTAAACCGGTTATTTGGTCAAATCGAAGCGTTTGTTTCCATGGACGAAAAGAAATCAGCTGTGAAATCCATTCCAGAATCTCAGAATTTTCCCACAGAAATTCGCGAGGAGCACCCTTCGGTTGTGGATCAGATTCGCCGAACGCTTTCCTGTTTGGGCTACGCGCAATTAAATGCAGTTCAATGTGTTCTTAACGGAGACGAGGTTTTGCTCACTGGCGAACTCAATTCGTTCTATCTGAAACAGGTTGCTCAATCCGTGGCGATCAAGATTCCAGGCGTTCGAAATGTACGAAACGAAATTCAAGTGGTGTAGGCTATCGGACCAAGGGTTTGATTCCCCAGATTTCTGTCGCGTACTCCGCAATCGTGCGATCGCTGGAGAATTTCCCACTGGTCGCCGTGTTAATGATGCTCATTCGATTCCAATGGTCTTGGTCGCGATAGGCGGTGTTGACGCGGGCTTGGGCATCAATGTAAGTTCGGAAATCGGCGATGGTCACCCATTGATCGAACGGGTTTCGCAATCCAGCAGTCAACAAGTCAAACACGCCGGGCTCATCCTGATTGAAGTGTCCGCTTTCCAATAACTGCATCACGCGATTAATGTCCTCGTCAGCTGCAATGATTTCATTAGGTCGATAGTTCATTTTGGTTTTGACCACGCCCGCTTCGTCCAAGCCAAACAGGAAAAAATTCTCTGCACCGGCTTGTTCGCGAATCTCGATATTGGCACCGTCGAGCGTCCCGATTGTCAACGCTCCATTCATCATGAACTTCATATTGCCGGTTCCCGAGGCTTCTTTGCCGGCGGTCGAAATCTGTTCGGATAATTCAGTACCCGGACAAATCACTTCCATCGCGGACACACGATAGTTGGGAAAGAAAACCAGTTTCAGCAATCGACTGACTTGCCGATCTTCGTTGGCGACAGCCGCTACATTATTCACCAATTTCACAATCAATTTGGCAATGTGATAACCGGGGGCTGCTTTGCCGCCAATCAGAATACAACGTGGTACCAGGTCCTGCACATCGCCGCGCCGAATCCGATCATAGAGATGAATGGCATGTAAGACGTTCAACAATTGCCGCTTGTATTCATGAATCCGTTTGACTTGGACATCGAAAATCGAATTGACTTCGAACGAAACACCGGAATTGTGATAAATGTACTGCGCCAGCCGCACCTTGTTTTCCAGCTTCACCTGCCCCCAACGTTTGCGAAAACTGCTGTCGTCGGCAAAGGGCTGGAGCATAGCAATTTGACTCAAGTCATTTTCCCACTCCGTTCCGATGACTTCATTGATCAGGTCGCGCAATTTAGGATTGCAATGCGCTAGCCAACGGCGCGGCGTGACCCCATTGGTTTTGTTGTTGAATTTTCGAGGCGTCATTTCATGGAAATCGGCAAACAATCCATGGGTCAACAATTCCGTGTGCAGGCGGGCGACTCCATTGACGGAAAAGCTCCCGACAATCGCCAAGTAAGCCATGCGTACATGCGGATTGTCCCCTTCTTCGATCAATGACATATTTCGTAGCTTGAGCGTATCACCTGGCCATTTTTCGGACACTTCTACCAGAAACCGCCGATTGATTTCGTAAATAATTTCCAGCAAACGGGGCAACAGGCGGCTGAATAAACGCACCGACCATCGTTCCAACGCTTCGGGTAACAAGGTGTGGTTCGTGTAAGCCATACATTGGGATGTGACTTTCCACGCCGCATCCCAGCTCAAGCGATGTTCATCCATCAACAGACGCATAAGTTCGGGGACCGCCGTGGCCGGATGGGTATCGTTCAATTGGAAACAATGTTTCTCGCCAAAACTGGAAAAGTCCTCGCCATTTTGTTTGACCCAGTGTTTGATCACATCCTGCAAGCTCGCAGAAACCAGAAAGTACTGTTGTTTCAGCCGCAGCTCTTTTCCGTTTTCACTGGCGTCGTTCGGATAGAGCACCATCGTAATTTGTTCGGCGCTGTTTTTTGCCGCCACCGCTTCGGGGTAACTTCCAGCATTAAAGTCTTTCAGATTAAACGCATCAGTCGCCGTGGCTTTCCATAAACGCAACGTGTTGACGGTTTGGCTGCGGTAACCGGGGATCGGCATGTCAAATGGAATCGCCAAAACATCATGCGTATCGACCCAGCGAGCGCGAGAGGTTCCATCGGACTCCATTCGATGCTCGACCCTTCCATAGAACGGAATACATCGCGCTTGTTCAATCCGTTCGAATTCCCACGGGTTTCCATCGCGCAACCAGTGATCCGGTTGTTCGACTTGTCGCCCTTCGCAGATTTTTTGGTTAAACATGCCATATTCGTAACGGATTCCATAACCTACGACTGGCAATTCGAGATTGGCGCAACTATCCAAAAAACACGCCGCCAATCGACCGAGGCCTCCGTTGCCCAAACCGGCATCAAGTTCCTGTTCCTCGATTTGTTCCAGATCGGCGCCGTAATTCGAGAGGGCTTGGCGGGCAGCTTGATCCAAGTTCAAGTTTTGAATCGCGTTGCCCAGCGACCGACCAATCAAAAACTCCAGTGACAGATAAAACGTCTTCTTGCATTTGGCTTCGATCATGCGCTGATTTGTGCTGCGCCAATTGGCGATCAATTGATCGCGGACGGCAATTGCCAGCGCGCGATACAGATATTGCGGCTCGGCCTTTAATTTGTGATGTCCGAGTGTGTAATTTAGATGTCGTTCAATTTCGTGGGTCAATTCGCCCAAAACGTCTTGGGAAGTGGCGGGAGATATTGGCGAGATGCTAACGGAATCGTTCATCTTGATATCGATATCCTGTACTTGGAGGTGGCAGATTAGGCGATTTCACTTGGTTTCATGCCGTTCCGGCAAGCGTAAGTGAGCTTTCCTGACGTAGCGAATCGGATTCGTCATGGGAAAATAGGCTGAAGTTTCTTATCGGGCCAGTAAGCATGCCGACTACAACGAGTTCGGCTGGATCCGAGCTATTGGCGGTTGGTTATGCCGCCAATGCCCATTGCAACACTTGGCGAAGATTTTATTTCTTGGCTCCGTTTTTTTCTCCAGCGGCGTCAAGGAAGATTTTGGCGGATGCGATCGCGCCGGACTCATTGGTTGAAAATTCAATATTTCCCGCGCTATTGCGAAACTCAAATCGGGTTTCCGAAACCGGTAGCATTTCCAACGACCGGGAAAGGTGGTTCAAAAATAGTACTCCCTCTCGATTCTCAACCGTAAACCCATCGTACTCCCCTGATAATTTCTGTTTTGCCTCGTCCGACAAAACAACCGATTTTGATTCCGACGCATAGCGTTGGATCGGTCGTGGACGCTCGGGAGGCAATCGTCGAATCCAAATGTTACGGTAACGTACTGGATTCCCATGATCTTGTAACCCCAACGGTGCTTCCTCGACGCCCGGTTGATACTCATCCATTTGAATCCAGTTGGTGGGCCCAAAGACCTCAGAATTATCTTGAATGAGGACCCCGTTATGCAACACCGTGAGGCGCGCGGGGGACAACAACTTTCCGCTTTTGTCAAATCGAGGTTGGCGAAAAATAATATCGAAGCATTGCCACTGGCCGGGCTTGCGACACGCATTGACCAGCGGCGGATATTGACCGTAAATCGATCCGGCACTTCCATCCGCATAAGTCTTGTTGTCAAAACTATCGAGGACTTGGACTTCGTAGTCACCCATCAAATAAACGCCACTGTTACCGCGACCCTGGCTGTCTCCTTGGACCTTCACCGGTGCTGCCCATTCGACATGGAGTTGGCAGTCACCGAATTTCTCTTTGGAATACACGTAGCCGCCGCCTGCGACCGATTCCATGGCTCCATCGACGACTTTCCACTTGGCTTCGTTTCCATTACCATCTCGCCATTGTTCCAGGTTCGTTCCGTCAAATAGTACCGTGGCATCACTGGGTACATTCGCGGGTGCCGGGGATGCACCGGGATCGACGACTTCCGGCGCCGGTCGGTTCAGATCATGGGCCCGCCAACCGGAGGGCAATTGGGCATGGGTAATCCCAGATGTAAGAAAACTGGTTGACAACCCCACACAGATTACCGCACACAAAATTCGCATGATATTTTCCTGGACAACAGATAACTGAAGTGCATTCGATCGGCTCTAATTTTACGAAATTCTATCGCCTTGATTTGCATCGGCCGCAGCCAATAGAATAATCGATTCGCGCTCAACCAACAGCTGGGACAGTGGAAGACATGTTTTCAAATTGCCCGCTTCCGTGGGAAACGGGCCCCAAATTTGTTTTGGTTTGTATCCCAGACTTCAGGTTGTGCCGATGGAAATTTGCATACTTTCCGACACGCATGGTTTTCTAGATCCCCGAGTGTTTGAGATTTGTGAAAATTGTGACGAAATCTGGCACGCCGGTGATTTCGGCACGATGGAAGTGATCGAACAGTTGATGGGATTCAAGCCATTGCGTGGCGTGCACGGCAATATCGACGATGCTGAAATTCGATCGAGCATGCCACAGGATTTACGATTCTCGATGGAAGGCGTCAACGTTTGGATGACTCACATCGCTGGTAGCCCCGGACGATATTCGGCGCGTGTCCGACAGAGCCTCAAACTCAATCCTCCGCAAGTACTTATCTGTGGACACTCGCACGTTGTGGGAGTCGAAAATGACCGCCAACATGGCTTGAAATTTATCAATCCCGGCGCCGCTGGACATGAAGGGCATCATCAAATGCGAACCCTGATCAAGGCCGAGTTTGTGGCTGGTGAAATGAAAAACTTGAGGCTTGTCGAATTGGGACCCAGAGGACGGAGATTTGTTTAACGCTCGTCGCCGAGCTACGGGATTCTATTTTGTTGATAGATCCGCGATTCGTTTTGCAATCGCCCCAACATTTCTTCCAATCGCACGCGAATCTCCTCCATTAGCGGATCCGATCTGGCGGCACGATCACGTTCGGGCGAGACCTCGATGGCCTCACCCATTTCGAGAATGACCTTGAGTTCACCGTGCAACCGACATTTGTCGTTCAAATCCTCTTCAAATTTTTCGACGGTTTCCAAAATTCGATCGCAGGAATGGAGCTCGGTCAAATATTGTTCCGGGTAACAGGCGATTTGTTGAGCGAGATAGGTGTCTTCCAACTGCAACCAACGTCGACTCCGCTCCGCTGAATCCAATTCGGCGCGACTCATTTCCGGAAAAATTTTCATCCTCAGACTCTTGATTCGCGCTGCGATTCCGGCTTCCACAGTTCGCCCGATCCACTCCTGTTCCAGTGGATGTAGCAAATGATCAACCAACTGACATTGGCGTTGTCGCAGCGTCAAGCTAGGATTGGTTTGCAATTGATATTGCAGTTCCTTCAGGGTCAATAACGCGTTGCCGATTTTCACAATTCGATCGATCATCGGTACGGAAGCATCCGGCCTCCAGGTCAATTGACGCTCGATTTCGTCGAGGACTGGATTGCACGCCCGTTCGATATCACCGAGGAACAAGTACTTGATTCCCACAGGATGCACGACAACTTTGCCTCCCGATTCCTTCGCCCTGCGCTTGGCGGCGGTTCGGGCAATGAAGGCCGGGCCTTCCATCAAGGCCATCAGTTTGTCATTGGTTCGACTGGTCGCGCCTTCGGCGAAAATGATGAGCGGTCGTTCGGCATTTTGCAAAACCTTGATGGCATAATCGATTGCCGACCGATCCAGTCCCTCTCGATTGACGCTGAATCCGCCCATCAAACGGACCATGAAAACATTGAATCGACTGGCGTTAAACAAATGCCAGCTCGCCATGGTATAAAAGGAACAGGGAGTCTCACGAGCAATATGATACATCGAAATTGGATCAGCGATCCGTGGATGATTCGGTGCGAGCAGAATCCCATGCCCCGCCTCGATTGAATTGCGCAAACGATCAAGGTGCCGACATTCGTGAGCGATAACCCCGTCACGTTTTCTTAATACCGGAACAAATTTTCCGATTTTCGTTAGAAATCTCTGTGGCCAATGCCATGTAATCGGGGGCACGAAGCGATAGGGTTTCTCCACCAGTATATTTTGCATAATGCGGGGCGCCTAATTCGCACCCGCTATCGCGGCAATGACAACAAATACGATCATCGCCAAGTAAAATAATACCACGACAATAACCAGGCAGGTCGCGATAATTCCCATAATCATTCCCGCTTGAGTTAGCCCTTCCCCTTCGCGGTCCATCATGCCAGCGCGAATTTTGGCCAAATCCGACCGTCCCATGACCCACGCCATGATACTGGGGATACAAAAAACGTTGCAGACGAGGCCGAGAATCCCCAATGTCAAAATCAAGCCACCTCGGTGCGGCATTTGGTACATTCGACCCGCTGGGGCAACGCTCGTCGCTTGATAGGGGTTTTCTCTGAGCGGTTGTTTTTCGGCGACGCCAAATTGCTGGACCGGTTCGGAAAAGTCTCCCGCAGAAGCCATTGCGACTGGGTCACTATTAGGTTGGATCAAGTTCAATGTCTGGCACTGCGGACACCGGGCCTGTTTTCCCAGGTGTTCGTCGGGTACCCGGAGTGTCTTCGAACAACCGCTGCAAGTAAAATCGATCGACATCGTGACCTACCTTGTTGAATCAAAAAACAGAACAAACTTTCCTTTGATTTATCCGCATTCGATTCAGTCATTCAAATCTTGGCGGTTTTGTTAATCCTTAGTCTAAATCGTTTCCAGGAACTCAGGTAGCTTGATACGACAAAAAAAATTGGGCACCTCGGTCGATCGACGCGGCAGACCTATTTCAGATGGCGATTTCCCGTTCTTCGATGCATTAGGATTTCTCAAAAACTGGCATATCCGGCGCAAAGCAATAACATGACGACCTCAATCGCCTGCTGGGCGAACGGAGGAAAAAAGTCCGCGAATTCGATCTTCTGTCATCTCAGGTTGTGGAAGCTGCATCACAACCGCGATCCCAATCAGCAGTTGCGGCTGTTTGAAAAGTCCGTAATACCGGACGACCGTTCCATCAGCAGACTTCCGTGATTCCAGGGTTGTCGCATCGGCTCGACCGTTTTCCGAATCAGTCTCCTCATCTTCGCCGGGTTCATTTGTATTTTGGTAGTAGAGCTTGGTAACCTCCACCGGCTCATCCAAAATAGTCCATTTCAATTTCTCCGCGTGGAATGGTGTCGAGAAATCAATTTTGCCGATCCGGCAACTCTTCAAGTCCGCAATGACCTGACCGCCAGGTTGTTGAAATACTCCCTTATGACAAACGATACGGACACGTACGGTTCGTGCATCTTCATCAACAACGTCAACAAAATCAAAATAGTACATGCTTTCCAGTACACTAATACCCTTCCACGGGACGAGTTCACTGGGCAGTTCCGCGACCAACGACCGATCAAACATCGCTTGTATGGCACTGGCCTCCTTCGCGTGTTCAAGACTGTAAAAAGTCACTCCGATTATCGCTGCGGAGGCAATGGCAAACATGCCGCCAAACAAGCCAAAGCAGCCTCCCATGACCGTTCCAGCCGCTGCCGCAAAACGATCCCGCGGGCGCACTTTCGTGAATCGCATGCGCAGCAAACTGCGAACACCAAAGTAGATGGCTGGAATGCCTGTGAAGAAAATGCAGCACATCGAGGCCAGTCCTAACCAGAAACTGCGCCAAGCCAGCCGGTCGGCCGATAATTTTTCCTCGCGTCCGAAACAGAACACGTGGCGACAATGGACGCACCGCACTTGTTGCCCTGACACGATTCCGTCGGATACAAGTTCGGTTTGGCAATTTTGACATGGGGTCATCGTAAGCTGCTCAATTCTCATTCCCGAATTAGTTTCGTGCCACAAATCAAATCGGCTATTCCGCGAGAAGGCCGAAACAGCGAATAAGCGCAGCCCACCACAATCAGGCTGGTAACCGGAATAAAGGCTACCAATAAGCCAAATACCAGCGACACATCAGCTGACTCGTCAAAGGATTCGAACGAGACGGTCGATTGACGGTCGGTTTCAGAAAAATCAATGTTGATGGGCTGCATTCCAGGTTTGGCGCCGAGCGCCATCCCCTGTGCCTCCCCAAATGTTCCAAATGATGACAGCATGGCCAACATCCCTAAACTTAATGAGGCCATTGACCAGCTCACCCAACAGCGGATGGCACATCGAACGGGGGCGGCCGGCGACAAATCGGAATTCCGCCGAACCGAGACCCCCGAAAGCCGAAACGCCGGTCCGCCACGAAACAAATATCCGGCCAGTAGTACGATCAGGCTGCAGACCAGAAATGTGATAACGCCCGCTGTACCAATGGAACAACCGAAAAAATAGTTCGCCACCAAACTGAATCCAAGTGTCAAACTGAACAATGTCGAATATTCGATCCCCAACGTCGCGGCCAAGACCCCCATTCGATCGTCCCATTTCCAAGTGGATGGTCGATCCTCGATTGCCGACAGTTGCTGTCTAAGGCGAGGAATTCCGTCTTGGTCATTCGTGCTCGTTCGCAACTCGTTGCGCCAATCCAGGACATGTTCCGGCATTACATGTTGTTGGATCATGGTGTCAAGCAGCGTCTCTACAATTCCGATCGCCTGGCGATTCGACATCGAGCGTTGGGGTAACGATGGACTAACGTCGATAGAATCGTCGGCGGACTGGTGAAGCGGAGCAGCCAGCAATTTGACGCGACCTGATTGATCCAGCCAAAACTGATCCAGCTGGATTGCTGCCAGGTCCGACGGATCCTTGGCAAGTTCTTCCAACGCTTCCACCAGATCCTGCATGAGCGGCAACAATGACGACCAACTGAGCGGGCGCGAGATCATCAAAAATTCATGCAGCGGTATCCCCTTCAAAGCCTCGCAAATCAGCCATTGTTGCCCCTCAAAAAATTCTGATTTGAGCATTCGGATTCGGCTCGAATGCGGCCTCGCGGTCCGGTTGTCGGATGGAGTTCCATCCGTTTCCACTTGAGGAATCATCCACACATCACGGTCCAACGATTGATCGCGCGCTAACAGTACGTCGGTTTTTTGGGGTGATCCCGACCCGAAACGGCCGACAATCAACAACGTCCCCAGCTGCGGCAACAAATTCGAATCGGGTGCTGCCGTCGCAATCGGCAATGTAACAGGGATGTTTTCCGGCCTTCGATGCTCTAACGCAGCGGCCAGTCGGACCACGCGCGTTCCGGTCAACCGATCGTGAATGCCTCGATAACCGTTGTTCAATCGGGCCGATGACAAGCACACCAAATTGGGAATCCAACTCAGTAAATGAAACATCTGGGTTTCGACGATCATCCGCCAAGCCGTCATATTATCCATGCCTTTGGTGAGATCGAATCCCATCAAGACCACTGGCAAAGAAATACACAATTGCGAGAGTCCGGGGATTAACATGGCCCGGACCAACGCCGGAATCAATCGGGGCGGTTCGTTGCGTTGATCAATTACCCGCATCCCCATCAACCATTTTCCCAACGTGCTTCCGAATTGCCATTCTTGAACCGCAAAATAAGCGACCAGCGTGCAAAACTGGACAATCACATTGATCCACATCAACGAAGTCAGATCGCCACTGGCAAACAGTCCACCGACAAACAAAAACATGAAACTGACCATCTGTGCCACGACGTTGACCACGATCCCGGCGACAAACGCATCGATAAAGAAAGCTGCCAATCGACGACCCAAATCGGCTTGCGACACACCGCGCGCCGAAAATGGCAATAACTGGCTGCGCAAGGCGACCAAATTCTCCGGTCGTTTGGTCGGATTTTTTTCCAAAGTTCGATTGATGATACGCGCCAGTTCTTTGGGAATGCCGTCTTTAATACTTCGAATATCCGGTGCGGGATCAGAAGCAATACTGGAAATTACTTGTGCTGCGTTGCCTGTAAACGGCGCACGACCGGTGAGCAAATAAAACACGGTGGCCCCCAGCGCGTAGATGTCGGCTTTCTCATCCACCTCCGAAGCGCGCAATTGTTCCGGCGCAGCAAACTGGGGTGTCCCCATGAAAGTTCCCGTGCGAGTCAGGCTGGAATCACCCAAAAACGACTTTGCCAATCCGAAATCGCCCAGCTTGACTCGACCGCCATGGTCCATGAAACAGTTCGATGGCTTAAGGTCACGGTGGACAACTCCGGCCTCATGCGCCGGCTGCAGCCCGTCAATCACGTCGAGTATGTAGTCGATCGCCTTGGCCACGGGCAACGGTCCGTGCTCTTCGACAACTTCCTTTAACGTTCCACCGGTCATCAGTTCCATCGTAATATAGAACATGCCATCCAATTCGCCGGCTTCGTAAACGAACGTTGAACGCGGATGATTGATCGATGCGGCGATTTGGCTTTCACGCTGGAATCTTTCGATCGATTCGTTGGTTGCCAGTAGACTTCGAGCGAGTAACTTCAAAGCCACCCGTTGTCCCGTCGCTTGATGTTCGGCTTCGAAAACCGTGCCCATTCCCCCTTGGCCAAGTTTCCGAACGATACGGAACGGCCCGATCGTGGCGTCGTCCGGCAGGGACTCATCGACCGCACCTCGGTTTGTGTCGGTGTCGGATCCAAGTTGTTGGGTATCAAATCGTTTATTTGAGGGAGGGAGCGTCGGCATCTCCACCGGTTCACGCATCGACAATGGTATTGTCTTAACGTCGTTCTGGTTGGTTTCACCCGATTGAGTCAACGGATTCCCGCATTGACTACAAAATCGTGGAGTCGATCCGTCGGAAGAAAAGGTCTGGTGGCAGGCCGGGCAACGAATTTGCATCTATCTCACCAAACATTGCGGCAACCAGCGTGCCGAAGCTGAACAAAAACTCAACACGAACGGCATGTCAAGTCGAATCGCATCCGTTTAATTCGATCGTATTCTAACACAACTGTTCGCTTGTGAATGCCCAAATTTGCCAACAAACGCCCCCCTAGATTTTTTTTTGTGAATTAAAACGACATCAAGTTGGGTATTTCCCGACCATTGAAAAACGTTTTGCGGACTTGGACGTTAATACTACAAAGCACGATTGTTCCCCTGTTGTTGGGAAGCCGCGGTATTTTGCCCAGAATTAACAAAAAAACCGGTTCAGCGGGCACACTCAAATGGTCTGAGTTCCCTCTGAAGCCGGCAATTTGGAGATTCGTTTCCGTAAATCGATATGCAGTATTCGGTCTCGCATTCAACATTTAAATGGTAACCGATGCAATTCCTACCGATTCGCTCGCATTGGCTTTCTTGCTGCAATTGTAGGACTATCGCCCCCCTGCAGGTCCAAAAGAACGTGCCGGTTCCGGTGGCGCGGCTGGAGCAAGCGGAGGAAGCCGGAGTCCCGGTGTCGTGCCCGTTGGATCCGTTGTGAATAGATTCGCAGCACCATCGAACGAATCACTTTCGATTGATCGATTTAGCCAAACACCATTAACTCGGGAATTAACCTCGCTGGGCCAACCCAAATCACTGGCTTCGGCCTTCAAGACCTGCAAGCGAAGTTCGACCATTTCGGATTTGGCACTTTTGCGTTTTTGCAATTGTTCGCGCATTTTTGTCAATTCGTCGGCCAATCGGTCCAGATGTTTTTCATATCCGATCAACCTTGCATCGTAATCTCCCTCCAGTGCTGTTTTCAATTCTGCTTCAGCTTGGCGTTTCGCGGTGTCGTCTTTAGCTGCCTTCATCGCTCGCACCGCAACACGTGTCGCGTCGTCACTTCCAACATTATATCCAGGAAAACCTGCTGGATAGGAAATTGCCCAATGTCCTGGCTCCGGCGCGCTCGCCACATTCACACCGTCTTGCGCCGCCAGGACTGCATGCAATAGTTGCTGTTTCTCGGCCTGTGCCAGCGCTGCCTCATCCTGCGCGTTTAGCCAATTTCCGGAGATCATTCCGATCGCCAGCAATCCCATTGTCGTCACCGCTAATGTCGTCTTCATTACACAACCCCTCATTAAGAAATTTGTCAAAAATTTTGTTACATCACCAATCTCAAAACCGTGCGTCAGTCACTCAGCTCGAAACAATCGCTCCAATTCGTCGACCTGTTTTTGCAACCCATCCGAATCGGGCCACACTTCCTCCGCATCCAGCATTGATTTCAACTCACCGATTTGTTGTCCCAATCGCCCGATGCTTCCCTCAAAAGCCGCCGGTTCCTGCAATTCAAATTCCGCCGCGATGTCGTTCCAGGTGCGGATGAGCGTTGGTTCGGAGATCGTTTCAACATTCGAAAGCAACTTGGGCAAAACCCAACTAATTACGGCGATCATTAGTATTACCGCCACCGCAGTTCCGCCCAGCCATTTCCAACGCAACAAGATGGCTGCCGAGGAACGATAGGCCGTACGCGGAGCTGGAACGCTATTGGGCTGATGGAGGTGGGCCAGACATCCATGCAGGATCTGTTCCAGATCCGTCGCCGTCGCGAAACGGTCGACCGGTTTTTTTTCCAACAAACGATCGATCACATTGGCCAGCATCGCCGAGATTTGTTCGTTGCGTGAGCGGACCGGTTTGGCTTGTTCATTACTGATGCGGTTTAAAACGCCCATCGGCGAATCGGCGCGAAAAGGAAGTTCACCAGTCGCCAGAAAATACAGCAGGCTTCCCAAACTGAATAAATCACTTCTGGCATCACAATCCTCGCCACGACTTTGCTCGGGCGACATGTAATTCAAAGTTCCCGCTAACCAACCCGTCTGGGTCATCGATTCATCGTTTTCACAACGCGCCAATCCGAAATCCGTTATGACCACCCGATTGACCTGGTTGTCCACCAGGATGTTACCGGGCTTGATGTCGCGATGAACCAGTCCCTGCGAGTGTGCTGCTGCCAATCCGGATGCGATCTGCATGCCGATCCGCACGATTTCCGTTTCCGGTAGCGGGCCTTGTTGTTCCACCAATTCTTGCAATGACGGTCCCGGCACGTAAGGCATCACGAACCATGGCACCCCTTTGCTTTCATCGATCCCGTGAATTGCAATCACATTGGGATGCAACACGGCCGCCGCCGCGCGCGCTTCGCGCGCAAATCGTTGCTTGGCGGTTCCGTTACGAGCCCATCGCGGCAAAACCATTTTGATCGCCACTGGCCGATGCAACTCGCGATCGAAGCCCTTCAAAACGACACCCATTCCGCCGCAGCCAATGATGCTCTCGATGTCGTAGCGTCCCAGCCGTCCCAAAATCTCCGGATGCATTGGCGGATCGAGCAATTGCCCCAACCAGTTGCGGATAGTTTCCAACTCAAATTCATTGCCAGAATCCGCCGCAGATTTTTGCGCCGAACTGAAGATCTCAGTTCGAGCCGGGAGTGCAGGTTGTGACAAAATCTCGATCAAGCTCGATGACAGTTCGTTTCGCCATTCCGGGTCGGCAGCCGTTTGTAACATGCGTTGTTGACAGGATTCGCATGCCGAGAGGTGCGTTTCAATCTCCTGCTGAGTCCAGTTCGTTGGGCGCTCGGCCACGATCATTTGCAAATCCTGGTCGGAAACATGTCCCGACGGCTTCAACTTGAGTGGTACTAGTTTCATGTTAATTTTCCTGATTTCTCAAATCGTGTTCGCACAATTGTTCGATTCCGGTTTCCAGCATTCTCAATTGAACTTGTTTTTTCAGCTTGGCCAATACTCGGGATCGCGCGATATAGACTGCCCCCACGCTCAGTTTCAATTCTTGAGCAAGATCAGCCACCGGCCGTCGCTCGATCTCGGTTTCCCAAAACGCTTGCCAAGTTTTCGTTTCGACTTGGGAGCGAACATTTTGGGCCACGACCCAGAAAATCTGTTTTTCAAATTGCAGTCGAAACTCAGCGGATTCACCCGCCGTGGGACTGGTTAAGGCTGACAAGTCAGTCGACTGATCCAGGCTGGTTTGTGCTCGATCGCGATTTTGCTTCCGCAGAAAATCCACCGTGATGTTGCGGGCGATGCGATATAGCCAACCCCGAAACGTGACATTGGCATGGGATGGATCGAACTGTTCAACCACCTTTGCCACACGGGCCAGGACCTCTTGTGTCACATCGGTCGCGTCCGCGTATTGCAAACCTCGAGCGATGACCACGCGAAAAATAAGCGGTTGATAAATGCTTGCGAATTCGTTCCACGCCTGCACATCCTGCGAATCTCGCAGTTTTGCGATCAGGCTATAACGTGTGTCCGGCGTTGATTTCATGGATTCTCCCTTGTTCTATAGGTTACAACGCTGGGTTTTGGAAAACCTTTCAGAGCCTGCCGGAATCGCTGAATTCGCAATAATTGCCGTAAAATATCGCTGCGATGGGACCTAAATCCCCCCAATATCGCAACCAGTCACTGATCCCTACACTGCAAAATCCCACTTTACTCACTTATTCTGATTTTCTGAAACAACAATTGTGAATCCGGAAGCCAATTCGCCTGCTGATTTGATCGTAAGTCTTTCCCGCAGCATGCACACGGGCGGTGCCCCCGCCGATGAGCTTGAATCCCGCATGAGCCTGGCCGCCATGCGATTGGGTGTACCCGCACACTTTTTTTCAACGCCAACATCACTCTTTATTACATTCGAAAACGAACCTCATTCGACTAGACTGATACGTGTCAAACCAGCCGAAGTAAATCTGGCCAAATTGACATCGCTGTATCAGTTGTACTTGCAAATCGAATCGGGCCAGCTCGATGTCGCGGCGGCCGGCAATGTGTTGAAGGAAATCGAAGCAGCTAATTACGACTACGGGGATTGGGCGGCGGTTCTTTGCTTTGCCATCATCGGAGGTGGAGCCGGAATTTTTCTCAGCGGCAATTGGACGGTGGTGACATCAGCGGCATTGATTAGCCTGCTCGTCGGAATTTTGGTTCGCGGGTTTGAACACTATCGGCTGCCTGAACATCTGGCAACGGTGACGGCTGGTTTCGTGGCGGCGATATTGGCGAATATCGTGCAACACTTTTTTCCGGCCGGCTCAGTCGAATTGACGCAGCTGGCAAGCTTGATTGTGTTGTTGCCGGGATTGCAGTTTACTGTCAGCGTCAAAGAACTGGCGACGCAAAATCTGGCCTCGGGTACGTCTCGGATGGCAGGTGCGTTAACGACGTTCCTGACCATGATTTTTGGCGTTGTGATGGGGGCTGGATTGGCAGATTGGATTATCGATCTCCCGCCGCCAATCAAGCCACAAGCGTTGCCAGTCCAGTGGTCACTGGCGGCACTGCTGCCTGTCTCGTTGGCATTTTGTGTCCTCTTTCGGGCGCGCAAACGTGAAATGCCGTGGATGTTGCTGGCTTCATTTATTGCTTTTGTAACCGTTCGCGTTGCCGGCATGTACCTAAGTCCCATCGCCGCTTCGTGGAGTGCTGCTTTGGTCGTGGGAGTCGCCAGTAATTTGTTTGCGCGATTCAGCAATCGACCGGCAGCAATCATGATGATGCCTGGATTGTTGCTGTTGGTTCCCGGCAGTATGGGGTTTTTCGGGCTCTCGGCAATCGCCATTCATGATGACCTGCCCAGCGGTTTCAAAATCGTTTTTACAATGCTAATGGTTGCCGTTTCATTAGTCGCCGGCCTGTTGGTCGCCAATGTCGTCTGTCCGATCGAAAAACCATTGCCACGGTAGGGTCGCCATTTACCGCAGTTGACTTCACCAGATTCGCATTGCCAGCCAATTGCGTTCCCAGCCAATTGCGTTCATTGGCTGGGGCGGAGTTTTGATAATAATGCATTGAAACGAGTCTAGTTCTACGTCGAACGCAATTGGAAAGTTAAGAAAAAGTTGCCGTTGATTGCGAATTTGAAATCGTTATCAGGACTTGCCAGTAATCGAACGTCTCGCTATTTTGTGTGTCTTGGTTTTGCGAGCCAAAACTATTTACTTTTCGAAAAATTCAAATTTCGAAGTCGTTTTGACTTGGCAGTGTAGCTCAGTTGGTTAGAGCAGCGGAATCATAATCCGCGTGTCGGGGGTTCGAATCCCTCCACTGCTACTCTCGGTCAACTTCTGGCAACTGGGAGGTAAATATGGCGGATTTTCCAGCGATCATTGGCTTTCCGCTGCGAACGAATTATCGCTTTCGCGTTAACGGGGTGAGTTATCGGTTGGGCGAAGCGGGAACGGATTCCCTCAAGTTGGCAGTGGATGCCATGTATTTGCTTCAAACGGGAAGTTCGCCAATCGTTTTGCGACAGATAATTCGGGGCCTCAAGTACTCGGGCAGCCCAGCTGCACTGGCCCATTTGATCGAAATGACTCCCGACCGCGACTTGCGGTTGGTTGCGGTTTGGTTGCGCGGTCTCTGTGGCGGAACGATCGGTTCGAAAATTCTCGCGAAGTTTTTCTCTGCTGCTGACGAGCAATTGCGTTACGTTTTGGCCAAGGCCATGCGGCGTATGAAAGCTTGGCACGACCTGGAAATTTTGGCGAGTAACGATCCGACTGCGCGTGTTCAGAGAATCGCTCGACATGTTCCGGCCGTTGAATTTCAAGCCAGGATGGAGACCTACACCTCTGGCATTAAGGTAGTCGAACGCCATGCGCCAACTTTCCGACAGCCTTTCTTGGCGAGAATTGGCTTTGCTGAAACAGTTCAACCTAAGAGCGCAACGGAAATTCGCGAAATTCTGGAACGAGTTCGAGCGCTCGTTCATGGCGACCAATAGACTGCTGCGAAATTCGTTGCCGTCGCATGTTTCGTAACGTGAGTTGGGTCGTGAAATTTGTTAAAGAAAAAAGGTCACTACAATGGCTGCACCAGTTGTTTTTCCATCGACACGTGCGGAATGTCCGCCTCCATGAACTCATCGCCAACTACGGCATAACCTAGCGACAGATAAAATGGCACGGCCGAGACTTGCGCGTGAAACCAGATTTGAGTTAAGTTACCGGCCCGAGCCTCTTTCTCCAAGGCTTGCATGATTAGCGTTCCCAATCCGCGTCTCCGATAACTCTCCAGCACCGCCACCCGACCAATTCGGCCTTGTTGCTGAAAATCCAAGCGACCAGTTGCCACCGGCTTCAAGCCATCGTACGCGACCGCATGCGTACAGGTCAGGTCGTTTTCGTCGTATTCCAGTTCGAACGGAATCGCCTGTTCGCGGACAAACACATCGGTTCTCACGTCGCGTATTGCGGCCGTTTGCATTTGAAAGTCGGATACTCGCGTATGAAATGTCATCAGTGGTAAAGCAATTGGGAAACAAGGGTATCGACTGAGCATCACGATTCAACCGACTACCCTCTCGTTTGGCAATGCCCCGACGAAATTCCAACAAGAAAAACTGACAGATCTCGCAAAATGCCATCTCGCGAACGACTCGTTCCGGGGCTCTCGCCTTAAATCGCACTGACTGCGTGGCTAAGCCTCACGGAGGCCGATGATCAATCGCGACAACAACGAAGAATCGCTCGCGTTGCCAGCAAAACAGTGGGTTGCCGGGCAGAGGCCTTGCAACCAGATGGCTTTGCTGCGCCACGTTGGCCAGTTGCCACGAAATCGGTAGGATAACTGTTGCTCAACACGTTTGATGTTGGCAAATATTTGTTTACCTTGACCAACATTTTTTCGGATTGTTTCATGGGACTGATCGTCGCCACCAAGGCGTTTTTTAAATTGCTGGCAAACCGCGAACTAAGTGATTCGTTTCAAAAATTGTTGGATGGGAAACTAGCTCTGCGAATTGAATCGACGACCCCTAAATCGAAGCCTGTGTCATCCTCTTCGCAACCTGTTCAGTCCACGCCGAAACCAACACGCAGCGATGCGATCACTCTGTTGGCCGCTCTGCAACGTGAAGCGCGCTTGTTGGATATTGTCAACGAACCACTGGATGGATTTTCCGATTCACAAATTGGAGCCGCAGCGCGGGACGTCTTGAAAAACTCGGGAGCGGTGATTGAGCGGATTTTCGGTGTTGAGCCGTTGACCACGGCGGCCGATGGCGACCAATTGGCCACACCGGCCAAGTTTGATCCGGCGCAGTTTCGACTGACAGGTAACGTAACCGGCGCGGCGCCCTTTCACGGCATTGTGGCTCATAGTGGTTGGAAGGCGACTCGTTGCGAAATTCCACAATGGACCGGCGGTGCCGCAGATGCGTTAATCGTCGCACCGATTGAGCTGGAAATCGGATGATTGAATCGCGATCCTGATATGCAACAAAGAGCCAGAGGTGACGTGCATGTCTTCTGAACTTTACCCTTAGTTGCACCCATTCCGCTGCGACCAAAAAGCCCAAATTATGCTACCGAAATACACCATCGGAATTGACCTCGGCACTACCAACAGCGTGTTAGCCTATGCGTTGTTGGAAGAAAAACCGCAAATCAAATTGTTGAAAATTCCGCAACTGGTTGCTCCTCGAACGATCGACAGTCAGCCGTCGTTAGCTTCATTCACCTATCTGGCCAACGACGCGGAAGCGAACGAACAGGCACTGGACCTCGCTTGGTCCACCGATCGAAATTACGCGATTGGTCAGTTTGCCCGCGTTCGCAGCGCTGACGCACCTGAACGGACGGTCGGTGCCTCCAAGAGTTGGTTGTCCCACCAAAGAGTCGATCGGCGCGCAGCGATCCTTCCCTGGAATGCACCCCCCGAAGTTGCAAAAATTTCGCCGGTGACGGCCGCGGAACAGTATTTGGAACACCTCGTCGCGGCGTGGCAAGTTGAGTTTCCGGACGATCCGTTGGCAGAACAGCACGTTACGTTAACTGTGCCGGCGTCATTTGATCCGGTGGCCCGCGAGTTGACCCGAGAAGCAGCGATTGCGGCTGGCTTGCCCATGGAGTTTGTTTTGCTCGAAGAACCTCAAGCCGCTTTGTATGCCTGGTTGGCTCAACATGGAGATAGTTGGCGGAAGAAATTGCGGGTTGGTGAATCGGTTTTGGTTTGCGATGTTGGCGGTGGCACGACGGACCTGACATTGATTGCGGTGGAAGAAGAAAATGGCGAACTCGTGTTGAAACGAGTTGCGGTCGGCGACCACTTATTAGTTGGTGGTGACAACATGGATCTGGCGGCCGCCTATCAGGTCGCGGGGAAATTTGCTGCTGCCGGAAAGCAACTCAATCCCTGGCAATCAGTGGCGCTGTGGCATTCCTGCCGCGCCGCCAAGGAAAAACTTCTCGCACCGGACAGCCCCGAGACTCAGATGATTTCCGTCCTGGGGCGCGGTAGCAAATTGATCGGCGGCACGGTGTCCGTCGAAATCCAACGCGATGAATTGGCGAATTTGTTGCTAGACGGTTTTTTTCCACGATGCAATTTGACCGCGGTTCCTCAGCGTCAACCAGTGTCGGGCTTTCAGGAAATTGGCCTGCCCTACGAATCGGATCCCGGCATTACGCGCCACATTGCGACGTTTGTCCGGACGCATTGTGCCGACAGACAGCATGAAAATACATGGCGTCTGCCGCACCATGTCTTGTTTAACGGCGGCGTATTCAAAGCGGTTGGTTTTCAACAACGCTTGCTCGATGTAATGACCGATTGGAGTCAGCAATCGGGGTCCGAAATCAAAGTGGAACGATTGACGGGTGGGTCGGATTTGGATTTCGCCGTGGCCCAGGGAGCTTGTTACTATGGCTGGAGTAAACACTCCGGTGGAATGCGCATTCGAGGTGGGGTCGCCAATTCGTACTATGTTGGTATCGAAACGGCGGGCTTGGCGATTCCGGGTGCGCCCCGCCCGCTGAAAGCGTTATGTGTGGTCCCGTTTGGGATGGAGGAGGGAACTCAAATAAAAGTTCCTTCCGGAGAGATCGGACTGGTTGTCGGTCAGCCCGTCAAGTGTCGGTTTTTCAGTTCCAAAGTCCGCAAACAAGACCAACTCGGCACATTGATGGATTATTGGTCTGACGATGAGTTGGTCGAGACGGACTCATTGACGGCGACGTTGACAGTGGAGGGATCAGCGGACTCCTATGTTCCCGTGAAATTCGACTCTCGAATTACGGAACTGGGTATTTTTGAACTATGGTGTGTAGCTGCGAATCAACCGGGTCGATGGAAATTGGAATTCCGAGTGCGCGAGGATCAAGATGCTTGATCATTTTCCTCTTGGGAAGGGCTCCGACCAAGGTCTCGCGGTTGCCTGCGCATTGAGTAATTCCTGAATCAAACCTGACGAAACCATGCAACCTAATTCGGCCAATTTTGATCCGCTGATTGATGTGCCACCTGCTCGGTACGTGGTCGGCATCGATCTGGGTACCACGAATTCAGCGGTAACTTACGTCGATACTGATGAGAGTCCCTGGAAAATTTGCGTGTTACTCATTTCTCAATGGGTGTCGACGAGTGAAACCGAATCGCTCGATACGTTGCCATCGTTTTATTACCAACCGATCGCCGGCACCGCCTCCTTTGATTTTTGCGTGGGAGCCTATGCTCGAGATGAAACTGCCAAGACCTCGGGCCGCGGAATTGCCTCCGCGAAATCCTGGCTCTGCCATTCCGCGGTTGACCGGCTGGCGGCGCTGCTACCCTGGCATGGGATGGACGATGTTCAACGACTTTCCCCCGTGGAAGTCAGTGCTACATTTCTAAGTCACGTTCGGTCAACTTGGGACCAACAATTTCCAGGTCATCCATTGGCTGATCAAGATGTCGTATTGACCCTGCCCGCGTCATTTGATGAAGTGGCTCGAGAGTTGACAGTGGCTGCAGCCGCGTTGGCGAGTTTACC
The DNA here is from genome assembly GCA_031409295.1 of Mariniblastus sp. Lineage (GTDB taxonomy): Bacteria > Planctomycetota > Planctomycetia > Pirellulales > Pirellulaceae > Mariniblastus. The sequence goes on from JANNWZ010000018.1 coordinate 20,844, forward strand.
CCGAGTCGTGTTAATTGAAGAACCGCAAGCTGCGTTTTATGCCTGGGTCTACAAACACGATTCGAATTGGGATTCTCAAGTCGCTGTGGGTCAGAAGATATTGGTCTGCGATATTGGTGGTGGCACGTCTGATTTTACACTGATTCGTGTCCGAAAAAATGACGGTGGAACCACCGCGCCGAACAAGTCGAATGCGCTGTCTGAATCCGCCCAGCGAATCCAGTTTCATCGCGTTGCCGTTGGTAATCATTTGATCCTCGGTGGTGATAATCTTGATTTGGCAATTGCCAAATTTCTGGAACAAAAATTGACCGACGGAGGTAAACTCGAACCGTACCAATGGGACGTGCTGGTCGGCCGCAGTCGCTCGATCAAAGAGCAACTGCTGTCGGACGATGGTGTTGATTCAATCACGCTTAACCTGCCCGGCCGAGGCTCGAAGTTGATTGGTGGCAGCCTGCAAACGAAAGTCATTCGCAAGGAAATCCGTGAACTCGTCTTGGCCGGGTTCTTACCGATTGTTGATTTGACCGACCAACCTGTGCAACATCAAAGTGGCTTTCAGGAGTTCGGCTTGCCCTATGCCAACGACGCGGCGATTACTCGCTATCTGGCACAATTCTTGACGACGCATGCAACGGCTGGAGATATTGCCGAAGATCTGTCATCGAAATCCAATTCACTGGGACTTTCGGATCGACGGACTTTGATGGCCCAAGCGCGACCGGATGTCATTTTGTTCAATGGAGGTTTTTTCGCTTCCAATGTTTTGCGGGAGACAGTTATTCGGCAAATTTCCCTATGGTTTCAAACGCCGGAAGAACCCAATTGGGTACCGACCGTTTTGGAAAATGACCGACTCGATCTCGCCGTCGCGCGAGGAGCGGCCTATTTTGGAATGGTCCGTCGCAAGCAAGGGGTCAAAATCGCGGCAACTCTGGCGCGCAGCTATTACATCGGAATTGGCGGGGATCCGCTGCAAGCGATTTGTATCATGCCCGGCAGCGCAGAATCAGGACAATCATTTGCATTGGAGAATCGAACTTTCAAGTTGACGATTTCCCAGCCGGTAGAATTCACGCTGTATGTTTCCAGTATTCGATTGGCGGATCAACCCGGTCACATGTTGAGCGTTGATCCCGAGCAATTGACGGCCTTGCCGCCAATACGAACAGTATTAAAAACCAAGAGCAGAAATGAAAAACGAGAACTGTCAGTGCAATTGAGAATTGGCTTGACGGAGCTCGGGACACTTGATTTGTCCTGTCATGAGCTCGACACCGATCGGGCATGGAAATTGCAATTTGACGTTCGCTCCACTACGGAAACCAATCTGTCGGAATATGTGGGGACCGGTGAAGCCGAGGAAGTGCTGGACGAATCGTTGTGGAATGAGTGTCAGCTCGTGATCGCGTCGGTATTTGGTGACACGCACGACGAAGGCTCGAAATCTAGCCAATCATCGAGCGGTCAAACGGTCGATCCCAAAATATTGATCACGCGATTGAGCACAGTGATCGGCACAAACCGTATTCAATGGCCCATGTCACTGTTGCGTCGAATATGGCAATCTTTGATCGAAATGGAATCCGGACGCCGGCGCAGTCCGCAACATGAAGCCCGTTGGTTGAATCTAGTGGGATTTTCACTTCGGCCTGGCTATGGAGTGGCGCTGGACGATTGGCGGGTCACCGAGACGTGGCGCAACGTGAGTGGTAAACAGATTCATGCCGGTCCCAATATTCGGCAGGAGTCACTGATTCTCTGGCGCAGATTGGCAGGTGGGCTGTCTCGCGGTCAACAAATTGCGTTGGCAGAACCCTGGTTGGCAGCGCTGCGCGGCCTGGAAAGACAACTACTGGGCAAGTCCACCAAAGGAATGGCGATTTCATTGCGGCCGGAGGAATCGGTCGAGGTGTGGCGTTTGCTCGGGTCATTGGAGTTGATTCACGTCGCACAAAAACGGGAGTTGGGCGAACTGATTTTGAATTTGAAAGAAAAAGCCAAAATGTCCAAGGCTCGTGACGCTATGGTTTGGGCGTTGGGTCGGCTGGGACAACGACGACCTGTTTACGGACCACTGAATACAGTGTTACCGCCGGACAACATCGCTCACTGGATTGCGTCCTTCCTCGGCCAACGTTTGAGTCATCCGTTGGAGCAATTGGCAGTCGTCCAAATGGCTCGCCGAACCGACGATCGCTACCGCGATATCGACAATCCATTAAGCCAAACCGTTATCAGTTGGTTGGAACGACAACAGGCTTCAACTCATTTAATTGACTTGGTTAGTCAAGTTGGCAAGTTTGATGAGGAAGAGCAGGGACATGTGTTTGGGGAGATGCTTCCGCCCGGTTTACGATTAGAATAGATCAACGAGCGACTGCCCAATGATCAGCTGGCATTGGTTTTAGGAATCTCGATAACAAGGTTAGAAGGCGCTAAGCATTAGCCCATGAATGTAGACTCAACTGCCCCGTCCACACAACCGGCCGCTGGAATCGAAGAAGCGGATCCGCGCGTGCAGCTAGCGATCGAACGAACCTTGTTGGCCTGGATGCGGACGGGACTTGCACTGATGGCGTTCGGGTTTGTGGTTGCCCGGTTTGCGTTGATTTTGCAAACCATCGGTGCTCAAACAAGTGTGTTTTTCGCGATCGAGGCTACGATCATCGGCGTTGCGTTGGTTTCACTGGGAGTGGCAGTGAATATCGTTGCGCCGCTGCACTATCGCGCGTATTTTCAGCGAATCAAGGACCGCGGTGGCAGATTGTTTACCGCATGGACATTAACACTGTTTGTTTCCTATTCAATTGCGATCATCGGGATAGCATTGGCCCTTTATTTACTGCTGGTTGATGTCGGAAATATTCCTTCATCCATTGACTGAGCCGGTTAGTCGGCGATTGAATGGGCAATCATGTTCAGTACGATCAGGGCGATGGGCAATTTGTGTTGGAGTCGCGAAACAGGGTCATGAATCCAATCGCACACAATCCGCAGAATATCGCCAATACGCTCCAGTAAAACGTCCAACTTGCGGTCCCGGCATCCACCGTCCGAGCATGTAGTTGGGTTACAGCGATGGTGCCACAGATGCTGCCCATTCCACTGGAGCCCATCGACATCAGCCCTTGTACTTGAGCGCGAAATTCGACTGGCGTTTGGCGATCCAAATAGGGGCGCGCCATTTCGAAAAAAAGTGTCCAACATAATCCATGCAGCGCTATCCCGATCACTGCCAACTGCTGTGAATTAGTCATGGCGCCGGCCGCGAATAGCCCATATCGGATAACCCCAAACATGATTCCCGCCAAAAAAAGCGTTCGGATTTTTACCCGCGCCATCAAAAATCCCATACTTAATAATGCCACGATTTCGGTGATTTGCCCAATCGCCATGGTTCCTGCGATTCGCGTAAAATGCAAATCACTCAGGAATAGCGAACTATGCATGTAGTAGGCCGTCAACGGCATCATGAATAGGGTTCCGCCAATGATAATGGTCCCCACGTCACGGCGTTTGAGCAATTGGAACGCCCCCAAACCCATCCGCTGCCGCCAGCCGACTGAGGCCTTGGAAAGAGGTACGGTGTGTGGCAAAAACCAACAACCCAACAAGGCCAACAGCTGCCAGCCGACGGTAAAGTATCCCACGATCGGAGAGCCATCGATCGCCAATCCGCTGACAATCAAACCGGCGACGATCCAACCCACTGTTCCCCATACTCGATGCAAGCCAAACCGTTCCGTCCGGTCCTTGAGATGGACTAGTGTAATGGTATTGAGCAAACCAAACGCGGGTGCCGTAAGCAAACTGCCAAGGCCAAAAAACAACAAAAACAACCACGGGCGTCGGCCGATCTCCAATTCCCGAAACGCAAAAAAATAAGCCGCTGCTCCAAGAAACAAGATTGCGGCAAGAACGCGTTGAGCTGGAACGCGTTGATCAGCATGAGCGGCAATTGACAACGGCGACAACAAACTGGCCAGAGGCGGAATCGCAAACGCCCACACAATCCAGTCGCCCCAGGCCTGATTCTGCATGACTTTGGACAGGACAGGAATCCAGAAGCCTGGCGCACCGGTCAAAAAAAAATAGGTCACGCCGACCGCCAGCTGATGACGCCAAGATTGCATAGTAGGGTGACTCAAAATCGCTGGCGGCAACCGGGGGATTGTTCCCATTAGCGATGCCAGGGAATCTGCCGCCAAGTGTAACTCACCGGTGTTCGATTCGGCAACATCGAAGAATCAATATTTCGTAAGAGGCAGATCATGCCAGTTTTTCGCGTTCCGGCTTTGGCTCGATACCGAACAATTCAAGAAATTCCCTGGCGCCTCGGCTTCGTCGATTGATTAACCAACAGCTCTTTGTTGTATCATTGACAACTTTCGATATATTGAATCTTGCTCCAAAATTCATTCAATCGAATTCCTATTGGGGCCCCACCATTTTATCAAAGGGAAAATTTCGACACGCGGATCGAGCGTTATTAATACTGACCACTCCCAGAACAAGTGAAACTCAGCCATGACAGAAAAAAAGCGGGTTGTAATCGTCGGGGGAGGCACGGCCGGAATCACGGTCGCGGCTCGATTATTAAAAGCGAAACGAGAACTCGTCGTGACGATTATTGAGCCCAGCGACAAACACTATTACCAGCCGTTGTGGACGTTGGTCGGCGGGGGAATGTTTCCCCGTGAAAAATCTCAGCGCAACGAAGCAGACTATATTCCCAAGGGTGCCAACTGGATTAAAGACCATGTCGTGGCCTTTGACGCCGCGAACAATTCCGTGGCGACACGAACTGGTCAGACAATTAGCTATGATTGTCTGGTGGTTTGCCCTGGTTTGCAACTGAATTGGACAGCAATCAAGGGGCTTTCCAAGGAGATCGTCGGCACGCACGGGATCTGTAGTAATTACAGCTATGAAACCGTGGAATCGACATGGAACACCCTCCGAAATTTCAAACAAGGGACAGCGTTATTCACGCATCCGCTCGGTGCCATCAAGTGTGGCGGGGCGCCAGTCAAGATTTGTTTCCTGGCCGAAGACTATTTTCGGAAACAACGTCGGCGCGACCAATGCCAAGTTATTTTTAGTGTCGCCATGCCGCGAATTTTCGCCGTGGATCGCTACGCGCGGACTCTCGAGGCTGCTACCGCCCGGCGGAAAATTGAAGTGCAATTGAATCAGGATTTGATTGAGATTCGCCCGGAATCCCGCGAAGCCGTGTTTCAGAATATTGTTTCGAACGAACTCTCAACAATCAAGTTCGACATGTTGCATGTCACGCCTAAAATGGGCCCTCCTGATTTTATCAAACAAAGCCCCTTGGCCGACGCTTTGGGCTGGGTTGATGTCGACAAACATACGACTCGACATACGCGATTTCCCAACGTGTTTTCCTTGGGAGATTGTTCCAATCTTCCCACCTCAAAAACTGGCGCGGCGATCCGCAAACAAGCGCCGGTTACTGTAGCCAACATCGTTGCGCTGCTAACAAATCAAGAACTTGCGGGTCATTACCAGGGATATACTTCCTGCCCGTTAGTGACCGGCTATAACAGCATGGTGTTGGCGGAATTTGATTACGACAAAGTCCCGCAGGAGACGTTTCCCATCGACCAATCCAAGGAGCGTTTTAGCATGTTGTTGTTAAAAAAATATGGACTCCCGTTTCTATATTGGAACGGTATGCTGCGCGGTCGCGGCTGATTTGTTTCCAACTCGCCTGATCGCTACACGACGCACCAGTCCACCTGTGCAGCATCCCCTGGGCCTATTATTCGTTGAACTGATCCAATGACAGAATTCAAATCGCCGGCCGGGATGGTCGATGTCGTTGGCAATACGCCGCTGGTTGAGTTGCCGACGGGAAGTGATAACCCCGCAGTGCGGTTGTTCGGAAAACTGGAAGGCAACAACCCGGCCAGCAGCGTCAAAGACCGCGCGGCCTGGTCGATGATTCGTCGCGCTGAAGAGCGGGGCGAGCTGCGACCGGGCATGACCTTAATTGAGCCGACCAGCGGCAACACGGGAATAGCCCTGGCAATGATCGCGGCGACTCGCGGCTATGCAATCGAATTGGTGATGCCAATCAACAGCACTCTCGAGCGCGTGCAAACCATGCGGGCCTTTGGAGCCAAGGTCATTCTTACGCCGGCCGAACAATCGATCGAAGGCTCGATCGACTATGCTCGGGCGCGGGCCAGGCAGCCAGGCTATCTGTTGTTGGATCAGTTTAGCAACCCGGATAATCCGCTGGCCCACTTTGAAACGACGGGTCCCGAGATCTGGCGCGATACCAACGGAACGGTCACCCATTTTGTTTCCGCGATGGGAACCACGGGGACGATCATGGGGGTCAGCCGTTTTTTGAAACTGCAAAATCCAAGCGTGACGATTGTGGGATGCCAGCCGACCGAAGGTGCGAAAATTCCGGGCATTCGGCGGTGGCCAACGGCCTATTTACCGAAGTTTTTTGATCCGATGCGGGTCGATCGAATCGTTGACATCAGTCAGATCGAGGCCGAGAACCACGCCTGTTGGTTAGCGGCCAATGTCGGCCTTTTTTGCGGAATCTCGGCGGCTGGGGCGACGCTCGTGGCTCAACGCATCTGCAACGAATTGACGGCGGGAGTCGTTGTCGTAGTGATCTGCGATCGCGGTGACCGGTACCTGAGTACTCCGATATTTGATCAATCCGGCGAACAAATTGCGGTCTGATTTAGCGATGATTGGAAAAAAGATTGAGCGCCTTTGCTTCCACAAGCTCGGGCCGTTAATTATATTTGAGGGATGAAATCCAATGCTCCTACATTCGCGCGGACTGCCTTTACATTGGTTGAACTATTGGTGGTACTGGCCATTATTGGGATTTTGATTGGTCTGTTGTTGCCGGCCGTGCAATCGGTTCGCGAAGCCGCACGTCGAGTTGCTTGCCAAAATAATCTGCGGC
>JANNWZ010000019.1:0-11288 GCA_031409295.1 Mariniblastus sp.
TTGAGAAAGCGAACGCTTCGGCGCGAGTGTTAACAAAGTGTGGCTTCCGATTGATAGGCGAGGTCATTCACCCCAACGACGGACTGGTATGGCGCTGGCAGAAACACCGGAATGGAGTGGCATAATCGGGTAAGGGTCACCCTCTCGGGTGACCCTCCCCACTCCACCGGAGAGTTCGTACAGCTCTTAAGTGGTTGTCGGCACAGGACTAGAGGCGTGGAGCAGACGTCGCATAGTCATCATGTTTAGTACGAAGACTGTTAAAGCGAGAAAGTTCTTTGCTCCGTACGGTTCGTCGCCTCCGCGCAGTTGCCTTCAACTAATACTTCAATTGTCTGGTTGCATTTAGTATGCTGTCCTCCAAGCAATTCCAAGTTTCGTACAGGGGACTTGCACCCCATGAACTCACGCCCTTGACGAGCGGACCAATGACATGCACGAGAGGATGGCTTGCGGCATTCGCTGAAATGGATGATCAACCTTCCGTCCCCCGTGATGTCCGCCGTTAGACCAAACAAACATGATGTACCGAACCACATCTCAAGAAAGGATCTCACAATGATACTGAAACGTTCTTATCCTACATTAATTCTGGCGATGCTCTTTTCGACCTCGTCCTTGGCCACCGCGGCGGCACCCGACGGCGCGCAAACCGTGGACGAGGCCTGGCGCAAGGCGATCACCGCCAACAATCTCGACGCCGTTATGGCGGTTTACGCCGAGGACGCAGTGATGTGGCTTCCCGACGCGCCCGAAGCCAAGGGACGCGAGGCGATCCGTAAAGCTTACGCCGCGCTGCTGGCCGCCAACACCGTAACTGGCGCGACCTTCGCCAACACTCATTACCAAACTTCCGGCGAACTTTCGGTCGGTTGGGGCGACTTCACTCTGACCATGTCTCCAAAGAGCGGGGGCGATCCTGTTACCCTGTCCGGTCGCTTCTCGGTGATTGCTAAGAACGAGCGTGGCACGTGGGTTTATGTCGTTGACCACGCCTCCGCTCACCCGAAGCCGCGTTGACCCTCGACCACACTGTCAGTTCGAGCGGATCGCCCGTAAACAACAGGTCTAACAAATAAGCATTAGACATCGCGTAGTGACGTTTGGAACGGAGCCGATGTTCAAGTGCTCTGTTCAAGAAGGCCGGTTTTTTTTGAAGCCGACTGACAATCTACTTGCCTCGGAACTGCCCGCACCGCTAGGATGATTGCTCAGACGCCGCGTCCCCTCGGTTCCGCATACCGCGCACCAGCGAAGCGTCTCAGTCCAACGCACAAACTATACCTCCGTAAAAAGTCGGCATAGTTTGTTACTCGTTAGCCAGCCACGAGGACTTTATAATATGGCAAGGTTTCTGTCCTTTCTGCTGATCTTCGGAGTAACCGTGACTGCCGGCTGCGACCGCCAGCAACCAGTGAACCCTTCCGTAGCCAAGGGGAATACCGCAGTCCCGACAGCGCCAGCCAAGCCGCCATCAATGGCCCCTGCCACAACCACGGGACAACCCGGCGTCAAAGCCCAGCCGACGTTCCAGCAACCGAGCAGTCCTGTTCAACACGTCGCGCAGGAGCCGAAGGCCGAGTTGGGTGTTTCGGAAGGGCGTCCAGTTCTTTTCTTCGAGCTGCGCACCGGAATGGTCATCCGCATTTCCAAGATTCAGTACGACAATACCGGCTCTCCCCTCAATTCCTACGAGGCCAGCGTTCAATCGGAAAAGGGCGAAGAAGCGAAGGTACTCGTCCGGACGGAAACCCCGGCTGGCGTGGCGTCGACCTACGCGGCCACGGTCAATGGAAAGCCAGTCACCAGGCAAAGCGATAAGAAGTTGGTCGGGTTCTCCGTCAAGGACAGCGCTGGCGGGGTTGTCATGGCCCGCCCTCGCGCTAACTCTCGGACTGAATTCTCGTACGATCCGACGGGCCGGGTCGAGCTGCAGACAACCATCGTCGAGGGCCTCGGCACCAACCTGACAAAGCTCTCGTACACCCCGAGTGGCCGGCAGCAGGTGGCCCAGCAAGACTTTCAACACGAAGGCAAGACCTACACGATCAACTACTCCGACTATCGGTGGGATTCGACGGGCCGGCTCGAAGGATATTCCGCCCAAGTGGTCAGAGCAGAGTAAGGCTGGCTAACCACACGATGAACCGAAGCCTAATCAACATGGTTTGGTTGGTTTAAAATTTGCTTGGGGACTCGGTCGAGCTTGTTTTTTAATGCCTGCTGTCGGCAGACAGCTTACGCTTGGCCGTCTTTTGATTTCATTTTCTCGTAGGCCAATTCAAAAACTTTTTCAACCACATTCGATTTGGTGGTGACTCGCGTGCCAGATCGAAGTTTTACGCCTCCCTCCTTCATGGCCAGCAGCACGCGGGCCAGCGCGACACCGGCTTCGTGACTCAAGCGTTGTCGATGCAGGAACCGGGAAACTGATTCTTGGGAGGCACTGTACCCGCGCGGGAGCAAATCCGAGAATTGCAGATCAATTTCCAGCGACTGTTGAGTTTTCCGCTTGGCCATAAATCGTTGGTCGATTTCCTGATTGACGATCTGCTGGATTTCATAATGATTTTCCATCTTGGCTTTGGTCAACATGCGACACAGATTGTCGTCCGTCTCTCGGATCGCAGCCTCGCGGACCGAATTCAGAAACTCGGCCTGGATTTCCTGGTCGGTTCGTTCGATAAGTTGTTCCGTCGTCGGTTGATTGGCAGCAACCAGTGAATCGGCTTTGGGTTTGTCAGCAAGTGCCGCAATCGGTGGGAGACTGTCGAACTGTCGGACAATCGATTCGAGTGCCGTTTGAATCATCGCCTCTTCGGATTCGGTGATTCCGAGGGCTGAAAGGTCTTCGTGTAACAGGATGTCTCCCGCTGTTTTGATGCCGTTGGTTTTCAGTGCCAACCGGGTGTCGGTGCTGAGTTGCAGCACGTCAACCGAAACCTGCGACCAATCGTCGGACGGTTTCGCATTCGAGGGTTGGTTTCCAGAATCGGTTGGGCTAGTCGTGTTTGTGCGCTTGGCCATCGTTACTCCATTAGTTTGAAAAAAGGGTTTGGGTTTGGGTTTAGTAGTCAAAATGTCTTCCGTCTGGCATGGCGATCTGCCCTCCCAGGGGATGATTTGTTTGGGATACGTGCTGGATTTGAGGGGGCTTTTTTATTGGCGGGGTGGTGTGTATGCCGCAGTCGACAGCCGCCGCACAGGCCGCATAGGTCGCGTCCAAAAAGTGATTGACTTGCGATACGACCACCATCTTGGTGACCGGCCCGCGCTCCGGAACGAACTCTGTGCGTTGCCGCTCGGCCAGGATTTGGCGAATGTATTCGAGATGGTCGCCGGATCGTGGAATGAACAGGCTGATCGCACCGCGACTGAGTTCGGCAGTATCGAAGTCGGTGATCGGAATCAGCTTGCCTTGTTCGTCGGCTTCTTGAACATAAACAGGAATGCGAAACCGGTTGTGAACAAAGACCTTGTAATGGTCGGCGTCGACCATCCAATAAGCCGAACGCTGCTCGATGTTGTATCGTTTGTGGGCTTGTTCGATGATTCGAGTGACCACGCCACCTGGTTTATCGGGATGGCTGTAGTTTCCTTGCGTTCCAATTCCGAAATACTGCGAGCCTGCTCCGCGGCCAAGGTAGGGGTAGAGCCGCTTTTTCCAAAAGTTGTCCTGCTTTGATTCGCGGATGAATTTGTAAATTGGATTCGGTTGCCAGCCCGCATCGATCCACCAACGATCAAGGTGTCTGATCTGGCCATCTTCGGTTTGGAAGCCGCGCGAGAAAACATCGTCTCGCATTTTTTGCAAAGCCCAACGCAAGGCGACCTCGTGACCGTATTTGCGCGACGGCACGCCATAAATTCCGTAGTCGATGACTCGGCAAGTCGCGTCGGGTTCCCAGGCGATCGCCACCCAATGGAGCTGCGTGGCTCGCAAGTCCGTGCCGACGGTAATCGTGGTGCATCCGGCTGGAACAATCCCTTGCTGCGTTCCGGAGGTTCCACGCACGACCCGGGCGGCGGTGTCGTATAGGTTAAGCGGCGGAAACTCTTCGTCGGATTGCGTGACCGGTTCGGCAAATTGTTGCTGTTTGGTCGTGCGATCGGCGGCCTCGCGGTCTTCTTCGCGTTCGGCTTTCCAGAGCAGGCGACCGAGGTAGATGGAACTGCGGAGGAAATTGTCGATGGCGGAACAGCGGAATCCAAGCGTGCTGGTTCGGGGCGGGTCGCCGGTGATGTTGCCTTCGCGGTCAATCGACTGGCCTCGGTGCAGCAGTTTGGAACTTCGATTGGCAAAGAACCGTTGCTCGTCGGTCCAGGGTGTGCTGCAGCTGGGGCATTGGAAATGGGCATTGTCTCCGGCTTCAATCTCGTCCGTGGCGTCCTGCCAGCCCTGAAAGTGCTCGCGCTCGGGAGTCACCCAGTTCTGGCAGGCGTGGCAGGGTCGAACAATTTTCGACTCGGAGCCTTTGACATGTTGCTGCCAGGTGATCCCGATATCAGTCGTCACGGTGCATTCCATGACGATGAAGGCATCGAGGTCAAACGACAACGTACGGCCAATCAACTGCTGGATCGCGGTTCCTTCCTCTGAATTGTCGGAGACTTCATTGGCTCCATCGGTCTCGGTGATGATTAGATTCGGAGCAGTATCCCCGGCGCGGGATTTGTCACCGCCGCCAAAGGACATGAAGGTCAGATAGACGCCGTTGGTAAAGGCGATTTCGTTGACTTCGCCACCGCGGGAGCCTTTGCCGATTTTCGGAATGTATTTCGCGTATTGCGTCCGCGTGAGGACCGGCAGAATGTCTTTCTTCCATTTCGCCATCGACATGTTCATGTTGGGGATGCCGACGATGACATCCTCCTCTTTTTCGAACAGGCAATACAGAAGCGGAATGATGAAGGCATCCAGCGTTTTGCCGGACTGAGTCGGGCCGGTGTAGTTGTGGAGCTGCCAACGGCCGGAATCGAGTTCCTGGAACCAGAGGACCGAAGCGGGCTTGCGACGTGGGTTGTAGGGCTGGCCTTTGTACTTGCCTCGCGGGATGATGATTTCTTCGCAGGCAAAATCCAGATAGGATCGGCGTTGTTCGTCGAGCGGCTTGGTCAGGTTCTTGCGATAGAGCTGTCGCAACAGGGTGTGTCGCGGTGCGGTCATTCGGCCTCCTCGTCCACAGCGGCGACTTTTTTGATTTCGCTTTGGAGTTTTTCGATTTCATCGTCATCTGCCGAATTTGCCATCTCGCTTTCGAAGGCTTCGCGAGATTCCTCCAGACCAGTTTCGACAATTTCCCAAGCGTCTTCGTGGCCGGTCTTTTGAAGTTGTTTGGCAATCCGCATCCAGACGTTGCAGATCATGTCGAAACATTCGCGGACGTCTTCGATCGGGATTTGTTGGCGGCGCAGGACGGCGAGCTCGAGCTGGATCTTTTCGCGTTGAACTTCGGTCTTTTTGCGGCGTTCGATCGCTTCGAGCCGTTTGGCTTCGTTGATGTCGATGTCGTCATCAGTGACGGGTTTGCCGGGGGCTTGGCCGGTGCCGATGAATTTCCGGTTGACGGAAATCAGATGTTTAATCGCTGCATTGACGGCGAGCACGTCAATTGCCTTCCGCGATCGTCCGCAGGGGAATTCGTAACGGTCTTCCCAATCGAATCGCTGTTTATTCTGGATGCCGAACAGCTGATTAAAGAAGCTGGGCGTAACCGATTTGAGCTGGTTCAGGACGCGCGCATCCAAGGCCCGTTGATAGGCTTTGGTTTCGGTTGCGGTCGGGGTTTCATTGTTCTGCTGCTTTGCCAGAAACGACGAAACCAGTTGCTCATCTTTCGGGGTTTTCGACAAACTATTGAATAGCTAATGCCGATGAAACTTCCCGCGTGGTGACTGGGTGGGTTAATTGTAACGGAATTAGTGAAGAAAAAAACGGGCAATTGGAGTTTGATTGATTGCCAAATGACAATCGCAACGGCTCATTTCTTCGAATGTCAGCCGCAAACGGAACGAGGCCGACCTGACAAAGGACCGGCAAATTTTCTACTTGATGAATACTGCTGGAGTCGCAAGTCTTCCCGAATACTGGAATACAGTTAGGTAGTTATGGTGGACCAGCTATTGTTCCTATCCTCAATAGATTAAGGGTTAAAGTCCGTATAATCCCGGCTTAAACGGAATTCTGTTTATTTGTGAAGCAAGGAATTTTGGTTCGATGAGAGAAGGAAAAAAAATTGACAATTGATTTGGAAACAGTTAACTTCTTTGCACGGAGCTCAAATCCGAGGTTCGGATATCTACTGCTTTCCGTACAACACTTGTTCGGGCACTGAAAGGTAGTGAACATGCAAACGGTCTACCTTGAGACTTCAATAATTGGCTATTTGGCATCTCGACGTAGTTCGGACCTAGTGATTGCGGCGAACCAACTTTTGACGTTTGAATGGTGGACTGACTATCGCAACAAGTTTGAGCTGTTTGCGTCTCAAGCGACCGTCGATGAATGTGCTGCAGGCGACGCACTTGCCGCTCGCGAACGTCTGGTTTTTCTCGATGGATTGCCTGTACTTCCCGTTGATTCCCAGACCCTTGAACTTGCACAGGCACTGATGAAACATGTTGGATTGCCTGCGAAGGCCGCTGTCGACGCGATCCACATTGCAACAGCCGCCCAAAACAGGATTGACTATTTGCTGACTTGGAACTGCAAACATATCGCAAATCCGTCATTTCGGCATAGAATAGACAAAGTGCTTTCGGACAATGGAGTTTCTTCTCCAGTCATTTGTACGCCGCAGGAGTTGATTAATGTTTGAAGACCCAATTGTTGCTGAAACCAGATATCAACGAGATGCGTACGCTGCATCGTTCGGATATGACCTCACGAAAATCGTGGCCGACTTGCAGATGAGGCAAGGCAAAGACGGTAGACGCGTGGTTGATCGAAGGAGAACGCTCGAACAAAACGATGCATCCAAACCGCCGATCGTTGGTTTGTCTGATGGTGCGTCGACTAAGTCGGCTGGGTGATCGTTAGTCGTTATTTGGCTTGAGGTTGTTTTGAAACGTGATATGGACTTAGTACGTGCGATTCTATTTGCAGTCGAATCGCATTCCTCAGGCAAGCCCCTTGTCACCCGGTAGAATCGGTCGTCCCGGTCCCGCTGAGAGGCCCTGATTGATTCTGGATACATCTCCGGAATCACTCGAAGCGGAAAAGCTCAACGCACGATCTCTGCGTCCGCATCCATGCTGCCGCAGAAATCTCAATTTGTTCGACGGCAGGAGTCTCCATGAGAACGTCTACATCCTTTCTCATCTTGATGGTGTCACTCGCTTCACTTGGGTTCGCCGACGATCCCAGGAAGTCAGAAGTCCCGTTTTTCGACGGCTTGGGTGAGCATTCGCGCAAGATTGAGACCAGGAACCCGAAAGTCCAGCGGTATTTCGATCAAGGCCTGATGTTCATGTTCGCCTACAACCACGACGAGGCGGTGCGGGCGTTCCGACAGGTTGCTGACCTCGAACCCGAGTGTGCAATGGCTTACTGGGGGATTGCGCTGGCGAGCGGCATGAATTATAACGATCCAGCTTTTACACCCGAGAAGGCAAAGGTCACTTCGGATGCACTCGCCAAGGCGCATGAAAAAACAAGTGAACAAGTGACCGCCAATCAAGCCTTGATCAACGCGCTCGCGGCTCGTTACCCTGACCCTGCTCCGAAAGAACGGGCCGACGCTGAGAAAGCGTACTCCGATGCGATGAAAGCCGTCTGGGCGAAATTCCCGAAGGATGCCGACATCGGAGCGCTGTACGCAGAATCGCTGATGAATCTGCGCCCCTGGGATCTTTGGACGGAAGACGGGAAACCGCAGCCGGAGACGGCCGAGATTCTTCGCACGCTGGAAGCGGTCCTGAAGCTCGATCCGGCGCATCCGCTGGCCAATCACCTCTATATTCACGCAGTCGAGGCTTCCCCGGAGCCCGGCAAGGCCGATGCGTCGGCCGATGCTCTTCGCGGCAAGCACCCGGCTCTCGGACACCTTCTTCACATGCCCTCACACATCGACATCCGCCGCGGCCGATGGCAATCGGCCAAAGAAGCCAATCGCCTCGCCATCGCAGCCGACAGCAAGTATCAGAAAACCGTTCCCGAGCAGGGTTTCTACCGGCTCTACATGTCGCACAACTTCCACATGTTGACTTTCGCGGCGATGATGCAGGGGGAATCCGAACTGGCTCTGAAAACGATCCGTGAGATGACCGCGGCATTGCCGAAAGAGTGGGTCGAGGTGAAGGAGAATGCGGCGATTGCCGACGGCATCATTGTAATGCCGCTCGAAGTTCTCAAGCGCTTCGGCCGTTGGGATGACATCCTGAAGGAAGCGGAACCGCCGGAGATCTTCCCCATAGCACGTGCCATGTGGCACTACCATCGGGGCGTGGCGTTTGCCGCCATGGGAAAAGTTGAGGAAGCCCGGGAATCACAATTGAATTTCCGTGCTATGGTCGCCAAGGTGCCGGAGGACGCTGTGTTCGGTAACAACAAGGCGGTCGACCTGCTCGCGATCGCCGACCCGATGCTCGAAGGGGAGATCCTCTTCCGCGAAGGGAATTCAAACGAGGCGATCGCGGCGCTTGAAAAAGCAGTCTCGCGGGAGGATAAACTGCGCTACGCGGAACCGCCGGACTGGTTCGTACCTGTACGCCACGCGCTTGGGGCGGTTTTGCTGCGTGAAAAGCAAGCAGACGCAGCCGAGAAGGTTTACCGTGAGGATTTACGCCGCTGGCCCGAAAACGGTTGGTCCTTGCACGGGCTGGCGCAAACCCTGGAGGCGCTGGACAGGAAGGAAGAAGCAGCGCAGGTGAAAGTGCGGTTCAAGGAAGTTTGGAATCGAGCTGACGTACAGATTCAATCCTCGTGCCTCTGCGTTGAAAATTGATGAGTGGGGAAAGACGTTACAGCCAATGCCGCTGAGAGAGAAACAAGGATTGCGCCAAGCTTCTTAACGCAATCGCTGTTTCTTGCCCGCAACGCCATTAGGCTACGGCATCTACGGTCGCGGGCTTCGCCTGCGCTCTCTCCGTGCCTACGCCCACTGGCTCCGCTTACTCGCTCGTTACAATGGCTCCGCCTACTTGGGGATTACGGACGGACTCAGGGCCACGCGGAAGCCGTAGTCGAGGATGCGGAGCGCCGGGATGAGCCCGCTCCGGTACGACGACCTGCAATTCGCGGCCCCGTAGTCCCACCCGCCGCTCCGGCTCACGCGGTACGAGCCCTCTTTTGGACCAACCGGATCGGTGACTGCGCCCTGCGGATAAGCAGTGTTCCAATCCGAGCACCACTCCCAAATATTACCATGCATGTCGTAAAGCCCCCAAGCATTCGACTTCTTCTCACCGACAGCGTGGGGTTTGTCGCCACTATTGTCTTTAAACCAGGCATAGTCCTCGAGAGACTTTACGCTATCTCCAAAACTAAACGCCGTTTGGCCGCCAGCGCGACAAGCGTATTCCCATTCTGCCTCCGTTGGCAAACGATACACCCGCCCTGCGGCCTTTTCCTCCGGAAGTGCCGAAAGTTTTCTGCAAAACTCAACCGCATCATCCCAAGAAACTTGATCCACCGGATGGTTTGAGCTGTCCACGTCTTTGACCACGCATCCCGTCTGAGGATGAAGCTCGGCCATTATGTCCCCTTGAAACACGCTTGGGTTAGATCCCATCACCTTCTCGTACTGAGCCTGCGTCACCTCGTACACGCCGAGGTAGTAATCTTTGCTGATCGTTACCTCATGTTGAGTTTCGTTAGAGTAGTGGCCTTTTTCGCTCTCTGGTGAACCCATCAGGAACGTCCCATTCGGAATCAGCATCAACTTCATCCCAATGCTGTTGGTCAACTCCTGGGGGGCGTCAACGTCTTGGGCGAAACCGCCGTCAGGTGAACAACCAATGCAAAGCAGCCCGAGAACAAAACAATAAATTGCAGTTAATGGGTTCATACAAATAGCTCCAGATCGGGTAAAAGAGTCCCATTTCAACAAAAGAGCGCAACTTGACCTTATCTCCACGCTGTAATAAATCAAGTAGCTAGTCGAACTTAACCCCATCACCCAAAGCCAAAACCAAAACCTGGACCGTCGGGTTGTGGACTAGGCGCGACGGCATAGATAACCCATGGACGAGCTGAGGACAGCGAAACAGGGAGGACAGCGAAAGAACAGGTCCAATATTGTTCGGCACGATGGTTTGACGAGCTTTTTACAATGCGCAGGCGGGAGTTTTCTTTGACGACGAATTCGTGTTGGAGCCGTAGATTTGTGGTTGAAGGTTAAACGCGATTTGAATTCGCGTTCAAAACAAAGTCCGTTGGATCTGAATGTCTTCCAGTTGATCACCTTCGAAGAGAATTCGATTCTGCCGTAGGGCTTCGTTTTCGATCTTCAACCGTTGGAGTGTCATTCGTTTGGTGGCTTTGTCCTGAGCGGCGGCGGCCTGGTCTCGTTGATGTTTCGAAAGGGAAGCATCATTGATTTTCTTAAAGCGGTTGAACACGTTGGCGATAACCGTGATGTTGGTGCATTGGTGAACGGGAAGACTGGCGACCATGTCCGGGGAGACCCCTTCGAATTGATCGTTGATTTCGCCGGTTGGAATGATCCGTGCATTGCAGTCGAGGCAGAGGATGCCGGATGCACTGAGCACCAGATGCCCGATGCCGCAGCTGCGGCAAGTGAGTTGGAGGGGGGCTTCGCTCATTGTTCATCCTCCTTGTAAGTGACACCGGACTTGCGAACGACGATTAGCCGGACCGCCACTCCGGTTTGGCGGAACGATTGGGAGCCTTTGAAGGCATTGGTGATCAAGCGATTGCTAAGTAGTTGCTCGGTGCATTCCCAATCACGAACAGTCTGTTGGAATATCGTTTCCAGTCTGCCGGATCGCTGGAAAGTTCCGACACCCATCAGGGCGACCAGCCGGCCACCGGGCTTGAGTAGTTCGTAGGCGTGCAGAACGTGGCGGATGTCGGTGTTGTCCTCGTAGGGTGGGTTCATGATGATCCGATCCACGGTGCCCTCAACAGACATGAAGTCAGCTCGATGAGTCGCAAAGCCTTTGAGGGTTAACAGGTCACACAACTGCGAGTTGATTTCGATGCAAGTCAGGTCGATATCCAACTCGTTCTTAATCCCGTGCTGGCGAATCGCTTCGGCCAGATCGCCTTTGCCGGCGGATGGTTCGAGGACTTCATCGCCCGCCGATATCATCGCGAGTTGCGCCAT
>JANNWZ010000020.1:0-60284 GCA_031409295.1 Mariniblastus sp.
GATTCGTTTGTGCAACTTAAGGTCGACATGAGCCGCCCCGAAGTCAGCGAACATATGGTGCATCAACACTTCACCAACATCCAACATTCGTTGCGACTGGCGCGACAGCTGTTAGCGGCGCAGGATACACCGAATCGGCAAATCGTCTTGATTACCGATGGCTTGCCCACGGCCCATTTCGAGGATTCAATTCTCTACATGTTGTATCCACCGCATCGTCTAACCGAGGAGATGACTTTACGCGAAGGAGCTCTGTGTGCTCGAGCGGGAATCACGATCAACACTTTTTTGGTGCCTAGTTGGTCACAATCGGAAGAAGATATCCGATTTGCTCATCGGTTAAGCGAACAAACCAAGGGCCGTGTGTTTTTCACCGCGGGTGGGGATCTGGATCGATTTGTGGTCTGGGACTATCTCAATCGCAAACGCGAAATACTGGGTTAATCCAGTCTGCCAAGCTGTTGACGAAACTGCACGGGCCGATGAATGGGATTTGCCAGTTCGACTGCGCGCCATATTCTGGCGGCCGTTAACTGTTCGCGTTGAATGCCTCCGAGAGCGTGGGCCTAATCCGGCCGATTGAATTGCGTCGATGGAAATTGATTTCCTTAACCGGTAGCCCGGTCTCAAAAGTCCACAGCCGGCAGTTCAATTTTCTCGGTACGGGCTTTGATCGTCGACCAATAAATGGCGCGGTCGTTCATGACTCTTTCGACCGGCAAGTAGAATGTCCCAATCGTGGCAACTTGCAATTTGGTCAACGATTGGGGGTGGTCGTTGCTGACGTTTTTGGAAACGACCAGCAGGAAGTAATCGACCCCGGATTTGCTGGCATCGATCACTACATTGAAGCGCCCATTTTCGTCGGCGCGAACGACAGCTCCGCCAAGCTGGTTGACGACCTCAATGCCGGGATTATTAAGTGGTTCGAAGCCATCCGGAGAAACCAGATTGCCAGCCGACCGTTCTTCGGGTCGACTATTTTTGGGTAGCAAGAAGATCACAGCGCCGGCATCTGGAACTGGCGAATCGCCGGAATCGAAACGGACGGTCCCGGATACTTGGCAGTCAAATTTCGCAGCAACTCCGCTGGGAGTCGCCGAAGTTAGATTTCCAACCATCAGGCCGAAGATAAAAAAAGTCGTGGCGACGAGTCCTAACAATGCCGCTTGAAAATAGACCACCCATCGCGGAACGGCAATCGTTCGAGACACTAAATCGGTGTTGCCGTCCAGGACTGGGATGGGGGCGGGATTAGGTTGCGACAATGAACTCATCCATCAATTTCGTGCTGAAAACTATCACAACGGGTGTACTGCACTATAATACAAACCGGGCCGCGTCGTAACAGGTTTTCTCGCAACCACAATTGGCAGAAAATTGGAAAGCAAAAGTATGGATTTTATGGACATTCGCAAGGCGCGGAATTATTTTCTCGTCATCGCCGCGGTATTTTCCTTTGTTGACGTCAACTCGGATCTTGGGGCCCAGGGTATTCAACAGGTATGGACCCATAAATCGGGAATCCAGTACGAGGGCATCTTAAACAGTACCTCCGCCGTTATCGAAGGGACAAGTGTCTATTCGACCTACGATTCCCAACAAATTGTTCATATTGATGAAGGAATGCGACATATTTTTGTGAGCAAAAATCGAGCAATTGGCTCCGTTGGAAATTCGAACCGCAATGAAATCGAGATTCCGATTTTGCAGAACCCGGCCCCGGTTTCGGAGGGACATGGCAGTATTTTGAGAATCGGTCCGTTCAATCAATTTGGTCATCGTGATTTGGTGATTCGCGTTGCGAACAGCCCCGAACCGTTGTTTTATGTGCAGGGCATCACCAAAATCTCGCCTCGATATTGCGAAGTTAAGACTTTGGTGGGGGCTAAGATTCGCCCGATTCAATGGGACATGAAAATCGGAACCGGCACCGTGCCCTCAGATATTCTTCGAGGTCTGCTCCGAACTCAAATTGGCAATCCAGAAAGTGCGAGCGAATACCTGAAAATTGCCGAGTTTTTCCTGCAAGCCGAACAGTTTGATCAAGCGCTGGAAGAGCTTAGTTTCATTCGAAAAAAATTTCCCGATCTGACCGAACGCATCAATGACGACCAGATTTTGGTAAATCAAGCCCGTGCTCGCCAGACGATTCGAGAAGTGCGGCTTCGTTTGGACGCCGGACAGACTCGACTTGCTTCGGCTTTGGCCAACGCGTTTCCGAAAGAAGGTTTGGCCGGCGAGACATTGGCCGAGTTTGCGGAAATAGATGCCAATATCAAACAATCCTTTCAACGGCTGGATGAGACACGTGCGCAAATCAGTTCCTTGATCAACGAAGTCCAAAATTTGGATGAAAATCAAAGCACGGCGGTTCGACGATTGCGAGATGAACTGGAAACGGATTTGAATGTGGTCAATGTATTGCGATTGGATGCCTATCTGCGACTTGCCAGTGACGATTCCATGCCAGCCCCACAAAAACTGGCCCTCGCGATCAGTGGGTGGTTGCTTGGTAGCAACAACGCGATCGAAAATCTCGGTATCGCCCAAGATATGTTTTCGGTCAGGGATTTGATTCAAAAATATTTGAGGACCCGAACAGAAGATGCGCTCGAGCGTTCCCAGATTCTTAATCAACTGGCTGAATTCGAGGCGGGGACCCCTAATTACTTGGCGCCTATGATTCGACAAATGAACCCCATTGATGCTCCTGATCTGAGCGCTTACACCGGGGAAAAACCCATCGAATTCACCGTCGAGGTGCCTGGTCCGACAAGCAATCCGGGGCCGCAAAGTTTTCGTTGTCTGGTTCATTTGCCAACTGAATACGATCCCTATCGACGGTATCCGTTGATAATTAGCCTACCGGACGGGAGTCAAACCGTCGATCAGAATCTGGATTTGTGGTGTGGCGGATTTGTTCCCGTATTGCAGACTCGGGTTGGACACGCATCGCGACACGGCTATGTCGTGATGGCAGTCGATTGGCGATTGCCAGGGCAGAGCGCCTACGGATACTCGGGTCGAGAGCATGGGGTTGTTTTGAAGGCCATGCGCGCGGCGTTGCGCAAGTTTTCGATTAATGCGGACCGCGTTTTTCTGGCTGGACACGGTATCGGCGGCGATGCGGCCTATGACATCGGACTTTCGCATCCGGAACATTGGGCCGGGATTGTCGGCGTTTCGGGAAAAATTGATCGCTACCTGAAGTTTTATCGCAAAAACAAGCATCTGGATTTGCCGGTATATTCTGTCGTCGGAAGCAAAGACTCGCTCACGATTATTGCCAACAAAGATGCGTGGAACGATTGGCTGCCATCTCGGCAATTCATGGACTGTACCGTCGTGATGTACGATGGTCGAGGCAATGAGCTTTTCCCCGAAGAGATTCCCGAGACGATCAAATGGATGAGTGCGCAACGAAGGCGCTGGCCGGATAAATCCGGATTCTCATTCGAATGCCGCGCTATGCGTCCGTGGGATTCCTACTTTTGGTTTTTGGAATTCGATGGAATTCCGGCAGAAGAAGTTATCTGGCCCGAAGATTGGCGCGACAAAGATATTCCCGGCCTGACTTTGTCGGGAATGTTGAAATCTGAAATTCCCAATACGTTCAAGATTGGCCCTGATTCGGCCAAGTCGGTGAATCCAGCAACATTGTGGTTGTCCCCCGAATACGTCAACTTCGATGAAGTGATTCACATCAAGGGATTGGGAAATGATTTCAAGGGCTTTGTGATACCGACCTCCGAAGTGCTGTTGGAGGATGTTCGCCGTAGAGCTGATCGGGAACATCCTTATTGGGGCCGAATCGATTTACAGGGCAATAATTGGATATCGGATTCGCCGAAGTAAACGCAGGAACCAACCCGGACAGTCGCTTTTTCGACAGCTTGGCATGTCTCCGAGACGCAGCTCAAAAGGCTTTATCGTTGCGACTTTTCTAACGATCCGTGTTCGTCAAGTTTTTGGACAACCTCACTGACTCCCTTTTTTTTTATCGTGCAGCCAGTCACTTTCCAGCCATCGGCTTCGGTTTCTAAAACCCAACCGGATGGACCCAAGTAAGGCGCCACACTTTTTGCGAAATCTTCTGGCAATTTTGATCCGTCCAGTTTTTGCACGCGCGCAGGTTGAGCAGCATCTTCGATCTTCTCCGGTTCGAAAATTCGATTGAGAATTTTCGCCAACACGGTTTGGGATTGTACCATCTCGCCTCGCCGCAACATTTCATAATTGGTTTCGATGGCTCGA
This sequence comes from Mariniblastus sp., assembly GCA_031409295.1. GTDB lineage: Bacteria > Planctomycetota > Planctomycetia > Pirellulales > Pirellulaceae > Mariniblastus. Next base: position 4,258 of record JANNWZ010000020.1, read on the forward strand.
TCAATTCTGGAAAATTGACGGAAGCTGACCCGTTTTTCGTCGGTAAGTTTGCCGAGGGCCTCTTTGATCAACAAAAAGTCCTCGGTTTCGTGGAGCCGGATTTTTTGATTTGCAGTTAATAGTTTCTTCAGATAGTCTTTGTCATTGGCGACCAGCAAGAATCCTTTATGAACGACAAAATAGCGTTTCTCGAACAGCGTAATTCCCTGTTTTCGAGCGGCCGGTTGGTTACCTGCATCGTTGGTCTCTTCATCTTCAAAGCCCGGCGGCAATTGGAGTTCAGGTTCCATATCAAACGGTTCGGAATCAATGGTCGTATCGACTTCAATTACATTGAATCCGGCCAACACGATCTGTTTGCCGTTTTTCCGGCCAACGGCGCGCTTGATACTGCTGAAAACGAAATTTGCGTCGGCGCCGGCTTTCAGTCGTAGACCGACCACCATGTGTTCGCTGGTCTCGGAAACAGGACGCTCCGTTGTCGAAACAATTGAGAATTGATCGTCCAGCATGCCGACCAGTTTTCGGATGTCGAGTTGGAAATCAGGCTCGTTTTTCAAATCCTTGATCATGCGTTCAAAGGCATCGGGTTCGTCATCGATAAAAGCATTGTAAAGGTGGCCGACACTTTCCAGGAGTTTTGTGAAATCCCAATTGGCCGAGAAATACCCCGAGGCATCGGCAGGCACCCAGTCCGCTGGAACGGGAGGGGTATTGCCGGCCGGAGCAAAATCAAACAAATCGAAAATCCGTTTCTGATTTTCGCCGAGTTTCGATTGGGGTGCGAAGAGGTAAGTCCGATTCAACACTTCAAATTCCTGGTCATTCACTACCAACGAAAGTGCGACATTTCCGCCCAAGCCGCGAATCGCGTCGAAACCCTGAGCCTGAAGAATTCCCGGCCAATCATTAATTGGCTTCCGTACATCCTGTTCTTCGGCCTCGATTTTTTGAGCCAATTGAAGATAGCCAAAGGGGTCAACAAACCACCGGAACTGTCCTTCATTTCCGAACAATTCCGTCTGCTTCATGACTTCCATAAAATTCGTCTGGGTGCTGAGCGTCGCGTCTTTGCGAATTCGCTCGGGGGCAGCGAGCCGACGAATAATGTCCCGAAAAATTTCTTCGTTATCGGCGACTAATAACCAGCCGCCATGCGTCGTTTGAAAGCTGTATTGAGATTGGCGAATCCGTTTAGGGTTTTTAATCGTGATCTTGGTCACCGGGATATCGTTGATTTTCAATTCTTCCTGCTCGGCCCCCTTTTGTTTGACCAGTTCCCCATGGATTCTGGCAAACAATTCGGCAACCTTTGTTTCATTACCAGTGACATCAACCAACAAAACCAGTCCATGTGATCCGCGCGCTGGCTGGCCTCCCTCGAGGTCCTGCAACACGCCGGCAATGCAAATTTCGCCCACATGAATTTCGTCGATATCCTCCATTCGAACACCCAGCCGGACATTTTTTTCGTCCAGCCAATCTTGAGCTTGTTTTTTAAGGCTATCAACAAATGGCTTGACCGCGGGATCAGCAGCAAGTTTGCCATATTGGGTTTTATCAAATTGTTCTTCCAGCCGATCGATGTCTGGAATCGAAAACCAAGCCTTAGTGGCCATCGGTAACAAATCAGAACTGACGATTCGCGCTAGCTTGTCGGGCTCAGACTCGGCTGTCGCCTCATCTACAACCGGTTCGATTTTTTTGGCTTGTTCGGCTGTCGACGGGTCTGTCGGAATTGGTTTTTGGGGCGCTTCCGATTGGGGCTTCTGGGTTTCCACTACCGGCATCGGTTCGACCACTTTGGGATCGCCGGTCTTTGCCTTTACTTCCTTGGGAACGGACGGTTTAGCGGGAGCTGTCGCCTTGGGTTCCTGTAATTTTGGATCCGTCAAAGGCTTAGTGGTTTCTTGTTTTGGAGCTTGTTTGGGCGAGTTTGACTGCGCGGCCAACGAACTGAAGTTCAAACCACAGACAAGACTCAGGCATAACAAAGTATCGAAAAAGCGGATGCCCACAAAACTCTCCTTATGGCGATTATCGAGCTTGCAAAGAATTCTAATGGGTGATTCGATTCAATTGCATCTACCGAAACTTTATCGGACGAATGACTTTGACTGGCGAACCCCAATCCGCTGATCGGAAAATGTTGCCACACTTACCCAGACTGATTTATCTCCTCGTCATCGTAACGATTGAGGTACGCTGACGTAAAGTGATGGCAGTCCATTGAATGGGAAATATTCGCTGCAAAACCGACATTCACGCGATTTTTACAAGCGATTTTTCCAATCTCGGCGTTTTCATGCGGTTGCACATCAATCTAGTAACAACTACGGGTTGAGCGATCGGTGCAGCCCCGCCGGTTTGTCAGGCTGTTTCCTACCATTCAAAACCTCTGAGTGTCTTCACTTTAGATAATTGGTGCCGACGATTGAGTCGGGTTAGGCTGTTTTTTCTGATTGCCAAAGCTTAAAGTGATTTTTCATTGCCAGCATGAGTGCTCCTAACAAGTTCCTCCGTACCGAATTCCAAGATTGGCCCCAGATTGTCGTCTGGTCGATGGAATTTTTTTGGAAAAATCTGATCCATGATCCCAAATGTCCTTGCCGAACGTTACGCTTCCCATCAAATGCGCGAGATTTGGTCTTCCTCCGGACGGATTGTCCTCGAGCGAGAATTGTGGATCGCGGTCATGAAAGCTCAGCGCGAACTGGGACTGGATATTTCCCAAACCGCTATCGACGCTTACATGGCAGTAAAACATGATGTTGATTTGACAGCGATTAAAGCGCGGGAAGTGATCACGCGCCATGATGTTAAGGCGCGCATCGATGAATTTTGTGCGCTGGCGGGACACGAACAAATTCACAAAGGGATGACGTCGCGCGATTTAACTGAAAATGTTGAGCAGTTGCAAATCTACCGTTCTTTGGAGTTGATTCGGGATCGGACCGTGGCTGCGTTGGCCGCGATTGCCCGCCGAGCAAAACAGTGGCGAGATCTGGTGATTGCCGCCCGCACGCACAACGTTGCCGCTCAACCGACGACGTTGGGGAAACGGTTAGCAATGTTTGGCGAAGAACTGTTGATTGGGTTTCAGTCGCTCCAGGATCTATTGGCAAGTTATCCCGTGCGCGGATTCAAGGGTGCGGTAGGCACTCAATTGGACCAGCTTTCGCTGTATGATGGCGACTTTGATAAAGCGGCACAGCTCGAGGACCTTGTGGTAAGACATCTGGGGATCTCCCGACGGTTGACCAACGTCGGACAGGTGTATCCCCGCAGTCTCGATTTGCAATCGGTAAACGTTTTGGTGTTGGTAGCTAGTGGCCCCAGTTCGATGGCCCTAACATTGCGATTGATGGCCGGTCATGAAACGGCCAGTGAAGGATTTGCCAAAGGACAAACCGGTTCGAGTGCGATGCCCCACAAAATGAACTCGCGTTCCTGTGAGCGCATCAATGGCTTTCATACGATCCTGAAGGGATATCAAACGATGGCAGCCGGATTGGCAGGCGACCAGTGGAACGAAGGCGATGTGTCTTGTTCGGTGGTGCGCCGAGTGATGTTGCCCGACGCTTTTTTTGCCATGGATGGCTTATTCGAAACCTTTTTGACAGTGCTCGATCAAATGGAAGTCTATCCCGCGGTGATCGACTCCGAAAACAACCATTATTTGCCGTTCTTGCTCACCACCACGGTGTTAATGGCGGCTGTGAAGGCAGGCGTGGGACGAGAGACGGCTCACCAGGCGATCAAAGAGCATGCTTTGAATACGGTTCGAGATCTGCGTTCCGGCGTTGTCATGGAAAACGACTTAGTTCAACGGCTGGCAAAAGACACCCGTCTGGGATTATCAATGAAATCGTTGCAACAGATTTTGGATGACGGAAAAAATCAGGTCGGCGCGGCGCGACACCAGGTCGCCCACTTTGTCGCACAAATCGAAAAACTGACCGACCAATTTCCCGTCGCCGCAGCCTATCAGCCGGCGTCCATACTCTAGCGCTATAGAATTTCTGAAACACTGTATGACTAAATTCAGATCAAATCAACTTTGCGTCGCACTCTTCGTTGTCCCTGTCGACACGGATTACAAACACCGTTAATAATCAAACGGTGGCCATGAACCTGAAATTGGTGTTCTTTGGCTATTTCCGCGCGTAAAGCCAATAGCGACGCGCTTTGAAATTCGATTAACTTCGCACATTTGGTGCAATAGAAGTGATCGTGCTGCGGATAACCATAATCATGTTCGTATACGCTGCGACCACCGAGCTGAAACTTCTTCAATAATCCGGCGTCGACGAATTCGGACAACGTGCGGTAAACCGTTGGGCGACTGACGTAACCGGATTCGCCTTTTTTGGGCAATCGTTCGATCAACTGATCAGCATCGAAGTGATCGTGTTGCGAAAAGACTCGATCCAGCAACTCGCGACGTTGACCGGTATTGCGCATGCCCCGACTCTGCAAATAATCCGCAAACCGCTGATTGGCAGTTAGAGAGACTTCGACAGGTTGAAGTTCGGACATCCAAACACAGCTTAATGAGACTGAGATGATTTAAAAGCCAATTAAATATGCAAAAACGTCGCCGCATATCTCAATAAGATTTTAGACGAGCTTACCAGGTGCCAGCAAGTCAATTCTCAATTTTCTCGGCGAGTTCGAAAAAATAGTCCTCTCCGTCGAAATCCACTCGAATGCTTCGGCTTGCCGCATCCTTGCCAATCCGCAACAGTTCGCTCGCCAACGGATTGGTGATTCGTTGTTGAATTACGCGCTTCAGGGGACGCGCTCCATATTGTGGATCGAAGCCTTCGGCCGCAATTGCCGAGCGTGCTGCTTCGGTTACTTCTAAATCCCAGTCTTGTTCGTTCACCCGGCGCTGTAACAGAACAATTTGCAAGTCGACAATTTTGCGAATTTGAGACTGCTCCAAGGTTCGAAAGACAATTTTTTCATCCACCCGATTGAGCAACTCGGGAGTGAACCGCGCCCGCAACGCTTGTTCAACCGCGGCTTGCATCTCATCGCGACCACCGCCTGATTCCGTAATCTTTTGAATAATTGGACTGCCGACATTGCTGGTCATCACAATGATCGTATTTGTGAAATCGACAGTGTGGCCATGGTTGTCGGTCAACCGGCCGTCATCGAGGATTTGCAACAGGATGTTGTACACATCGTCATGCGCTTTTTCTATTTCGTCCAGCAATACGACGCTGTAGGGACGACGGCGGACCGCTTCGGTCAGTTTTCCCCCTTCGTCGAATCCAACATATCCCGGCGGGGCGCCGATCAGGCGGCTGACGCTATGTCGTTCCATGAACTCGCTCATGTCGATCCGAATCATCGCGTTTTCATCGTTAAACATGACTTCCGCCAAGGCTTTGCAAACCTCGGTTTTGCCGACGCCGGTTGGCCCGAGGAACATGAACGAGCCGATCGGGCGATGCGGATCTTGCAAACCACTGCGCGAGCGCCGCACGGCATTGCTGACCGCTGTAATCGCTTCATCTTGGCCCACGACTCGTTGGTGTAACCGCTCTTCCATCACCAACAGTTTGGCCCGTTCGGTTTCCATCATGCGACTGACCGGTACACCCGTCCAAGCGCTGACGACTTCCGCAATCTCATCTTCAGTGACCTGTTCGCTGAGCAGGCGTTTTCTACCTGGCTCGGGTGTGTCTTGCCGGGCGGTTTCACGAACTTCTGCGGCCACAATTTGTTGTGTCAAATGTTTCTTCGCTGTATCCAACTCATACAGTTTCCGATAGTCATTTTCGCTAACGAGTTGTCCAGACGACTGCCGGGTTTTGATTTCAGAGTCGAGTTTTCCAAAATTCAACTCGGTTTCGGCCAATTGTTGGCGCAGTTTTTGAGTGCCGGTCATTCCCAGTTTTTCAGATTCCCATTGCTCGCGCAAACTGGCTAGTGACCTCCGTTGATCTTCCATTTCCTCGCGGACGGCATCCAAACGCGCCTTGACTCCGACGTCATTTTCATCGGCCAGTTGACGGGCTGCCAATTCCAATTGAGTCAATCGCCGCTGCACAGTATCGATTTCTTCCGGCACACTGTCTCGTTCCATCGCCAGCCGCGACGAGGCCTCATCGACGAGGTCGATCGCCTTGTCGGGCAAAAAGCGATCGGTGATGTAGCGGCTGGACAACTGAGCCGCCGCTACGAGGGCGGCGTCTTTGATTTGTATCCCATGATGCGTTTCGTATCGTTGTTTCAATCCACGTAAAATCGAAATCGTATCCTCGACCGATGGTTCTCCAACATAGACGGGTTGAAAGCGTCGTTCGAGGGCGGCGTCTTTCTCAATGTACTTGCGATACTCGTCCAACGTGGTCGCGCCAATGCAATGCAATTCTCCCCGCGCGAGCGCTGGCTTGAGCAAGTTCGCGGCGTCGTTACCGCCCTCGGCCGCACCGGCACCGACAACGGTATGGAGTTCATCGATGAACAATACGATCTGGCCAGCCGCAGCGGTAACCTCTTTCAAGACCGATTTCAGGCGGTCTTCAAATTCGCCGCGGAATTTTGCACCTGCGATCAATGCACCCATATCCAAGGCCATCACGCGTTTGTTGCGAAGACTCTGCGGCACATCGTTGTGGACGATCCGGAGCGCCAAACCTTCGGCGATGGCGGTTTTACCGACGCCGGGTTGGCCAATCAAAACGGGGTTGTTTTTGGTCCGGCGGGACAGCACTTGAATCACGCGGCGAATTTCTTCATCTCGCCCGATGACCGGGTCAAGTCGGCCGGCATTGGCTTGGGCAACCAAATCAATGCAATATTTTTCCAGCGATTGATATTTAGCTTCGGGGTTTTGGTCAGTCACGCGCGCGGAACCCCGAACGGTTTTTAGCGCAGCCAAAATCGACTTTTCAGAAATCGCGTTAAGGTCGAAAATCCGTTTGACTTGGGCACCGGTGGTCGCCAAACCTAGCAACAGATGTTCGGTGGACACGAATTCGTCTTGCATCTTTTCCGCCATGGTGGCAGCGGATTCAAATACCTTTTGCAGATCGCGCGAGACCCCCGGTTGACCACCTCCCGAAGAGCTCGGTAGACGTGACAATTCCGACTCGACCATCCGGCTAAGTTGGTCCACTGGAGCACCGGATTTTTCCAAAACTGGCCGGACAATGCCATCGGATTCAGCCAGCAACGAAGCTAGTAAATGCAAAGTGCTAATTTCAGGATGGCCTTTGGAACCGGCCATGTTTTGTGCATTGGCGATGGATTCCTGCGCCTTGGCAGTCAGTTTTTCGAAGCGGAACGACATGATCTTCCTTACTGTCAGGGAATTGATATTCGTGCTTGCCAACAGTGCAAACCGCTTGCCAAACAAAGGTGTTTTTTGTCACAGTGTCACACCGATAATTTACCCTGGTTCGCGAATCAGCCACAAAAAAAGCCAGAACAAACTGTTCTGGCGATTGGTATTTCTGGTCGACGAAATGACAACCCGATCGACACATCCGATTGGCCGACTCGTTTAGGCTATTCTTTAACCTCAAATTCAGCGTCGATTGCATCGTCAGCGGAACCATTGGTATCTGCCGTCGCTGCGGCAGGCGCACCCCCGCCCGTCGCATCGGCATTCTCATACATCGCTTTGCTTAACGCATGAGAGGTCTGTTCGAGTTCTTTCACAGCAGACTTGATCGCGGCGGTGTCAGTTCCTTCGGCAGCGGTACGCGCTTTCTTAATCGCAGTTTCCAAAGGTGCCTTATCAGAGTCTTTGAGTTTGCCGGAATGTTCTGCCATCATCTTTTCCATCTGGTAGCACATCGTTTCCGCTTCATTGCGGGCGGTCACTAGCTCGTATTGTCGTCGATCTTCTTCCGCATTCATCTCGGCGTCGGCTTTCATCTTGTTGATTTCGCTTTCCGACAAACCAGACGACTCCTTAATTTCGACTTTTGCTTCCTTGCCCGTCCCCAGGTCTTTCGCGGAAACGTTGAGGATGCCGTTCTGATCGATATCAAATTTGACCTCGACTTGAGGAACGCCGCGCGGAGATGGCGGAATGCCAGTCAGGTCAAACTTACCGAGCAAGCGATTGGCCGCCGCCATTTTGCGTTCGCCTTGATAGACCTGAATGGTAACTGCGGTTTGGTTATCCGCTGCCGTACTGAAGACTTGTTTCTTTTCCGTTGGAATCGTGGTATTGCGCTCGACTAACGCGGTTAGCACGCCACCTTCGGTTTCGATACCGAGGGTCAGTGGTGTCACATCGAGCAACAACACATCTTTCCTGTCGCCCGACAGCACCGCCCCTTGAATCGCTGCGCCAATTGCAACCACTTCGTCGGGGTTGACGCCCTTGTGTGGTTCTTTGCCAAATATCGCTTTGACCATGGCTTGGACTTTCGGCACGCGGGTGGAGCCGCCGACCAGCACGATTTCGTTGATATCTTTCGGGGAAAGTTTGGCATCCTTGAGCGCTTGGTGAACGGGAGTCTTGCAACGTTCCACCAATCCGTCGATCAACTCTTCAAACTTGGCTCGCGAAATATTGATTTGCAAGTGTTTCGGTCCGTTGGCATCAGCCGTGATGAAGGGCAAATTGATGTCTGAGGATTGGGCCGAGCTGAGTTCTTTTTTGGCTTTCTCACACGCTTCGATCAGGCGTTGCAGGGCCATCGTATCCTTGCGGAGATCCACAGCATTGGATTTTTTGAATTCATCCGCGACATAGTGGATGAGTACTTCGTCAAAATCGTCGCCGCCGAGATGCGTATCGCCGCTGGTACTGATGACTTCGAATACTTTCATGCCATCGTCGTCGTTTAGCTCCAACACCGAAACGTCAAACGTTCCGCCTCCGAGGTCGAACACGACAATCTTTTGATCTTTCTGGGATTTATCCAAGCCGTACGCCATAGCCGCAGCGGTCGGTTCATTGATGATGCGGGCAACTTCCAACCCGGCAATTTGTCCGGCGTCTTTGGTGGCTTGACGTTGGGCGTCGTTGAAATAGGCCGGGACCGTGATGACCGCCTTGTTGACCTTGTGGCCAAGGTACGACTCGGCGGCTTCTTTCAGTTTGCGCAGAATCTTGGCTGAGATTTCCTGCGGCGTGTAGTCCTGGTTACCGACACCAATCTTCACATATTCGTCGGCTCCCCCTTTGATTTGGTAGGGAACCATTTTTTCTTCACCCCCTACTTCGCTGTGTCGACGTCCCATGAAACGCTTGACGGAGTAAACGGTACGTGTGGGATTGGTGACACGTTGGTTGCGGGCGGGAGCACCGACGATCGTTTCGCCGCTATCGTTGAATGCGATCACGCTGGGAGTCGTCCGATCGCCTTCTTGATTGGCAATCACCGTCGGCTCGTTGCCGTCCATTACCGCCACGACCGAGTTGGTAGTGCCGAGGTCAATTCCGATGATCTTTTCGCCTTGAGCCATTTTGAATTCCTTTGCAGTTATTTCAGTAATCTAAGCGATGCGAGCCAAATGTCGATCGCGTTCAATCGGTCGGTTAATCTCAGTCACGCATCAACAACAGTTCCACTGCCCTTTGGGCAGCGTCTGCGCGCCGGATCGCGACTTCGATCTCTTATTTGCAAAGCCCGTGCCAGAAACAAGAATCAAGTTATTGCTGAGAGAAATATCGGTTTGTTGTGATTTTCGTGGGAATCGCAAGTTTGTTATTTGAAACAGGAATTGAAACCAACGTTAAACTGCCAAAATGGCACAAGAATGGGGCCTTGAATGGCCCCTTCGAAACTACGTCGAAACTATTCCGAAACAACTCCGAATCATCCCAAACATGTCAACGTTCGTCGAATTATTCGTGGTCTTTATCTCGGCGTTTGATGCCAGCTCGATCGAGCAACGACTCTTTGAAGAAATCGTCCATCATTTCGTCCTGAGGTGGAGTACCATAGGCACCTAGGGCCGTCGGGTCATAGTGGACGGTGAACTTGTGTTTGGCAATCGTCAATTCGACGTTGGGATCGACGCGGCGGCGTACGCCAGGCATGACTCTCTTGCCATCGATTTTGACTCCGTTGCGGGATTGTAAATCGCGAACAAACCAATAACCTTCTTCTATTTCCAGCAAACAATGATGGCCGGAAACGTTGCCGAAATTAAGAACGATATCGCAGCCTTCGCGGCGACCGACTCGTATGCGTTTTTTCATCAACGGGATTGCATCACCGCCGCCGATAGGAACTAGTTCACCATACATTGGAATCTATCGCGAATTGGGCTCGCGCGGTAAAAAAGGGTCAAGGAACTTTCCAGCTCGGGAATGATATCGGTCCATTGCGGGCGCGAAAAAACTGTCGCCAGTCATTTAATACCATTTTAATCCTATTCGGTGTGCGAATTGACGTCAATCAAAAACAATCCAATTGGTGAACCACGGTCGCTCCCGATCCATTCGTTAAAACCGGCTGAAATGGACTGGCGAGCCGCCGGCTTGCGTTATTTTGCCTACGGATACTACCTGAAACAGCTGTATGGCCATCGCGTGCAACGAGTCAGCGTCGACGCCGGTTTCACGTGTCCCAACGTCGATGGGACTGTCGCGCTGGGGGGATGTACGTTTTGCGACAATCGCAGCTTCAGCCCCAGCCGCCGCTTGCCTCGCCAAAAAATCACCGAGCAAATCGATGAAGGGATTAAACGGCTAAAAATCAGGTATAAATGCAACCATTTTATGGCCTATTTTCAGCCCGCGACCAACACCTACGCTCCGGTTGAGGTGCTGCGTCCATTGTACGAAGCCGCTATCTCGCATCCGGAGATCATTGCGCTGGCGATTGGAACTCGTCAGGATTGTGTTCCGGATGATGTATTGGATTTACTGGAGGAATTTGGCAAGCGAATTCCGTTGACCATCGAGTACGGCTTGCAAACCATTCACAACAAATCGCTGGATTGGATGAATCGCGGCCATTACCACGATTCGTTTGTCGATGCGATGGAACGGAGTGTCGGGCGAGGATTTGAAATCTGCGCGCACATCATGTTAGGGCTTCCAGGTGAATCGCACGATGACATGATGGACACCGCGCGCGAAGTCGCACGATCGGGTTTGGACGCCGTCAAGATTCACAACTTGTATGCCGTCGAAAAGACACCGCTGGCGGACCAGGTCCGAAGTGGTGAAGTGCAATTGATGGAGTTCGATACGTATATCACGACTTTAGTTGATTTTCTGGAGTTGATTCCGCCGACGATGATCGTTGAGCGAATCAGCGGTGAAGCACCCGGTGATTATTTCGTGGGTCCCCAATGGTGCCTCGATAAACCGCGAATTCTTAAAGCCGTGGACGATGAATTTAGTCGGCGAAATTCTTGGCAAGGGAAACAATTTCGGGCACAACCGCTTGAATCCCAGCCGGTCGAGACTTAATTGAGTATGGCGTTTAGTTTGGTCCGGTGCGGTTTCCCACCTCTGGCGATTTCAAACTTACCAGCTGGTCTCAGGCATCTGACCACTCTGAAAGCGGGAAAAATTGAAAACATTTGAAAATTCGGCTGGTCAATTCCGATATTCCTATGGACAATTAACCATCGGTCACGAAAAATGACGATTGAGCGATCTGAGTATCGTCAAATTGACTTGAAACCAATGACCCTTGGTCATGATAAATTTACCTACGATTTGGAGACTAATCGAATGAGCGTTACGGTATCGGAAAAAGCTGCCAAAGAAATCCAACGGTTTATTGCCGAAGGGGAGTACGACGAAAAAGCCGTGTTGCGGATCGGCGTAACTGGAGGAGGGTGCAGCGGTTTCAACTACAGCTTGAATATCGCCAGCGATTACGATGAAGCCAACGATCAGAAATCCGAGCAACACGGCGTCAACGTTGTCGTGGACAAGAAAAGTGCCCTGTTTCTCGACGGTACTGTTGTCGATTACTACGACGGCATTGAGCAAAGAGGTTTTCAGTTCAGCAATCCGAACGCCAAAAAGACATGCGGTTGTGGGAATTCCTTCAGCACTTAGGTCCAACGCGAAACTCGGATTGATTTCCAGTTTTGGAAAGTTTGAGCCCGAGAAAATCGGTCCAGTCGAACCAGATTAACAACAGCGTTATCAATTCAATTGAATTGATAACGCTGATTTTTTTGGGGTGACCCGGTTGGTCGCTCGGTGACCGCCAAAAATCAAGCCTTCCGACAACCAAACATTTTCTCGTCAATTCACCGAATTTTTGCGCAAGGTTCGGGTTTGGGCTCCGTATTGTTGGCACGAGCAAAATCAAGCTCGCCCACCCATTCGCCCTCTTTTTCGGAGCAACAACTATGAAGCGTACTAAATTTCGACGACAACAGCGATATCGCAACACGACGCAGAAACGAAAATCGACGATCGGCGAGTTGACCTACGACGCCATGGAGGCCCGCTGCCTAATGTGTGCCAGCCCGGCCCCGCCGAATGCGGTTGATCTGGTTGGGCCGGTGGCCAATGGATTTACGAATATCGCGGACACAGGTCATTCACCTGCCAGAATTGTGAATGGCACGGTAACTTCGCAATATCAATCGGTTGGCCTAATCGGAGACAGCGCGGGCTTCTTTTGCAGTGGAACTTTGATCGGTTCTCGTTACGTTTTAACGGCAGGACATTGTGCCGAGGGAGTGGCCGCAACCGCAGGTCGATTCCAGGTTGGATCGCAGATCTACTCGACCAGCCAGGTGTTCGTGCATCCAGGCTATAATTCCAACCAGATTGGCAGCGACAATGCGAATGACATTGCGATTTACAAACTCGATCGAGACGTCGTGGGCATAACTCCATCGGCGATTTACCGAAGCGTTCCGGCTGTTGGTCAGTTGTTAACCTTGGTTGGGTTTGGCGGCGGGGGGACGGGTAATTCGGGTCACGACGGTTCGTTTGGTACGAAACGCGTTGGTACTACACCCATTGACGGCGTCACCGCGAAATTGATTCATTGGAATTTCGACAACAATTCCGAAAGCAACACGGCTCCCGGTGATTCGGGCGGACCGGCCTTTGTAAACGTCAACGGCGTATTACTCGTCGCCGGAGTGACGTCGGGTGGGGACCAGGACAATGCAGGAATTGGTGACCATTCGTTCGACACGCGCGTGGACGCGTACGCCTCCTGGATCGATTCGATTGTCGGTGCCGTTTCGACGTCACCGATTGTCAGTATCGTCGCCTCCGACGCCATCGCGGCGGAAACGATTAATGGCCAAGTCGCAAACACGGCAAGTTTTACCATCTCCCGAACCGGCCCACTCACGGCGCCATTAAGTGTTACGTTGTCGACGAGCGGAACTGCCACCAAGGGAGTGGACTACAATGCGCTTCCTAACACGGTTACGATTCCCGCCGGTTCGTCTTCCGCATCGATCGTACTGACGGCGAAGGATGATATACTGTCAGAAGCAACCGAAACCGTCATCGTTGCTCTGGTGGCTGCGTCAGGTTACCAATTGAATTCCGCAAAAAGTAGCACGACACTGTCAATTTTTGACAACGACGCGCAGCTCTGGAACAACAATTTTGCCAGCCGATTCAACCTGTTCGGCGCATTGGCAATTGCCAATGGAACCAATGTAGGAGCGACCAGCGAAACCGGTGAACCCAATGTGTTGAACCTGAGTGGCGGCAAGAGTGTATGGTGGAATTGGACGGCGCCAGTTTCCGGCACGGTTTCCATGTCAACTGCGGGCAGCAATTTCGATACCACGTTGGGAGTCTATACGGGGTCCGTCGTTAGTGGATTAATTCTGGTCCGCGCAAACGATGATCAAAACATTGGCGCCGGAATTTATACCAGTCGTGTTTCTTTTAATGCCGTCGCTGGCAGTCAATATCGGATTTTGGTTGACGGGTACAGCGGCGACTCCGGCACAATCAAATTGACCGTCGACCAACCGGCTGGCCGTGGTGCCAAGTCTTTCGATCGCAACTTGGTCGGTACGATGATTGGTTCCAACGGAGAACCTGGGAATAGAATTCACAGTCGCCGAACCGAACGCGTGCTGGATTGGAATTTCGAGAGTCGCTCGACAGCCAGTGTCGCATCGTTATCGCGATGGAATGCTCTGGCCTCGAATCACGAATACGGATTCGGATCACACTGGCACGACCGTCGCGAATTCAATCGCGGGAGCAACTCGGCGGTTGAGTCCAGCGGCGCTAACAATCTCGACTCTGTTTTCGCATTATTGTCCGCTGAGGAATTGGCGTTTGGGTGGGTCGCCGATCTGGTTTGATGACGCGGCGCGAAGTACAATCAGGGCTCGAATAGTGGTTTGGCGGAAGGTGCAAATTTCCCGTCGAGCCACGTTTTTTGTCCGGTATTTCTGTAATGACAAGCTGAAGATCCCTTGAGCGAAGATCAACTGCAATCCGAATCGGCTACGCGATTGTCGTTGTTGTTTCGCGTTCGAGACATTTCCGATAATGGGTCGTGGCGGGAGTTTGTGCAATGCTATGCGCCGCGCGTCTTTGATTGGTGCCGGAAATTCGGCTTGCAGGACGCCGATGCGGCTGATGCAACTCAAATGGTTTTGCTGAAATTGGTCGATTGCCTGCAACGGTTTGAATACGATCCAGAACAGGGCCGATTTCGCAGTTGGCTGAAAACGGTTACTCGAAATGTGGCCGCCGATATCGGCCGTCAATGGCGAGAACGAGGACTGGGAGTTGAGGTGATCGAAATCGCCGGAGCCGTCGACGGTCAACTTTCACCCGATGAAGAACTGTACCAAGCGATCGAGTCGGCGTTTCGTGAGGAGATGTTGCGTGCGGCGGAAGAGCGAGTTCGGTTGCGTGTTCACCCGGCTACATGGCAGGCCTATTGGCTTTGTTGCCGCGAGCAAATTACTGCCCCAGCCGCAGCGGCACGACTGGAGATCGCCGTGACGGACGTCTATGTCGCCAAATCTCGAGTTCTCAAGCAGTTGCGGGCGGAAGTTGGTCGGTTGAATTCAGCTGACCCATTTTAGCGTCTAGAATATCTAATCCAAGGAATCAATTTTGAGTCGAAATTGCCCATCTTCCGATCACTTGCAATTGTTTCTCGACGAGACGCAATTTGTGTCGAATCGAGCGGTGATCTCCGAGCACATCAATCAATGTTCACGATGTCAAAACGTCTTGGACGAGCTGACTGCGGCCGTTTGGATTGAACCGGCTCACAACCACGCTGCGGCTACCTCGACGTCGGCAACGACTTCGACTGTGGCGCTAGATGAGTTGATGGAACGGATGATTCGAAAATCTTCCGACGAATGCCCACTAAGGTCCAACGAAGAAACGCTCCAATTTCCTGGACCGGCAGACGCTACGGCGCCCTTGGGCCGGATACGGGAGTACCGTATTTTGAATCGGATCGCAGCCGGTTCACAGGGCATACTTTTTCGCGCGTTTGACGAATCACTTCAACGCCATGTTGCCATCAAAGTTTTGCGTCCAGGGTTTCCGCAAACCCCGACACAGCAATCGCGTTTCGAACGAGAAGCCAGACTGGCCGCCGCACTCAATGACGAACGAATTGTGCGTGTCTATCAAATTGGTCACCAACCGGAATTTCCGCCCTTTATCGTCATGGAGTTTGTCGAAGGCCAGTCGTTGCGACAACAGTTGGAGCAGCGCCGTCCCCGATTCGAAGAAATTGCCCGCTGGGTTCGGGACGCAGCCCTGGGATTGGCGACAGCTCATCAGGCGGGGTTGATTCATCGCGACATTAAACCATCAAACCTGTTACTGGACTCCGCGACCGGACTGACGCGACTGACCGATTTTGGTTTGGCAATTGAACAGACGGACGCCAATCGGTTGACCCAAGACGGTGTGCTGGCCGGCACCCCGGCCTACATGAGTCCCGAACAAATCTCCTGTCCAGACGAGGTCGATTTCCGCTCCGACATCTACAGTTTGGGAGTTGTGATGTACGAATTGTTGGCCGGTGAAGTTCCCTTTCGCGGGACGCTGCGCATGACGTTGTTGCAAGTGGCGCATGATGAACCCCGTTCACCGCGGCGTCTCAACGATCAGATTCCACGAGACCTGGAAACGTTGTGCCTTAAAGCGATGGCGCGAGATCGCCATACACGGTTTGGATCGGCGGCCGAATTGGCCAGCGAATTGGCACGGTGGCAACAGGGAGTTCCAATTTTATCCCGCCCAACGGGCAGAATCGAACGGGTCTGGCGGTGGTGCTGTCGCCGACCAGCGCTCGCCACATTGTCAGGGCTGGTTTTCGGATTGGTAATATCATTGATCGCGGTCATGAGTTACTCGACGTGGCGACTTTCGCAATCCGCTCAAATCGCAAAACGGCATGCCGCTGCCGCGACCAGTCAGCGCGATGCCGCGATGGAAACACTAAGTCAACTCGTGTTTGAACTTCAAGAGCAATTTGAACAGGACGAAGTCGATGTCGACGACCTGCAAAAGAATTCGTTACAAATCGCCCTCGATGGGCTCGCGCGGTTGAACCGACTCGCCGATCAAGAGCAGTTACCCGGGCGACTTACTGCCGAAGCCTTTCGTCGCATGGGCGATGTGCTAATGCGCGTCGAACAAATCGAACAATCGCGGGAGTGTTTGATTCGTGCCGAAGGCAGTTTTCGCATGTTGCAAAATCAACCGGGGGAGCGTGCTGCAGCGTTGAGCGGGTTGATCGAAACGCTATGGTCGAGACACGATTTGGAGCTGGATGCGGAAGAAGCAGGTTCATTACTGAAATGGCTGGAATCGGCGACGGCAGCCGCGCGTTCGTTGTTCGCAGAGTTTCCTTCGGACAATTCCCGCCTGTTGTTGGGGAAAGCGTTGTTTCACGAAGCCAAATCGCATTTCGATGAGACTGAAGGGGGACAGCCGATGCGGGCGTTCCTGAGCGAGCTAGTCGAAGTTCAGGGGTTGCTTCAGCCGCAATTGGAAAGCGATTCACCACTCCAGCTCGAATTTTGTTCGTTGTGGTTGGAGACCAAAGGACTACTGGCCCAATACCATGCAGATCTGGGAGAGATCCGCCAAGCGATTGAACAGCTGACCCAAGCACTGAACCGGTTTGAAAATTGGAACTTCGAATTTTCGTTTTCCAATCCAATTTGGAAATTGGAATTGATACTTCGCTTTCGTCTACGAGAACTGCAGTTGGCCCAAGATGACCAAGCTGGAGCAGAAAATCAACTGCGAATCGTCAAGCAGCGATTGGATCGACTTGAAACAATCGTAACGTCAAACTCAAGTGACTTCTTGACCGTGTTGGAGGGCTTGCAGGAACTGACAGCCTATTTGGATGAAGAAAACGACTTCGAGGGCGTTTTGTTTTTTGTCAACAAACGGCTGGATTTTATCGAGGCTCGACTGATCGAAATTCCAGCGGACGAAGTGGCTTTGCTAGCCCGCGCTTATAGTTGGAAGGAATTGGCCGATGCTTCAAGCTGGCTTGATGCGCCGGTCACCAAAGTTCGTCAAGCTTTTGGCAAATCGATTGAACAGTACCGTGAACTCTCACTGCGGGCATCGTTTGACGAAGAACACTGGTTTGACTACTGTAACGCCTTGTTGTCCGCTGCGGAGTATGAGCACGAAATCGAGGCGAATGGTTTGGACGATTTGTTGGCCGAATTAAAGAGTGTTCGCAAAGAACTGTTGAATCGATTTCCGACCTTCTCACCGCAATGGCTGGCGCAAATTGAATCGCGGCTCGCGGATCTAACGACCGAGGAACAATGACGCGGAGGCCATCTTGGGATTCCCAAAACAGGCGGTCCGAAAATTCGAGATTGCGTGAAATGGCGGTGATCATAACGACCACTACCCTGACAACTGATTTGTCCACTAAAGAAAATTTGGAGTCACGTCGATGCGCTGGAAACTTGTTTGCGGATTGTTAATTACAATCCTGGTGTCCAACGGCCATGCGCAGGATTTGCCAGTTTTGGCGATCGAACACGTGAACGTGGTTGACGTGATTTCCGGAGAGGTATTGACCGATCGAACCGTAATTGTTCGCGACACCAAAATTGAATCCATCGTCGACGGCGCAAATTCTCAAGTTCCCGACAACGCAGTGCGAATTGCCGCCGCTGGGAAATTTCTGATTCCTGGATTGTGGGACATGCATATCCATTGGTATGACCGCAACAGCATGCAATTGTTTCCCGTCAACGGAGTGACCGGCGCACGTGTCATGTCGGGAATGCCCCTTCACCATATGTGGCGCAAACAATTCGAAACGGGCGAATTTCTCGGACCGCATTTGTTGATTTCGAGCCCGATCATCGACGGTCCCTCGCCGATTTGGCCTGGCTCATTCGTTGCGGCCGACGAAGCCGATGGCAAGCAGGTCGTCGCGCGAGCTGTGGAACTGAAAGCAGATTTTCTCAAAGTTTACTCACTGTTGCCGCGGTCAGCCTACTTAGCCATTGCGGCGGAGTCCAAACTGGCCGGCATTCCTTTCGCTGGTCATGTGCCATTGACAGTGTCCATGGCAGAAGCCTCGAACGCTGGGCAAGTTTCGATGGAACATCTGTACGAAATTCTGATCGCCTGCTCCTCGAAAGAAGACGAGCTGAGAAGTCTGCGAGCCGAGGTGCTCGCCAAGAACGGCACGACGCGCGCAATTTATGACGACAAAGAGTTGATGGTCACCATCCAACAACGAGCGCTAGCCACTTACGATGAACACAAGGCCCGCGTACTGTTTGCGTTGCTGGCGCAAAATAAAACCTGGCAGTGTCCGACGTTGACCGTGTTGCGCAATCTGGCGTATTTGGAGACAACCGAAGTTCAACAGAATCCGAATTTGAAATACTTGACGCCGGCACTGCGATCCATGATTGCTCCGCCCAAGGATAAGAACGGACGGACCGCAGCCGAGTTCGCCCAGAGTCAAAAAATGTTCGAAATGAATCTCGGATTCCTGCGCGCGATGCAGGCAGCGGGTGTCCCGATTCTGGCTGGGACGGATTGCCTAAATCCATTCTGCCTTCCCGGCTTCAGTCTTCACGATGAGCTACAACTGCTGGTTCGAGCTGGACTTAAACCGATTGATGCATTGCGAGCCGCCACGATTAATCCGGCCAAATTTCAAAACAAAGAACATGATTTCGGCTCGGTAACGGAAGGAAAGCAGGCTGATCTCGTAATGCTTGACGCAAATCCCCTGAATGATATTTCAAACACGCGAAAGATTGTTGCCGTTATTTTGCGCGGAAATTTGTTGGATCGGCAAGCACTGGATGACAAGCTCAACAGTTTTGAGCAACCGAGCAAATAATCGGCGGTGGGCTCTCCGTCGTCGCACAAAAAAAAAGGCGATCGAAAATTCGATCGCCGAGTTGTTCAGGTTGTCTGTTACCAATGTGTCACGTCGCCTGACGAGCCATTCGAAACAGGTGTTACTTGGTTACCGCAATCAGTTCGATTTCGAAAACCAAAGTTCGATTTGGTCCAATCGGCCCCGGTCCGCGCAACTGGTATCCCAATTCGCTAGGGATGGTAACTTTCCATTTGTCGCCAACTTTCATGGCTTGAAGTGCCGCAGCAAACCCCGGCACGAATTCACTGACCATCATTTCCACGGGTTGACCGCTTTCATAACTGGATTGAAACACCGCTCCGTCTGGCAACGAGCCACGGTAGTGAATCTGAACCCTGTCTTGAACCTTCGGTGTCTCGCCGGAACCAGCGACTAGCACTTCGTATTGGACTCCATTTTCCAGCAGCTTGACACCCTCTTTTTTGGCGTTCTGGGCCAGATAAGCTTCGCCTTCGGTCCGATTGAGTTCAGCCGCGGCTTTCATATTTTCGATTTGCTTCTTTTCCACAACTTTTTGAAACGCCAGCATGACGGTTTTTACTTCTTCGTCGGTCATACCAAAATCTTCGCCTTCAACCGCTTTGCGGATTCCCTCTTTCAACGATGTAGTATCGCAATCCACGCCCTGTTGTTTCAGCTCGTTTAGCCATTGAGAGGTCATGTTGTAACCAATAATGAAACTGGATTTCTGCAACAGCGTGGCTTCGTCGAGTGGTGTTGCAATGGCAACATTGGGTTGCAAGCTGAGGTCACTCTTTGAGGGTTCTTCTTGAGCCACGGCAATTTGCGCCGAAACAAACAAGCCGATTGATCCCAAGCAAATGGAAAATACTAATTTTGTCGCTGATCGAATCATCACGCTGTTTCCTTGTTTTTTCGCGCCACAGTGCAGACGCATGTTTGTTAATCGGCTCATGCCAACAGGCAAAAATTTATCGCCACATTGTAGAGCAAGACGATTGGAAAGCCTATGTCCCCAATCAAGTTCATCGTTACCGCCGATCCATTGGTGTTTGCTTAAAACAGGTGGATTCGGCTAAATCGCATTCACTGGCCAGCAACCTTTTCGTTTCCGACGGACGACTGCAAATAGATCGCGAACGTGGCCAGCCAGTGATCTCCCTCATAGTTTCCGCTAAACACATAGCTGAATCCCAATTCAGCGTGTTGACGAGCCGAATCGCGCAGAATGATGACGCGCGGATCATTTGGTGGAAGTGCTGCCGCGATGCTCTGTAGGCACCAGGCCCGCGATAAATCTAGCCCCGCTAAATGGACGATATAGCCATCCGTAACATCACTTACAGTCACGGGTGTCAGCAAGTTGCCACCGTCACCAGCGGCCAACTTGGGTAGAAACCGGTCGAACCACGCCACAAATTCCTCCGTCGTCAAAACCCGGCGCATCAGGTCGGCTTCGAGCAATCCGGATGAAAAAAAATCTTGCCCCGATGGTTCATACTTGGAGGGGTAGTCAACGTCCTGCCCGTAAAAATCCCGAGCCCTTTGAATCACCGCAGTCGTCAATGCAGCTCGCTTCAACAGCCTCGCGTAATCCAAAATTTGAGCCAACGCAAAACCGGTGTCCGGATGAATTCCGGTGCGAATGGGGAACGAAAGTTTCGGCAAGTATTCAATCGTCCGAACAACCAATAATTCTTCGAGGCCGCGCAAATTTTCCCGCCACAATCGCCCTTGTTCATCGTCCCAGGATTCCAACTCGGCAACTAACCGTAGGTACCAAGCCCAGCCGTACGTGCGCTCAAATGTCTTGTGTTGTGGTTCCTCGAAAAACGACAGCTCCGCAGCAAGATTCTGCGCCGATAGGTTCTCGTGTAGCTTCGTTCGGATTTCGGCATCGATGGAACTGTTGGGGTAGTCTTTTAATAGTCGAACCAACATCCAATGCCCATGGACGCTGCTGTGCCAATCGAAACATCCGTAGAACGCGGGATGCATTGCTCGCGGTGTCCGCACCGACGCGTCGTCAACCATGACGTTGCTCGGTTTGTTCGGATACTCGGTTTGAATATTGTTCAAGGCCAATTTCGCAAACGAAACCACTTGCGCGTCGGTCAACCGATCGCCAAGGTGGGGAAGCTGAAGCGGTATTGATTTCTCGCTTTCTTGCGAGTATCCGCGGTTCATTAGTAACATTCCCAAGCCAGCGATCCAGCACAAACAATTTCGGTTTCTCACGTTGCGTCCTTTGAGTGGAAAGGAAATCACATTTCAAGTCATACCACGGCCAAGTCAGCCAAACGAGTGTAGGTCACGTCCGGAAAACTTCGACGTCTACTGGCAGATTGTAAACGATTTCATTTAGCCTTGGTCGAGGCTTCGTTCCAGATTCAAGATATGATTGCGCACGCCGTCGAGGTCTGGATTTAGTTTCAGCGCCAATCGAAAACCTTCCAGTGCGGAATGAGAATCATCCAATTGCAAGCAACAGTGAGCCATTCCCATGGCAGCGGGAAAATGGAACCGATTGCAGTTCAACGTCTCGCGACAATCTTCAATCGCGGCCTCGAATTCGCCTTCGGAACAATACGCGATCGCTCGCTGATTCCAGGCTTCTCCCAATTCAGGATTGATGTTGATCAGCAGCGTTGCCGTATCGATCACTTCTTCCAGCCGATTTTGTGAATTCAACCGATAGAGTTTTTGTACAATCGCTTGCTGAGAAAGTGTCCCTTGACGAGGCCAAATCTCGCGAATTCCATGGTCTGCCAGCATCCGAACGCCGCGATCCTCGTCGACCAGTCCGCGCCCCATGATTTCGTTGCAATCGAAATCACCCATGAAGCCAATCGCTAGAATAGCGGCTCGACGAGCAATCCGATCTCCGCAGCGGAGTAATTGTTGCAACGTCGCCGTCGTATAATTTTGCGAAACTGACCGAATGTAGTCTGCCGAGTTTTCGTCGGTCAGATATTGCTGGTAATATACTTCCAGCAACGAATATCGGATTTGATTTTCCGACATATTGGGACCAACTCCAAAGGGAAAAAAGTTACCGACAAGTCTCAACGATTAACAGTTGTCGGACGAAACTGAATTTGACGAACCCTAAGTTTAATTCGCGCGATCGACGACGACAACGACAGAAAATACGAACTTGGGAAACTTGAGTTCATTTTGACAAATTTTTGATCCGACTATTTCAAACCGTAACGAATGTAGCGACTGGGGGTTCCATGGGTTTTGAGTTGTTGGCCGAGAGTCGATCGCGAAAAAGCGAAAAACTGGCGAATGGACGGTTCCGGTCCCGTGGCTGGCAGCGCGGAGGCATCAATAGCTCTATTTTTCGTCGAGAATTTGGATTGATAGGGTTGGGAAGGTTGGTCCACCTGCTGCTTCGAACTTTGTTCGTGATGCTTGTGCTGGTTCGGAATGACATGGCATCGGCATATTCCCAGGAGCCGATTGCGAAATCCACGAATTGGCGCAAGGGAAATGAGCTTGATCAGCATTTGCTACAGCCGATTTCGGTTTCGTTTTCCGAAGTGCCTTTTAAAGAGCGATTGATAAGTTTCTCGCAACAGCAGCGGATTGCAATTTTTGTGGATCGCCGACTTGACCCCGGCGCACCGATTTCGCTGGTTCTGCGGGATGTGACAATGGAACAGTTATTCTGGAAGATTGCGGCTGACCATGGGTGCGGCGTGTGCCGACTGGGAAACCTCTATTATTTCGGTCCGACCGAGACAGCGGCTTCCCTACCGCTTGTTTGGCAACAGCTCAAGGCGGAAACGAGTCAGCGAAAACGAGATTCAATAGTTTCCTGGAGCGCACCGTTACCCGTGTCTTGGCCAGAACTCTCCACTCCCGATGAGATACTGAAACAACTTGCCAAAAAAACCGGATTTCGGATAGCCGGCGATGAACTCCCCCATGATTTGTGGTCGCGAACCGAGCTGCCTGCCTTGGCACTCGACGAACAAGTCGGTTTGCTTGTAGTCGGGTTCGGCAAGTGGTTTGAGCGGACCGCCGACGGAAGTGAAATGAAATTAGTCGATTTCACGGTTCCCCACAGCGGGAAATTGAATTTTGAAAACTTAAAAAACGCCCGCAATTTATTGCCCGAATTACGCAATCAATTTCCTGATTGCCAATTGACCGTGGCTGGCAAATCGTTGCAGGCCACGGGGACGCCGTCTCAATTGGCTGAAATTCAAGCGGCCATTGTTAGCGCACAAATACGCCTGCCCGGAACAGATGTGAGTCAACAGCGGTATACCTTGACGACCCGAAGTTCGCGCGGCGAAATTTTGGCAACGATTGCCCAACAGACGGGCCGAAAACTCGAGTTTGATGTTTCCTTGAATGCAAAATTGGAAGAATCGATCGAACTGAAAGTCGAGAATGTCTCGCTCGATGACCTGATCAAGAAAACTTTGGATGGCACAGGATTCAGTTTTGAAGTGGACGCAGCACGACTGATCATTCGGCAGTAAGGTGTGTTCTGTTTTCAGTGTTCAGTAGCCTTGAACCCTGAATCGTCGTATGGCTATTGCGATTGAAATCAGCGATGTCCAACAGCTGCGTTCCAGACGGTTGATTTAATACTCGACAGGCCTGTGATGTCCAAGAGCTACGTTCCAGACGGTTGATTTAATACTCAACAGGCCTGTGATGTTTTACGGCAATACCGTAGGCGGAGTTCAACGGAAGATACTTCGGCTACAGATTGAAATCGAACGTTCAAATCAACCCGCTGCGTTTGCTAGGGACCAACTGCCTATCGCTACCGTTTCCAGTTGTGATAATACGCTTCATCGGGTTGAAACGAATTGAATCGAGGAATTGCCGGAGCTCGCACCAAGGAGTTTTCTGATTCGACTCTTATTATCAATGCCAAGCCTGACAGTCGGCTGCGAGAATGTAGAGTCTATTAGTTTTGCCCTTTTCTGGCA
Organism: Mariniblastus sp.; assembly: GCA_031409295.1. Classification (GTDB taxonomy): domain Bacteria; phylum Planctomycetota; class Planctomycetia; order Pirellulales; family Pirellulaceae; genus Mariniblastus. The sequence goes on from JANNWZ010000020.1 coordinate 28,484, forward strand.
CCGATATCCACTTTTTGATACGATCAACTCGGGGCAGCGAGCTTCGATATGAACGAACGCAAACGATTGCGATACAAACTGTCGTCGCTCATCGTATGCGTAACATTATTCGCAATTGCGTTTACTCTATTGCGGATCGTACTCCCATTCAAAGGAGTGTTCGCCGCACCAACTCCACCTATTATTGTGATTCTCGCAATTGCGATGTACTCAATATATGGCGGTGCTCTCGGCGGCGCAGTTTCTGTAATACTGTACAATCAACAGCTGCGGGGTGCGGTAGTCGGCGCAAGCGTTCCACCCATTCTTTTTCTAATTCTCAGGCTCTGGTAAGAACAATCCAGATCAAAATTGAATCGCTACCTGCAAAGGTCCGATGAGATTCCGTGTTGGGTGCTTGGAAGGTAATCGAGCAGCCGACGACTGTCGAAAAAACTGGTAGCCCAGAAGGAAAAACAGAGGCGTCGGTGGGAGTCGAACCCACGATGGTGGATTTGCAATCCACTGCCTTAGCCACTTGGCTACGACGCCCAATGTTCTGCGATTACGTTATCGAATCAAAATTTGACGGTCAAGTGGGTTAGGTAATTTGAATCGAATACTGTTGTTATCGACGGTCTTTTCCGAAAACTTTATCAGAGCGGTTTTTTCGATTCGAATACCGCGGTTTCTCTAATTGTATGAATCGGAATAACTGACTCTACTTCGGACTTTTTGAGCCAGCACTTTAGACGTTAGTTCAAGTGGTTTTGGTCAAACGGTCAGAGTTACGAATTCTGCGGAAAACTAGCGTAAAAACCTCGGACTTTTGCCTCGGTTCGACGGTTGAGTTTTCATCCGGAATGCCTTATTCTTGCATGGTTCCGAACTAACCAGAAATCCATTTTTTTGCTTGTTGATCGATGCCCAAAGATTTTCTCAAAGGTTGTGCCGACCAATACGACGTCGTCGTCATCGGAAGTGGGCTGGGTGGATTAACGGCTGCGAATATTTTGGCTCGCGATGGATTGTCAGTGCTGTTGCTGGAACAGCATTATAAGCTGGGTGGTCTGGCGACCTGGTTCAAGCGTCCCGGCGGGCATATTTTCGACGTTTCGCTGCACGGATTTCCCTACGGCATGGTCAAAAGCTGCCGACGGTACTGGACGTCCGAAATTGCCGATTCGATCGTGCAACTCGAAGGAGTTCGGTTCGACAACCCGATGTTTTCCTTAACAACAACTTTCGACCGTCAGGACTTCACGAAATTGTTGACCACCGATTTTGGGATTGAGCAATCCAATGTGGATCGGTTTTTTGACGCGGCTCGAGGTATGAATTTTTACGACGATCAATCCAAAACGACGCGTCAATTGTTCGACGAGTATTTTCCGAATCGCGAAGATGTCGTGCGGTTGTTGATGGAGCCGATCACTTATGCCAACGGATCGACGCTCGAAGATCCGGCTTTGACGTATGGAATCGTATTCTCGAACTTCATGTCCAAAGGCGTGTTCGTCTTTCAAGGCGGTACCGACAAATTGGTTCAAGCGATGGAGGCGGAAATGATCGTCAACGGAGTCGATATTCGCATCAATTGCAACGTCGAAAAAATCAATGTTGGACTCAAAGGGATCGAGTCCGTCGTAGTCAATGGTCGCACGATCAAAACGAAAACCGTTGTCTCGAACGCAAATCTGCGGGCCACAATTTTCAATTTGATTGGCGAAGACAAATTTGATACCCACTTCATCGACGCGGCCAAAGAAGTGCGGCTGAACAATTCCAGTACACAGGTCTATATGGCTTTGGCGGATGGCGACACGGTGCCGAGGGAAACCGGCGATCTGCTGTTTTCGAGTACGGCGGATCGGTTTCAAACTGACTTGCTGCTCAGTCGCAATATTACCAGCCGGACATTTTCGTTTTACTATCCGGATACTCGGCCGACGGGCAAAGGCCGAACGTTGATTGTCTCCAGCACCAATGCGAATTATGCGGATTGGGTGGGGATGAGTAAAGCTGAGTACGATGCGAGCAAGCAGGACTTGGTTGACACGACGCTGGAGGCGCTGGAAAAATATGTGCCTAATTGTCGTCAGCGGATTGTGCATGCCGAAGCCGCCACGCCGGTGACGTTTGAGCATTACACGCAACATCTGGATGGGGCAAGTTTTGGCACCAAATTCGAAGGGCTGGCGGTCAGTCGCAGCTTGCCCGAACAGATCTCGGGTTTGTACCATTCGGGAAGTTGTGGGATCATCATGTCGGGTTGGTTGGGAACGATCAACTATGGTGTGATTGTTGCCAACGATGTGATTAATCATTTGAGCAAACAGTCCACGACCTCCCCGATGGCGGCCGGCTGAGTCCTATTGGTACCGCAGAAAGTAGTTGGAACATGGAATCGGCCCACGCGACTCTATCGCAAATAAAACAAGCAATTCCGCATCGCGCACCAATGTTATTGGTGGATGCAATACTCGAGCAAAATGAAGATTCCATTGTCTGTCGGAAGACGTTTCGAGCGGATGAGTATTTCGTGCAGGGGCACTATCCGGATTTTCCGTTGGTACCGGGTGTTATCTTGTGTGAGTGTGCGGCTCAAACGGGCGCGATTTTGTTGGCGTCGATAGTCAAACCAGGTGCTGGTGTCCCGGTGTTGACGCGCATGAACGATGTAAAATTCAAAACCATGGTCCGGCCCGGCGATACAATCGAAATGCACGTGCGGCTGGATGAGGTCGTCTCCAACGCATTTTTTTTGACGGGTCAAGTCAAAGTCGGCGGTAAATTGGCGGTTCGACTTTCGTTTGCTTGCAGTGTTGCCGAGCCTGGCGACTGGCAGTCCTGAAAATTTCCGATCATCCCCCCACGAGCGTCATCATTTCCATGGATTTCTTACAACTGGCGGGCAAGACAATTGTCATATTTGGCGTGGCCAACAAGAAGAGTGTGGCCTGGCATATTGGCAAGACACTGGAGGACAATGGAACCGATTGTATCTATGTCGTTCGGAGTGAAACGCGAAAAAAATCGTTGGAGAGACTAATGGGAGATCGACCGATCTTCGTATGCGACGTTGAATTCGAAGACCAGATCCAGCATGTCCGCGATCAGATCCGTGCCGTCCGTCCGCATGTCCATGGGCTGGTACATTCGATCGCATTTGCGGCCTATGACGAAACTGGAATCAAACCCTTTCATGAAACCGGCAAACAGCAATTGTTGCGGACCTTTGATATTTCATGTTTTTCGTTGATTGCGATCGCCAATGCCTTCAAAGACTTGTTGGTTTCCGATGCGTCAGTGATCACAATTTCGATTTCCACGACGACGATGGCAAGCGAAAGCTATGGATTCATGGCGCCGGTCAAGGCGGCGCTGGATAGTTCGTTGGCATTTTTAACGAAGAGTTTCAGCAAGTTTTCCCAGGTGCGGTTTAACGCGGTGGCTCCTGGGCTGTTGAAGACGTCGGCTTCGGCCGGAATTCCCGGCTACGTAGACGCCTATTTGTATGCGGAACAAGTGATTCCACGCGGTTCGGCGGTCACCACACAAGAGGTGGCCAATGTCGCCTGTTTTTTACTCAGCCCCCGTTCTTCCGGCGTGCATGCCCAGCAAATTGTGATCGACGCCGGCATGTCGATTAACTACTTTGATCAGAAAATCGTGTCAAAAGCAATGCGCACGGAGTAGAAAAAGCCAGGTTGATTTAAGTGACTTGGCGACCTTGGGGCAACTTTTTTAGCCAAGCGTTGGCTATACTACAGCCTTCGCATCTTGCCTCTAATACTTCCAAAAAAACATGGGAATTCGTTTTCATTGTCGACACTGTCGTCGGTCCCTCAATGTCAAGTCGACACAGGCAGGGTTGTCCGGCAATTGTCCGCATTGCGGGCAAGCGATCGAGGTTCCCATTGAGTCAACGCGGGGATCGGCGGAACTGACACGCGTTCAAACCAGTTCACGGAGCGTAGAAATCTTCGATGTTGACAACCAAATCACCGAAGTTGGTTTGACTCCCGCGATACAAGACGATGCGGATTTTGAAGCACAAGAATTCAGTGTCCCTGCATCGCTCACTCAACGGTCATCGTCAAACGCTCGTCGTTCAATTTCCAGTGACTCGTCGGATTCATTTTTATTGGACAAACCTCAGCTGCCCAGTACCCTCGGCAAAGTCGATCCGATCGAAGAGGCACCGCGTAAAGTCTGGTATTATCGGAGTAGGGAACATGGCGAAAAAGGGCCCTTTAAAGCCAAAGCGATGCAAGCGGAATTGGATTCCGGAAACGTAAATCTCGGCTGTATTGTGTGGCGTGAAGATTGGGAAGACTGGCAGCCTGCCGAGCGAGTTTTTCCAAGTCTGGTTGCAATTTGGGAGGCTCAACAACTAAAGCGGCGGATGGGCGATGCTAAGCGCCTCATTCCGGATGAGCTCAATCCCTATTCGGCGATTCGCCGCCGACATCGAAATCGGAAATTATGGGGTATGGTTGCGATTGTCGTCGGCCTGTTGATCGTGGGCGCTTTGGTATATTATTTGAGTCGCTTGGTTTCGAACTGATACTCTGTTCTTAAAAGGATCAACATGAAAAACAACTTTTTTCAGCATTTGTGGCTTGCGTTCGGTTTCAGCACGGCGCTGATTGGCGGTGGAAATTTAGCCAATGGTCAATCGCCCAGCCCGCCAGCAGGTTCCCAATCGCGCCAACAAGAACCTGCTACCAAGCCTGGCCAGGATGCCGCCGGCCAGAAGCAAGGTGATGCCCCAGCGACGGATGTCCCGGCAGCAGAGCCGTTCGTGATTAAAGTCGCTGACGAGAGTTTGCAATTTACGGTCACAGGTGCCTGGGAAAATGTGCCACCCAAGAGTGGTATGCTGGAAGCCGAAATAAAAATTCCCAAGGTTGGTGATGATGTGCTGGATGGTCGTTTGACCATCATGGGCGCGGGTGGGACGGTCGAGGCAAATGTGATTCGTTGGCAAGACCAATTCACGCAACCCGACGGAGCCAAAACCGAGGCGAAGACGGAACAAAAAACGATTGCTGAACAAAAGGTCCATCTGGTCGATATTTCTGGCACCTATCTCGATTCACCCGGCGGTCCGTTTGCTGGCCAGGAAAAAATTGAGCGGAAGAACTATCGCATGCTGGCCGCCATTATCGAAACGGAAGCCCAAGGAAACTATTTCGTAAAATTCTACGGCCCCAAAGCGACCGTCGATAAAAACGCCGACGCTTTTAAGGCCATGATTGAAAGCTTGAAAGTCGCGCAGTAGTTTCAGAAAACGGGCAGGCATCCTGGGATTATTTGCGATAAGTTCGCAGCATTTCCAGGGTGCGTAGCATGTCAGCGCGAAGTTCGGCGGTGATCTCCAGCATTTCTCCGGACGAAGGATGTGCAAATTTGATGCGCTGCGCGTGTAGCGCCTGCCGATCCAGAATGATTTCGTGATCCGCGCCTTGGCGTGAAAAGTCGGAGGCCGTGATGCGGGCCCGACCACTGTAAAGCGCATCGCAGAGAACGGGACATCCGATGTGCGCCAGATGCACGCGAATCTGATGCGTTCGTCCCGTTCGTGGCGTGATCTTTACGGCCGCAAATCCCTCGAATCGTTCCAAGACTTCGTAAAATGTCGTAGCGGGACGACTGGACGTGTGGCCTTCGCGAATCGCTTTCTTTTCTCTTTGGTAGGGATGTTCGCCGATCGGTTTTTCAATCATGTCTCGGTCCCGATCGGGGGCCGGCGTGACGATAGCCAGATATTCCTTTTCGACCGTGCGATTTTCGAATTGACTCGCCAGTGATACATGGGCCGCATCAGTTTTAGCAATCAGAATGACTCCGCTGGTATCACGATCCAGGCGATGAACGATGCCCGGTCGAGTTGGTCCACCAATATTGCTGAGCTGTTCAAAGTGGAACGCTAACGCTGAAGTCAGTGTGCCGGTCCAACGCCCTTTGGCCGGGTGGACAACCATGCCCGGCGGTTTGTTGATCGCGATCATGCATTCGTCCTCATACAAAATATCCAAGTCGATTTTTTCAGGAATCGGCGTTTCGATTTCATGCTCCAATAATCCCACCGCGACGATCTGGTTAACTTTTAGTCGCGTCGATGATTTGGCGGGTCGACCGTCGAGCAGCACTTCACCATCGGCGATTGCGCGTTGCAATTTTACGCGGCTGAAATTCGGGAATCGTTTGACCAAAAATGAATCGAGCCGCTCGTGACCTTCGGCTTCGGAGACCTCGAAATTTTGTTTGGAGTTGGACGACTCGATGTCAGCTGAATTATTCACAAGGAAACCTTGGGTGTCTGGAATGTACGAACAAACAGGCGATTTTATCGGAAAAACCGGTAAACCATACTGTTAAACGTCTGTGGCAATGCTGGTTTGCCGACGGTTTGGCGATTCGATTGATCTAGGGCAAAAGAATCATGGTATTGTAGTTGATGATTCATTAATATGGAGTGGTCAATTGAGCGCAGTGAGACAATCGCGATGACCAAGAAAAAAATGACTGTCGGCTATTGCCGAATGTGTATGCAAAACGTCGAACACACGCGGGTTTTTTCTTCGTCGTTGTTCAATCTCTTGGACCTGTTGAGCCTGAGGCTGCTGCAACATTTGCGAATCGGCCCTTGGTATTGTTTTCAATGTGAGCAGCGCACATTCTACTTGGCGCCGAAAAACCTGCAGTTACCGACGTTCGACACCGAGAATCTTACCAGTCGTTTCGAGGCTGAAACTACGCGCGAGCTGGTTAACGATCAATCCGAGGACGGCGTTTCCGTCGGCAATTATTTGAAAACGGAACATTCGCTGGTCATGCGGGATAAACGATCGCGCAAATATTCCCAAAAATTCCGCGACGCCACGGTTTTACGAATTCTCTCAGGCGGAACGTCGTTGAGTCAGGCGCGACATGAACTAGATGTGAAGGAAAACGATATTGTGGATTGGATTGCCAGCCTGTTCAATCGAAAGTTGGAACGAATCGATGAATTGACAATCGCGGTCCAAGCGGTGCGAGCGAAATTGCCCGAACGGTTACAATATGTCTTGGACAATAGCCAATCCGGCGATTCGGAGTCCGGCGCGACCGTGGTCGAAGGACGAACGGTTCCGAAATAATGAACCTATCTTAACAAGCTAGTTTGGGCTTGAATTCGTTCTGGTTGGCCAAAGAAACAATGGTACTTTTTTTGTAGCGGAACGGCGCGAGCCGTCCGGTGGTTGCGTGGGAATTACGGATGAAAACCGGGCGGCTTGCGCCGACTCCGCTAACAATTACTCGAATGTGAGTGCAATTGGGCTAGGGTCGGGTGTAAGCCAACTGACTTTCGGGGCATCGGATGATAAACTAGGGCTTTGTCCCCAAACGAGAATTACACATGTCCGACAGTATGCAAATGAAATTTATCGAAATGACGGGTGCCTGTTTAGAGGACGTAATCAACGATGGGGAATTGCATACCCAGGATCTACAGGGCGCAGGAGTCCGTAAAGTCTCGATCGTGCGGGTCAATCAACAAGGTGACATCGAAGTACGTCGGGCTAACAAATGGGACGTAATCGGCGGCTTGCTCGGAAACTTTGACGAACGAATCAAGAAAAAAACTGGATTGGATTGGGCCTAAATGCCCAGTTGGTCGTCGGCGTCGAGTTCCAGCAGTTCGTCGATCCAGATCCGGATGTCGTTTTCGTATTCGCTAGCCAAATCGCTTTTTACCAACTGACGGTGAAACGCCGCAGCGCCTTGATCGACTAAATCGGCGGCTTCAGCGCTGGCGAATCGTTGTTTCGGATCCGGGGCAATCATGCCGCGAAGAAACGACATCAGCAGACTATTGCGCCCCACTTCGGGTGGCACCAGCTCCGGCAGACGATCGCTCAGCGTCCGTTTAGCGATCAGCAATTCCTGGTAATCATTAATTCCGCTGAACACGGGTCGCCCCGAGAGCAATTCAATGGTCACGTAGCCCAGACTCGCCAAATCACTGCGTGGAGTATTCTCGATACCTTCCAACACCTCGGGCGCGGCATAGGCTGGCGTGCAAGCGCGTCGCTGGGGTGGATCATCGATATCGAAAGCGGAACCGATGTCGATAATCTTGGAGTGCCCCGTCCGCTTTAGCATAATGTTGCCTGGTTTGATGTCACCGTGCACAATGCCATCGCGGTGCATGGCAGCCAGTGCTTCCAGGCAATCCCGGACTATCGCCACCGCCACACCGGCTTTGAATCGCGGTTGTTCCGGACCCGCCGTGACCAACACCTCGTTAACGTCTCGCCAACGGTTTGCGCTGAATCGCTCTTCAATCAAGCCAAACATCTTAGGAGTCAACAAGCGGCGCAAGTCGAAACCTTCGACCCATTCCATCACCATCATCCGGATTCGGTCGCGATCCAAAAAGTTCTCGACGACCAACAAATTCTCATGTTGAATCCGGGCGACTTTCGCGGCCACGCGACCCATTCGCGCCATGTCGGCATCATAGTGGCTGGGCGTTGCATAGCGTTCCGGCGAAAAGACTTTCAAAGCAACGGGCAATGTAAAACTGTCCGAGCCGCGACGCTCCGTGAGATAGACCACGCCTTGACCACCGGAGCCGAGTTTCTTCAACAAACGTAAATGCGTGGTCCAACTGTGGCGTTTTTCGTTCAAGATCTCCTGATATCGCTGCACCAGTTCCGTGCATTGATTCGGTACGATTTCGCCTTCATGCGTTGCCGTCGGAACCAAATCATCGCCATCGGTTGTGTAAAGTGTTTTTCCGTCGAAGGTCACACCGGTTCCAGTATCAGTTATCAACAAGGGAAAAAAGCGAATCAAAATCCTGCGCGAGCGAAAAAACGGACCGAAAGTCTGACGAGTTTGACTAACTTCCCAGCGGTAGCTGGCCGCGAATTTACTATCTTATTCAAGATACCTTGGTTCGGTCTATGGCAGCTTGGAGATCGATTCTTTTTTCCAAAAAAACGCGGAAACCTTTCCGATCGTCGATACCAACTGCACATCCGGCGTTGGAAATAATGGTCGGGCCAAATCAAAACGCTATCCGGAATTCGGGTCGAGGGAATCCCAATTTCTTGTCAACGAGGTTCAATAGCGGTTCGCCGGCAAAAAAGCGCGGCAGGTTTTGACAAAATAAATCTGTTGTGACTGGGATGCGCAAAGGCGACTGGGCGCCCACATGCGGTGTAATGATGACGTTCTCCAATTCCCACAATCGCGAATCAACCGGTAGTGGTTCAGGTTCAACGACATCGATCCCGGCGCCAGCCAACCGACCGTTCAAGAGATTGACGATTAGACTATCCGTGTTGACTACCGAGCCCCGCCCGACATTAACTAAATAGGCGCCACGTTTCATTTTTTGGAATTGTTCATCACCAATCCGGTTTTCATTGTCTTCCGTGAGCGGCAAAGTAATGATCAACACATCGATTTGGGGTAACATCGCTTCCAGTCCAGCGGCAGGCCACACCTGGTCGACAACACCCGAGTCAACCAGGAACCCACAATGCTCGTGAAACAAATCGGTGCCGATAATTTTGTCGACCAGCGGCCGGAGTACTTTCGCGATCCGCTGACCATTTCCGCCCAGGCCGGCAATTCCAACCGATTTTCCAAACAAGTCGTCGGTCGGTCGACGAATGTATTCGCGTTTTTGTTGGGCCCGAAAAAAGACTGGCAACCGGCGAATCAATCCGGTCAGTAAAGCCAACGTTTGTTCCGCGACCTGGTTGGCAAACAAGCCCGAGCATCCGCTGACCAAGATCTCGGATTCAACAACCGCCGGTACAAGACAATGATCCAGCCCGGCGGCAGTGGACTGAATCCATTTCAGCCGACCTTGTGCCACGACGGCAGGCCAATCGATGGGTTCTTTCGCGTGGCCGCAAAAAATGTCGGCAGAGAAGATATTCTCGCCGATTTTTTCCTGACTGGAATCCAGAACTTCGTATTCCGTTCCAGCCACGCGGCGGATCTGCGCGAGGTGATTTTCGGCCAACGGGAAACAAGTGACAATCGATTTAATGACACGAACTCGCTGGCAGGGGTTTCGGTTTCGTCAACAGCCCATTGGAATTCGCCGGACTGATTTTATTCGGATTTATCTGGTCGACCTAACTCTTGCGCCCCTTCCTGAATCGCAAAGATCCGATTGCGATTGGCAATGAACAACGTATCGTTAGCCACGATGGGAGTCGTGTAAACGGCAGAAGTAACAAAATTTTCGGACAACAATTCACGTTCTTTGGAGAGGGCGAAACACAGTACGCCGCCGGAGGCATTGGTAATGTAGACCCGGTCATTGACAATCAGTGGCGAAGCCCAGGGCGCGTTCAGCATGTCATAGGTCCAATGCGCTTTGCCCGATTTTGCGTCGACGCAATGAAAGACACCGCTGAAATCGGCAACGAACAGTAGATCATTCTTGATGGCGACGGACCCGCAGGTGCGGTGCATTGTCTGTTCGAAATCTTCGAGATCGTTTCCCTGATAATGCCAAACTGCTTTCATGTTGGGATTGTCGCGTTCAATATCTCCCTCTGTCTCGACACAAGCGATCAGCCGTTTGTGGGCAATCGGTCGTTTCAAGTCACGGCTATTAAAGACTAATGTCGGGCTGATATCCCCGCGGCCTTTGGGGTCAACACACCACAAATGCCCGTCCCCTTCACCGTGCTCGGGATCTTCGCCGACGGCGACGAAGACCAAACCGTTGTAAATTACTGGAGTGGCGATGAGGTGATTACGTGTCGCACCCTGTAATTTGTACAACGAAGTCTTGGGGTTGCAGTCAAATTTCCACAACATCTTGCTCTTACCATTTTCGCCAGCTGCGGCAAATCCGTACAACCAACCGTCACCGGCGCCAAAAATCACTTGGGCCACGCCATCGATAACTGCGTAGGCCGGTGAGGACCATTGGCCGTGTAGGACATTGGCACCCGGCGAGTTGTCGGTCCAGATCACTTCGCCGGTACTCCGCTTGACACAGAGAAAGGTCGGCGCGTCTTCGGCAGGCAGATTGACGTGTCCTTCATCCACGCCATTGGAAGTATTTACGAACAACATGTCTCCGGCAGAAGTCAACGAGCAGCTACACATGTTGTGTTGCGAAACGCCTAACGCCTTCATCATGTCGAGCTTCCATACAACATCCGCTTCATTTTTGTCGGCGGCCGCCAGCGACTTGAACACGGTCAATCGGGGACCGACGACTTTAGCCGTCAACACTCGCTCTGACCCCGCAAATGTGCCAGCAAGACTCCAAGTCTTTCCCGCCTCAACCGATTTGACCACGACAGCACCGGAAACCGTCTCGCCTCGACCGGCCAATCGTGAAACCAATGAAGAGGTCAATTTTCCGGCATCCAATTGAGCGATTGAGACGGCGTAGGTTGGGTCGGCGGCTTCCAAGTCGACAACCCGGACCATTTCATTTTTAAAGGTCCCATCATCTTCGCCGTCGTGAAATCCTTCCAAGTCCAGACATGCGACTTCACCACGACTCGTGACGTACCAAAGTCGATCGCCATCGATCAAAGGAGCCGAACAAATTCCCTGATCTGGCCAGTCATGAACGCGACCCGTTGGCAACTTTTCACTGGAATGTTGCCACATGAATTTACCGTTTTGTTCATCAAAGCAAAGTAGTACACCCAAATCAACCGTGTTGGGATATCGCGCTAAATAAGCCGCACCGTTGTTCGTTCCAACCAGTGCTTTGCCATTGGCGACGATCGGGTTGCCATAGGACTCGGAACCCAATTGCATACTCCAACGCACGTTCTTTCCGGTTTCGACATCCCATAGAAGTGGGATCTTATCTGCCTGCACAACGTTGTTTCGCAGGGGTGAACCTTGCCATTGAGGGCAATCTTTGGGACCAACTTTCAAGTCCGTCACGGCTTTGCGAACTTCCCCCGTCGGGTCGTAGCCGGCGTCCTGGGCCACGATTCGCGTGCCGCTCGCATTCAAAAAAGCAATGGCCAAAAATAAAAACAGAAATTGCATTCGCATAGTCGATAACTCCCAAACAGCCGAAGGCTGGGTGTGTAAAAAAATCAGGTAAATCGGTCCGTATTTCGGAAACGCACGTCAGTTCATTGCAGGAATCAAAGCGTTAGTTGTTCGATTGAACTTGGATGTTATCCAAATTGAATTCGGCGAGGCTGGAGTTGCCGAACAGGCCGGGACTGCCGTTAACGTTGGGGGTTGCATCGGCTGCTTCGACCGTCCAATCGCTCGGTTCAGCGGTTCCCCGTTTCCAGACCTTGCCACGGAGGATTGCTTTTCCATCACGGTTTTCGCTTTGGAATTTCATCGTGTACCATTCATTGGGTTGCCACTCAAAGGGAATAGTTTTGGCAAATCTCAATTCCAGTCGCGGCGTCCACGAACGTATTTGAAGCTGGCCTTTGGCCATCAAATCCAACGTGTATCGCTGATTTACCAATCCCATATCCGCGCGACGCTCGCCTTCGCCAGTCGAATAAAAATCGCCCTGGATTGTGTAATCCGACAGCCCCGACGGTCCCATCCAAAGCTGGCTGCGGGTACCCTTGGGAATCGTACTGATTTTCACCAGGCATTTTTGGTTCTCAAATACTTTCGGAGTGTGACGATACGCGGCTCCGATCCAAGTGGCTGGAACTTGACCGTCTTCAAAATCAAATTTCCATGGCAGCGGTGGCACGACTCGCAGTCGCGCGACGCTGGTAAGTTCGCCGACCTTGGCGGTTATTTTGCCCACATGCTGCCCGGACGCCGGTGCGGTAAAACTATTGTTGCTGAGACTACCTTGACCCTCGAGCGAAAAAACGGCGTCGACTTTTCCCATGGATTGTCCGCGTGCGTTAAATCCCCAGACTTGGTACTCGAGCTTTTCATTCGAGCCCAAAAATGCTTCCACCGGGACGATCTGGATGTGAGCGATTTTGTCGGTGTTGGCAACGGGTGTTTCCATCGGAGTTGCCGGCGTCGGACTCGCCGACGGTGTTACATCTTTTTTCCCAATACAATAGACCGCTTCGGTCGAAGTAAAATAGACTCGGCCACCGGACGCAATTGGCGACGACAAAATCTCTTCGTTCTTCAGACGGACTCGCGAGAGTTGTTCCAGCGAGCCATCGCTTTTGGGGCGAAAAATCCAGAAATTGCCAGTCGCCTCGCCACAATACAATTTGCCGTCGGCAGACAACAGCGATCCGAACATGATGCGGCCCACCTTGGTTTCATGAACAACCTTACCTTTAACGGGATCAATACAAAACAGTGTTCCCCCGTCATCGACAAGATACAAGAATCCATTGACCATAACCGGCGAACTGCGGCCCACTGCCAACGCATTGATTTTCCATAACAATTGTTGTTCGCCAATGTTCCCCGTCAATCGACCGTCGAGTGCAAACGCCGCACCGAGGATCGTTGTGTCCGCGGTGTTTTTTTCCGCATGGGCACAGTACACGATATTGTCGACTACCAACGGTGTCGTGTTGAATCCGCGCGGCGAGGCATCATATTTCCAAATCACTTTTCCCGTGCGGGGTTGTACGGCATACATCGAACCGTCTCCGCCACCGAACAACATGGCTGCCTGGCCATTGAAAGTTGTAAAAACAGGTGTGCTGTAAGTCGTGTCCTCGGGACGCAATCGAGTGCTCATGAACCAAACTGGTTCGCCAGTTCGCTTGTCAAACGCAATAAAACGGTGTGCTGGCACAGCGTTCTCACCCCATTGTGTCATCACGCCACTGATGATCACCAAGTTCTCAAAGATATCCGGAAAATTGGTGCGACCACCATAGGTCGACAACATTCCGTACTCTTCATTCATGGCCCGCTGCCACAGAACTTCACCGGTTTCGCCATTGAGACATTGGAACATGCAACCGAGTCCCAGGACGTAGACATTCCCGGTTTCTGGATCGCCAACCACGCTGGCCCAACCCACTCGTTCCGCCGGCGCATCGGACAAAAACATATTGTGGATGCTCTCCCAAATCAACTCTCCCGTTTGGGCGTCCAGACAAACCGTTTTTTCGCCTTCTTCTGTGGTTTCGGGTTTGTCACGACAGACAAAGTACATCCGATTGTTCATAATGACGGGCGTACAACGCGTGCCAAACCCAGTTTTTCGCCACAGCAGATTTTCGCCGGCCAAGCTCCAGGAGTCGGGCAGATTGGTTTCGCGGGAAGCTCCATTCATCTCAGGGCCGCGCCAACGAAACCAGTCAACCGGTTCATCGGATCGCGAGGGATTTGTCAATAAAAAACAAACAGCCATCATCGAAAAAACGAAAGTACAGCGTCGGATTACCCAACACTTGACACCCGTTCGGACCGTGGGTTCATCTCGCATCAATACACCGCATGAGAATTTCATCAACCATTTTCCTGAAAAAATCAAGTACTACCCGCGAAACGATTAATTGGATCGCAAAAAAGTCAGCCAATTTTAGGGATTGGCTTTCGATGGAAAACCCAATCCTTTGAGAAACAGTCTAACAAACTCGGCTGAGCGTTGTCACGACTTGAAGAAGCAGTTTACACCAAATCCTGCAAATTGCTCAATCAATGGGTGTTTTGTCGCACCAAATTCCATTCAATTTACAGAGGCCAATTTAGAAACATGAACCTTGAACTACCTCGATACAACCGAGACCAAGCAGTGTCACTTCATGAAGCCCAGGAAAAAGTCGATCGCTGGATTCTTGACATCGGAGTCAATTACTTTTCGGAATTGACCAATTTGGCACAACTCGTCGAAGAGGTCGGGGAACTCGCGAGAATCCTGTCGCGAACCTATGGTGACCAGAGTTTTAAAACATCCGACAAAAAATCAACTTTGTCGGAGGAGCTCGCTGATATACTGTTTGTGTTGATTTGCCTCGCCAATCAAACGGGCGTCGATTTGACGGATGCATTTCACCAAAACCTGGCCAAAAAAACGCAACGCGATTTTGACCGTCACAAAAATAATCCTAAACTCAGTCCCCCGACAACAGAGAAGTAGCGCGACACGATGAGCATTACGATCATGAGAAAAGTCACTTTTTGCGCTGGCCACCGATTATTGAATCACGAAGGCAAGTGTGCAAATCTGCACGGACATAACTATCTAGTGGAATTTCATGTTACCGGCAGTGAAGTCGATGCGTTGGGGCGCGTCGTGGACTTTAGTGTTTTGAACCGAGTATTCAAAGGTTGGATCGATGAACATTGGGATCACGGATTCCTGTTGTGGGACCAGGACCAAAATGCAATTGATGCCTTGAGACAAGTGCATCCGAACCGAATCTACTTGATGCCCTACAATCCAACCGCTGAAAACATGGCTCGGTACCTGCTCGATGAAGTCTCACCCGGGTTGATTCAATCGATCAAGGGTTATGATTTGCGCATGACGAAGATCGTGGTCTGGGAAACAGAAAACGCGTCGGCGGAGGTGACCGTGGATGCCAGTCGAAATCAGGCGGATGCATTGTTGAAACACGCTCAGCAAACCGTCTATCAGACCAATTGACTGGACATCGCGACCTTCTCAAATTCGTTCGATGAGCGACCGGATTTGCTGACTCTGGCCGAGAACAGCAATTCGCAAACTTGGGTTTAGTTTTTTCGTTCTTTCAAGAAATCATCCAGGGCGGAATCGTTCGCCCTCGGTTTTTTTTCGGTGGCTTCGTTCAGGAAATCTAAAACTGAATCGCCGGGAATTTGTTGGTCCGGGTTGGAATCTTTCAAGAAATCCAACATGGATTCACCGACGTCGGATTTTGCTGAGCCAAGATTGTCGCGCAAGATACCTAAAACCGAAGCACCGACTTCCGGTTTTGGTTCTTCATCCCCAAACGCAAAAATACCCGAGTGTTCATTGACTTCAAAATCCAAAGCTGGATCGTTGGTGGTTGGATCATTCGGCGCAGACTCCCGTTTTCTATCCGATATCACAGAATCCGTTTTCTTGGCAACCGACGCCACGAGGTCTGCCGATTGGTCCGCCGACTTGAGGGCCTGGTTTTTTTCCAACGCCGCCTTTTGGAGCACAGGATCCCGCTGGCGTGGTTCGTCCTCAACCAAGGCGGACTTTGGTTTGGTCTTCGATTTCACAGCGGGTTTCGATTTCGAAATGGGATTGGCTGGCGCAATTTCGAGCGCGGTTTTGGATTGATTTCGTTTCGACTGCGCCAGGGGTTCCGATTCGAGGAAACTCGCACCTTGGGCTAATTTTTGTTTCCATTGGATAATCTGTTCGGTCGTCATGCCGGAAGCCCGATCGATGGTTGAATTTGCCGAAACGTTGAGTGATGGAAGTTGGGCCAAAACTTCCAATCGACCTGAACTCAGGTAACTGAAACTAACAACCACCTCCGTTCCCTTTTTGATGTCCTGCGGCAAGTCGGTCACGAGACACTTTCCAATAGTCGTCGTCCCCTGCCCTTCGTCCGTGCCGCCTTCAACGATTTGCACCACGATTTTTTTTTGTCCATCTTTGGAAGTTTGAAAGCGCTTCGCGGATTTCGTAGGCAGTGGATGATTGCGGGGAATAACAATCTTCCGCCGCGGTTTTCCGGATTGTGGATCGACTCCCAACACGCCCAGGTCATGCGAGTTGATGTTGATGACCGAGATACCGGATTTGACGGAGGCACCGTGCTTGAGCAACATGCCGGCGTAAATTGCTGCTCCGTGCGCGACCGCTTCGTCCGGCGACAACGAACGATCGATGGGCAAGCCGGACTGGCGTTCGAGCATCTCAATCACCATCGGCATCCGGGTCGAGCCTCCGACCAACAATAATTTTGTCAAATCTGACCATCTGAGCTTTGCATCTTGCAGCAATCGATTCGTGGTCAAACGGGTCCGTTCCAACAAGTCGCTGGTCAATTCCTCAAATTGCTGACGTGTGATCACGACCGAGTAACGCTCGCCTTCGTTGTCAACTCGAATCACGGTTTCCGTCCGGGCAGTAAGCGATTTCTTCGCCCGAATGCACTGGTTCATTAATTTTTCTTTGAAGTTCAGATCCGCATCCAAGTCCGTTTTGGTGGATTTTTCGATTTCACTTTTGGCAAAATCAAACAATCGTTGATCCCAATCGATACCGCCCAAGTAGACATCACCGGCAGTTGCCAGGGCGGTAAATTGGGAATGATCAATCTCCATCAAGGTCGCGTCGAACGTACCACCGCCGAGATCGTAAACGAGGATCAACTCCCGTTGTTTTGCTTCTCCTCTCTCATTCAAGAATCCGCGCTGCACGCCATACGCCAACGCGGCGGCGGTGGGTTCGTTGATGATGTCAATTACATCGAGTCCGGCCAACTCGCCAGCGTCTTGAGTCGCCTTGCGACGTGGTTCATTGAAATACGCCGGTACGGTGATGACAGCTTTGGTGAACTGTCCCAACTTGAGTGCGGCATCGTTCTTTAATCGTTTTAGTACGAACGATTGGATTACTTCAGGAGGCAAATGTCGGTCGAGGACGGTGTGCCGAAAACGGACTCCACCCATGTCGCGTTTCGCGGTCCGCGCTAATCGCCTGACATCGGTTTCGCCAGCCAACATCGCTTCGGTTCCAACGATAACTTCGTCGCGATCGAAGAAAACGACACTCGGCGTCGTCAACTCACCTTCGCTGTTTGTTATCGTGCAAGGACGCCCGTCCTGATTGAGATAGGCGATCGCTGAGAAAGTAGTTCCTAAATCAATACCAACGGGAATGTCAGGACTGGCCATGAGTTTTCCAATTTTCGAGGGAAGAGGATGGCTCGATTGTAATGTTTCAAATCACCTGTTTCCAGTCGGTATTTTTTGAGCGAACGGAAAGTTATTGCGACGCACCCCCAGGTTTGGAATTCGCTTATCGTCGGAACAGGTAAGTCTTCAACTCAATAATTCGTGTCGAACTTTGGGATCATTCGCCGGTCCGATCCAGCGTTGATTCAAGCCCTGAAATGGAAAACTCAACCGATGTGCGTCCATCCCCAACGTATGCATTAAGGTCGCCTGCAAATCACGCACGGAAACTCCATTTTCGACCACCTGGTACCCTAATTCATCCGTTTTACCGTACGTGGTTCCGGCATTGGTGCCGGCCCCGGCCAACCACATCGAAAAGCAATTGGGATGATGGTCGCGGCCCAAATACTTCGAGCCGTTACGGGCTTCATTCATGGGCGTTCTGCCGAACTCGCCCCCCCAAATCACGAGTGTATCGTCGAGCATTCCCCGTTGTTTCAAGTCGCTCAACAAAGCGGCAATGGGGCCGTCGGTTTCGCGACATTTTAGCGGAAACTGAGTCGCTAAATCATCGTGCGGGCCGGTGCCATGAATGTCCCATCCCCAATCAAACAACTGGACGAAACGGACTCCTTGTTCGACCAAACGCCTGGCCAATAGGCAATTGTTGGCAAAGGATGCTGCGCCCGGTTGCGCTCCGTAGGCGGCAAGTGTCGCTGACGACTCGCGCGAAATGTCCATCACTTCGGGAACAGAGACCTGCATGCGAAAAGCCAATTCATATTGCTTGATTCGAGTCAATGTTTCTGGATCATGGAACTGTGCCAATTCTCGTTGGTTCAACTCATTCAGCGCATCGAGGCTTTCACGGCGAATTTCTCGAGACATTCCCGGTGGATTTGCCACAAACAGCACGGGCTCTCCTTCGCTGCGGCATTGAACTCCCTGGAAAATGGAGGGTAGAAAACCGTTGCTCCAAAGACTCTTGCCCCCCGATGGCATTGACCCACCCGAGACCATCACGACATACCCCGGCAAGTTTTCATTTTCCGAACCCAGCCCATACGTGACCCACGAACCAAACGAAGCACCGCCGAATTGTGGGTTGCCAGTATGTAACAACAACTGAGCTGGGGCGTGATTGAATTGTTCGGTGAACATTGAGTTGATGATGCACAAGTCGTCCGCATGTTGGCCGATCTGTGGTAGCATTTCGCTAATCCATTGTCCACTTTTCCCTTGCTGGGAAAATTTGACTTGCGGTCCCAGCAACTTGGGTGTTCCCTTGATAAAGGCGAACGTTTTTCCGGCAAGCAATTCCGCTGGGCACTCCTGCTGATTAAGCCTGGCCAACTCGGGCTTGTAGTCGAACAACTCATGTTGTGGTGGCGAACCCTCCATGTGGAGATAGATTACTCGCTTCGCACGCGCCGCCAACATCGGCGTTTGCGACGTTATTGGATGGTCATTTGTTGTCGAATCGTACTGGCATCTAACCGGATTTGCCATACTAACGCCGGCCAATTGGCTAACGGCGAGTGCGCCCAAACCCAATTGACAGTTTTGCAAAAAATGTCGTCTCGTTTGCAATTGAGCGCGGGATTCAGCCCAATTCCCGAAAGCCGATTTTTTCATGGTTCGATCACTTATTTGGTAAAAAAGGCATCTAGATTCAAAATCACATTTGCCACGACGGTCAAAGCGGCCAATTCGGCGACTTGATTATTCGTCTTCGACTCAATTTCATCCAAACCCGCCATTTGACTGGCCGCAGTCGAGTCATTGGCGAATCGCTTGAAAGTCTGGGCGTACAAATTCTGCAACGTCGAAGTTTGATGCGGATCTGCCGGACGCTGCAAGGCGGTCGTCAATCCAAACTCAATTTGTCGATCAACCTCCATCGAGTGTTGCTGCATTTTAGCCGCCAAGTGTTGAGCACACTCGACAAATGTCTCGTCGTTCAGTGCCATAAACGACTGTAACGGCGTGTTTGTGCGGAAACGGCGCAGGCTGCAAACTTCCCGCGTCGCCATGTCGAACGTCTCGAACAATGGATGTGGCTGACTTCGTTTCAGATACGTATAAATGGCTCGACGATAGCGATCTTCGCCTGGGCTGACATTCCAATCCATTCCCCCCGAAAACGCATTCACAATTCTCTTGACCGGACTGGGTGGAAAAACGGGCGGGCCATACATTTTGGAACTGAGCAAACCACTCACTGACAACGCTTGATCGCGCAACACTTCGGCCGTCAGTCGGATTCGTGGGCCGCGTGAAAGTAACGTATTTTGCGGATCGATATCCAAGCGTTGATCCGACGTTTGGCCAGTCTGTCGATAGGTTGCCGACATCACGAGTTGTTTCAGCAATCGTTTGACGTTCCAGCCATGCTCGCGAAAGTCGATCGCCAGCCAGTCCAGCAATTCCGGGTGCGTCGGAAAGCTTCCTTGACTGCCAAAATCTTCTTCCGTTTCCACAATTCCGCGGCCAAAAATTCGGGACCAGAACCGGTTCACGGTGACGCGGGCGGTCAGTGGGTTTTCCGCGGCGAGCAACCATTTGGCAACACCAAGACGATTGACCGGAGCCATGTCAGGCAGTGGATGAAATGCGATAGGAACGGCCGCCGTTACTACATCGCCCGGTACTCGAAAGCTCCCCCGCAGCATGACGTGCGATTGCCGATGTTTTTCCAACGGCAATTCTTGAAGGACGGGCACTTTGGCAGGCGTGGCCAATTCCTGTTTTTGGGTTTCCAATTTTGCCAGCTCCGGATCAACGGGCTCTAACTGATTCGAACGGAATTTCTCGGCCGCCTGCTCAACATCGGTTACTGCAACCCGTAGTCGACTGACCAAATGTTTAGGCCAGGGAGATTGCTGTTTCAAGGTGATTGTCAACGTCGAGGGCGAGTCAAGTTGGATCGGTTCGGTAAAGGTCAAGACCGCAAATCGAGGTTGCGAAAACCCCCCAGACCCGCCCGCGACCGCCCATCCAAGATCATCGATGGTGTCGCGAATCATCAGTTTCACATCGTATCCCGTTTGTGAAAAATCGGCTGCGGCATCGGAAAACAAGTACTTCACAGTTGGCTCGGTCGCGTCGGCTGCCGGCATCGTGGCGAGAATTTGACTGATGATGAAATTACCTCCCTCGGATCGACCGACATTGTTTCCGGTCCGTTCTTCGGGCATGATTTCCAATTTCAGTCCCCGATGTACTCCGGACGGCAAACTAAACTGCAGTGTGAAATCGTCCTTGTCAGCGACGTTTCCAAGAGCGGAAACCGACTGATCCTCATTGATTTTTAGTTCCGCCTGTCCCGTGGAATTTGCGCTCTGTGGCAAAACAGTTTGCCACACACTTCTGGGTGGTCCAAGTTTCTCTCGCAGGGCGGCGATTTCCAGTTCGAGTTTCGCGATCAGGAGTTTTCGTTCAACGGACACGACGTCGAGACGAGGACCATCGTCATTTTGGTCGGCATCGGCTGTTTGGTTAAAGAAATCCAGGAACTGGTAATATTCGGTCTGACTGATTGGATCGTATTTGTGAGTGTGACACTCGGCGCAACGCATCGTCAAACCCATCCAAACATTGATCGTGGTGTTGAGGCGATCCTTCACTGCAATAGTGCGAAACTCTTCGTCGTTGGTTCCGCCTTCGGTGTTATTCAATGTGTTCCGGTGAAAGGCCGTCGCCAACTGCTGTGCCGGAGTGGCATCGGGCAACAGGTCACCGGCAATCTGTTCGATTGTAAATTGGTCGTAACCCATATTCTGATTGAAAGCCGCGATGGCCCAATCGCGCCAGGGCCAAATGGTACGTTCTTCATCCGAGGCATAACCATACGAATCGGCATAGCGCGCGAGATCCAGCCACATCGCCGCCCAATGTTCGCCGTAGGTTGGAGACGCAAGTAGTTCATCGACAATCGTTTCATAGGATTGAATCGTCGGACTAGCAGCGAACCGATCGACTTGGGCCTTCGTGGGCGGTAATCCGGTCAGATCCAGTGCCAGACGGCGGATCAATTGATGCGGTTCGGCCATTTCCGACGGCGCGAGTTGATTGGATTCCAGTTTCTGAGCAATGAAACAATCGATCTCGTTGTAAGTCCAATCATCAAACTTGGAGCTGGGCGGAGTGGCAGAGGTAGGCTGGATAAACGACCAATGTTGCGTGTACTCTGCCCCAGCGGCGATCCAGCGTCGAATCAACTCTTGTTCATCCCTCGTCAATGCACTTCCATGTTCCGGCGGAGGCATTCGGACGCCTGAATCATCGGAAGTAATTCGACGATAGACTTCGCTCTCGTCAGGCTTTCCAGGTACGATTTCCGAAGCGGATGCTCCCTCAAAAGAATCCAATCGCAAGTCCGCTTCACGGTGCGTTTCATCGGGACCATGGCAAGAAATGCAGTTTCTTGTGAGCAGCGGACGAATCTGTTTGGCGAAATTGATTTCCTGCCCGCTCGAGCCAGCGAGGCCAACCCAAGAACCCCAGCCGACCAAAAGGCTGATCAAGCCGATGTTCCGCCACGGGATTGTGTTCATTTTGAAATACGCGGACGAATTTCGGCCCAATCGTTGAGCGGTCATAAAACAGCCTGTGTGGTTTCGATCGAAAAAATCAACGGTGAACAGTGAAAAACGATTCGCTGGCTGTGCTCCATTTTACGCGAAGATCATCCCGTTGTAACCTTGTATTGCGAATTGTGGTTGGACATGCCCCGTCGAAAATGAAGGGCGTTTGCCTTAACATGTCAGCCAGAATGTCGCGGTGTTCGGAATACACGCACTATTTTGACGCAATAGTTTTTCAAAAAGGAAACCCATGTCAACGGTTGAAGTCGAGCAAGTGATGGTCGTAAAGACCGAATTGTTTCATCAGTGTGGGTACTTTCACGGATTCAGCGACCAGCCTGAACGCTACTTGCCGACCCTGTTGTCTCCCCAAAACACTCAATACCTCCCCCGCGATCAAATGGAACAGGATCCGAATTTTAAGCAACTGATTCCCTATTGTATTTTCCAGCATCGATCCGCTGATGGGGCGCTCCAGGTTTTTCAATACCGACGGGGCAGCGGGCAAGGCGAATCGCGGCTGCACAAGAAACGGAGTGTTGGCATTGGCGGTCACGTATCGACGCTCGATGCGGACAAACATTCACCTTACAATCTCGGGATGCAGCGCGAGCTGGACGAAGAGGTAATCATCGATACAGAGTTTGAACAACAACTAGTGGGATTGATCAACGACGATCAAACCGAGGTCGGCAAAGTACATTTGGGAATCGTGCACCTGTTCACGGTAACAATCCCAAACGTAACGGCCCGTGAAACGGAGATCATGGAATCCGGATTTCGTCCTGTCCACGAATTGTTGTCGGAGCTGGACGATTTTGAAACTTGGTCGCAGATCAGTCTACAAGCGCTGTTTCGTCGTTTGTAGTGAATTACAGGAGCCGTCGTCCATGGAGCCTGTCCGTTAGGTCCCGTCAAAAATCGCACTGATTGATTTGTGTTGATGAATGCGTTTAATGGCTTCGCCCAGCATCAGTGAGACGGTCAGGATTTTCATATTGGGCAACTGTTTTTCGGGTGGAACCGGAATACTGTCCGTGACAACGATGCTGTCGATCGGCGCGTCACGCAAGCGTTGGATCGCCGAACCGGCAAACACTCCATGGGCGGCCGCGACGTGAATCTCGCGTGCTCCTTTTTTCTTGACTAGTTCTGCGGCTCCACAAATCGAACCGGCCGTGCTGATCATGTCGTCAAACATCAACACAGTCTTGCCTTCGATCGAGCCACCAATAATGTTCTCCTGCGACACCGAGTCGGCGGAGATCCGCCGTTTATCAATAATCGCCAGTTCGCCACCGAGGCGTTTGGCATGGCCAACTGCACGTTTGATACTCCCTTCATCCGGGCTGACGATTACCAGTTTATCGGATGGAATATTCAAAGTTTGAAAGTACTCGTTGAGTACACTGCCGGCGTACATGTGATCGACGGGAACATCAAAGAAGCCCTGTATCTGAGCAGCATGCAAGTCCATCGTGAGGACCCGATCGGCACCGGCCCGGGTAATCATGTTCGCGACCAATTTCGCAGTGATCGGTACACGCCCAGCGTCCTTTCGGTCCTGCCGGGCGTACCCGAAATATGGAATCACAGCGGTGATCCGTTCGGCGCTGGCCCGTAGGCAAGTGTCAATCATGATCAACAACTCCATCAAGTTGTCGTTGACCGGAGGACAGGTTGGTTGAATCAAAAATACGTCTCGACCGCGAACGTCTTCGATTCGACAGTGAAACTCACCGTCGGGAAACGTGGAAAAAATACACTGCGCCAAATCCAGATTCAAAAATGCGGCAATTTTCTTCGATAGTTCTGGATTGGCGCGGCCGCTAAAGATCTTTAGTTCAGGCATGTTTTGGTCTGACAAAAAGTTGATTTGATTGCCGCATAGTTGCATCGTGACGAACGTTTTCCGTTAGTCGTTTCCGAGACGGGCTTTCATCGCCGCTTCGACTTCTGCCAAGTGTTCGACGGTGTTGACACTCAGCGCCTCAATCGGCTTGAGTACAGGCAAGGCCCGCACGTCTTCACCCTCACCAAGCAGGATTCCCGGAATATCAGTAATGTAATACTCTTTCTGCCGGTTGTCAGCGGTCAACTGACCCAAAGCTTGCAACATTTTCTGACAATCGAATACGTAAGTACTCATATTTGTCTCGCAAATCTCCAGCTGTTCGGGCGTCGCGTCTTTATGCTCCACAATTCCGATGAAGGCTCCAACAGAATCGCGGACAATTCGACCCAGTCCCGTGGGATTGTCGTGAATCAAAGTGCCGAGGATACAAGCGGGCCGCGTGGCAGCGAACTCATCGAGCAACAGGCGAATGGAATCCGCTTGCAACATGGGCGAGTCCCCCGCAACAACGACCACCGGACCATCGTGATGGGCGATCGCCGATCGGCACATCATCACGGCATGCCCCGTACCCAACTGCTCCGTTTGTAACACGAATTGGACGTCACCAATATCGGACAAAGCCGCTTCAACAAGTTCGGCGCGATAACCGACCACGACGACAAAACTTGTTACTCCGGCAGCCTTCAGTGAGTCGATGACATAACTGACCAGCGGTCGACCGTTGGCTTCGCACAAAACTTTGGGCAGATCCGATTTCATGCGGGTTCCTTTTCCCGCGGCAAGTACGATTGCTAAAGGGGCATCCATGAATATCAATCCTGTAAGTTTCTAGTATCAAAAAACGAAACATTTTGGCCGAGCCGAAGTCGCTCTATCAAAGCCTAAACCGGTGTGAAAAGCTACCCCTGTCAGCGGGACAATTTTACCGACTTTCGAATAAGCCTAGGATCACGTGATCTTCCAACGAACGGGCGACGCAGTTGGCGTGACTGAAATCTTGGTGTTGGCTATGAACGGTGGGAATCGCAATGGTGTAAGCGCCAGCTGCGACGGCCGACGTACTTCCAATGACGCTGTCTTCCAACGCCAACATTTGTCGCGGCTCGATATTCAATTTGGCTGCGGCCGCCAAATAAATATCGGGATGAGGTTTGCCATGAATAACATCATCCCGAGTGAGCAGAAACTCGAATCGTTGCTGAAGATCGAATTTAGCTAAAGCAGTTTCGGCAAACTCTCGATGTGAACTGGTGGCTACGGCTTTGGGTATATTTTGCGACTCCAACAAGTCCAACAAGCGATCGAGCCCGGCCATCTTCTGTAATTGAGTCGGCAAAATCTCGGCGAAAATTTCGTCGGTATCACGTTGAAATGACTCAAAAGTATCGGTAAGGCCAAGTTCACCTTGCAGGACTTCAAACGATTTAGGGCCGGGGAGCCCCATGGTTTTTAGTTTCAATTCTTGGGTAAATTGGTGGCCGCGGCGGGCGAGCAGCACCGAACCGACGTGATCATAGAGATCTTCGGTGTTGAACATCAGTCCGTCCATATCAAACGTGACGGCCAGAATTTTTGGTAGTTTCACAATCCGCCTCAAGAGAAACCTCGGTTGACTCGCAGTCCCACATTCCAGGCACAAATCTACCGGATAACCAACTGGTTTTGCAACGAGGAGGTAGGCGGGATCGGCTTCGAGCGAGTCGTGACAGATTATGTCCTTACGGAATTCAGAGTCTGGATTCCGATCCCGCTCTCGTCGCAACCAATCGCAAATTCTCAACGAGTCGGCCAAACTAAGCACCACTACATAAGTAAACTGGCGTAACCCTCACCAGTCGACACAACGGGAGAAACGAACATGGATTTACAGGATTTACAGGATGATCGTCGATCCGACTTGCAGTAGGGAGAAGTCACTGGAAAATCATCGGTTGTGCATTCGAAGTCATCAATGAGTTGGGAACCGGGTTTCTGGAATCAGTTTATGAGAACGCCTTGGCAATCGCTTTCCAGAACACGGAATTGCAAGTGCAATGCCAGCATCCTATCCATGTTCACTTTCGACAACGAATCGTTGGCGAGTTCTATGCTGACCTTTTCGGTGAAGGAAAAGTCATCGTCGAGCTCAAGGCTGCCAAGGCGATCGCTCCCGAGCACCAGGCCCAGATTATTAACTACTTAAAGGCAGCTGGAATCGAGGTCGGCCTACTGATCAATTTTGGCAATCCGAAACTCGATTACAAACGATTCACACGACACAAGTGCATCAATCAACGAATTGAAATCATCCTGTACATCTTGTCCATCCATTTTGTTCTAAAAATTATGCATCGGTGCTTACGATTTGGGAATTGCTCGACCGGGTGTCCATGGAATACCGGCGTCGTCGAGTTTTTTCCAGAACGATTTGAGTTCTTTGCCAAGCAATTTGTTAACCGTTTCGGAAACTTCGGCATATTCCTCGCGAGCTATTTCCACCTGTTCACGTTGAGCTTTGGTGATCCCATACGTATTTCCAAGCGTTCCATACAGCGCCCCGCCCAATCGGCTGCCGATCGAAGGAACGGTCGGTTCGAAGCGAGCTTCTTTCAGTGGATCGCCGTTGAGTTTGATGTTCAAATTTTCGAAAGCCAGCTCCAACTCGCGCGCGGATTTTTGCAATTCTGGCGTGCCCTTGGAACTGGTGCTGACGGCCGTTTTCGCGGCTGCGATCTGTTTGATCGCTTCGGCCACGGATTGAGTCGTGGCAGAAATACTGTCCTGCAGTTTGGCAACTTCGGCTTGAAAATCTATTGTCTTACCATGGGCCTGTTGCTTCAAACTTGGCTCGACAATGGATTTGACTTCCAGTTTTTCTGACTCGCCAAGTTTTGTTGCTTCACCGTTTTGTCGTCGATAAGCTTGCACGACGTATTTTCCCGGCACAACCAAAGGGCCGGTACCGAGTCCGATGAATCCGGTATGTCGCAGGTTCCAGTTGGCTCGGTGCAACCCAGCTTCGGTCGTCGCATCAACTTGGGCCACTCGTTCGCCCGATTGGTTGGTAATTTCAAAGTAGATTTTTGCAGCCTCTTCCTGTTCCTCAGCGCGCAACTCGTCCCAAGTTGGAATCGGCAAATCTCCGCTGGTTTTCGTAATTTCTGCTTCTTTTTCTTGACGCAATTGCTTTTTCGTTTTGATTGAATCCTTAACGTAGTAGGTAAACATGGCCCCGAATTCAGGATTGGGAGTTCGGAAGAAACTATCTCCCTGAGCGCCTTGAGGGCCACCTAGATAATCATTGGGTAGGTACCATAAGGCCGCGCGAATGGGAAACAGCTGGAACTCTTTGTCTTTCAGCAACTCGTCGCTCAGTTTGCGCAGCGTCGAATAGTCATCGAGCACATAGAAGCCCCGACCAAACGTGGCACATACTAGATCATTTTCCCGTTTTTGAATCGCCAGATCGCGAACCGGAATTGTCGGAATTCCGGAGGTGATCTTGATCCAATTTTCGCCGGCGTTCAACGAAACAAATAAGCCAAATTCTGTCCCCAGAAAAAAGAGATTTTTGTTTTCGTGATCTTGTTCGATCCGCCAACACAAATGCCGCGCTGGTAGGTCGCCCTTCATTGAAGACCAGGTCTTGCCTCGATCGATACTCTTGATCAGGCAAGGTTGATAGTCACCTGACTTGTGATGATCGAGAGCCGCATAGACCGTATCCGGATCGTGTTTGTCCGCTTTGATGTCGTTGACAAACGCGTATTCCGGCACCTCAAAAAATCGTTCCTCGCGACGCCAGTTCTTGCCACCATCTTCGCTGACCTGAATCAAGCCATCGTCGGTACCGACATACAACAAGCCTTCAACCAACGGCGATTCGCTGATCGAGGTGATGTTGCCATATTGCGACATGGCCATCAAATCGAAACCGGCATCGATGCCGTTGACCCGACCCATGACTTTTAATTCAAACCGGTTGTTGTTGCGGGAGAGGTCGGGGCTGATGGTTTTCCAACTGTCACCTTGATCGTCCGAGCGATGCAAGTGCTTGGAGGCAAAATACAATCGTTTGTGATTATGCGGACTGATCAGAATTGGCGAATCCCAATTGAATCGAAAATCGACTTCATCCTTGCCAGGTTGCGGTCGAATACTCACGGATTCGCCGGTGCGTCGATCGTAACGTTGCAGATAACCTTGTTGTGATTCGCAATAGACGATATTGGGATCGGTGGGATCGATTGCATTGTCGTGTCCGTCACCGCCGATGGTAATTTGCCAATCCGAGTTTCGGATCCCCTGCTGATTCCCAGTCTGCGTTGGTCCATATTGAGTATTATTGTCCTGCGTACCGCCGACGACATGATAGAACGGGAAATCATAATCGACGTCGACTTTGTAAAACTGTGCCAAGGGCAGATTGGCAAAATACTCGTAGTTTCGGGCAAAATCGGACGATTGGTACAGTCCGCCGTCGCACCCGACCAACAGAAATTCCGGATCGTTGGGACTAAACGCGACGGCATGATTATCGACATGTTTCGAGCTCTTCTCGACGGTCCCCCAAGTCTTGCCGCCATCGGTCGTTCGGCCGAGCATCACGTCGGCGTGATACACGACGTCAAACCGGTGGGGATCGCAATAGATTTCCTGATAGTAATGCGGGCCCGTACCTCCGGCTACAAAATCGCTCATCTTGGACCAGCTATTGCCGAAATCTTCACTGCGAAAAAAACCGCCTTTGCGATCGGGCAACTCCATCGCGGCATACACCACGTTAGATTTTTGGGGTGAGATTTGGAGTCCGATTTTGCCTTTAGCCCCGCCCGGCAAACCGGTTTTCAGTTCGCTCCAGGTTTCACCGCCGTCGGTCGATTTATGGATCCCCGACTCCGTTCCGGTATCCAGCAGGGCCCAGACCGTGCGATGCCGTTGATGCGTTGCCGCATACAAGATGTTGGGATTTTTTTCATCCAGCACAACATCGGTGACGCCCGTGTATTCACCAGAGCTCAATACATTCTTCCAGGTTTTTCCACCGTCGATCGTCTTGAACAAACCGCGTTCACCGCCGGGTGACCACAGAGGGCCCTGTGCGGCGACAAAGACAACACTCGAATTCGCGGGATGTACGACGACTTTCGACAAGTGTTCGGACTGTTTCAGACCCATGTTGGTAAAACTCTGGCCACCATCGTGGCTCACATAAACTCCATCGCCGAAACCAATATGCCGCCCCGCAACGTTTTCGCCCGTGCCGATCCAAATTGTATTGCTGTGGCTCGGATCGATGGTTACGCAACCAATTGAATAGGATTCGTAACTGTCGAAGATCGGCTCAAACGTTGTGCCGGCATTGGTCGTTTTCCAGACGTTTCCCGAGCCGGCGGCGATGTACCAAATGTTGGGGTTGTTGCGATCAACGGCGATATCCGCGATCCGTCCCGACATAAATGCGGGTCCGATGGATCGAAGTTTCAAGGCCGACAGAAATCCCGAGTTGATTTTCGTTTCCGATTTTTCGGTAGCTTTTTCCTGTGCCGGGCTGACGTTAAACAACAGACAAACCAGAAAGAGCGAGCGGATGATTTGATTCATATTGAAGTACTATTCGGAAATTGACCAGCTAAAGGTGAAGTGTGAGTTTGCTTGGTCGAAAATGGACTGTCAATCCGTTGTCGTCGATTGCTGCGGATGTTTGGCAATTTTTTTCTGAACGGAGCCATAAATGTGGAATGGTCCACTGAGATCGTGAGATCTGGGCGGTCCGTTGATATGGCAATTCCAATCTGCCGGATACAATCGGACCACTTTGCTTGGTAAGTTGTACACGCTCGATCCCTCGCATCACCACGATCTGCCACCCACCGAGTGGAAGCAAGTGGGATAGGATTACTAGCCTGTCATTACCGAATCGAAAGTCTGGGAAGCATCTCCCACTTTTCAAATACGACAGTTGATTATTTATCGCTTGTCGCCCAGGAAATAAAACTCAATGATTTTGACAACGATTGACTACGTGGTAATCGCAGCCTATTTCGCTGTAACCGTGGGCATTGGGTTTTGGTATCGCAGCCGGGCCAGCCAAGGGGTTGCCGAATATTTCGTGTCGGGGCGAAATTTGCCGTGGTGGATTGCGGGCACTTCAATGGTTGCGACGACCTTTGCGGCCGATACTCCGCTGGCGGTAACGGGGCTGACGATTCAAAACGGTTTAGCCGGCAACTGGGTCTGGTGGTCGTTTGCCTTGGGCGGCATGATCACGGTCTTTGTCTACGCGAGGCTGTGGCGACGAGCCGAGGTCATGACCGACGTGGAATTGGTGGAGCTGCGGTATTCTGGCAAACCGGCTGCTGCGTTGCGTTTTTCGCGCGCGATTTACATCTCCCTGATTGTCAATCCAATCATTATCGGCTGGGTTACGACGGCGATGGTCACGGTGTTGAATGAAACGATATTGTACAATTTGGCGGCAACCAATCTTGAACAGACGCTATTCGGTGAACGCGCAATACTGGTTCGGCCCTGGTTGATCATATTCGGGACTCTCGGTTTGGTTGGCCTGTACGGCATGATGTCCGGCATGTGGGGAGTGGTCGTAGCCGATGCGCTTCAATTTTGCCTCGCCATGGCGGGTTGTATTGGGCTCGCCTGGGTGGCGATCAATCATTTCGGTGGCGCTGCTGAGCTTGAGGCGAAAGTGATTGAGAATTTTGGTTCGGGAGGACGGGCAGCATTTGACTTGATTCCGGATTTCAGTGGCGCTGGGGCGTGGCTTCCGCTTCACGTTTTTCTGCTGTTGTTGTTAGTGCAGTGGTGGGCGACCTGGTATCCGGGCGCCGAACCGGGCGGTGGTGGTTATGTGGTTCAACGCATGGCTGCCTGCAAAGACGAACGCCATTCGTTATGGGCCACGTTGTGGTTTCAGATTGCTCATTATTGCTTGCGTCCCTGGCCTTGGATCATTGTGGCTCTGGCGGCGCTGGCGATGTATCCGGAATTGCGTCAAGGAGAAATTGCCGATCCGAATTTCGACTCGGGCGTCGGGTATCCGATGGTGATGCGCGAGCTCAGTCCACCTGGTTTGCGCGGATTGTTGACGGTGGCATTTTTTGCTGCCTTCATGTCGACGCTCAGTACGCAAATGAATTGGGGCGCATCCTATTTGGTGCGGGACGTGTATCAGCGATTTATGCGACCGGACGCGTCGACGAAACAGTTAACCACCGCGTCGCGTTATGCTTCGTTGTTCGTATTGATTGCTGGCGGAATTGCCTCGGTCCTGATGTACGGAGTGTCGGTCGATGCCGCCTGGCAAATATTGCTGGCCCTCGGCGCTGGAACCGGCGCGGTGTTTATGTTGCGCTGGTTTTGGTGGCGCATTAATGCCTGGAGCGAAATTGTTTCGATGGGCGGGTCGCTGGTGTTCTTCTTGGTCGCCGAACCAGTCGCCAGTGCCGTGGGTTTCGGCCCGCTGTGCCCGGAAGAAAAGATGTTCGCAGTGGCCTTGGCGACAATCGTATTATGGTTGATGGTGACGTTTCTGACACCCGCCGAGAACGATGCAACATTGGATCGCTTTTTTCAAAAAGTTCGACCCGGTGGTTACGGCTGGGGACCG
>JANNWZ010000021.1:0-3701 GCA_031409295.1 Mariniblastus sp.
GGTTATTTTCACTGTCCCAAGGTTCGTTCATTTTGTACATTTCGTAGAGATTGCTTTGCTCAATATAGGGAAGGATCTTTACTCGCCAGCTAACCTCCGGGCCGTCTTGCTCGTAAGGACCAAATCCTGATGGGAATTTCATAAAAGTGGATTCGTAGTTATGCATGGCGATCGCTATCTGCCGAATATTGTTGATGGATTGAACCCGGGCGGAAGCACCGCGCACTTGCTGGACTGCTGGCAACAGGACCGCGATACCCATCGGTGTCACGACCAAAGGATCCACCATCGGCAGACTTTGATGGCTTTCAAATTCAAAACCGTCGGCGACCCGACGAACCGCCATTATGGATGGAGTCAGATGTTTGTGGATCGCTCGTGCGGGTGGCAGACTGATGGATTGCAGCAGAGGACCTACCTGGGCCTGCATGGCTGGCGAAAAATCCTCGATCATCTGGTACCGCATCGCCATTCCCATTTGCACCAGCGGGTAGAGCCACTCAAAGGGTCGCTTGGTATCCACCCACAGCATCGTCAGCAATTTTGCTTCGGCTTTGTCTGCTGCGAACGAGACGTTCGGTAAATCACTGGCGAACAACGGGGCAGGGCGTTCTCCAATTGCGGTCATGATCGCCTGGGGATAGAGCGCCATCAGCAATCGTTTTTTGTGCACGCAGAGGCTGATTTCGAACGGAAACTCTTCGGTTGGAACAACCACCGTCGTGATCGTCGCATCGCCAGCACGCTTATTAAATAGCCGGGGACCATCAGGTGATTGATTCTTGGCAAAAGCATCATTCAAACGAAACAGCGTATTCGCAAAACGCTCCTCATCCTTCAATTCAGCCGTCAAAGTCAGTCCGCTCAACCATCCATCCCCCGCAGCATTGTGCAGAGTGACCACCGGCCCAATCTGAGCCAGCAAATCCTGTTGCACGTCAATCTGCAGTTCCTCACGCAATCCAGCGAGCCCTTCTGCAAACGCTTCAGCATCGTGGGGACTCATTTCATGGAGCCGATCCAGAAAAAAATCAAACTGTTTGTTCAGATCAATCGAAGTCGCAAACGCAAACATGGTATCGTCGGGAATATGAGCCAAATCCGAAGCCTCCAGTCCGCTTTCGGAACTCAATGCAAACATTCCGGTTGGCTCACCATCGAAGCGAAGCAACATGCGATTGGCCATCCCTGACTCGAAATATCCACTCGAAGTTTCAATCGACTTGATCTTGTCCAGCCCCAATGACTCGACCAGACCGCCTACTTCTGGAGGAGCGAAAGTCATTATCTTCTCGCGCACCTTGGTCACATCCAGAAAGCCCAAAGCCGTTCTGCGTTCCAACGGGATCCGTTGCTGCAACTGCAGCATCCACGGCGCGACCGCATTGCCACTCAGTCGCTTGACCGTCGATCCAACAAACTCAGATCCAACTCCAACGATCAGGCAGCCATCCACTTGACCGACCAGGACTGGGAACTCTCCCAAATTCTCGCTGGTGAACTGCAAAAAAACAGCCTCGCCCATCTGCACTTTCTGCCCTGGGCCAAACTGAGATTGGATCAGCCGCGTCAGGGACGAAGCAGCATCCTTGGCTTTCTCGCCAAGCATCAACAGAGCCACTGCTTCAACTTTGCCCGGCCCTTCTGGCGTGATTTCGACATCCTTCACAATGAAGCCACCTGCGCCGCGCAGGAACGCGTTCATTCCCACTTCCATCAATTGCTCGGCATCGCGTTTAATCTCCGGCGACAGCTCTCGAGACCCTTCTTTGATCGTCTGTAGCGCCGCCGCAAATCCGGAATCGATAAACTGCCGCACGGTTGGCTCAGAAAGCAGTTGGTCCGTTTTATTGGTGCTGTTGGCCGGGATCGGATGGCCATGATTCCAAAACGACACGGCCAGGCAGGATTCTGGAACCCCGCGCAGCAGTTTGTCCTGGCTCGCCGATTGTGCAAAAACTGGGCCTTGCCAACAAACGACAACACCAATCGACACATACAACAATTGGGAAAAGAAACGCTTGATCATTGCCGAGCCCTTTCATTCTAAGCTGGAATCTTG
Organism: Mariniblastus sp.; assembly: GCA_031409295.1. Lineage (GTDB taxonomy): Bacteria > Planctomycetota > Planctomycetia > Pirellulales > Pirellulaceae > Mariniblastus. The sequence continues at coordinate 2,063 of JANNWZ010000021.1, forward strand.
CAGAGACATGAGCAGTATTTTACAGGTCTTTGCCGTGGCGCAAAGCTCCTGCATTGCGGTTGCGAAATGCTTTGAGCTGCAAAGCTGGAGCGAAGAGTGGTTTCATCGGGGCCGGCCGTCGCAGACACCAGCTCAACGAAGTGAATTTCGATATAATGTTTGTTCGCAAAAATACTGTTAACCCGGCATTCCAGCCGCGTTGACTGTGCCAAACGATTCGCTCGACAAACCAGGTGCTCCATGGAAGCCTGACGAACCAACCGTCGCAACGCCTACCGCCGAACAACTGGCCCGCTGGAAACACGCATCGTTCGACCCTCTACAGCTCTTGGCTTTTCGTGAGCACGAACTGTCAGGCCAAGTATCAGTTGTTGCCGTCACAAACGACGGCAAACATTACTTGCTGGGAGGTACGAAACTAACGCTTTGGGACCTCGAAAGCGATGAGCAAGTTCATGAGTTTATCAAAGCAAATACGAACGAGGACGATCGCTTGATCGGCTTCGCAGTTTCTCCAGTCGGCGACTGGTGCGCCGACGTATGAAACCGAACGAGGAGGCAACATCAGGATTGAACTCGAGCAAGTTTCACTGCTCGAGTTGTCGAAGGAATAGGAAGCGGTGATGAAAACGATGGGTTGGTCGGCGAGTCTTTTTGGAGATCCGACCGAAGACAGCGTCAATATTCACTTTGAAAAGAAAGCAAAAACCATCTACTACGAATCCTCGACCGATCCGCGTGGCACCAAGTTATTGCACGTTTCTGGTAACGGCCTGCTCTGGTCCAAAAACATCGCCAGCAAAGAATTCATCTCGTACAGCAACTGGCTGCGAAACAACCAATTTCCAGCCACGCTTCAACGACTTGGTAAATATCAAACGCAAATGGAAAAACTGTTGATGAGTCCTAAACCTGATTAGCGGGAAACTTCATCTCCGAATTTACGGGAGAGAGGAGCGAATGCCAATAGAATTTCATCATTTTCGATGCCCAGACACGGAAGTTGTTTCGGGACAATTCCTTCGGATCTTAAGCAACGAATCGAATAATGTCTTGGTGTGGCCCGCATAGAATTCAGCATATCTTGCGCAAAAAGATGGTCCGCGTGCGGCATTACGGGCACTTCGGCAATCGTCATCGCACCGCCTACCTGGCTCGCTGCAACGAGTTGTTAGGAAACAATACGAAAGCCAGCGAAACTACCGCGTCGGAGCTCAGCGCTCTACGAGTTGTTTCCAGCGAAGCAATGAGTTTTTCCGGCGAAGCAGTAGATCTTTCCAGTGTTGCATCAGATCTTTCCAATGCATCCGCGTCTACCACAAACCCTGTGGATTGGGATGGTCGATCAGATCAATCGCCAAGTTCGCTTGGCGGCTGCGTGGCCGAGACCCTGGCAGCCCAACTGCCACCGGAAGAAAGCGAAGCCAAACCCGTCGGGGCGGTTTATCATTGTCCGAAGTGTCAGCAGGTCATGATCTGCACCGAAGCGAATCGTCGACCGAGTTGGGCCGATACGATGAAAGGCCCGCATCGACCAACGTGGTATCCCCGCTCAGCGAAGTCACCGAGATCGAATCCGTCGCCAGGGCATCCTCCATGACCACCTTGAGAAAAACTTCAACTCATCACGGGCCAATCC
>JANNWZ010000022.1:0-2496 GCA_031409295.1 Mariniblastus sp.
TGTTTGTGTCGGGAACCACGACCATCCGCAACGTGGCTCACAATCGAATCAAGGAAACCGATCGGATCGGAAATCTGGCCATTGAATTGCGGAAATTTGGGGCCCACGTCGAAGAGTTTGGCGATGGCCTGGCAATCACCCCCGGCCCATTGACCGGTGCAAAAATAGAAACCTATCACGATCACCGAATGGCTATGAGTCTGGCGTTGGTCGGATTGCGTGTGCCCGGTGTCAGCATTTTGAATCCGGATTGCGTGGCTAAAACCTATCCCGATTATTTTGCCGCTCTAGAAAAATTCTGTCGACCGGGATGACTCAGGAAAACCTGCGGAGAATCAACTGACCAATTGGTGCAGCGCTGCCAGTGTGGTGTCGATTTCGGCCGCGGTCGTAAACAATCCCGGACTGATTCGCAACGTCCCACCTGCCGACTCCGTCCCAATGGACCGATGCAACCAGGGGGCACAGTGAAATCCCGCGCGTGTTTGAATCGACCAATTTGTATCGAGAATAGCCGCGGCTTCGTGACAATTGAAGTTGGACAATGAAATTGAGAACACACCCAATCGCTGATCGATCAGCCGTGGGCCTTGCAGCGTGATGCCCGCGATTTGCTGTAGCCCGGTCAATAGTTGTTGGTTGCGTTTGGTGTTTTGCGTTGCGCGCTCATGACCTTCGGAGCTGTTCAAATACCTCAGCCCAGCATTCAGCCCGGCGATACCCGGCATGTTAAGATTTCCCGCTTCAAATTTTTCCGGCCACGCGTTGGGTTGCTCGTCGCGTGAGTTCATCGAGCCCGTGCCGCCCGACCTCAGCGGTCGCAATGCCTCTCCGAGCTGATCCGAGTAATAGAGGAAACCCGTACCCAGCGGACCAAGCAATCCTTTGTGCCCGGCTGCCGCCAGCAAATCGCAACCCAGCGCGCCGACATCGATTGGCAAATGTCCGATCGACTGCGCTGCATCGATCAGGAATGGAATTCCAAGTTGGCGACAACGGCTACCAATCGGCGATAGTTCCTGTATCGCACCGGTGACGTTGCTCGATTGAGAAAGTACAACCAACCGAGTTTGGGGTTGGATGGCGGCCAGCACGGCAACCGGATCCAATTGGCCAGCCAGATTGCAACCGACTCGGGTCACCGAAACGTTTTGCTCTTGCTCCAATCGCAGCAAGGGTCGCAAGACGGAGTTGTGTTCGATGACCGATGTGACTACATGATCACCTGCCTGCAACAGGCCCAAGATCGCCGTGCACAGTGAATCCGTACAACTATAGGTGAACGCAATATTACGACGATGAGGCGCCTGAATATGCGTCGCAATCAAGTCCCTCGTTTGATCGACCAACCGAGATACAGCGATCGCTTGTTGGTACGTTCCCCGTCCAAATGCCGCTCCCAGTTCGCGTTGCGCACGATCGACAGCGACATAAACGGATTCAGGTTTCGGCCAACTCGTGGCAGCATTATCGAGGTAGATGCGCGGCTGATTGGCGGGGTTGTTGGGCACGCTAAAATCTCGCCATGAAATCAATCAGCATCGAAAAACGAACATTGGCAATCAAGCTAGAATCTGTTTGATTAATTCACCGTGCACATCCGTCAGTCGCATGTCGCGTCCTGAATAGCGATACGTCAGTCGTTTATGATCCAGGCCCAATAAGTGCAATATGGTGGCATGGAGATCGTGAATCTGCAATCGATTCTCAATTGCTTTATAGCCGAATTCGTCGGTCGATCCGAGGATGGTGCCCCCTTTGATTCCTGCGCCGGCCAGCCACAGACTGAATCCGAACGGATTGTGGTCGCGGCCGTTGGAACCTTGGGCAAAAGGTGTGCGACCAAACTCACCCGACCAAACCACTAACGTATCTTCCAACATGCCACGCTGTTTCAAATCGGTCAAAAGAGCGCCGATCGGTTGATCGACCGCTTCCGCGTTACGTTGATGTCCATCCTTAAGATTTTCATGCTGGTCCCAGCGATCGAACCCGAGGCTCGGACAGGTCAACTCGATGAACCGAACTCCTTTTTCCAACAACCGCCGGGCCAGTAAACATTGGCGACCAAAAATTGCCGTGCCTGGTGTTTTGGCGTTCAGGCCATACATTTCGCGCGTGGCGTCAGTTTCACCGTTCAGACTTGCTAACTCTGGCACGACCGATTGCATGCGATAGGCCAATTCGTAATTTGCAATTGCCGATTCGACTTGATCATTCGCTCCATTCCGTTCCAAGCTGTGAACATCCAGGCGGTTCAGAAAATCGAGTTTATTTCGTTGTTGGATGCCGGTTGCTTCCGACGGCACAATATTGGCCAACGGCACGGCACCCGAGTTGAAAATGGAACCTTGAAACGTAGCCGGCAAAAAACCGCTGTTAAAACAATCGAGACCGCCAGGAGGAATGAGACCGCCATTGAGTACGACAAATCCAGGCAGGTCTTGGCATTCGCTTCCCAATCCATAACCCAGCCACGCTCCCATGCTGGGTCGC
>JANNWZ010000023.1:0-5312 GCA_031409295.1 Mariniblastus sp.
GTGAACTCGAAGTTACCTTCGTTGTCAGTTCGCGTTTCTCCATCGACAACACCATCGCCGTTGTAATCAAAACGGACGAGTAGATTTGCCGCATATCCCTTGACATTCACGGTTCCAGTCAGCGTGGGATCAACGGCCTGCCAGTTATTTCCATTGAGTGTTCCGTTTTTCAGCTGGAGATCGACAACATGGAGATCTGGATTGGCCCCGATCGAAATCAGGAACGGAGCGGAGTTGGAAGTGGACAGCGTGTCAGTTCCGTACGTCGGTTCGTAAACGCGGACGACCACGCTGTTCGTACCAGTCGTGTGTTCCTTCATCGTGTAGACGAATTGTCCGCTCCCATCGGTAATCGCCACGCCATCCGCTTCCGTGCGACCATTGATCCAAAACTCGACTTGCATTCCGGCCACGTTGCCATCGTTGATGACGGTTCCCGTGATCGTTGGATTCATGGAGTTTGGCGCTATAGCAACCAAGTGCACGGAGCTCACGGAAGGCGATTGGTTTTTGCTGAGATCCAAAATGAACGTCGTCGATTGCCATTCCGTTAACAGATCCTGAAACTGGCCATCCCAGTCGCGTTGGAAGTCGCTGTTGTACCAATCTCCTTCAAACGCGGTCTGGTCGGCGTTGAAGACATCATCCAACCATTGATCGAGGAGAGCATTATTCCAACCGGTGCCGGTAGTATAGCCAGCGGTGTAGTCTTCTTCGTCAAATGAATTATCATCGAATTCAACGGGATGATAGGCGTAGTCGGGTACTCGCACTCGAGCGCGGATGGTCGCGGACTGACCGTCGATCAAACCGGTGGGCGTGAAGCGGAAGTTTCCGTTTTGATCCGGAATCGCCGTGCCGATTATTTTGTCGGAATCACTGAAGCTGAATTCAACAGTCAATTGAGAATAATCGCCACCATAGACCACGTTGCCGTGCAAGAGCGGATCACTGGTTCGTCCATCGGTCGTATTTAGGCCCGTATCATAGGCCAACTGAATGCCGGTGAACTGAGTCGTGGGCAAGGGGGACTCGGAAATTGTGAACGTCGTCGACTTGATCGTCAGGTTATCGAACAGCAAATGGTTGCCGGTGGCAGTGGCCGGCAGGCGCTCGACGGCGCGCGTAAATCGTGTAAACAACTCCAGCCAATAGACCACCCGGCGTGAACTCGAATCGGCCATTCTCGTCGGGAACGCTGGCACCAATCACATCCTTGGTACGATCGAAGTTGCTCGCCGTGGGGTTTTTGGTTGAAAATTCGATCGCGGTGTTCTGGCTGCCCTGGTCATTGGAGAGCACTCCCCACACGGTTGGGTCGACCATCGTGCTGCCGAGAATTGGATACAGGGCATTGAGTGAATTGATGCCGGGAGCCGTATTGGCTGTCGGATCGTATTGAAGTGACAGGCGGGCCGAACCCACTAACCAGCTGCCCGTTAGAATGATTTTTCGATAATCTTCCCATTCGGCGGAACGGGCGTTCAAAAATAGGGCAGCGCCCGATCCTGCTTTGGTGGGTGCGTAGACGAATTTGCCGGTTTCGTCGGTCGTGGCGGCCCCATCGACGATTCCATCATTGTTGTCGTCGAACTCGACGACGTTGCCCTCCAACGGACCATCCGCATGGGCAATCTGTCCGACCACTCTCAAATCGTTGGTGATCCCATCCGTGTTGCTGCTGCCGGTGTCATGCATCAACTCGATTGAGGTAATGCTGGGAACTTGATTGGCGATGTACAAAACGTTGAACTGAGTCAACGCCGACTCCTTTTGCCCGACCACGGTATCTTCACTTACCACGAACCACAAACTCATGGTTGTAGAAAGCGATAAATTAGCGGGTGTGAAGCTGAATTTTCCGTTTTCATCCGTCCGAATCGTATTAATCAGGCCGGCATCGGTGGCCGGGGCACCAAGATGAACCTGAACAACTAAGCCGTCGACATTGCCATCTGGGTTAGTGACTGTCCCAATGATCTTGGGTCGAGTTGATTGCGGGGTGCCAACCGGACCGACATCGTCTTGCAATACGAATGTTATCGTCGGCACCACATTGATCAACGGATTGATCGTGACAGTCAACACGCTGGAAAATGCACTTTCGAACACGGCATTGGCGGCAGCGTCCACTTCTCTGGTCTTCGCTCGTACGTGCAAATCCGCATAGATCTCGCCAGTCTTGGGGAAATAAGAGGCACCCGGCTCAAACCTGAACGTCCCGATACTGGAGTTGGATTCCGTTGGAGTCACATTGAGCAGCACTTCGGAAACACCCAACGGAGTCGTCAACTCGAGAACGACTTGGACATTTTCGACGCTGCCATCATTGGTTACGGTTCCCGAAATGACAGGATTGACACCACTTAAATTGGTCAATACGAGTGGGCCCGAAATGACGGCGGCTTGATTGACCTCTTTAACGGTGACGTTCACAATTTGCGTCGCACGCAGGCGGGGATGACCTTGGTCGGTGACCCTGATCTCAACCGGATAGCTCCTATTGGAACTCTGGTCTTCGCTGGGCGTCCAGGAAAATTGTCCCGCTGAATTAATCGTCGCGCCGACTGGCGAGCCGGGGGCCAAACTATAGGTCAAGCCGCTGTTTCCAGTTGCGACGACGTTGAAGGATAGTCCCGTTCCTTCATTGACAAAAATGTTGTAGCCAGTTGTGCCTGTTGTACTTCCGACCATGTTGGCTAACGATTGGATCGAAGGAGCATTTGAGCCTGCGCCACCGAGCTGTATCAGGAAAGTTCTATTTGATGTTCGGGCAGGTTCGCCGTTATCGCTAACATTGACTGTCACTGAAATTTCACCATCCGGTCGTCCAGCTGCTGGCCAAACCAAATGGGCAGCGCCCGGTCCATCGGCCACCAGAGTCAATCCGTTCGGTGCGTTGCCCGCTAGTTTGAATGTCAATTCGCTTGCCAAGTTGTCCGGATCGGTGGCCGACAAGGGGATGTTTAATACTTGCCCAACGGCCGCAACCTGAGTTGAGATCGGACTGATGACTGGGGCCTGATTGTATTTGACAATTCGGATCGCATCGGCATAAACCAACCCATCGGCGTCAAGGTTCGACAGCGAAACGGTTAACGAGTTACCTGTGACCGTGAAGATTCCTTTATTTGGATTAGTTCGGGCCAACTGAGTCCAACTAACGCCATCCACCGCAGCCCCCGTTGGAGCATGCCGTTGATTCACCCCATCCGAGACTGTCCAATTGTCGGCAGCAACGTCAAAGTGTGCATTGGTGGCTCCGTGGCTTTGTCCGTTGGCCACATCGTCGGGATGGGGAGCCCAAGTTACGAAGACTTCGTACTTGCCGGGAACCAAACTTCCGAACGTCCACGTTGCGGTTTGCAATCCAGCGGTGGCTGATGACTCGACCGATTTTTGACCCTGATTGAACCCACCTGGGTGCTCGGCAGTTTGCCAACCACTGGAGGCAGTGAATGCTGTATCGGCTTGATCAACGACTTCTAAATCATCCCAACCTGCTTCGCCCAAAAGTACATCGTCCCCGTCGCCACCGGTTAGTCGATCTCGGCCGCCGCCCCCTTGCAGTCGGTTGTTTCTCGCATTGCCAATCAAGACATCATTAAAACTGGTTCCAATGACATTTTCGATTTGCGTATGGCCATCGAAGTTGGTCAGATTGATTTCAGTTGAAGTGGTCAGCAGATTGGTTGCGGTAAGATCAAGCGCGACACCCGCCACAACGAAGCCGGAAAAATCGAGCGTGTCAGTTCCGGATGAATCTCTCAGGACCACATTGTGGACTAGACTCTGGCCCGAATTATCGAGCATCATATAGCGATCATCGCCTTCGCCACCATCGAGCCGCGAAGTGTTTTCTTCGTTAGGCAGGTTGCGTCCGATCGTCAACGTATCATTGCCTGCCCCACCCAACAGTTCATCGTCGCCACGACCGGGCAATAGAAAATCGTCCCCTCCCGAGCCTTCCAATCGATTGTTGAAATCGTTGCCGATGAGGTGATCGACACGAGTGCTGCCGATTACGTTTTCAATGAATCCGTCCGATTGTCCGCTGCTGCCGAGCTGGATTGAGACTCCGGCGACTCCACTCCCGACGACGAGCTGTGCCGTGTTAATCACGGACAGGTCGACGTTAACGCCATTTGTAAATGCGAGTCCAAAAAAGTTCAGCGTATCAGTTCCGTTATTGAGTGACTCTGAAATGACGTCGTTTCCCAGACCGATGCTGCCGCTGAATACAAATTGGTCATCGCCAGAACCGCCCGCTAACTGATCGCTGCCCGTCTCGCCTTCCAGCGAGTCGTTGCCACTGTCCCCCATCAATACGTCATCGCCGCTGCCACCAGCCAGCGTGTCAGCACCGGCACCACCAGCAACTTGATCCAGGCCCGCGCCACCATAAATCGCGTCGTCGCCATCACTACCGGTGAGCAAATCATTACCATTATCGCCATACAGCGTGTCGTTTCCCGCTTGTCCATCGAGACTGTCATTTCCTTCGCCACCGAAAATCCGGTCGTCGCCAACGCCTCCCGTCGACGAGTCATTTCCTAAACCGGCGAAAATCGAGTCGTCTCCATCGCCTCCGTCCAGGATGTCGTTACCGAATCCACCGTAGATGTTGTCTTTTCCCAGACCACCGGTGATCGTGTCACTCAATGACGACCCGTAAATGTTGTCATCTCCGCCGCCAGCGGTAACAGAAATAGCACCGGAAACAAGATTTCGAAAGACGAATTGATTGACGGATTTCAAATCGATCTGATCATTGCCAGGGCTTCCTGTGACCTGAATTCCCGTTACAGCAGAAGCATGAAAGTTGGTCAAAGTTCCGTTGACCGTCACATAGTTTTCGCCAACCACGGGTTGGGTGGAGATCACGAGTTGATGCAACTGCGGATCATTCATGACAGCTTGAAGTTGTCCGTTGACCAATGTGACCGAATTGGCAAGCAACTGACGCGGCTCAAGCGTCTCAAACTGAAATTCCGCCAGTTGGCGCTTCCTGGCCAAGTGCCGGCGCATGCGCAATCGGTCAACTTCTTTCCAATTGACCCGATATCCAAACGCTCCGAGTAACTTCTTCCAACCGGTGACTGGCAAACTCATTTTGCGTCGCTCCGTCAGACTCGCCCGCCGGCAGTTTTCATCACCGCTGAACCGCGAGACTTCTTGATAAGTTTTTGATTGAGTAAAAAGAATTCAAATAGACTTCTAACTCGTTGTAATGGTTGAAAAAACCATTACAACAAAATTAAAGACGAAAAGAAAAAATTTATCAAAATTTCGCTCGCGTCTTTTGAGGCGAT
>JANNWZ010000024.1:0-24664 GCA_031409295.1 Mariniblastus sp.
GCAGAATACTTGTTTGACTGGTATGAGCTTTTCATCAATAGTAAAGAGAACTTTATCCGCTCTCAATTTGCCAGGGTCGTGGCCAACTACCAACGCGAACAGAAGTCCACTCGGATTGTTACGGAGGATCTGTTGAACCGATTTGCCAGGCGACAATCGCTGGATCAGTTGGTGGCGATCTTGATTCGTATCGATCGGAATATGATCGAGGACCTGGTTTGGGAGAATCTCAATCTATTGCGCCAAGGCCTTTCTTTTGAAGCCCGCAAAATCATTGAGGAGCAATCGCCGGTCGGGCAACGGGAGTTGGTATTGAATTGGATCGATGCGGCGAACCAGGCAAAAGCTACGATTAGCCCCGAACGGTTACAGCAATTTTATGAAACTCTGTCCCGTGAACAGCGTGACGAGCTGGACCTGATGGCTCCGGAAGATTGGATTCGCACATTGACGGACAAATTCCGGAAACGTAATTCGGTACGCATTCGCGCTCCATCGGACAACCCAGATGACTGGGAGTCCTTTCTGATCGGGAACGGTTTCGGTGATTTTTCGCCGTAACCGCCCGGAACGGACCCATTTCGGGCAGCGGCCCCCTTTTTTTGATTTTAACGAAACTTGGCCGACGCGATTACCGTCTATAATTATCGGATCGCAGCGTTTGGCTGAAACGCTGCCTTTGGTTCATGGAAATATTAAGGCGACGCGGCATGGCGACTCAAACCGAAACCACCCCGATCACTCCATCGGCCCCCACTGGTTCGAATCCGCGAGTCACCAAAGTCACGTCGTATGTCAACCAACAATTGGAAAAAACGCGCCGCCAGGTTAAGTCAACCGACTTGATTGGGGGCTTGATGACGGTATTGGCGATCGCTTTGAGTTTCCTGATTTTGGGTGCGATTTGGGACGCCTGGATTTGGCCTTTGTCAGTCACGGGGCGCTGGCTTTGTTTGGGAATGTTGGTGGGCGGTTGTGGGCTATTTGGGCTGTTCGCGATTTTGCCGCTATTGATGAAGCGGATCAATCCCGATTATGCCGCTCACATGATTGAATCCGCGCAACCCAATTTCAAGAATAGCGTACTCAATTACGTTTCTTTACGAAAAAAATCCGACACTCTTAATGCCGCCGTTTTTGATGCCGTCTCGCGTCAAGCCGCAACTGATCTCTCTACCGTACCGGTTGATGGGACCGTCGACCGAACCAAGTTGATTCGGTTGGGATTTGTGCTGATCGGATTGATGTTGTTTGTTGTCGGTTACAAAATACTTTCGCCTAAAGACCCGCTGCAGACCCTTGCCCGCATTTTGGCTCCCTCGGCAAAAATTGCCCAACCAGCACTCGTTCAGATTTCCGAAGTTGCACCGGGTGACGTTAAAATATTTTTTGGCGAACAATTGGAGATTACCGCCGTTGTTCGAGGCAGCCATAACCCCAATGAAGTTTCGGTTTTCTATTCGACGATCGATGGGCAATCAACGAATCAACGAATCTCGATGGTGCCTTCCGATGTACCTAACCGATACCGCGCTGTGTTGAATATCGCCGGTACCGGTATCCAGCAATCATTAAAGTATCATGTGGTGGCTCGGGATGGGGTCTCGCCGGATTTCGAAGTTACGGTGCAAGCCAATCCTACGATCGCCGTCGAGTCGTTGGTGCTAACGCCGCCGCCGTATACCAAGCTTCCAGAATTGGTACTCAGTGGACAGGGAAACATCGATGTCATCGAAGGAACCAAAGTGACGGTCCATGCCGTTGCCAATCTGCCGATCAAGACCGCCTACATTGAATTGCTGAATGTTGTAGAACCAGTCGGCGTCGCGAATCCCGCCGTCGCCAGCGACAATCGTTTTCGGGTCGTCCGCTCGATTGAGATGCTTGCACAAGGGACTTCCGCCACGGCAAAATTTTCGGCACTTTTGAATTCGGCGCGTCAGAAACCCTTGGCGACACATTACCGGTTGCGATTTGTCAGTACCAATGATGACCGCAACTTGAAACCGAATCTCTATCCCATCAAAATTACTCCGGATCTGGCTCCCGAAATTGTGATTACCAATCCGGCCTTGCGGGAAGTCTTCGTCGCGGAAAATGGGGCGGTGGCGATTGAAATCGAAGCGAATGATCTCGATTTTGAGATTACCTCCGTCGCGCTTCATCTCGACCATCAAAGCGTACACCGGCTAAACCAAAACCTGGAGTTGAAAACTTACAATGCCAAGCAACGAGCTACCGCGCGCTATTTACTCAAACCGAGTGAGCATCGATTGAAAGCCGGTGACAAAGCGGTCTTCTTTGCGACCGCCAACGACAATCGGATGGCTGCCGAGGACGCCACGCGCCCCGATCCGAATGTTTCGCGCACCGAGAATTATACGCTGACGGTTGTCGCGGCTGAGAAACGTGCAGCGGGCGATCCACAACAGTCCAATCAACCGATTCAGCCGGACGATGCCCAGCAGCAACCCAACCCCGATAATCAAGATCAACAAGAATCTGGCAACGAAGCTCCATCCGACGATGGGACCGGCACAGGACAAAAATCGAGTTCTGAATCCGGGACCGGTGAATCCGAATCCGGCGATGCGCAATCCAATGACTCGCAACAAGCCGAACCCGAATCCGGGGAATCGGGCTCGTCAGAACCAGACGCGGGCCAAGCGGATGCGCCGTCGCCAAAAGAAGATGGTAGCAAATCCGCCGATTCTCCCTCGTCGGAAAACCCAGATCCCTCAGCAGATAATTCGAAGGGTGAGCAATCCAAAGGCAGTGGCGAGCCAGCGGATGCCGAATCGGGAAACGAGCCGGGACAGCAATCAGAACCCAATGGCGGCTCGGAAGACGCCAACCAATCGCCAGCGGCCAGTCCTGATTCGGCGGGCAATGGTTCTCAATCGCAACCCGCAGATTCCGATTCCAATAGTCCACCGGGAAGTACCGATAGTCCGTCACCTGGCCAACAACCAAGCCAGTCAAATTCGAATCCGAATTCGGCGCCTAACCAATCACCGGATGGATCCAATGATCCGTCGAACGATGATGGTTCGCAAAATGCAACGGAGCGACAGGATGAGAATTTGACGCAGGGAAACCAACAACCGCTTAATAAGGATGCTTCTCCGGGCGAGCAGTTTCGACGACTCGAGAAAGTGCTGGACAAAGAGCCAAGTTCGACCGATCCCGCCAAAAAATTAGACAGCAATCGACCGACACCAAATTCGCAAGACAATTCTCCGAAACAGGACGCAGCCGACAAGCCAGATAACACGCAACCCGCACCTGATTCGCAAAATACTCCCACGAATCAAGCCCCTACCGACAATCAATCGAATGAACCATCGGGTCAATCCGGCGACCCCCAGGAAAACCAATCTTCCGGCCAAAGCAAGTCGGCGGAAGGATCTAACTCAACGGAATCAAAAAAGTCTGATTCTGGAAAATCTGATTCTGGAAAATCTGACGCAGACAAATCTGACGCAGACAAATCTGACGCAGACAAATCTGACGCAGACAAATCTGACGCCGGTAAATCTGACGCCGGTAAATCTGACGCTGAGAAATCTGACGCTGAGAAATCTGATGCTGAGAAATCTGATGCCGGTAAATCTGACGCTGAGAAATCTGACGCCGGTAAATCTGACGCCGGTAAATCTGGCGCTGAAAAATCTGACGCTGAAAAATCTGATTCTGAGAAATCTGACGCTGGAAAATCTGGCGCTGAGAAATCTGATTCTGAGAAATCTGATTCTGGCTCGCCTTCCGATTCGAAACAAAATCAATCCCCTCCGGAATCCTCAGACTCTAGCCCCGACGCGAGCCCCTCTGATTCGGCTGGCGGAGGGCAAGGGGAATCGAGTGGGCAATCCGGAAGTCCGTCGCCCGGCGAGTCCGCTGCAGCGAGTCCTTCGAATAAACCTCCGACTGACGCCAGCAGTAAGTCGACCAGCAGTTCCGCCAGTGGAATGGGCACCGGTGGCAGCGAATTTTCAAGTGAGGAAATCGCGCAAGAAAAGGTCAATTTGGCCCACTCCAAAAAAACGACAGATTTGATTTTGGACAAATTGGATCAACAAAAATATGATCCCGATCCAAAATTATTAGCGGAGATGAACTGGACCGAGGAAGACCTCAACAACTTCCTGCGGCGGTGGCAAGAGATGAAAGCTGCTGCTGAACAAGGCGACTTGAAAGCGAAAGCCAAGTACGAAAAATCGCTGAAGGGCCTGGATTTACGCCCCAACGCGGACTCACGCGCCGTGAAGCAGAACAAGGATAAGATTCAGGATTTGACGGAAGACAATGCCGTGATTCAACCTCCACCCGAACTCGCGCCGGACTTTAACGCTACTTTACGCGACCTCAACCGCCGGCAATAACCCAGTCGAAGAGCCTAATCGCCGGAACGCCTCGAATCGCTTAATGGTCGTCGAACATTCTTTTTGGATTCCCCGTATTCAGTTTAAGTGGCGAATTGCGCGCGAACTTGGCGAACGTGGAGTCGTTCGGCGTTCTTGTTTCTCCTCGCATCGCGCATGATTCCTCGCCACCGGTCGACAAGGCGTCTCTGAATCATCAAAATAAAAACCAACTCCAATCTCCCTCACTCGGCCTTGAACCATGTCAGTCACAACTGTATCCGACTCTCAACCCGCGCCTGAATTTGTCGACCCCTATGCGGGCCAGACACCCATGATTGAAGCGGATCATCTGTCGAAGTTTTATGGTATTTTTGCCGCCACTCGGGATGTTTCCTTCAAAGTTTTTAAGGGCGAGGTCGTCGCCTTCCTCGGCCCCAACGGCGCTGGCAAAAGTACGACGATGAAAATTCTGACCGGGTACCTGTCTCCTTCCGAGGGCCGCGCCCGCATCGCCGGACATGATATGAGCACGGATCGGCTGGAAGGTTCCAGGAAACTGGGCTATCTGCCGGAAACGGGGCCCCTTTATCCCGAGATGACTCCCTTCAGTTTGTTAGATTTTTTTGCCGAAGCCCGCGGCATGAACAAGAAAACCAAAATGGATCGAATTGAAAAGGCGGTCGATCTCTGTTCACTGGGCAGCGTAATTTACAAACCCATCAATAAACTTTCCAAAGGCTATCGACAGCGCGTCGGTATGGCTCAGGCCCTGATTCACGAACCAGACATCTTGATTCTGGACGAACCAACGTCGGGACTTGATCCCAATCAAATTCGTGGCGTACGGCAAACCATCCGACGGTTGGGTCAGGATAAAACGATTTTGCTGTCGACCCACATCTTGCAGGAAGTCGAGGCGATGGCCAGTCGAGTGATCATGATTAATGAAGGACGCAAAGTGTACGACGGCACGATCGAAGACATCGATCCGTTGCACCAGGGGCTCGATCATGTATTTGCCGATCTGACCGGACACGACCCAGTGACTGGCGTGTTGGTAAAAAAATCAGACGAGTAATCTGATCGGATTCTGCTCTGTTTTATCCCTTGTTATAGCCCCTGTTTATTTCTTTCCCTTCGATCAACTTTCAAGCACTGAAAACTAGCCATGGAAATGCAGTTAATTGAATTCGTCTACATGCTGGTCATCGACCTGGTTTTTCTGGTCACCTTGGTCCTGTTGATGCTGCCGTTGGGAATTTGGCGACAGGCCGCGTTTGCCGTGATGAAACGTAACTTTATCGGCTATTTCAGCAATCCCACTGGCTATGTTTTTTTATGCCTGTTTGTCTTGCTGACTTCGTTTGCGGCGTTCTGGCCCCACGAGTTTTTTACAACCAATCTGGCTAATTTTGATCAACTGAACAAATACCTACCCTACATCATGTTGATCTTTATCCCGGCGATCACGATGAGCATTTGGGCGGAAGAAAAACGACAAGGCACTGACGAACTATTGCTGACACTGCCCGCCAAGGATTTCGACATTGTCATTGGCAAGTACTTTGCTGCCGTGTTGGTGTTTACTGTGTCGCTATTGTTCTCGCAACTGTCCAATTACGGGGTGTTGTTGGCAATGACCGGCGGATCGCTGGACAACCTCTTGTTGTTCTCGACCTATCTGGGCTATTGGTTCATGGGGATTGCCATGATTTCGTTGGGAATGGTGGCTTCCTTTTTGACCAATAATTTAACGGTCGGGTTCATTTTCGGGGCTGCCTTCAACGCGCCTTTGGCGTTCTTTTCAGATGCCGATGTGATTGTCTCCAATTCGCAATGGATCCAACGACTGTTTGACTGGTCATTGTTGCAACGTTTCGAACCTTTTGGTCGCGGCTTGATCAGCGCCTCGTCGATTTTCTATTTTTTGGGACTGGTCGTCATCGGCGTCTATCTCAGTTTGATTCTAATCGGTCGCCGACATTGGCTGGGAGGCCGCGACGGTACTTCGATGTTCTGGCATTACATTCTTCGGGCCTTGTTTCTAATCGTTATTGTCGTGGGCTCAGTGCTCGTGGCCCAACATAGTCCCCTCAATCGGGTGCGAGTGGACATCTCGGAAAAACAAGTCAGCACGTTGGCCGACTCGACCATCGCTGTATTGTCGGAACTGGCCAATGATCCCGACCAGAATAAACCACCGGTAAAAATCGAGGCTTATGTTAGTAACAACGTCCCCAGTGAGTTTGTGAAACTGAAGTACGACTTGGTCAACTTGCTGCGGGAGTTTGATGTCCTGGGCGGTAACCGCGTCCAAGTTACCTTGCATCAGGGAATGGAGCCGTTTTCTCAGGAAGCAATTTTAGCCGAAAAAAAATATGGTATCCGCCCTACCCCATTTGCCAGTCAATCGCGCGGGGCGCTCAAGAACGAAGAAATCATTCTCGGCGTGGCGTTTTCCAGCGGCAAAGAACGGATCATTTTGCCGTTCCTACCCTACGGAACCCCCATCGAATACGAATTGATTCGCTCCATCAATACCGTTGCCAAGGGACAACGAAAAACGATTGGTGTTGTCCAAACCGACGCGTTGGTAATGGGGGCGACCATTACCGTACAAGAGGAAACGTCGCGATTACCCCAACTGCGCATTATTTCCGAACTTCGAAAACAATATGATGTCGAACTGGTGGATGCGGCAACTCCGATTGGTTTGTTTGTGGAAGGTGAGAACCAGCAAATTACCAAACGTCGGTATGATGTTCTTTTGGCGGTCCAACCATCAAAAATGACGCCGACCGAACTGCAGAATTTGATTGCCGCGATTCAGGCGGGGCAGCCAACTGCAATTTTTGAGGATCCACTTCCCAGTCCGGAAAACTCGCAACACATTCCGGGAACGTTTTTTCCGCGAGTTATCAATCGGCAATCTACGGAAACGGCCGACATTCAACAACTTTGGAACGCACTTGAGCTGGATATCGACTTTATCAAAACCGCTCCCGGTGGGCAACAGTTTACGTTTCCATTTGTCGTTTGGCAGATCGGTGACAACCCCTACCCGCGCGACAATCAGCTGGCACAACCCGAACGGGTGATCGTCAACGACAGCGTTCCAAGCATTGACCCCCTGTTCTCCCAAACTCATCCGGCGACGACCGGCATCGACCAAGTTTATTTTCCCTTCGTCGGCTATTTCAGCCCGCGTCCGAAGTCCAAACTTAATTTTGAGTCGTTGGTGAAAACTGCCAATGCAGGCCGAATCAATGTTGGCGAGTTAGTGTCCGCGGGATCAGAAGAGCAATTGCGAGCAAAGCGCGGGGCGGCAAATACACAATATGACGTCGCCGCACATATTACCGGAGCCAACGCGTTGGCACCGTTACCCAAATTGGCCACCGACTTGCGATCCGGTCCGGAAAATACAAATGTCATCTACGTTTCCGATATTGACGTTCTCTCGGACTATTTCGTCAACATTCGAAACTATCCAATTCAGGCCGGCATTGAGTATCGATTTCAGGATATGACGTTTGTCTTGAATATCATCGATGCACTCGCTGGCGAGAGCACATTCCTCGGTTTGCGCAATCGCCGAGTCAACCATATTACCTTGACTGTCGTCGAACAGACCTATGAAAAAGCCATGGAGGAAGTGTATAGCGCCGACCAGGAATTTCAGATCGATTTTGAACGGCAACGTAGTAAGATCCTCACCGAGATCCAGCAAAAAACCAAGCCGTTGGAAGACTTGATCAGTAAGGACGAACGAAAGCGAGACGCCGGGGAGGCCTATGACGCTGTCCGACTGAAAGCGCGCAAAAACCTGCTCGAATCGGAACGTCGTGCTCAAGCTGAAAAATTCAAGACTCAAATCGAAGAGTTGGAAAACGATCGCCGTGAAAAGAAACGTCGTATTGACTTGAAGGCTGAACTGGAAATTCAAGAGATCCAACGAAAATTCAAATTGGCCGCCGTCCTGTTGCCGCCCATTCCGCCGTTATTGGTCGGATTGATCGTGTTCACGCGCCGACGACTCCGTGAGCGCGAAGGTATCTCGAAATCCCGTCGTCTGAAGTAACCCCCGTCAACTGCGTCCGCATTCCCCCTATAGATTATGAAATCTCCCTTTGCCCAAACTGCCCTGATGGGGCTGCTCGCAACCGTCGCTTCCATTGTCGCAGCCATCTTTTACCCTTGGCCTGAGACGGTTGTGGAAAGCGACATGATCGGCAAGCCGTTGTTCGAGGCCTATGATGCCAGTTCAGTGCGCTCAATTTCCATTATCAAGTATGAGCCTGAGCGAAATGGAATCAGTCGAATCGAACTGGTTCGCAATGGAGAAAAATGGCTAATCCCATCGCAACAAAACTACATTGCCGATAATGCTGCGCAGATCAGCCTGGTGATTAATAGCGTTAATGGGACGGTGTTGGAACAACGGTCGAGTGGTCAGCAGGATCACGTGGAGTACGGAGTGGTCGATCCGCTGGAATACGAATCCGCAACCAACCGCAGCAGTTTGGGAACCAAGATCGTATTCGCGGATCGCAACAATCGCGAACTGGCAAATCTCATTGTCGGCTCGAGTCCGCGCGGTGAACCCGATCAACAACAAAAATACTTTGTACGGATTCCTGGAGAGCCCAACGTTTACGTAATCAGTATTCCGGCGCAGGTTTTGACGACCGATTTTACGCGTTGGGTGAGCCCGAATTTGCTGAGCCTGAGTCAAGACTCAACCCCTGATTCGGTTTCGATTCACAACTATCGAAAAAAGAAATCGCAATTGTCGGCCGCCGACCAATCGACATGGAATTATGACCTGTTGATCGACGCGCGCAACAAGAAACGTATCCTGAAAGTACCTGCTCCATCGTCCGGCGAATTGCAGGAAATTGCGGTCACCGAAGAGAACACGGCTCAACTCCAACAGTTGGGAAACTTCCTCGGCAATATTGTGTTTACCAATGTTCGCAAAAAACCTGCCGCCGTTGCCGCAATTTTGAGTAAACCCAACGCGGAAAAGTCGGCGGATCTCGAATCCTTAAAGGAGTCCGGATTTGTGGTTCTGGATCAACGTTCCGGTACTGATTTCGGTTTGCAATTTCAGTCTTCCGCAGGCGAAGTGAGCGTGCGCAGGAGTGATGGTGTGGCAATCTCGTTGCTGGTCGGAGAGATCGTCGAGAGCCCCACTCCAGGCGATTTGAGTCTAAACTACCTCGTGATGTTGTACGCGACAGTCGACGAAGCCGCGTTTTCAATTCCAACTCCGCCCGCTGACTCGGCCGACCCAGCTACCGCCGACAAAGAACAAAAAGCCTATTTGCGTTTGGTCGAGGCCAGATCAGCAAACCTCAAATCGGCGGTTCAAAGGGCTTCCGAACTCAACCAGTCGTATGCCGATTGGTACTACGTTGTATCGGAGGACATTATTAACGGGTTGCGTCCCGATTTGATTTTGCAAGCTCCAGCGGCGGCGGAACCGGCAGCCGTGGAAGGTGGCTCCGCGGATGCCGGCGCCGGCAAAACTGAGGAGCCGTCCAAGGACTGATGCGTTGAGAGTAGGTAATTTGTATACGCCTTACAACCTCTAATCGCCGCAGGCCGGGGGACTACCATGACGGTACGGGAATTCAATTTTGACGGTCTGATCGGTTCAACCCATAACTACGCGGGCCTTTCGTATGGGAATGTCGCGTCCGCGACCCATCAACATCGTCCGTCGCACCCGCGCGAAGCGGCCTTGCAGGGGCTGCAAAAAATGAAAACGCTCGCCGCCTTGGGCTGCGGTCAAGCGATTCTGCCCCCCCTGCGACGTCCGCGCCCAAGTTTTTTGCGACAACTCGGATTCGTTGGTGGCACGGATGCTCAATTGATCCAGTCGGCCCACCGAGTCGCTCCTGAATTGGTGGCAGCGTGTTACAGCGCCGCCAGCATGTGGACTGCCAACGCAGCCACCATTTCACCGTCGGTCGACTGCGGTAACCAACGTTTGCACCTGTCTCCGGCCAATTTGGCCAGCACTTTGCATCGATCATTGGAAGCCGACGAAACGGCGCGGATACTACGGAAGATTTTCGCGTGTGAAAGCGAGTTTACGGTTCACGACCCCCTGCCCTCGGCTGCCGCGTTGTCGGATGAGGGCGCCGCCAATCATACACGATTGTGTGGTGTGCACGGCAATGCGGGAATCGAAATTTTTGTGTACGGCAGTGATCCACTGAATCCGCGGGCGTCCAAACCGGAAAAATTTCCTGCCCGCCAAACGCGACTGGCCACGGAGTCCATCGCTCGTCGTCATCAACTGGATCCGGCCGTAACTTTGCATTGGCAACAAAATCCCGTCGCGATAGATGCCGGGGTTTTTCACAATGATGTGATCTCAGTCGGAAATCAAAATGTACTGCTTTGTCACGAGTTTGCGTTTGTCGATCAAGCGCGACGATTGACGGAATTGCGGACACTCTTCGGTTCGAGATTTGAGCCGCAATTGTATGTAATCGAGTTTTCCAATGTTGAGTTACCGTTGGCGGATGCAGTTCGAAGTTACCTGTTCAACAGCCAATTGGTCACCCGTCCCGATGGAAACATGACCCTCATCTGTCCGATCGAATGCTCGGAGATTGAAACGGCGCGCCGTTGCACGGAACGCATATTACAGGAACCCAATCCGGTGGATGACGTCCGGTTTCTGAATCTGCGACAGAGTATGAATAACGGCGGCGGTCCCGCTTGTTTGCGATTGCGCGTGGTGTTAACGGAATCACAGGCGAGTCAGATTCACCCTGGCGTGGTGTTGACCGATACGCTTGCCTCCGAACTGGAGGTTTGGATCAAGCGGCACTATCGCGAGACGTTGTCGCCAGCAGATTTGGTGGACCCCAACCTATTGGTGGAATCGTGGGATGCGATTGATGATTTGTCCCGAATTCTAGGTATGCGGTTGGTTGAATAGTTGGACTTGTCGGCGGTAGTCCACGGCGCTGTCTTATGCCACAATGGCCACGTCTTGAATTTCAGTCGATCCGGAACCAACCATGATTAACCCTTTGTCTCGTTCGGAAGCTCCCCCCAAACGCAATGCGAATCCAAACGCCCGCAGTTATTGGCAAGCCAATTTGCGCGTCGTAGGAATGCTCCTGACGATTTGGTTTATCGTCGCTTATGGCATGAGCATTCTTTTTATCGAGCAGTTCAACACGATCAAGATCGGCTCGGTGGGTTTGGGATTTTGGTTCGCCCAACAGGGATCGATTTTTGTCTTTGTGGGCTTGGTCTGGATTTATGCAGTCGCCATGGACGTGATTGACCGAAAATTTCACAAGGGAGAGCGTTCTTGAACCACTACCCGCAGGTGCTATTAGGAACTGTTGATCCAGCGCTTCCCTGGACGTGGACATTTGTCGGGATCAGTTTCGTGTTGTATTTGTACATCGGTTGGCGCACTCGCGTCATTGACACGGAAGGATTCTACGTCGCCGGAAAGGGAGTGCCGGCGATTGCCAATGGGGCTGCTACGGCGGCTGACTGGATGAGTGCGGCGTCATTCATTGGCATGGCGGGCTTGATCAGTTTTTCAGGCAGTGACGGTTGCGTTTATTTGATGGGTTGGACCGGTGGATACGTTTTATTGGCGTTATTGCTGGCTCCCTATCTGCGAAAGTTCGGGCACTATACGGTGCCTGATTTTATTGGCCAGCGGTATTATAGCGAAACCGCTCGGATCGTCGCCGCGATTTGTGCGATCCTGATTTCCGTAACCTATGTTGCGGGTCAGATGAGAGGGGTCGGGCTGGTGTTCGCGCGCTTCCTGGAAATCGATCTGAATTATGGCGTGATCATCGGGATGGCGATCGTCGGGTTTTTTTCTGTGTTAGGTGGAATGAAAGGAATCACCTGGACCCAGGTCGCTCAGTATGGTGTGCTGATCGTGGCGTTCATGGTTCCGAGCATTGCCATTTCAAACATGCTGACAGGACAACCCGTCCCTCAAATCGGGTTTGTGGCGAGTGATATTTCCGAAAAATTGAATTCTGTTTTGTTGGAACTAGGCGAGCGGGAATACACCCAACCGTTCTCGAAATTTTCGCGATTGAATGTGTTTTGTATCACGGCAGCATTGATGTTTGGCACGGCCGGATTGCCGCATGTGATTGTGCGTTTTTACACGGTGAAAGACGTTCGCGCGGCTCGATATTCGGCGGTCTGGGCGATCTTGTTCATTGCCGTGCTATACACAACCGCTCCGGCGCTGGGGATGTTTGCGCGATACAATTTGATCAAAAATTTGCATGGTGCGAAAATTGAAAAAATCCAGCAAGAAACGGAAACGGGCGAGAAATTGCCGTTCCCCATCTATTCGTTGACCTCGCCGGATGGGAAGCCGCTGGATTGGGCGATGCGTTGGCAGCGAACTGGTTTGTTGCAGATTGATGATCTCGACCACGATGGTTTGATCAGTTTAGAGTTGCGCGATGTTGCTCCCGCGAGTCCCTCGTCGAAACGAGTGCGTCGATCGGAGTTGGGGAAGATCGATCAGGACATCATCGTATTGTCCACACCCGAAGTTGCCGGCTTGCCTCCCTGGGTGATCGCGTTGGTCGCGGTGGGCGGACTCGCGGCTGCATTATCGACGGCGTCTGGTTTGCTATTGGTGATCAGCTCATCATTGGCACACGATTTGTACGTTCGCTATTATGCTCCTAACGCGACTGAAATGCAGCGCGTAACGATCGGACGCATCGCCATTATCTTCGGCATTATCGTGGCGGGTTATTTCGGCATTCATCCGCCGGGATTTGTCGGCGAAGTCGTAGCGTTTGCGTTTGGCTTGGCCGCAGCCAGTTTCTTCCCAGCGATATTTTTGGGGATCTTTTTCAAACGGGCAAATCGCGCCGGCGCCGTGACCGGCATGATCGTGGGAATGGTCACTACGATGTGTTACATCGTGATGTGCACCACTGACAAAGTGTTTCCGCAGTATTTCCCGAGTCCCATCATTACACCAGATCAATGGTTGTTCGGGATTTCACCGCAGGGAATCGGGACAGTTGGAATGCTGTTAAATTTTGCCGTCACGATTTTCGTTTCTCTGATCACGCCTCCGCCGCCACAAGAAATCATGGAGTTGATCGAAAGTGTTAGAACTCCAAATTAGGGGAGATTATGCGATGTTGCTCCCCAGTCGAATTTCAATCAGCCGGGGCTACCACAAATGTACTCGCGCCAGCTATTGAGTTGCTCGTCGGTTAAGCTATGGGGGCGTTGGATTTCGTAGCGAAACTGCCGCCGATCTTCCCCACCAATCTTGACTTTTATTTTCAAGCGACCGTTTTCCTCATAGGTAAATCGGACCTCGATCGGCGTACCGACGGGCAGCGATTCGGGCAAATCCCAAATTGCACAGCGACCGAGTTGTGAACAATTTTCGGGAATCGGACTCTCCCCTTCCACAATCTGGACCACGATCGATTCCTGGTCTTTCTTGTGAGTTTTGAACACTCGCCGCGCGACCACGGGCAGCGGCGTGTTGCGCGGAATCAAAGGGACCACTTTGGCGACCTGCGTTTCAACATTGTTGGCAACCACACCCAAGCTATGTGAGTTCACGTTTTTGATGGTTGCCGGGCGAAATGCCGTGGACTCATGGTCCAATAACATTGCTGCCCGCAAAGCAGCTCCGTGCGCGACCGCCTCATCGGGAGACAGCGAAACATCGGGTTGTTTGCCGGATAGAGCGGCCAGCATCTGGCGGACGGCTGGCATGCGTGTCGAACCACCCACCAACAATACTTTGTCGATATCGGTCCATTTCAATTTGGCCGCTTTCAATGTTTGCCGTACCGTAAAGTCAGTTCGATCGAGCAGGTCCAGCGTCAGTGCTTCAAATTCGCTGCGCTGAATTTCGATCTTGGTAGTCTCGCTGCCAAACGAACAGTCAATTTGGGCGCGAGTCCGAACGGACAGGGTTTCTTTAGCTTCCTTACAATCGCGTAGCAATTTCCCCAGTACCGCCGGATCGTCACGCGGATCGATTCCGAAGTTTTCTTTGAATTGGTTGGCGACCTGATCGATCAATCGACGATCCCAATCTTCACCCCCCAGTCGCATGTCACCATCCGTGGCGATCGT
Organism: Mariniblastus sp.; assembly: GCA_031409295.1. GTDB lineage: Bacteria > Planctomycetota > Planctomycetia > Pirellulales > Pirellulaceae > Mariniblastus. Next base: position 14,499 of record JANNWZ010000024.1, read on the forward strand.
GCGAAATTGGTCTTGGCCAATTTGCATCACCGTTACATCAAACGTGCCGCCGCCGAGATCATAAACGAGGACGTTCATGGATTCCTTGACACTGCCTGCGAGATCGATGAACCCGGCTTGATAACCAAAAGCAATTGCCGCCGCAGTCGGTTCGTTGATAATATCGAGCACTTCGAGTCCGCCGATATATCCCGAATCCTGGGTGGCTTTACGGCGGGGCTCGTCGAAATAGGCTGGAACGGTAATCACTGCCCGTTCGAAATCTCCCACAACTCGCGCGGCATCTCGTTTCAGTTTGTTTAGAATCCAACCCTGCAGTGCTTCGGGTGGATAGCGTCGTCCACCCAATTCCTTGTCATATACCTGTTGTCCGATTTGTCGCTTTGGGCAATCGGCAACATTTTGCAATTCTTTCGCGCGCGCCTTCAACGCCTCTTTGCCGATGATAATTTCGCTGCCGTCGAACAGAATAACACTGGGTGTTAACAAGTCCCCCTCGGCATTAGGAATGGTTTCTGGCCGACCGACATCATTAACGTAAGCGATGACGCTAAAGGTGGTCCCCAGGTCGATGCCCACTGCCAAGTTTGATTTGGAATTCATCTTAGGTGCAATTCAACTCGATCCAGAGGTGATGATCCATAAAACGCAACGTTTATTCTGATTGGTGGGAGCGTTCTCGCCTAGCCGAATATCGGTTGTATGGAGCAGAAAAAGATTGCTGGTCGGGCAAGGAGATGGGGTCCCGAAGACTCTGAGCCGTTCAAAAATTATTTTCATTTTTTTTGGATTGACGGTCCGATACCTTTCGATGCATGGATGAATGTGCAGTCTCATGGAGGGATCTTTATTTAACCTCATTGGGGAGTCGATCCATGTCAATTGAAAGTTTGAATTCCGTAATCGCGATTGCATTTGTGGCAGTCTGGCTAATGGTCGGGCAATTTTCCGTTATCCGGAGTTGATGGCTGAATAACAGCTGCATTGGAAAAAAATAACCAAGGGGTCGCGTTCGCCAACGCGACCCTTTTTTATTGGACGGGATGATTACAATAGGAACTCAGGTGTGACGCGAACTGACTCGAGGCGACACCCCAATCCTCTTTACAACGACAAATGCCATGAATCTACCTGCACTGCGAATTGGTATTGGCCACGATACTCATCGACTGAAGCCAGGGGGACCGTTGCGTGTTGGCGGGATCAATATCCCCTTCGATCAGTCGCTCGAGGGCCATAGTGACGCGGATGTGTTGTTGCATGCGATCACCGACGCGATACTCGGAGCGGCGGCACTCGGCGACATTGGCGAGTTATTCCCTGATACGGATGCGGAAAACAAGAATCGTGATTCCGCCGAATTGTTGGCGTTGGCGTGGCGAGTCGTCCAAGCCGCCGGCTATGAAATCGTTAATCTCGATTGCATCCTGTTCGCCCAAGCGCCTAAACTATCTCCTTACAAACTTGCCATTGCCGCGCGAGTCAGTGAAATCATGGGGATTGAGTCGACTCAAGTGGGAGTGAAAGCGAAAACGGGCGAAGGAGTCGGTTTGATCGGCGAGCAGAAGATCATGCAGGCCCAGTGCGTCGCTTTGTTGGTCAAGAGTCACGCCCCAGCTGGACTTGACCACGGTCGATAGATCCCGTCGATTCGTCTAAAGATGCCACTGATTTCCCAGTCAACATTTCCGCAACCGGACGATTCGAGTTTCGATGGCAAAAATTCGTATTCTCGGTATCGACCCAGGACTGAATATCACCGGTTACGGTGTGTTGGATGTCGCAGGATCCGAAATCGAATTGATTGAAGCTGGGGTTGTCCGGAGCGTGCAGTCCAAAGAAATCGAACAGCGTTTGCACAGCTTGTTCTCCGGCATCAAAGAAGTAATCGAATCACTGGCACCCGATTGTCTGAGCCTGGAAGAACTGTACAGCCATTATGAACGTCCGCAAACGGCGATCATCATGGGACATGCGCGCGGCGTTATTTGTTTGGCGGCGGCCCAAAGCAATCTACCGGTTTTCCACTTTGGGGCTACCCAAGTCAAAAAAGTTCTTACTGGCAATGGCCGGGCTCCCAAGACACAAGTTCAATTGGCCGTCACCCGGCATTTGAATTTGCCTGATATGCCCGATCCGCCGGACGTGGCCGACGCGCTGGCGCTGGCGTTATGTCATTATTATTTGAACTTGCGTACTCCCCAGTCCTGACATCGCCCACTCGTCAAAATGGCATTTTGTCCCCGATTCGGCAAAAACTTGCGGATAAGGTCGCACACCTAGGAAATGTGACGCTACTTAAAGGAATCGGTCCGTCACCGTAAAATCGAACAAGGCTACTGCCGTTTTGATCTTGGCACGATGGAGTAGCCCCACATCCACTGGACGAACCCTCAACCCGAAACACGGAATAATCTTGATTACCAAAATCTCTGGCCAGCTGATTTCGTTGACCGATACCGAAGCCTTTTTGTTTATCGAACCATTTGAATATCAAGTCTTGATTCCCGAGTTCACTCGGCGCCAACTACAGCTGCAAATTGGCCAGCCGATAACGCTGCACACGATCCAATACATCGATGGGAATGTTCAGTCCGGCGGCCGTATGACGCCACGATTGATCGGATTTATCAGCAACATTGAGAAGCAGTTTTTTGAAGTATTTTGTTCGGTGGATGGACTGGGAGTCAAAAAAGCCCTTCGCGCGATGGTCCGACCGGTTCCCGATGTCGCCGCGGCCATCGAAAGCCAAGACGTTAAAACGCTTGCCACTTTGCCAGGAATTGGGGCTGCCACGGCAGAACGGATCGTCGCCAAGCTTCGCCGCAAGATGGGCAAGTTCGCATTATTGGTGGCGGCCGAGGGCTGGGATGAATCGGCGGCCGTCGAACGCAGTATCGTGGACGAGACCTATCAGATTCTGATCGCCTTGGGGCACAGCGAGCCGGATGCGAGAAAGCTGTTGGAGTTACCGATTCGCAGCAAGAAAAAATTCAAAGATGTCGAAGCGCTGCTACAAGCGGTCTACGAAGGGACCCATTCGTAGTGTCCTGCCGTCAATCGATTTCGAACCGATACTTGTTTTAACGTAACCGTGAACGTTGACGTTTTACCGGACAAAGGTCGCCAGGACTTGTTCTTTGCCCAAGCCGGTTTTTCGCAAGCGAAACGCTTCCCCGACTGCCGGATGGAAATAGATAATCAATCCATAGATCGACAATGGAATTCCTGTCAAGGCACAATAGCACGTCATCGCGGAACCGATGCCCAATAGCAAGGTCGTGATCCCGAGCATGCGCCCGCGCAGTCCGAGATTGAAAATGCCGGTGACGACATGCAAGAGTCCTAACACAAATGACCCGACGGCCCAGACTCCAAACAACCAAATCATCAAAGTTCGCTGGCCAGGCGGTAATTGGGCATCAATCTCAACTCGCGCCTCCGCTGGTATAAACGAGTCGATTTGGCCAAAGAAGATCGCGTACCCGACACAAAACAATCCAAAGATCGCCAGCAATACACCCTGCACGATCATCAGGATCGCGATCACAGTGACCTGCCGAACAAAAACTCGACCCGAGCCATCGTGATGATAATGCTGGTCTGAATCCTTTGGAGAAGACAGAGTTGAATCAAGCGGTTTGGGTGCTTCAAACGGATTATCGCTCATCAATTATTATTCCAATCAATGGTTTGCGATCGCTCAACAATCCACATGGTTGTTTCGCTGGTATCCGCCCTCGCTCCGCTCAGCCAAGCCGCACTCGATTACTTTTGCCTTCGATTAGCCGGACGTTTGGACTTGACGCCCCGAGGAACGGCGGAACTGCGGGATTTGTTTTTTTTGCTCTCGCTTGATTTGCCGACAAACCGCGCATCGCCCGATGTCGATTTGCTGGACGTCGATTTTTTGGGTGCCGACTTGCTTCCGGTTGATTTGCTAAATCCAGACTTGGTCCCAGGTGATTTACTGTAGGACGGCTTATTTCCCGGCGGTTGGCCAGATGCGGTCTTACTAAATTCAGATCTGTTCCTGGCTGGTATTCTGGACGCTGACTTGTGACCCATTGGTTGGGTGTCAATCGGCGTAATTTCGGTTGGTTTATCAAAAGGAGTTCGTCGTTGTGTTGGTTTTTCGTCCGTTGATGCGCTGACGATCGACTTATCGCTGTTGCGGGTTCCGGTGCCTTTCTTGGAAGTGAATTTCGCCGCACCACCTTTGGTCGGGAGCCGTCTTGACGCCAGCGATCCAGACGATTTTTGGCTTTTTTTGGCGGCGGGTTGGTGTACCTCAGAAGTGATCGCTGGGCTTTCGTCGATTTTGGCAAAATTTTTAGAGGCAGACTTTTTCTTGTTGGATTTGGGGCGAGTCTTCGCAATTCCTTCGGCCGCGCGTTTGATCAGCTTCAGTTCCTGAAGCGTTAATGCCCGATGTGCACCAACTGGCAAGTCGCCCATTTTTAGTGGCCCAATGGAAACTCGTTTCAACGTGCGGACCTTATGTCCCACGCTGGCGAGCATCCGGCGAATTTCGCGATTTCGTCCTTCAGCGAGAATGATCTCGATCCAACTGGAAGTTTTTATTTTGCGCAGAAATTTGGCACTGGTCGCTTTCGCTTTTCCTTCTGCGAAATAGACTCCCTCTTCGAGTGCTCGCAATTGTTCGGCGGTCGGCACACCCGCAACTTGAACATGGTACTTTTTTTCAATGCCGTAACGCGGGTGGGTCAGCCGATTGGCCAGTTCTCCATCGTTGGTAACCAAAATCAAACCTTCGCTGGACTGATCCAGTCGGCCGACATTGTATACTCGTTGTTCGGTCTTGATTAAGTCGATCACGCGCGCTCGACCGGAGGGATCGTTATTGGTCGAGATCACACCCGGCGGTTTGTTCAACATGAAATATTGCAGTCGCTCAGCTACCAATCGTTGGCCATCGACAAATATTTTCTGCGATTGCGGATCGACTTTGATACCGAGCGTCGCAATGATCTGCCCATCCACTTCGACGCGGCCTTCTTGAATGATGATTTCGCATTCGCGTCGACTGCCGATACCAGCCGCCGCCATGACTCGTTGTAGTCGTTGTGGCCCGCTGATGGGGTCAACGTCGGATGGCGTGGCGGGTTTGTTTTTTTGAGCGGACATGGGGGTCTTAAATTCTGCCCGGATCGGAATGGATCGCTGGGATTTGAGGGGATTTATGCGGAAAGCAACGCAGTATTATAGTTCGTTGTCGTCGAAACAGTAACCGCCTTGGTTGCAGTTTGTAACGGGGTGCAATTTAGGGTTCAATGAACAAATTAATGGGGCCATAGCCCATCCCAAGACCGGGGTTGGTCTGTATCGCTGCTGAAACAAATTTTTTGGCCCGGTGTACGGCGGTCAATAGAGATTCGCCCTGGGCCAGAGCGGCCGTGATCGCAGCCGACGTAACACAACCGGTACCATGCGTGTGCGCGGTCTCGACTCGGGGTGCGCGCAGGAGCTGAAGCTCACCAGCCGCCCACAAGACATCGATCGCTTCACCTGGCAGATGGCCTCCTTTAATCAGCACATTTAGGGGGCCCAGTTGCGCGATGGCTTTCGCGGCTGAGATCATCGATTCGACCGAATTGACTTCGAATCCAGCCAACGCAGCAGCTTCAGCCAAGTTGGGCGTGACCAACATCGACCAAGGCAACAATTTTTTGATTAGCACCTCGACTGCCTGGCTGTCGAGCAAGGGAATGCCATGTTTGCTGATCATAACGGGATCAATGACCAACGGAAATTTGAAACGGCTGGCACGATCGGCAATCACCTCAATGATGGCGGCGGTGCCGAGCGCGCCAGTTTTGGCGGCCGACGGTAAAATGTCACTCAGCACCGCATCCAATTGTTGCAATACAAACTCCGGCTCAATTGTACGTACCGCCGTGACGGATTGGGTATTCTGTACCGTCAACAGCGTAACGACACTCATGCCGTAAACGCGATGTTGATGAAACGTTTTCAAATCCGCTTGCAAGCCGGCGCCGCCCGACGGATCTGAGCCGGCGATGGTTAACGCCACTGGTTGGTTCATGATGTCAAATATCCACCGTTGTCGATTCGTTTTCGAGCCTACTGTCCACTATTTTTGCCAGTGGATCTCGCAAGCCCATCTTAACTGATTTGCGAGACCGACTGCGATTCGATGAGTGGATCGACAATACGCCAAAGGATCAAACAGGGTCACTACTGGAAGAACGAGTCAACATTTGGTCTGCTAGTTGCATGGCCGGAACATCACATGCTTTCGAATTTTTGGACCAACCGCTCACGCAGATTCCGACGGGGGTTTGTGCGATTTTTGGAGGGGAGCGATTTCTACAAAAACTGGTTGTCCAGCACTTAATCGCCACGGTCAAGGGCGACGACCCAGATTTTGATACGGCCCAATTCGATTCTGATTCCGTCAGTTGGCCGGATGTCCACGATGAATTGGCCACCCGAACTCTGTTCGGTGGTGCCGGTCCCCGCTTGGTCGTTGTTGACCACGCCGACAAATTTGTCCGGGACAATCGCGAACGATTGGAAGACTACCTCGTTCCGCCGAAAAAAACCAGCTCCAAGAAACCGAAAGGGGCTGGTGAACCCGCGCCCCGGGAACCCGCCGCGACCAAGGGCCTCAACAGCCTGTTGATTTTGATCGTCGAAACATGGACCAGTAATACAAAACTGTACAAAGCCATTGACAAATTGGGTTTGCAAATCAGATGCGACGTGCCATTGGCCGGACGCAGCAAGAATCGGGACGACAAAAAAGTTTCCGAATGGATCATCGCCCGTGCGAAAAATGAATACGGATTTACGCTGCCGCCAGCCGGGGCGCAATTGGTAGTTGAACTCACCGATTGCGAGTTTGGTCGAATGGATCAAGAACTCCAAAAGCTCGTTTTGTACGCCGACAAAAATGGAAAACTCAGTTCGGAGACCATCAGGCAGGCGGTCGGTGGCTGGCGTGCACGAACCATGTGGGATGCAATCGAAGCGGCGACCGATGGCGAAGCAGGAAAATCACTCGAATTGCTGGACCAGTTATTGCGCAGCGGTGAACATCCGTTGGCGCTGTTTGGGCAAATGTCCTGGTCGTTGCGTCGTTATGCAACGGCAACCGAAATTGTGCTGCGGCAATTACGAACGGGGCGCAAACCGGATTTACCGAGTGCCTTGAAAAGTGCTGGATTTCCTCATTGGGGCGGCGAGCTGGCGCTTTATGAAAAACGAATCAAGCAATTGGGCCGAAAACGGGCTGGGTTGCTAACGGAGTGGTTGCTGGACGCTGATTTGGCGCTAAAACGAAGTCACTCCCGGGAAGATCGTGGCCGCTTGGTCCTGGAGACGCTTTTTGTGAAGATGGCCAGGGAATTGGCCCCGACACCATAATTTAGTGGTTGTAAATCTTTGGATCGTTGTGACTACATCGAGACCGATTGCGGTTGACTCCGATCGAAGAGAAATTGATACTTAAGAAACGCCGCTGAGTTCGGCGAAAATTGACTGGAAATGGAATTCGGAGAAGTCCCATGAATTGGGGGCCGCTAATCCTGTGTAGCTGGCCAGGTCTGCCTGGGCTGTGGTATCGCGGACAAGCGTCATCTTTGTTAGTAGCGATAGGGTTTTCCATATTGCTAAATCTGGCATTGGTTTCGACATTTCTGTGGCCTTGGTCACTAGGGGAGACGTTTCCGCTGGTGTCATGGCCCATAATTCTGTTGATTTGGATGACCTCGGCCTGGTTGGCTTATAAAACGGTACCTGACTGGGTGTCAGTCCCGAAAATTGCAACTCCCGAACAACCCCAACTCAGCGACGACTTGTTTATTCGGGCGCAAAGCGAATACTTAGGTGGCGATTGGGCGAAAGCCGAAGCAATGTTGCGGTTGTGCTTGCAAACCTGGCCTCGTGACATTGAGGCACGATTATTGCTGGCTACTATGCTGCGGCATAACCGCCGACTTTATGACGCCTCGGAAGAATTAGAAAAACTGTTAAAGTACGACGAGTCGATCAACTGGATTTCCGAAATTCGTCGCGAACAAAAACTACTTGAATTGATTGAAGAATCTGAAAAATCTGCTCCTGACGAACACGATCGGTTGTCCCACAACGAGGCTTTATCAGCCAGCAGCGAACAAACCATTCGGCCCAAACTACTGATTCAAACTACTGACCCAAACTGAAATTTATCCTCCCCTAATTTAGAGGAACCGAGATATGTACGAACGTTTTACTGACCGTGCCCGAAAGGTCATGCAGTTGGCCAATCAAGAAGCCCAACGCTTCAACCATGAGTATATTGGCACCGAACACATGCTGCTCGGGTTGGTCAAAGAAGGGACCGGCGTCGCAGCGAATGTCCTTAAAAACCTCGATGTAGACCTGCGAAAGATCCGACTGGAAGTGGAGAAACTCGTTCAAAGTGGTCCCGAGATGATCACCATGGGCAAGCTTCCGCAAACACCTCGAGCAAAAAAAGTTATCGAGTACTCGATGGAAGAAGCGCGGAACTTGAACCATAATTTTGTTGGAACGGAACACATCCTGCTGGGGTTGTTGCGAGAACAAGAAGGGGTGGCCGCGCAAGTTTTGATGAACTTGGGACTGAAACTCGAAGAGGTCCGCGAAGAAGTTCTGAACCTGCTTGGCAATGGACTCGAAGGTGGCGAAGGCTCGGAACGTGGTGGGCGTGAAGGAGTCGGCGGCGCGACTGGCGAAGCGGCTGCCGCCAAAGGGAGTAAATCGAAAACGCCTGCGCTCGACAGTTTTGGGCGTGATTTGACGGAACTGGCGCGGCAAGGAAAACTGGATCCGGTTATTGGACGGGCCAAAGAAATCGAACGCGCGATTCAAGTCCTTTGTCGCCGCACAAAAAATAACCCAGTACTGCTGGGTGAAGCTGGAGTTGGCAAAACTGCCATCGTCGAGGGCTTTGCCCAATTGGTCGTTTCCGGCGACGTGCCTGAGATTCTCGCGGACAAACGGATTGTTGTCCTCGACCTCGCGATGATGGTGGCTGGCACAAAATACCGCGGCCAGTTTGAAGAGCGGATCAAGGCCGTGATGAACGAAGTCCGTCGGGCTCGCAATACGATACTATTCATCGACGAGTTGCATACTTTGGTCGGTGCCGGTGGAGCCGAAGGTGCGATTGACGCAGCCAACGTGCTAAAGCCAGCCTTGGCGCGCGGAGAAATCCAATGCATCGGTGCGACCACTCTCGATGAATACCGCAAATACATTGAAAAAGACAGCGCGCTGGCCCGTCGTTTTCAAGAGATCATGGTCGATCCGACCTCGAACAAGGAAACCGTTGAAATTTTGATGGGACTGCGCAAGCGCTATGAGGAACATCACCGTGTTCAAATTACCGACGACGCGGTCGTGGCGGCAGTGGATCTGTCACAACGCTATATCACGGGCCGTTGTCTCCCCGACAAAGCGATCGACGTGATCGACGAATCGGGTGCCCGAGTTCGGTTACGTACCATGAGTCGACCGCCAGATCTAAAAGAGATTGATGAAGACATCGAACGCTTGAACAAAGAAAAGGAAGACGCGGTTGCCAATCAAGATTTTGAAAAAGCCGCTAATCTCCGCGATCAAGCCGACAAACTGCGCAAAAAGAAAGAGCAAATCAAACGCGAGTGGCGCGAAAAATCACAGGAGACCGACGGTGTTGTCGACGAAGAAGTGATTGCTGAAGTAATCTCAAAGATGACCGGTGTTCCGTTGACCCGGCTGTCCACCGAAGATTCGATGAGACTCATGAAGATGGAAGACGAACTTCATAAAAAGGTCGTCAGCCAGAATGAGGCCGTTAAATCCATTTCGAAAGCGGTTCGCCGTAGTCGGAGCGGTTTGAAGGACCCGCGTCGACCGATCGGTAGTTTCATGTTCGCCGGGCCCACCGGTGTGGGTAAAACGTTGCTCGCGAAAGCGCTCGCCGAATTCATGTTCGGTGATGAGGATGCACTCGTTGCGATCGACATGTCCGAGTACATGGAAAAACACAATCTCAGTCGCTTGATCGGCGCCCCTCCGGGGTATGTTGGTTACGAAGAAGGAGGGCAATTGACGGAAAAAATCCGCCGTCGCCCCTACTCCGTCGTGTTGTTGGACGAAATCGAAAAGGCCCACCC
>JANNWZ010000025.1:0-66792 GCA_031409295.1 Mariniblastus sp.
CAATGGCGGCGCGATGACGATGACGTTCTCGGTCCAACGTCAATCAAAAGTCGCTGGAGCGGCTGAGCCAGCGACGGATACGAAGTCCGCGGCACCAACCAAGGAATACCAACAGCCGACGGGAGACAAGACTTTGTCGGCGCTGTTGCCCGGTCCGAGATGGGTCAGTTCTATCGAAGCGTCGCGATTCAAACGCGAACGATGTTATATTACTTTTGACGGCCACCGCAGCGACGACGACGGAGTTTATTTGTTCGTCACCAATGATACGGGGAAAACATGGGCCTCACTAAAAGGCAATTTACCCGACAGCGCCGGTTCCGTCCTCGTTTTGCGCGAAGATGTTAAAAACGAAAACTTGTTGTATCTCGGATGTGAGTTTTCGGCTTGGTTTTCAATTGATCTGGGTAACAGCTGGACGCAAATCAAGGGAGATTTTCCGACCGTTGCGGTTCATGATTTTGCGATTCATCCGACGGCCGGTGAAGTAGTGGCCGCGACTCACGGACGAAGTCTATGGATTGGCGATGTTTCGGTCTTGCGTCAAGTTTCGGCAAAAACGATCGCGGCGGATGCCTTCTTGTACCAACCTCAGGAGGCAATCTTGTGGCGTACTCAGCCTGGTCGAGGCGACACGGGGCCAAGACGTTTTGTAGGAAAAAACCCTGAAAATGGTACCAAAATCGCCTATTCGTTGGGAAAAAATGCCAGTGCTGTAAGTTTGGAAATTCAGGATCTCAAGGGGGAAACCATCAAGACTTTTGAGGCCCCTAATCGCCAGGGATTGCACGTACTAAATTGGACGTTGGACCAAGGTCAGGCTGGCTCAGGTCGGCGTTTTGGCCGCACCGTTGCGCCAGGGAATTACCTGGTTGTTCTAAAGGTCGATGGCGAACGCAAAAACGCCATCGTTTCCGTCGCCAATGCACCTTCCGCGCAAAACTAAAAAAATTCCGATTTCTGACTTGACTTTTGTTAGATCGAATCGGAGTGGTTTTCCTTAGCCAGTTGTTGGTTCCAATCACCAAATTTGAGAAAAAAGAACGTTTTTTTTCTTAAATTGGTATTGCCGAGACTGGATAATTTTTTTTGAAGAGTTAGATTATCCCGCAAGTAAAGATTTAGTGTTTGGCTAAACACAGTGGTTTCTAGCGATTGCAACGGAGATTAGACGTTTGACGGCGGTCTAGTTGACGACGGAATCGTGGCGAATGAACTGTCAGTCAGACCTCAGTTTTCTGTTGGACGTTGGCTCGTTTTCGAGGTTCGCTTGCTGTAACTGCTTTGCTGTTCAACTTTGTCGCAGACTCGTTCGTCTCGTTTCTGCTGGTTAGTATTTCTAGGTCTGAGTCTCGTTTTTTTGGAGGATTCTTTTATGTCGCAACGATTGTTCGGCATGTTGGTGGCTGTGTGTTTCGCTGTTGCAACGCCGTTCGCCAACGCTGGTACTCAATGTGGATGTGGCCAAGTTGCCAGTCCATGTGGTGATTGCTACGGTGCGTCCGTAGTTAGCCCGTACGCGGGTGGTTTTGGCGGCGGAATGGTCGCCGATGGTGGAATGGTTGGTGGCGGTATGGTCATCGACGGCGGAATGAATGGCGGCATGGTTATGGACGGCGGGATGTCAGGTTGTGGAAGTTGCGGTCCAACTGTTAGCTATGAAACTCGGACTGTTTACGAAAACCAAATGACAACTCAGATGCGTATGGTCACTCGCACTCGCATGCGAACTGAAAGCCGTACACGTCAGTTCACCGTTAACATTCAAGTGCCAACAACGCAGACCCAGACTTACACAGTCATGGTTCCGCAAACACAAAGTCGCACTGAATCGTTCACTGTAAACGTGCCCTACACAGAAGAAACTCAACAGAGCTATTCCGTTCAGGTGCCAGTGCAACAGACTCGTGAAGAATCGTTCCAAGTGTGCGTGCCTTACACCGAAGCGCAGACTCAGGACTATGTTGTCAACGTTCCTTACACAGAAACTGTTGAACAACAGTACGCGGTTCAGGTTCCTTACACAGAAACCATGACCCAGAACTTCACTGTTCAAGTTCCCTTCACTGAAAATGTTACTCGTGAGTTCCAGGTCTGCGTACCGTACACCGAGAACATTACTCAGTCGTTCCAAGTTACTGTGCCTTACACAGAACAAATTGCACAGAACTACACTGTTTGCGTCCCCTATACTGAAACATCGACTCAGACTTTCCAAGTCAGCGTTCCCTACACAGAGACGATTACTCAGAACTACCAGGTCAATGTTCCTTACACTGAGCAAATCGCTCAAAACTACACAGTTCAAGTTCCAGTAACGACTCAAGTCGCTCAGAACTACACCGTGATGGTTCCAACGACTCAGCAACAAACAGCAACTCGTATGGTTTGCGAACCCTACACCGAAACTCGTATGCGAACTGTATGCGTCGATTCGGGCAGCTGGCAAATGCAAACTTCGACCGTTCCAGTTAACTCCGGCTACGGAAGTTCGATGGGCGGCTATGGTGGTGGTTATGTTGGTGGCGGATGCGGATGCGGCGGTAGTGGCTACGGCTCCGGTTTGGGCAACGGCGGCGGCTGCCGTTTGTTCTCACGCATGGGCGGTGGTCACGGTTGCGGCTCTAGCTGTGGTTGCTCATCGTGCGGTTGCGGCAGTGCTTGCGGAAGCAGCGCTTGTGGTAGCCCATGTGGCGGCGGCTGTGGCAACGGTGGTTATGTTGGTGGCGGAATGGCTGATGGCGGTTATGGTTGCGGTCCTTCGTACCAAACTGTTACTTCACGCGTTTGGGTTCCCAACCGCGTTCAACAGCAAGTTCCCTACACCGTTACAATGCAACGTCAGGTTCCACAAACCTACACTTACAATGTGACGGTCAATGTTCCACAAACACAGACTCGAATGGTTAACCAAACAAGTTACACAACCGAAACTAAGACTCGGATGATGACTGTTAACCGTACTCGTTGCGAAACTCGTACTCGTGAAGTTCCTGTCACGCGCGTCCGCATGGAAACTCGCACCCGCGAAGTTCCGGTGACTCGTCAACGTCAAGAAACACGCACACGAATGATTCCTGTTACTCGTACTCGATGCGAAACTCGCACCCGCGAAGTTCCCGTAACCCGTACCCGCATGGAATCACGAACTCAAGTTGTTCCAGTGACTCAAATGCGTGCTGAAACTCGCACTCGCGAAATTCCAGTTCAACGCGTTCGGACTGAAACACGAACACGTGCAGTTCCCGTTACTCGTTGTCGTCAAGAAACTCGTACGCGTACTTTCAATGTGAACAAAACTCGCATGGAAACACAAACCCGTACCGTTCCTTTCACAACCATGACCACCGAAGTCAAAACTCGTATGGTTCCTGTACAACGTGTTCGCCAAGAAACTCGCACTCGCGAAGTTCCTTACACGATTCAGGTCCCAACGACTCAGACTCGCGAAGTCACTGTGATGACTTGCCAACCGCAAGTTCAAACACAAGAGTACACAGTGCAAGTTCCAGAGACTTACACTGAGCAAGTTCCTTACCAAGTTTGCGTACAAGTTCCCAAAACCATCCAGGTTCCTGTCACCACCAATAATGGTTGCGGCGGTGGTGTCATGATGAATGGAGCTGGCATGGGCAACGGTGGTTGTGGCAACGGTGGTTGTGGCGATTGCGGTTGTGGCAACAGTGGTTGTGGCAACAGTGGTTGTGGCAACAGTGGTTGTGGCGATTGCGGTTGTGGTTCGTCAGTTGGACACGGCGGCGGATGCCGTTTGTTCAGCGGTCGACGAGGCAATGGCGGATGCTGCAACTAGTTAGTTGACGGAATCAAACTTCGGTTTGATCCGCGACCAACCAGTATCAAATTGGGCGTGCCTTTCGGGGCACGCTTTTTTTTGATACGCCAGAAATTTATTGTCGCCACAGCTATTTGCGCGACGCAGTTACATTCTTGGTTTCTTGCAATTCAAATCCAATGGCTTTCCCAGGTCTCACCAGAAAAATGTCAGCGGGACTGGATCTTTCCTTGGCAAGAATTTCCGGTATCGGTAAATTGTGTCGGTTTTGGGGATTGCAACTTCAAATCTCGACATCCGAAATTTATCATTCGTCGAAATGCTTGCCTTTTTGTTGCTGTTTGCTGGCACGTGGTTTTTTTGCCGGTACAGGTGAAATCAAAACCGTTTGTCGCTACAATGAAGGTGGAAACGCTTTCAATTCTTTATGGGGTGCAAAAAATGGCGACTGAAATTACACGCGACGACTGGGCCCGAGAAACCGAGCGGCTCTGCCCAAGTGGATTGGCCTACAACGCCTACGTGGCAATCGAGCAATTTATTGTTGAGGACACGGACTTAACGGTGACCTACGAAAGCGTTTCGCGGGGTAAATCGGATTACGCTACTTTCACCGCAACGGTCGGCGATAAACTAAATATCGCCCAAGTCTACAAGGGTCAGTGCCAATTGAATTGGAAACCGAAAACCAACATTTCTGGACTTTCGGATGAAGATCGCGAACGAGTCGATCAAGCCTACGATACCTTCCGCGAAGCGCTCGAAGGCAAAGCCGGTAAAGGCTGGGAAACGGTAAAAGTTCTCCGTTTGGGCGAAGTCGCAGTCCAAGATGCGATCAAGAAGGTCTCGGAAGACCTCGGCGGAATCATGAACCCGGTCTAGTCGCGTTTGAATCGACTCTTGGCCGTAGGCAGTGAGTCTGCGATTCGTCGCAGTCGTTGACGTCCTACGATCTTTTGTTCACTGAACTTGAGTCGCCACCGTCGCCCCCAAACGTACAGCGGTTGAGGTTTTTTCTCGAAAAAGATTTCCATGCGTATCGATCAAATTCCCATCGGGGACAATCCCCCAGACGATGTCAATGTCATCATTGAGATTCCAGTCGGCGGGCAACCGATCAAATATGAGCTGGATAAGAAATCAGGAACCTTGTTTGTCAATCGTTTCCTGTACACTTCCATGGTCTATCCGGGCAATTATGGTTTCATCCCTCATACGTTGTCGCTCGATGGCGACCCAATCGATGTCTTGGTTTGCAACACGCGTCAGATCATTCCTGGGGCAGTGATGAATTGTCGTCCGATCGGTGTTCTGATCATGGAAGACGATGCTGGCCAGGATGAAAAAATCATCGCTGTCCCCTCGATCAAACTAACGGCTCGATACAAAAACATCAAAAGCTATTCCGAGCTGCCGGAAATCACGATCCAACAGGTCGAGCATTTTTTCAGCCACTACAAAGATCTCGAACCCAACAAGTGGGTTAAGATTTCTTCTGTCGAAGAAGCGGATGTCGCTCGCCGGATGATTAGCGAAGCGATCGAACGCGGCAAAGCGGAATTGTCGTAGTTCGTTAACACCGCCGTCCCTTAAGAGTTTGAATTTCGCGCTGTGCGAAACAAACTTTTTTTGGTGAGCTTGGCCGTTAGATTAATCTAATGGATCTTGTCGTGCCGTAACGAAATTGAGCATTTGCTTTATTTTTTTCCACCGTTTATCAATACGGGTTACCAGGCCATTAAACAATGCAAGATTTGTTGGACAGGGAAATGGTATTTTCCCGGTTGGCCATATAAGGAAGCTTTGCACCAAGGAATAGTCGATTGAACGAACCTCGATTCGATTCGCAAAAATCGCTCTACTCGTCCGACTACGAACACGACAGCTGTGGCATCGGATTCGTGGCTCAAATCGATGGCACGCCGTCGCGGCAAATTGTGGCGGATGCCCTCAGCATTCTCGCGCGAATGGAACACCGCGGCGCCTGTGGTTGCGAGCAGAATACGGGTGATGGAGCCGGAATTTTGACTGGCATGCCCACTCAATTCATTCGCAAAGTGTCGAAAGAGATCGGCTTCCTCGCGAATCATGAGTTCATCGGAGTGGGCAATGTTTTCCTGCCCGTCGACGACGCCAGCCGCGACAAGTGTCAACATTGGGTGGCTCAATCCGTCAACCGGTTTGGTCAGAAATTGCTCGGCTGGCGAGTCGTACCGATCGATGTGGTGGCCGCTGGGATCGGAATCACGGCCAAACGCAGCTTGCCAAACATCCTGCAATTGTATGTCGGAAGCGTCGGCCGATTGGATCAAGACGAATTCGAACGACAACTCTACCTGATTCGCAAATCAGCCACCAAAGCCGTCCGCGAGACCGGTTTGTTTTCGTCTGAACAGTTTTACATATGTTCTCTCTCGTCGCGAATTCTCGTTTACAAAGGAATGTTGGCCACGGCCCAACTACCGAAATTTTACCTGGACTTGCAAGACCCGGAATTCCAGAGTCACCTCGCGATGATTCACTCAAGGTTCTCCACCAATACGTTGCCGAATTGGTCGCGGGCGCAACCATTGCGCTGGATCGCGCACAACGGCGAGATCAATACCTTGCGCGGCAATCGCAACTGGATCACCGCGCGTCAAGGACTGATGAGAAGTCCGTTGCTCGGCGACAACCTGCGCGCCGTTATGCCGGTCATCGAACGGGGCGGCAGCGATTCTGGCGAGTTCGACAACGCGATGGAGTTGTCGATGATGGCGGGACGCGAATTGCCAGAAGTAATCATGATGATGATACCCGAGGCTTGGCAAAACCATCAAACGATGTCAGTTGCCAAGCGTGCTTTCTATGAGTATTCCGCCTGCCTGCAAGAACCTTGGGATGGCCCCGCCGCGATCTCGTTTACCGACGGCCAAATGATCGGCGCCGTCCTGGATCGCAATGGGCTTCGTCCCAGTCGTTACTATGTGACCGATGACAATCGAGTTATCATGGCGAGCGAAGTGGGTGTGTTGGAAATCGATCCGGCTAAAATCGTAAAGAAAGGTCGACTCGAACCCGGCAAGATGTTCGTCGTCGATTTTAAGAACCAACGCATCGTCGCGGATGAAGAAATCAAAACCAGGATTTCGAGCGCGCGCCCTTATGTTCAATGGCTGCACAACCAACGCTTGATATTGGATGAGCTGCCAGCCGCCCAGTCCATTGAACCCCTTAATTCTGAGGTTCGTCTGGCTCAGATGCGCGCGTTTGGCTATTCCAATGAGACGATGGATTTCATGTTGTTACCGATGGTGAAATCCCAAAAAGATCCCCTTAGTTCAATGGGGAACGACGAATCGCTCGCTTGCTTGAGTGAAAATCCGCGTTTGCTGTACGACTATTTCACGCAGATGTTTGCCCAAGTCACCAATCCTCCGATCGATTCGATTCGTGAAGAAATCGTGATGTCGCTCGAGTGCACCATCGGTCCTGAAGGGAATTTGCTGGATTCGACAGAGTCACAGTGTCACCGTCTCGTATTGCCTCATCCGATTCTGGAGGCCCGACAAATGGCTGCCCTGGCGGCCTTGAACCATCGAGGCTGGAAAACCCGCTCGATCGATATTACGTTTGAACGCCAGGCGGGGGTCGATGGATTTTATGAGACTCTGCGACGGATTAATCGGGAGGCCGAGCAGGCCATTCGAGAAAACTGCTCGTTGTTGGTGTTGACTGATCGAGCGATTGACGCCGACCGAGTTCCTTTGAGCGCGTTGTTGGCCACGAGCACGGTTCATCATTTTTTGATCAACAAAGAGCTGCGCACGCAAATTGGAATCGTCGTGGAAACGGGGGAAGCGCGCGAGGTTCATCATCATTGTTTGCTGACTGGATTTGGCGCCGATGCAATCCATCCCTATCTCGCTCTCGAAGCCATCATCGATCATCATTCGAATTCCGAATCGGATCGGCTGACACCTGATCGGTGCGTTGCTGGCTATCGCCAGGCCGTCAAGAATGGGATGCTCAAAGTCATCGCCAAAATGGGTATTTCAACTTTGGCGAGCTATAAAGGAGCACGTATTTTCGAAGCGGTCGGACTTAATTCCGACGTGATCGAACGCTCCTTTCCGGGCACGGCCAGCCGAATCGAAGGAGTTGGTTTCGAGGTGCTCGCTGCCGAAGCACTTCGTCGACATGAGCATGGATTTGGTGCGGGTTCCGGCTTACCACGAGCGCCGTCGCTCGTCCAACTGGAGACTGCCGGCACCGTTCATTGGCGCAGTGATGGCGAAAAGCACGCTTGGACTCCGCTCAACATTGCTAACATTCAACAGGCGGCCCAAGCTGGTGATCCGGCAGCCTACCAGCGATTCGCCAAGGCGATTAATGAAGAAACGGCGCGCGAGTGCCACTTGCGCGGGTTGCTCAAATTCCGTCCACGGACTTCCATTCCGTTGCAACAAGTCGAATCCGCGAAATCAATCGTCAAGCGATTTTGTTCCGGGGCGATGAGCTTTGGCTCCATTTCTGCCGAAGCTCATGAGACGCTGGCAATCGCCATGAATCGCATCGGGGGCAAGAGTAACACCGGCGAAGGGGGCGAAGACTACCGGCGATTCCAACCGGATGAGAACGGGGATTCGCGACGCTCGGCGATCAAACAGGTCGCGTCGGGTCGCTTCGGCGTCACGGCTTATTACCTCGCCAACGCGGACGAAATTCAAATCAAAATGGCCCAAGGCGCAAAACCCGGCGAAGGGGGTGAACTCCCCGGCCATAAAGTCGACGACGTGATTGCCGCGACTCGGCGCTCCACTCCAGGGGTGACCTTGATCAGTCCCCCTCCCCATCACGACATCTATTCGATTGAAGATCTGGCGCAATTGATTTTCGATTTGAAAAACTCCAATCCTTCGGCTCGCATCAGCGTCAAGTTAGTCTCCGAAGTCGGCGTCGGAACCATCGCAGCCGGTGTCGCCAAGGCCCATGCGGATAACATATTGATTTCTGGTGCCGATGGCGGTACCGGAGCCAGTCCGCTAACCAGTATCAAACACGCTGGGATGCCGTGGGAATTGGGGATCGCCGAAACTCATCAAACTTTGGTAATGAACGACTTGCGCAGCCGAATCCGCTTGCAAACCGATGGACAATTAAAAACCGGTCGCGACGTGGTTATCGCAACTTTGCTCGGCGCGGAGGAATATGGATTCGCGACTGCTCCGTTGATCACCCTCGGATGCATCATGATGCGCAAATGCCATCTTAACACTTGCCCCGTCGGAATTGCCACACAAGACCCTGAGTTGAGGAAGAAATTTAAAGGCAAACCCGAACATGTGATCAACTACCTGTTCATGGTGGCCGAAGAAGCTCGGCAAATCATGTCCGAACTTGGTTTTCGAACCATCAATGAAATGGTTGGCCGGGTGGATGCATTGGATACCGTTCAGGCCGTGGATCATTGGAAATCAAAAGGCCTCGATCTGTCACGGTTGTTGGCCCCCGCTGTTGGTTTTCACGACGGCGTGGAGGTTTACTGCACAAAGTATCAAGACCATGCGCTCGACAATGTGCTCGACTGGAAATTGCTGCAACAATCCAAAGCCGCCATCGAGCGATGCGTGCCTGTAAAAATTTCGACAAAAATCGCCAACACTGATCGAGCGGTCGGTGCGATTCTGAGCCATCATGTGGTTAAGACCCACGGGCCCGCCGGACTACCGGATGACACCATTTCCATTGAGTTTGACGGCTCGGCGGGCCAGAGTCTGGGCGCTTTTTTGGCCGGTGGCATCACCATCCAAGTTGTGGGTGACGCCAACGACTTTGCCGGCAAGGGTCTGTCTGGTGGTCGCTTGATCATTCGGCCACCACGCACTGCAAAGTTCAAGTCGGCGGAAAATGTTATCATTGGCAACGTGGCTTTGTATGGCGCTACCGCCGGCGAAGCGTATTTCAGTGGCTTGGCAGCCGAGAGATTTGCTGTCCGTAATTCCGGAGCGCGAACTGTCGTCGAGGGAATTGGAGACCATGGTTGCGAATATATGACTGGCGGGCAGGTTGTGGTCCTCGGCAGCGTCGGACGGAACTTCGCCGCCGGGATGTCGGGCGGAATCGCCTATGTGTTCGATCCGCTGGATCAACTGCTGGTCAATGTCAATTTTGAATTGGTAGCCATGGAACCGGTGGACCAGCCGTTGGACATCGCAGACTTGAAAGAGTTGATTTCGAGACATGCCAGTCTAACCGACTCCGTGATTGCAAATGTAATTTTGGAAAATTGGAATGTCCATTTACCAGCTTTCAAAAAATTTATTCCCATCCGTTATCGCGAAATTTTGAATCAACAATACTCGTCCGTCTCCACAATTGTTGAACTCGCGAAGACTTGAACCATCTTCCAACCAGACGCTGATTCCTAAAAAATCTACCAACCTACAACGAGCAAACGGAATGGGAAAACCAACTGGATTCATGGAATTTGAACGAGTCGATGATGTCAAACGTCCGGCACGGGAGCGAGTTGGCGATTGGAACGAATTCCTGGTTCAAATTAATGATGAACAACTTCGTTCTCAAGGGGCGCGATGTATGGATTGCGGCGTGCCGTTCTGCCATACCGGCGAAGTGATCGGAAATCTGGCGACCGGCTGCCCAGTAAACAACTTGATCCCGGAATGGAACGATTTGATTTATCGTGGACAATGGCGTGCCGCACTGGATCGCTTGCATCATACGAATAATTTTCCCGAATTCACGGGACGTGTTTGTCCGGCGCCCTGCGAGGGTTCCTGCGTATTGGGCATCAACGAACAACCAGTTGCCATCAAGAGTATCGAACGCTCAATCATCGATCGCGGTTTTGAACAAGGCTGGATTGCGCCTCGAATTCCCGCTGTTCGCTCCGGGCAAGTCGTTGCTGTGATTGGGTCAGGTCCCGCCGGTTTGGCCGCTGCTGATCAACTGAATCAGGCTGGACATCGCGTTACTGTTTTCGAGCGCGCCGATCGCGTCGGTGGATTGCTGATGTATGGCATCCCAAACATGAAATTGGACAAACAGATTGTGCTTCGACGAATTGACTTGCTGATGGCAGAAGGAATCGAGTTCAAAACCGGAATCAACGTGGGCATTGATGTTTCTGCCAATGAAATCAACGAATCGTTCGACGCCGTGGTCATTTGCGTCGGTTCGACGCGACCGCGCGACTTAAAAATCCCAGGCCGAACGCTCAAGGGGATCCAATTCGCCATGGACTATCTCGCTGATTCAACAGCCAGTCTCTTGAATCGATCCGATCCAACAATCAATGCCAATGGCAAGAATGTTGTGGTGATCGGAGGCGGAGATACAGGAACCGATTGCTGCGGCACGGCACTCCGGCAAGGCTGTACGAGCTTGGTAAACCTGGAGATCGTTCCTCGCCCACCGTCACAACGTGCAACCGATAATCCGTGGCCTCAATGGCCATTGATCTTTCGAACTGATTACGGACATGCCGAAGCTTCCGCAATTTTCGGCCGTGATCCCCGCCAGTTCGCACAGGAAACCGTGGAGTTCGTCGCTGACAAAGGCTGGGCGTTGAGCGGAGTCAAGATTCAAGCGGTCGATTGGTCGACCGAACGGCCGGGAGTCGCTCCGTTTACTCCGATTAACAATACCGAGCAATTGATCTCGGCGGACCTGGTATTTTTGGCTCTTGGCTTTGTCGGACCGGAGTTGAACATTGCTGAGCAATTCGGACTGGAATTGAATCAGCGTTCCAACATTGTCGCCAACTCCCAAGACTATGAAACCAGTCAACCCGGAATTTTTGCCGCCGGAGACTGTCGTCGCGGCCAAAGCTTGGTCGTCTGGGCCATTCGTGAAGGCCGTCAAGCTGCTGCGGCTTGCGCTAGGTATTTGGCTAGTTTGCTCGTATCAAGGTAAGTTCCATCGTAAAGCAGTATGGGGCTAGCCTCGTAAGAAACCGATTGCCCCTAACGATACCAAACGACCAGCCCAATTCCAATCAAGGCCACCAACGTGCCGATCAGCGATCGAAGAGTTACTTGTTGTCGGTGCACGATCCACACGATCGGAATGGCGAACAAGGGGCACGTCGACATCAGAGTTTGCGCCAGCGCTACTTTCGAATGATTAAATGCGATCAGGCTGACCCAGACTCCCAACCAAGTCCCAATCACTGTCGCCGGAATGATCAGTCGCCACAGTCGTTCGGCAATTACTTGTCGAATGATCTCGGTCAATTGCCGTTTCGCGACGACTATCACAAACATGGCGACTGCCGACAACAGCAAGCGGATAAATGTCGCTTCCAGTGCCGTACAGATTTCCTCTCCTTCGCTGTCGCGCATGCCCAATTTGGAGAACACTCCGCCGACCGACTGACAAATGGTAGCCAGAATTCCGGTCGCGATCCCCATCCGAATTCGTCCGGGCCTCAGTCCGGGTGCTTCGTGGGTGGCTTTTCGATCAGCGACAACAATCGCAACCCCGGTCACTGCCAATGCAATTCCCGCCAACGCGATCAGCAGCAAGGACTCGCGTAACAAAACCCACCCCAAGATCGCCGAAAAGATTGGGCCGGTGGTCGCCATCATCAAAGCGCGACGCGGGCCCAGGATCTGTAGACAACGAAAGTACAGCGTGTCGCCCAACACCAATCCAAACAAGCCACTCAACGCCAGCCAGCCCCACGACTGCCAAGGCGCGGCGAATCCGCTGCCACCAAACCACTGCATCATCACCAACAAATGCAGGGCGACCAGAACCGCGCCGATCGCATTTTTGCATAAATTCAGACTCCACGCCGAAAGATGAATTCGACCCCAAAGCATGCTTGCCAGCGTCCATAACAGTGCTGCGGCCAGCGCGGCCCACTCTCCAATCCCCATGATGTTGTCTGCGGCTTTCTAAAACTAAAATTCGGCGATCACCGCAATCCGGTCGTCTGGTTTATAAATCTGACCACACGGAAAATTCGTTACCACTCGGCTCGGTGAAATGAAACCGGCGTCCGCCTGGAAACGAAAATATTGGTTTTAAGATATTGCCACCCGCCGCTTCAATTTTTGCTTGGGTCTGTTCAAGGGTCCGACTATAGAACACAACCAACGCCGAACCCGCATCCGTCTTGCCGGCCAATTCCGATTCAAAAAACCCCCCATCTATCCCTGCTTCCGCAGCGGAGAACGTGGAGTAGCCCGGTCCGTAATCGACGAATGACCAACCAAAGACTTGCGCAAAAAACGTTTTGGTGGCGACAAGATTGGCCGCTGGGAATTCGAGATAGTTGATTTTTTCGTGTTGGGTCATGTCTTCAATATACCGACCCGGAAAAATTGTTTCCATGACTCGTTGAATGCCCGACCCGCGCGCTGTTAAAATAATCATTCGCGGGGCGTGGCTCAGCCTGGTAGAGCGCTGCGTTCGGGACGCAGAGGTCGCAAGTTCAACTCTTGTCGCCCCGACTTTGATTTCTTTCGAATCACCCCACGTTTTGTGGGGTCTTCTCGTTTCTGCGACGCCAATTCCAAGTCGCCGATTTTGTCATCCGTTGCCCCAAATTGACACAAAAAGTCTGTAGTTGGGGCAACCGTTGGGGCAACGAAACTTTGCTCAACCCATTTTTCAATTGGCAAGTTGGGTAACAATTCAACCGCCCCAGCAGAATTCAACAACCGTTCGTCGGTATAGGTTTTCATCGTCAACGAAATATCGCTATGCCGCATGACGGCTTGTGCTGTTCTCGGTGAAACCCCAGCGGTCGATAGGTGCGTCCCGGTTGAATGACGCAAGGCGTGAAGGTGAACCCGCCCATCACGTTCATCAATCTTGTCGATGCCCGCTGCTATTAAATCACGGTTCAGGATTCGCAATAACCCCGACGGGACATTGAACACCAATGAATCAATCGGTTTGCCTTTCGTCCGGTCACGGAGTTCGGCGGCAAGGTCGCTTCGAAGTGGTACAGTTGAACCTTTACGGCTCTTTTCGTTCGCAGCTCGCAAAACCAAAAACGGAATATCACCAAACGACAAATCACTAACTCGAAGCGTACGAAGTTCGTTTAGTCGCAATCCGGTCAAAATAGCGGCCTTGTAGGTCAATGCTCGTTCGTGCCCCAATCGTTCCAATTTTGCCCGTCGTGCTTCGGATATCTTCGCGGTGAATGTTCCCGCATTCGCTCCCCGCCTAACTTGTAACGCATCGGCAAGTGGTCGCTTGCGTGCTTGCGTAAGAAGTCGTCGCATTTCGTCAACCGTCAATGAACGTGCCTTCCGCCGCCTGTCCCCTTGTTCGTCCCGTTTACCTAACCCGTCAAAAGGATTGATTCCAAGACGACGTTCGCCGGTTGAAGAACGTTTTTTGCCTTCGATTCGCCGACCGGTCAACCACCAACCAAACGCAACCCACAACGCAGAGTGCCAATTGTAAGTCGCCGCCGACATTCCTGATTGCTCTCGCAACCACTTGCGTAATGCATCCGCGTTTAGGTCGCGAAGCCAGCGAAACCCGCAACCGTCGCAAGCCAACTTCAAATAGGTTTCACTTGTCTTAATGCGGTCTGTATTCACGCCCCTCGATTTCAAGTCGGCGATATAGTCGGCAACATGAACGGCAAGCGGTACCTTAGAGTGGTCGCCGATCTGCAAATCAAGCGTTGTCAGCGAGCCAACGCGAACCTTATCTGCAATCGTTTCAAGTTCAACAAGTTTGGCTTTGGCGGCTTGCATGTCGCGACAACCAGTCGGAACTTCGCGAACGATACCGTCGCCGTCGCGATACTTGGCATAGTAAGTATCCGACTGAACGCGAACACGTTGCAACCCGTCATCGCCAGGAATAACAACTCCTGTTCGCTTTTTACCGGTGCGGTCTTTCCAGCTTGCAACCAGCTCGATTCCTTTTCTGGTTCGACGTTGTGTAACCGTCGCGCAGGGTGTCAGTGGTCGAGTAACTGTTTTTTTCTTGATTGAACCCATGATGCAATTAACTCCTATTGCGATTGATAACTCGAATTGAAAATAAGCGCCGAAGCAACCAGCGAGTTAAACTGGCTTTCGGTAGCTAACCTAGCTTCGACTAGACCATTGTATTCGTAAGACTGTCCGCCGATAACCTAAACTAACCCATAACTTGGGCTGGAATTTCCAAAATGATTCTTCCTCATTACTCGGAGCACTGAAGCAAATCGACCCGGGCACACTTTCCCTGGCTCCGCTCAACTCGAATCAACCCAGCCTGCTCCAGGTCTCGCAACCCACGCCCAACCGCTTTGCAACCGAGCCCAAACTCTTTACAACGCCCAGCGCATAGTACCAAACCAACTCGCTCAGATCTCATCCCGGCCAACCACCACAGTACAATCCCAACCACAATCGCATTTCTGCGGGGGATCGTTGTGGCTTGCGCCAACCAATCCATTGGGATAGGGCCACGAAGGAATGGCTTTAATCGCTTCGTTTTCTTTTTAATCGTAATGTTTTTCGGTTGACGACCTCCAGCTCGGAATGACTCCAAGTCAATTTCATTGTTCATCCTTGCTCCATAACTATTAATAGGATGATTAAGTATAAGAAATAATATTAGATAGACGGGTAGTCCCGTTTGGTGCCACACCCCGTCCCGTTTGGTTACCGTGTGGCACCATATCGGACTGGGTTAGCTCGGCTAAAATGCCCGTTACCAATCCCCACATCTCAACACCTCGTTCATCTTCGAACCGGTTCGGATAGCTTACAATCTCGGCGTCGGTTTCTAATTCGAATCCTCCCAACACAATTGACGACGCTTCACGCATACAGGCTTGGGCCGCCCGAACAACGTCGGCAATTGAGTTGGTAGGCCCCTCAATCAACACCGCGTCATGGATTGGGGCGCACAAGCCAATGCCACGCTCCACCATCAGCGAACAGGCGAGGCGCAGCATTTCGGCCCCGTTTGCCTGACATGGGAAATTGGCTAAGGAACGTGGATTGGAATCGGCACCCACATGTAACCGCCACCCGAATACGGTTTGCAGGTAGCCGAACAATTGAGCATGATCGACCGCAGCACCAGACCAACACCAGAATCGCGGGTAGGTTTGTTTGTGGAGTCGCAATAACTCCCGACCAACGTCGACACATTCACCAATCGAACCAGCCAGGGACTCGGCACCCATGCCATACTGCACACCCAGTGAACAGGCCTTAAACAATGCCCGTTCGCGTTTGTGCGATTGTTTAGTTGCATCTTGGGGTACAGCCCCAGCTTGCTTTGCGAATGCCAGGTAGGGATCACCAGATCGATACGCTTCGAGCATGTTTGGGTCATTCGCAAGAGCCGCCGCAATACCAAACTCCTGTTGCGACCAGTCAACGTACGCTATTGAATTGCCCTGGGTCGGCTTAATTAATGATCGCAACCAATTACTAGGCCCAAAGATAAACTTCGAGTTGCTTGGTTGATTGCGGCCAGTCCGAGAAGAAAATGGACTCAACAAACAGCGATTGCGGCCGTCAGTCCCTACAGCCAGCGACTCTAGCCGCATTTGCCCGAGGGTATGGCGCAGCTCCCGAAACTTTCCCACCTCTTTTGGATGCCGCTTGGCCATTTGCCGGAAAGTTTCATCATTCAGTGCCAGTGAACCACTGGGTAATCGCGGCCAAGCTACTTCATTTCTCGCCAAATAATTAGCCCACCGCTCGGACTTGAATGTTCGACCGTCAAACACCTCTCCTTGCGGATCGACTCGAACAATTAATTTCTCTTGGACTTCCGGCCAATGTTTGCGCAAGGGACCAAGTAACTCAGCATCAACAGGAATGCCTTGGTGTTCCATGGCCGCGACGGCCCGAAAATATCGACCACGAATCAACGCATATCGTAGATCAATCCGGTCAACCATTTTTGTCAACAACTTGGGCAACGCATCAACATCGGTTTGACAGTAATCCAACAAGGCAACACGCTCATCTTCAATATAGGGCCCTCCGCGCATCGCCAATTCTCGCATCTCTTGTTTCTCAATAGCTGCTAAACAGTCGAGCCCGCAGTATGCCGACGCGCCGAGAAGACCATTGCCACCCGGAACCGGCAGTCCGTTCGTCAAACAGCGAAACTCGGCGAATAGATCGAGTACCCGGGTCGGCATGGGCCAGCCCAATGCAAGATGACAGCCCAGCTCAGCTGAGGCATAGTAGGCGACAAACAACGAATTGTCGCCAACATCATAAGGCGGTTCTTGGGTCGATCCGTCGTATAGCCATTGCCGAATTAGACGATTCGAAAACAGCTCCCGAGCAACCAGGCAAACGGGCTCGGGCCGTTCGCCTGGCATCGCTCGAAATTCAAAATCGACAAACCAAACCGCCTGAAAATCAGACAGTTTGGAGTACATCATTTTTCGCCTCGCAAGCGTCGCAATACAGGATGATCCTCTGAGTCGATGAACCGCCCCTTAAACGCCAGACGCAGCAGCTCGGGCATCGTCGGCACGTTTGACCAATCAGGTTCGGGCAATTTATCAACCGCAATCATAGATACATACAGCCCCGCAGACATATCGGCTGCCACCTTAACCCACTGGGACTCAGCCAAACTTGCGGCTTCCAATGCCGATTCGTGCCATCGATTAGGCCGGTCGGAATCCGGCAGTGTCAAAGGCCACAAGAACGGAACGGGACTGTTCCGAGACTGACAGACTGCCAACAAGGTCGGAGTAACATTTCCAACCAGCAAATCCCAGACAGTGTGAGACACCAAATACACCTCCCGAGATTCTTTGTTGATAAAGCAACCCGTATCGAATCGATTTTCAGCCCCAGGTCGAATACGAATAAATTCTTGTTTATGGGGTCTCTTGCACGCAATGTTCGTCAGTGCCGGTTTAACTCTGGCGATGCCTGCGAAGTCCTGCGATAATCGCAAACTCTCAAGGTTGCTTGCGTCAAACGGATCAGTTTTGTTAGGATTATTGGTCATGGCTCGATTCCTTTGTAGTTTGTGTTGTAACATTCTCAGATTGCTCGCCCGCATCGGTTGCTTCCGATTGCGGGTCTTTTGTTGCTGGGGTCATCGCCGCCCCCCTGAACTCACAGCATTGCAGCCCGCGTCTATCCAGGCCTCAATCGTCCGCCGATCCCAGCGGCAAGCTGCGCCAAGTTTGCAGGGTCGGGGCATTTGGCCTGAATCGGCCAGACGGTAAACATGCCGAGAAGATACACCAAGCATTTTGGCAAGCGCCGCAACGTCGATCATCCGCGCCAACTCCGTTGGCGTTCCGCGCTCCAGCAGTTCGTTAATTCGTTTAAGATCTCTGGGTGGTTGAGTTACTTTCATTTTGAGTCCTCCTCAATGATTTTTTTTAGCCAATGACAATCACTGGCATTTGGAAAGCACTGGATCGGACAAAGTCGGACAAAGTCGGACAATTACCCAACGCATTTCATTTGTCAGCAATCAACGAAAAAACCCGCCTGACAGCGGGTTGCAAGAAAATTCAAAATTTTTCAATTTGTCCGATCCTGTCCGAAATTGTCCGACTCAATCAAGTTCGGAAATTTTGACAACGCTTCGGGAAGTCGTTTTCGCGGTCGGCTTTTTTGGTGTCACTTCACCCAACTTTCCCCTCGCTCTCCTTTCGGCCCTTGCAAGTGCTTCAACCGATATCGGCTTGTAACCATTGGATTCGTCGTCTTTCAGTTCCTTTATCGCCTTGAATGCTTCTAGGGGTTTCAATCTTCGTCCAGCATTTTTATTGACCAATTCGTACGCCTGGTATGCAAGTCGTTCGGTTTCAGAAAGTTTCAACAATTCGGTAGTAGTAGTTCGTGCTTCGGAACAACCAGATTCCTCACCTGTTGCCTCCTTACCGGGGTTTGCTTCTACGTTGTGGGGCGTTGGATTGGCTTCGCCCGAAAATTTGTCACCTTCGCCATGCTGTTTCTGTCCCAGCCACTCGGGAATCTTGCCGTCGCTTCCGTCGAGGCCCCATTGAGCGATCAGTTCCGCAGAACACTGAAACGGCGACATGACCATCTCTGACGACGGCTTTGCCGCTTCCGTAGGTTTTTCCGCCCTCAGTTGCTTCAGCCAATAGAACCAGAGAAGCCAGCACCAATGCTGATAATGTGATCTCGCCCAATATAACCCTATATCGGCTGGTGGCGATAAATGCATTTCAGCGGTTTCTAAAACCTCGTCTGAGATGCCTCTGGGTAGCCAAAGCCATGCCTTGTTGAAGAGCGTCTTCATGGCAGAGAACGGTTCTGCATCCGTTCCGCTATCTGGAGCAAGAATCCAGCACTTACGGTACGGCCCGTACGGCCATCTTATGAGGCCGATCGGAAGATATCGGCCGTTGTTACAGTACCAGTCTTCACTTTGTTCATCCCGCTTAATAGATGTTTCGTATTGGTCGTACTTCGCAGCCGCTTCGACGAATTCGCTTCGCAACCTGCGCCATGCCTCGGCATCGTGTCCCATGTCATCACCTTGGAAAGTGACCACCTCGGTGAAAAAGGCAGCCCGGCAACCGTCCAAGGTTGTTTCCGGCTTTTCGGGAGCTACCCTAGCCGGGCTGGTATTCAGTCTCGGATTGAACTTAGCGGCCTAGCGATGCATGCCGACTATGGCGGTCGTCGAACGTGCGACAGGCGACCGTTCCGGGTCCGGTTCGGCCCGCGAGTAACGACATCGTACGAGCACCCGACGATTACCATTTTAGGTGCAATGCTCTCCCCCGCAAACGCCCTCTGACTCGATTAAAAGCCCAAGCGGAGAGACCCCACCTGGACTCACCCAATGACAAACAGTTTACCACTCGCCGCGCCCAAACGTGACGCAGATTCGGAAATTGAGTATAATGCCCCTCGCGCGTGCGCGCGCACGCGTGCGAGAGAAGCCAAATTATGCCCGCTGCCATCCACCGCTTCCATACGTCCCCCGCAGACTTTGATATCCCCCGCAGACTTTAACGTACTCGTCCATCGCCCAATTAGTTCTAGCGACGGGAGACCTGTTCACCATCAGTGATACTCTTCCGCTGATATTTTCAGTTGCGGGTGATGAAACTCAATGCTAAGAAATAGATCATTCGAATCGATCGGCCGCCGACCCGATAACGCTGTCCGCTCCCTCGCCGACGGCGACTTCCGCACCACTCAGATCGCTGACACCGGGATCAGCGCTCTCGATTCCGCCCCAACTCGCATCGCTTGAAATCTGCGGTCGGAAATTTTCAAAATTCTCAAGAGTTTCTGCTGCCAAGTGACCAAAGGTGTCACCACGAGAGTCGATTCTGGATCAACGACCATCGCGACATCGGTGAATCTCGGCTGTTCAGGCAGGGAATCCTGTCGGGCAGGCAAGGCAATGCGGCTACATGCTATGATTCGCCTGTAGGGTTTGCTATGCTTCCTTCTTTCGAGCAGCAGTAGTTCGGACGAGGACAGGCAAATGGCCAAAGCAAAAGTGAGCGAATACGTGATGGTGACTGAAGCTGCCGAGATTCTCGGTGTATCCCAGGGCACCGTTAGGACTTGGGCAGCGGCCGGGAAAATTCCAATGCACAAGAACCCGGCGAATGGTTACCGGCTATTCCGGAGAGACGATTTGGAAAAGTTTCTGGCGAAAGTTGCCAAGCCTTTGCGATCGAAACAGAGCTAACACCGCCGAATTAGAATCATGGATCAAAAACGAGTAACAAGTTTGAGTTCGATTCCCGAACAGGGTCAGCTTGTGCAAGTGCGTTCCCGTCCGTGGGTGGTGAACGTGGTGAAGCCGAGCAGCCTGCCGACCCCGGCGATGAAGTTGCCGATCGGCTCGCAGCAAAACCTGCTCACGCTTTCTTCCGTCGAAGATGACGGGTTGGGCGAAGAACTTCAGATCGTCTGGGAGATCGAACCGGGTGCCAAGCTCGTTGAGAAGGTCGCCCTCCCCGATCCAACTGACTTTGACGCACCCGAAAAACTCGATGCTTTTCTGGATGCCGTGCGGTGGGGTGCCGCATCAACCGCTGACGTGAAGAACATCCAGTCGCCGTTCCGCAGTGGTATCGAGATCGAAGACTACCAGCTTGATCCGGTGGTGCGGGCGATTCAGATGCCGAGGGTCAACCTCCTGATCGCTGATGACGTTGGTTTGGGCAAGACCATCGAAGCGGGCTTGGTGGCCCTCGAACTCATCATCCGGCACCGCGCCAGAAAGATTGTTGTGGTCTGTCCGTCCGCCCTGCAAATCCAGTGGCGGGACCAGATGCGGGATAAGTTCGGTCTCGACTTCCGCATCGTGGATTCGAGCTTGATGCGTGACCTTCGCCGTCGTCGGGGCATCCACGCCAATCCGTGGTCCCACTTCCCCCGCCTCATTACCAGCATCGACTTCCTTAAGCGAGAACGCCCGCTGCGGTTGTTCCGTGAAACGCTGCCCGCACCCGGCGAGCCGGTTTATCCCCGCAAGTACGATTTGCTCATCGTGGATGAGGCGCATAACTGTGCCCCGTCCGGTGCTGGCAAGTACGCCACCGATTCATTGCGGACGCAGGCATTGCGGGAATTGGATGTCCAGTGCGGACCACCTTGCCAACTGGCCCTGTTGTCGAATACGCCGGACATATGCTCGTAAAAACTATCCGTCACAGGGAATTTGTTCAACTTCTGGACTGTACTGCCCCATCCGCCGGCGTACCGACCGCCCCCGGCAAAAAAAGCCACTGGCATGGCACCTTCAAGTCCTTGCCTTCAAGTCCTTGCCGCTGTCTACAATTTTCGCCTCGATTCCTGCAATCGCATTCGGTAAGAACAAGCGGCGTCACTTCCAAGCACGGCTTTGAATTGCTGCCAATTGCGATGCTTTTGACTCATTGACCAAATGTTTGCCAGTATGTATTTTGAAATTGATAATGGTTGAAAATGAAACTACTAACAACGGTGATCCGGTTTATACTCCGAGCGATTCCAGGCGATCGTATTTTCTGTCGGGCGTTGCCAAGTATTCTGGGATGCTGCTGATCGTTCTATTTGCAGTTGGATTGCTCTGGAAGAAATTCAAGAACATTACTTGGTCGGACTTTGTCCACGGCCTGCAGACCATTCCATCATCGCAAATTGCTCTCGCCGTGGCCGTAACAGTTTTGAATTTTGTGGTCTTGACTGGTTACGATTTGATGGCGGTCCGATATCTCAAAAAAACGCTCTCGGTTCGCAAAGTCATGATGGGTGCCA
Organism: Mariniblastus sp.; assembly: GCA_031409295.1. Lineage (GTDB taxonomy): Bacteria > Planctomycetota > Planctomycetia > Pirellulales > Pirellulaceae > Mariniblastus. The sequence goes on from JANNWZ010000025.1 coordinate 21,994, forward strand.
TTATCGGTTACTCGATGAGCAACGTATTCGGCTGGATAATCGGTGGAACGGCGTTGCGTTATCGACTGTATTCACGCTGGGGATTTAGTCTGATCGAAGTTGTCGCATTCGTTTCATTTTTGTCGGTGACATTTTGGACCGGAATGTTCCTGTTGGCAGGGATTTCGTTTGTGATGCTCCCGGTTGAGTTACCCGAACAGTATCGGCATGCGTTGTACTTCTCACCAAAAGTCTATGGCTGGGTTTTCCTGACAGGCGTCGGGTTGTACTTGGGAGCATCGGCTTTTTACCGGAAGCCCTTCAAAATTGGCGCAAATGAGTACCGGCTGCCACCACTCGGTTTGTCCCTGATGCAATTGCTTGTGTCGGCAGCCGATTTTGCACTCGCTTCGTTTGTGTTGTACCTCCTGTTGCCGACTGATTGCGCAACGTACCCCACGGTATTGGTCGCCTACATGGCTGGGATGGTCGTGACAGTCACGCTGCATGTGCCGGGGGGAATCGGGGTTCTGGATGCGATTCTTCTGTATTTACTTGACCCCAGCGGCGACGACGGAAACACATCGCCGATGAAAATTTCCGTGGCCTGTGCCATCGTAATCTTTCGCATAATTTACTACCTGTTGCCCGCATTGGTTTCAGGGGCCTTGCTGTTCTATCACGAGATTTCCTTCAAAAGCGTACCCCCAAAACTTCAGCCGGGAACGAACTGAGTGTATTTGTTGCGAGTATTGCCGATTCTCTGGTCCTTTTGTAAGATCTTCCTTATCACTTCCTTTTTCAATAGGAACGTCGTCGTGGCTTAATCACCGACATTCCCGTTTCGACGTGCGCGCGAATGCGATAATTTTCTTCACCGAGTCGGGACTTCATCGGCCGCCAATATCGTCCCCTGGCTGGCTTATCAAAGGCGTACATTACCCGAAAGTCTCCCAAAACAGGATTCATTTTGTGGATCGGAGAGCGTGCGTTATGCTGGTCGGTCGGACTTTCCTCACCGGAGCTCTCGTTATGGAAATGCTTGCGATCGTTCTTGGTTCGGCCGTCATTCTGACATTAGCCTATTTCACCTATGGGCGATTACTCAGCCGGTTGTTTCGGCTGGATGACACGACACCAACTCCTGCAATCACGATGCGGGATGATGTGGACTATGTGCCGTGCGAAACCGGTCCGCTACTGAGCCAACATTTCTCGGCGATCGCCGCTGCGGGTCCGATTGTCGGACCGATTCTGGCCGGTGCGGCCTTTGGCTGGCTGCCGGCATTGATCTGGATTTTGGTGGGCTCCATTTTTATTGGTGGTGTTCACGATTTCGCGGCACTGGTTGCGTCGATTCGTCATCGAGCCACTTCGATCATTGAGGTCGTTCGCATTCACATCAGTGGCCGTGCCTACTTACTGTTTCTGGCATTTGTGTGGCTGGCTCTGGTTTATATTGTGGTGGCGTTCACTGACATCACGGCCACGATGTTTGTCGGGGCGATGGATCTGGAATCGGGAAAGACTTATGCTTCGATCTCTGATGCGAACGCCGATCTGGCAACAAGTGCCGACCCAGCGGCGAGACAGCTGATTCAGTCTGGCAGTGTCGCTTCCTCTTCGCTGTTGTATTTGTTGCTGCCGATCATCATGGGATTGCTCGTCAAATCCGGCAGGCTTTCTATGAACGCAGCAACCTGTATTTTTCTTCCGCTGGTGGGATTAGCCATTTGGGTCGGCCCGTATGTTCCGTTCAATCTGGATGAGGTGATTCGAAAGCTCAATCCCGAGATGGCCCAACAGGATGTTGTGCGGTGGGCCGTGCAAGGTTGGGACGTTTTTCTATTACTCTATTGCGCTATCGCGTCGGTGGCTCCGATGTGGTTGTTGCTGCAGCCGCGGGGGCAGTTGGGCGGCTATTTCCTTTACGCAGCGCTGGGCGCTGGTGCACTAGGAATCATGATGGGTGGGCAGGAAATCCATCAACCCGCATTCAGTGGTTGGGTTCATCCAATTCAAGGTGGAGTTTTTCCGATTCTTTTTATCACGATTGCCTGCGGCGCGTGCTCGGGCTTCCACTCGCTGATTTGCTCCGGAACGACGTCCAAACAATTGCGAACGGAAGGAAGCGCTCGGCCAATTGGCTATGGTGCGATGTTGTTGGAAGCCATGGTGGCGATTGTCTCGCTGTGCTGTGTGATGCTGCTGCCGTTGGGATCACCGCTGATGAAAGCCAATCCGAATTTCATTTACGCAAATGGGATCGGTGAATTTCTGGAAAGCATTAATCTGTCCAGACCACTCGGTGTGGCCTTTGCACTGATGGCATTCAACACGTTTGTTTACGACACGCTGGACGTCTGCACGCGACTTGGACGTTTTATTCTGCAAGAGCTGACCGGCTGGAAATCAGCGGGCGGGCGTTGGTTTGGAACATTGCTGACCGCTGCGGTTCCGCTGTTCTTTGTCATGCGGCAGACGCTGGATGCCAAAGGAATTCCAGTTCCAGTGTGGAAAACCTTCTGGAGCCTATTCGGTGCGAGTAATCAGTTGTTGGCGGCGTTGACTTTACTGGGTGTCACAGTGTGGCTTTGGAAAACTCGGCAGGAGATTTGGGTGTTCTTTGTGACCGGCATACCTGCGGTCTTCATGTATGTCATGAGCTCTTGGGCATTGGTTTCGATTGTGAAGAACAAGCTGATCGTAAATGGTGCGGTTTCAACGGTCAACGCGACGGACCCAGTGGTCTGGATCGGAGTAGTGCTCTTGGTCCTTGCCGCCCTGATGCTGCTAGAAGGCATCGCGGCGATCTTTCGCACCGATGATCGCCCGATCACACCAATTTTGCCCGCCGGGAAACAAGCTTGAAAGAAAGTTGCGAGGAAGGGGATGTAACCTGTCAATTGCGTTCCCCAACGGTACGTGCCCGACGAAAAATGACCGCAGAACAATCGCATTGTCGCGCATGATTGGTCGTTCGTGAGCTAATCAAGTAGGCGATTCTCAAGCCTATTGTGGCGGCGATAGAAACCCGATGAAATCACAGCCACGCCCCAATTCGATGTTTCGGGCGCATAAATAGGAAAGATTGGGAAAGATCGGGGGAAAGATTGGGGCCACACCATCGAGTTTTGGACAATGCGATTCGGGGGACACCAAGGCATTTTTCGTTAAAGCACTTTTCGCTTTGTTTCTGCTATAGGGGAAAACGCGGTCACTAAACGGCTAGCATGCAACGACTAATCGCATTTGCAGTTGTCTGGCCCCGATCGTTTTCTCAATCCGATAGGCCAAGTTAGCGAAGATCTGCCAATAGCTTCGAGTCTGTTCGCCGCAGATGGCTCGACGGAACACGAAGCTCTCGATGGCGTGGATGGCTTCGCGAAACTCGATGATTGATAAGGTCTTGCAGCGGTCGTGGCAGTCGAACAATCGCATGATCAAGAGAACGGGCACATCGACCAAGCGCCGAAGGCGAGCCAGATCATCTGACAGATCTGCAACGAGGGGAGTGCCAATGCTAAACGCGGCGTGGTATCGGCCGAAGCGAAGCATTTCGGCGAAGAGTGATTCGAGGCCGCCGCACGACTCTTGCAGTTTGGCAAAGCTCCGACGAAAGGCTTGATAAATTTCGTCGGCATTTTCCTGCTTGCTGGCCTTGGTCTTGAATGCCAGGTAGTCACGTAGGAATGCATCCAAGATCTTCTCGGACCCACGGAACAACGATTCCAACTTGCTCCAGTAGGAATCGTAGAGTTCCGTTTGCTGCTTTTCAGGCAGCCGCATCAGGATGAAGTTTCGAATGAGATCCGATTGGCTGAGGTCGATGCCCGTGGAGTTAAGGTTCTCGAAGATTAGTTGCGGATCGTCCGTGCCCCGGTCGAGCGTGACGTCAACGACTACGAGCCGATCAAGACCTCGATAAACTTCGTCGGGATTGGCGGTCGCAATCTGCTCGCGGAAGTACTCGTAGTTCTCACGAATACGTTCCGACGGGTTGTCGGGCAGTTCGGCTGAATCAAGGATTGCTTGCAAGGTGTTCTGGTCGTGTCGGCGAAGGACCAGTTTGTGCCTCCGACTCCCTTCCTCTTGAATATTCTTCAGGAAGTAGGCCTCGATCCTCGTCGCGGTCGGGCTGTCTTCGTTGCCCTTCCACTTTGATTCGATAATGAAATCGCGCAGCGCTGTCAGCAGCAGCGTCAAAGTCGTCACGCGTTGCCGTCCATCGATCAGAAGCCAGCGAGTGAATCCGGCGGCGGTGTCACCTGTCGAGACGTAAACCACTGACCCCATAAAATGGCCGCGGTTGGTTGGATCGTTCGCAATCAAAAGGATGTCTTTCCAGAGCTGTTCGCACTGCGTCTCTGTCCAACTGTAGTCGCGCTGGAAGACCGGGATCACGAACTGGGTCGTGCCGTTTAACTACAACTACACGTATTTGTTGGACTTAAGGCCATTCCATCGCTGCCGCTGCTTCCCCCAATCGGGTGTCGCGGCGATCGGCCGAATCTGGTGTTCCTGGATCGGATCTTTTCCCCGCACGGTGTTGGGCAGGAACAGAATCGACTCCTGAATGTCGGGAGCCAAATGCAGCAGATTCATGATCTGCGTGACCCGCGCCCGAGTGACGTGGCCGAGCCGGGCCAAATCCGCCTGATCGGTAAGCCTTCGCACCATTTCCCTTTGCGACGCGTGGCCGCGATCTTGTCGCGGGTCGGGGCGCCGCGCAGTTTCAGCGCAGTTGGTCATGGGCAAAAACTCCGCAAAGAGAGGTGGCGGGTACTTGGCCGAGCGCGCCCTCGATTGTTTACCTACCGGGCGGAGGCGCGAATTGACGGGCAATCCCTGAATTGCCTTTCGGGGCTAATTTGAAATTGAAAGATGAACTGAAACTTCGCCGCTGGAGTCACAAAACGAAAAACATTGACGAAAATTGTCTTTGAATTGGTCCGTTTCATACAAAGTTCCAAAAGGAACTGAAAATGGGACCTTGTATCAAAAACAAGAACTTTGTAGGGTAAAGATCGTTATTTTTTTCACAAAGTCAGTCGCTAGTTTTCGGCTGAAGTGGGTAGGCAATCACGATTGAACTTGAGCCAAGCCCTACCTTTCTCATAGATCTGCTGGAAAATTCAAGGATTTCGCAATTATCGACCCTTTTTCGCGTGCAATTCGATGAGTGAGTATTGGCCCATTTTGATTTGGTTGGTTGTCTGTATTGGATTCGCGACATTCAGCTTGATCGTGCCGCACTTTGTTGCTCCCAGGAAGCAAACGGCGGTCAAAGGAATGCCCTATGAGTCCGGAGTTGATCCTATTTCCGATGCGCGAAAGCCGCTGAACGTCAAATTTTATTTGATTGCGATACTTTTTCTTGTGTTTGATGTGGAACTGCTTTTCATTTATCCATGGGCCGTAGCGCTGAAGGGAGCAGGTGGATTGCCTGCCGAATTTCGCTTCATTGTCATGAATGTAATGTTGGTTTTGTTGGTGACTTTAGGGATTGCCTACGTGATTGCGTGGCAGAAAGGCGTATTCCAATGGCGGAAAAAGTAAGTCAGCTCGGGGACAATATCTTGCTAACCAAGCTGGATGCGGCGGCGAATTGGGCTCGTAAAAACAGTTTGTGGCCAATGCCATTTGCAACGGCTTGTTGTGGAATCGAATTGATGGCGTCCGCAGCCAGTCGACATGACTTGTCGCGATTCGGTTCCGAAGTCATGCGATTCTCGCCACGACAATGCGACTTGATGATCGTCGCTGGTCGCGTTGTGATGAAGATGTTGCCTGTCATGCAACGCATCTGGTTGCAAATGCCGGAACCGAAATGGTGCATCTCGATGGGTGCTTGCGCATGTAGTGGCGGGGTGTTCGACACCTACGCCGTCGTTCAAGGGGTTGACCGGTTCATTCCTGTTGACATTTACATTCCCGGCTGCCCACCCCGTCCAGAACAATTGATTCGCGCCGTGATGGATTTGCAGGTGAAGATTCAGAATGGCGGAACCCTGTTGGCCTCAGAATTTGCGTCGCGCGATCAGCCTGAGGGACCCGCCCGTTTCGATGCCCCGGAACTGTATCGCATTCGGGTGCGCGACGAACTGAAGTTAAGCGATCAAGACTACAACCCTAAACACTAACCGCCATGAAGACAGACACAGATACTAGTTGGTCGGAGAAATACAAGACGATCCTTGGCGACGTGCCATTCACAACTTCGTCGTTTCGCGATCAACAGCGATTGATCATTGCTCCCCGCGAATTGTTGCGGGTGCTGGAGTTGCTGAAAGCTAATGCTGGCATGGATATGCTGATCGACATTACGGCGGTTGATTATCTTGAAATGGAAGGTTCAACGGATCGTTTTGAAGTCGTCTACTGCCTGCTGAACACCGAGAGCGGTGAGCGGCTGGTGGTGCTAACACACTTGAATGAGCCCGATTTGAAACTGCCGAGTGTGAACGCGTTGTGGCGGGCTGCCGACTGGCTCGAACGCGAAGTCTACGACATGTTCGGAATCGTGTTCGAAGGGCACCCAAATTTTAAGCGACTATTGCTTCCGCAAGAGTTTAGTTCGTTTCCGCTCCGCAAGGATTATCCGATGCGTGGTCGAGGCGAGCGTCACAATTTCCCCGTAATCACGCGTGCCAACAGCTAAGTCACCTCTTCTTTTGAGACCTTGGATATTCAATTATGCCATTAGAATTGCTTGCACCTGCCACCGAGGATGAGTCGCGTCGCGATGGCCTTTGGACATTGAACTTCGGACCGCAGCATCCGGCAACGCACACGACCTTGCGTCTTGTCCTGCAATTGGATGGCGAGTTGGTGCTCGACGCAGAGCCCGACATTGGTTTCCTGCACAGTGGGTTTGAAAAGCTTGCCGAGGAATTGGACTTCAATCAATATGTGACGATCGTCGATCGCATGAACTACATTTCACCATTGGCAAACGAAATTGCTTGGCATAATGCCGTTGAGAAACTGGTGGGAATCGAACTAACTCCGCGCTGTCGGTACCTGCGAACCATCTTGGCCGAACTCATGCGGATCTCTGACCACCTGCTGTGCACTGGCGCGTGCATGCTCGACGTTGGCGGCGTGACGGGGTTCATGTACTTCTTCAACGAACGCGAACGCATCTATGAGATTTGCGAGAAAGCTTCCGGGCAACGGTTTCATACGAGCTACACCCGAGTGGGTGGCATGCTGTATGACGTAACCGACGACTGGCTAAAAATGGTTTCCGAGTTCATCGAACGATTTGCGGCGGCTCATAAAGACGTGAGTCGTCTGGTTCTGAAGAACCGCATCTTCGTCGAACGCGCGGCGGGAGTGGGAGTACTCGATAGGGAAAGTGCGATCAATGGTGGGGCGACAGGACCAGTCGCTCGTGCCAGCGGTGTCGCGCGCGACCTGCGACGCGATGAACCTTATTTGGCGTACGACGATTTGGATTTCGACGTGATCTGCAGCCAGTCTGGAGATTGCTTTGCCCGCTTCCAGGTTCGCATGCTGGAGATGCTGGAAAGTGTGAAGATCGTTCAACAGTGTTTACAAAAACTCCCAACAGGCCCGATTTTCGCCGCAGGGACCGGCAAGGAAAGTATGCCGGATAAGCGAGAAGTTTATCAGAGCATTGAAGGGTTGATCCATCATTTCGAGTCGGTGATGCCCAATCGGCAGATGGCCGTGCCGCGCGAGTCAATTTACGCTGCGACGGAGGCGCCCAACGGAGAGCTAGGTTTCTACCTCGTTTCAGACGGTTCCTTTAAATCGTACCGCGCCCGGACCCGTCCGCCATCGCTCCTGCATTTTGCGTTGTTCCAACAAATGATTCGCGGCTGCATGTTGAGCGATGTTGTGGCCGTATTGGGCAGTCTGAACATTATTGCAGCGGAGTTAGATCGATGAGCATGTTGACCGAAGAGATTCGTATCAAGATTCGGGAGCACTTTAGTCGCTATCCGAGCAAACAGGCCGTGACACTTCCAGCCCTGCATTTGGTTCAAGAACATTTCGGTTTTGTGTCCGACAATGCGATGAAAGAGATCGCGGAGTTGCTAGAGTTATCGCCGTCCCAGATCTTTGACACGATGTCGTTTTACGGATTCTTCCGCGACGAAAAACATCCCTTGGGAAAAAAGCGCGTGTGGGTCTGCCGGAGTCTCTCCTGCAGCCTTCGCGGAGCTGAAGACGTCTTGCTGGAAGCTTGCGAGCGTTTGCACATCGTTCCCGGCGAGACCACGGCCGATGGTTCAATGACACTCGAGTACGCAGAGTGCCTTGGTGCCTGCGATGGTGCTCCCTGCATGTTGATTGACGATGAGTTGAAAGAGCTAATCAGCGCCGACGATGTCGTGGCTGCGGGAGCTCGCTCGCATGGTTGACGAGTACAAACCAGTTTTGCTTCGCCGAGTCGGGCGGCCGAACAGCCAATCCATGGACACTTATTTGCAAGATGGCGGTTACCAAGGACTTCGAAAAGCCCTAGCCATGAAGCCCGCCGAAGTCGTGGATGTGGTGGTAGCGTCGGAATTACGAGGCCGCGGTGGCGCGGGTTTTCACTGTGGTGTCAAGTGGAAATTTTTGCCCAAAGACGTAACCGGACCTGTGTATCTTTGTGTCAACGGTGATGAAAGCGAACCTGGGACTTTCAATAATCGCGTGATCGTTGAACAGGACCCGCATCAGATTCTGGAAGGCGTCGCAATCGCCTGTTACGCAACTGGAGCAACGACGGCGTACTTCTATTTGCGATACGAATATGGCGAATGCTACCGAACACTTCAAACAGCGATCGCTGAGATGTACGCCGGGAATTACCTTGGCAAAAACATCCTGGGGTCTGGTTTCAATTTGGACATTCATCTGCATCGAGGTGCTGGCGCCTATATTTGCGGCGAAGAGACTGGGCTGATCGAGAGCCTTGAGGGCAAGCGCGCCTGGCCCCGTATCAAACCACCATTTCCAGCAACCGAAGGTGTTTTTCGGCGACCGACGATTGTCAACAACATTGAGACACTGGCGTGTGTGACGCAAATCCTCGATCGTGGAGTTGAGTGGTTTAAGTCGATTGGAGTGCCGAGAAATCCCGCTCACCCCAAAGATGGTGGCAGTTACGGACCGAAACTTTATTGCGTCAGTGGACATGTTAACAAACCGGGCTTGTTTGAGTTGCCACTTGGAATTACGGCGCGGCAACTGATTGAAAATCATGCCGGCGGCGTTTGGAAAGGTCGGCAAGCCAAAGCCATCGTGCCTGGCGGAATCAGCACGGGTTTTCTGTCGGCGGCGGAATTGGACACGCCGCTCGATTTCGTTGGGCCTGGACTCGTCGGTTGTTTGGGACTGGGAACTGCGGCACTGATTGTCATCGATGATCAAACGTGTATGGTCGACGTTCTCTACAATTCCTGCCGATTTTTCGCGCACGAATCGTGCGGACAGTGTACGCCGTGCCGCGAAGGCACCTCTTGGTCGACGAAAATTCTCAAACGGATTCGAGAAGGCAAGGGAAAGCTTGAAGACCTGGATACCCTGGAAGGCATTGCCTCTTCGATGGGTACAATTCCCGGAACGACGATTTGCGGACTTGCCGATGGCGCAGCGTGGCCGATCAAGAACGCCCTGAAAAAATTTCGACCTGAGTTCGAAGACTACATCCAGAGTGGTCGTTGCTCGAAAATGCGAGAACTCGCTGGCGTCCACGAGCGTGAACCGCGCACGATGGACAAACAAACAGTGCAACTTACCTGCCAGACCATTCAGCAACACTAATAGCGGAGCGTCGCAACGTGGGAATAGTTTTCGTCGATGGACAAGAAGTCGAGATCGAACCGAACTTGAATTTGATTCAAGCAGCGCAAAAGGTGGGAGTTGAAATCCCGCACTACTGCTGGCATCCGGATCTCAGCGTCGTCGCAAGCTGCCGAATGTGCCTCGTGGAGGTCGGTCAAAAGTTTCCCGATGGGTTGGAGACCATGATTCCGAAACTCATGCCGGCTTGCCAGACTCTTTGCAAGCCAGGCACGATTGTCAAGACCGCGACGCCCAAGGTAAAAGCTTCCCAAGCCCAAACACTTGAGTATCTGCTGCTCAACCACCCGCTCGATTGTTCTATTTGCGATCAAGCCGGTGAGTGTTACTTGCAGGACTACACTTTCAAATTCGGTAATGCTCATTCGAGATTGGCGGAACCTAAAGTTCATCGAGAGGACAAGTACCATATCGGCGAGCAAATTGCGTTGTTCACCGATCGCTGCGTGATGTGTACGCGCTGCGTAAGGTTCACTCGTGAGATTAGCGGAACGGCTGAGTTACATGTCATCAATCGCGGGAGCGTTGGGGAGATCGATGTTTTTCCCGGCGAGCCATGCGACAATAAACTTGCCGGAAACGTCGTTGATCTTTGCCCGGTCGGAGCACTGTGCAGCAAAGACTTTCTGTACAAGAAACGCGTTTGGTGGCTTAAAAGTCGCAATAGTGTTTGCACAGGCTGTAGCACAGGTTGTAGCATCGAAATTGACCAGAATGAAAACAAAGTTTATCGGCTTCGTCCGCGTACCAATCCGCAAGCACAGGGCTCGTTTATTTGCGATGACGGGCGGTTTGGCTTCAAATACATTCACAGCGATTTGAGATTAACAACCCCGCGTTTAGGAAGGCTTGTCGCTGCGAAATTTGCCAACGCTGATGGTTCGCGAACAGAAAATGCAGCGGTCGCGTCGCAACAGCGGCAACCCGAACCCGACCTCAATCAGGCTGCGTTTGACGATCCTTGGCCAAGTATTTTGGAGGAAACGCGGCAGGTATTACGGTCCGCCACAACTCAATCCAAACGACTGCTGGGTGTTTTCTCACCGTTCATGACTTGCGAAGAAGCCTACTTGCTCGCCAAGTTTCTGAGGAGCATCGACAAAAACGCGACGCTGACTCTGGGACCAATTCCAGTGGTGGGCGAGGACGATTTGTATCCCAAGGATTTTCGCGGCGTGGCCGCCGAACCTGCCAAAGCCAAGTTCACGATTCGAGCGGAGAAGTGCCCCAACCGTCGTGGCGTAGCCATTGTTTTGCGGGCCTTTGAGAGCAAGTTCGGTTCGTACACACAGGAAGCGAGCAAGATCAAGCAAGACCAGTTCGGCGCAGCCTTTATAGTCGGTGGCGATCCACAAGGATGGTCGGATGTGGCTTTCATCGAATCGTTTCCAACGAACATGACGTTGGTTGCCATGGACCTGCTGAAGTCCCCGCTTTCGGATCGAGCCGACATTTTATTGCCAAGTGGTAGTTTTGCCGAACGTGAGGGGACGGTGGTCAATTTCTCTGGCCTCGCCCAGTCTTTGCGGACCGCGATTCGCTGTCCGGGCGATGCTCGCGCTGATGGGCGAATTTTGATGGACCTTTGCAACAAGCCTGGGCTGTTCAACGCATTGGCAATCCGCAAGAAGATGGTTCGCGAACTGCCATCGTTTGTGAAGTTGGCCGAGGGCCAATTGCCAGACCAAGGTGTGCTGCTCAATATCGCCAATACTGCTGGAGCTGAATCATGAACTGGAGTCTGATTTGGCCCGCATTGGTAGCCATGGGAATCGTGCTGGTGATGGTTCCCGCGCTCGGTCTGTATATGCCGTTTATCGAGCGCAAGATTGCTGCCTATATTCAAAACCGGATTGGTCCGAACCGAGTTGGACCGGCTGGGTTATTTCAAGCCGTCGCGGATGGCATCAAGACTTTCTTGAAAGAGCAAATTGTTCCCGATCACGTTTTCAAGTCGATTTACTTCGTGGCACCTTCGATCGGAGTAATCTGCGCGATGTTGGCCATCGCCGTTGTGCCCTTTGGGCCAATTGAGCCAACCTATCAAAATGGCTTTCGCGCCATGATTGCACCGGGAATCGATATCGGTCTGCTGTTTCTGGTGGCGATATCAAGCTTGTCAGCTTACGGTATCATTCTTGCTGGCTGGGCTTCGAACAACAAATATAGTCTCTACGGTGCCGTGCGTTCGTGTGCTCAATTCATCAGCTATGAAATTCCGCTGGGATTGTCACTCTTGGGCGTGATCGCAATCGCCGGGACACTCAACATTGAACAAATTGTTGCCTCGCAGGGAGATGGCATTTCGAATTGGAATGTTTGGTGGCAGCCGTTGGCAGCGATTTTATTTTTTACGGCTGGCTTGGCCGAAACGAATCGGCTGCCCTTCGATTTAGCAGAATGTGAACAAGAACTTGTCGGCGGTTTCCACACGGAATATAGCGGAATCAAATTTGTGCTTTTTTTCCTGGCCGAGTACACGCATGTGGTGACTCTGAGTTTCCTGACAGTCTTGTTGTTTTTTGGCGGCTGGCATTTTCCCGGATTAAGCGGACCGGTCGACCAATCTTTGATGGGCTATTTCATTCGATGGTCGGTCTTGATTATTAAGGTCATGATCTTGGTGGGGTTCATCATGCAATTGCGCTGGACAATTCCCCGTTTTCGATTTGATCAACTGATGGGACTCGCGTGGAAAGGGCTGATTCCACTGGGTATGTTGAATTTTTTAGGAGTTGTTGTCGTGCTTTCGATGGATTGGTCGAAGTGGTGGCTGGCGGGATTTTCGCTCGCGATGCTTTTGGCGGCAGGATTGACAAATGCCTATATGGCCTCATCCCGATATTCGAAACCTTCGATTCCAAAGTCCGCCAGCGACGCACACTTACAGGGAGAAGCCCTATGACCGACAAGAAGAATAAAACCGTCAAGTGGATTGAACCACCGAAGTTGGGTCTTGTGGAAGCACTTTATATTCCGGCAATTGCTCAGGGGTTGATGACAACCATCAAGCACATGTTTGAGCCAAACATGACCCGACAATACCCCGAAGTCGAGCCTGAAATTCCGCCTAATTATCGCGGGGTACATCGGCTGAACCGTGACGACAAAGGTCGTGTCAAGTGTGTCGCATGTTTTCTTTGCCAGACCGCCTGTCCGGCAAATTGTATTACCATCGAAGCGGCAGCGCCACCCAAGGACGATCCGAACTGGGCCGACCGCGACAAATATCCAGCAACGTTTGTGATCGACGAACTGAGATGCATTTATTGTGGGATGTGCGAAGAGGCTTGCCCCGTGGATGCAATTGAGTTGACAAGTATCTATGACCTGACTGGACAAAGTCGTGAAGAATTGATGTACGACAAAGAAAAGCTGTTAAGCGTATTCGACGAAACCACCAGGACTGGCAAAGACCCCGTTCGAACACACTCTGGTGTGCTGGGGCCAGCATCGGAATTCGAAAACGCGGCGGCTTCGGCACCGTTGCCTACCGGCCCGAGTCACGGCAACCCAACAACTTAAGCCGCCTCAATTTCGCGAACGAAAACGGGATTATATAAATTATGTTAACCTTCTTTCTTGGTCAACTGCCTCCCTTCAGCGGAGTCGCATTGGATTGGGTAACTCTCCTGACGATCGTAGCGGCTGGGTTTGGTGTTTATCTGATTCTGACCTCGGGTAAATCCTCACCGGGAATTCCTTTCGCCAAGTGGATCGGGATCATGTTGCTTACCGCAAGCTCGGTGGCAGTCTTAACCCGAGTCGAGATGTCGATCGAACGTGGTTTATTTTTTGCTTTTTGTGGACTTGCAGTTATCGGTTGTGTGGCTTTCATTTCGTCACGGCAACCTGTTTACGCAGCGTGCAATTTCGCAATCACCGTACTGGCGGTATGCGGCATATTCATGTTGCTGTCCGCGCCGTTTCTAGCGGCGGCGACGATTGTTGTTTACACGGGGGCGACGATTATCATCTTCTTGTTCGTGCTCATGTTTTCGCAGCGCACTCATTTGCAGGTGCACGATATTGCTCTCAACTCACCCGCTGTTGCAGTAGTCATCGGAACGGCTCTATTGTGCCTCATAACGATTGCTGGATTCACGTTGTCCGTCCCGGGAAATTTAGCGGTTGCGGGCGAGTTTGTTAATTCAAAAGAACTTTCGGGCGCTAACCCGAACTTCGATAATAGTGCTTTGTCTCAAAGAAAAACGCCCGCAGAAGTGGCAATCGCTGGAAATGGGCGTGAGCCATCAGTCGCTGGCTTGGGTCGTGTACTTTTCACGGAATATTTGTGGTTGGTAGAGATTGTCGGATCGTTATTAACGATTGCGGCCATAGGAGCAATCGTGATTGCTCAGGGCTACGAAGGATACTCGCCTGGGTCCAAATCCATGAGGACACAATCATGACGTCGCTAAGTTTGGAGCACGCCTTGGTGATGGGCGGAATACTTTTTGCTGCGGGTCTGGTCGGGTTTATGACGCGCCGGAATCTGATTCTCTTGTTTCTTTCGATCGAGTTGATGTTGACCGGCGTTTCATTAAACTTCGTCGCGTTTAGTCAGCATCACGGAAATTATCAGGGCCAGATCTTTGTGATCTTCGTTCTGGCGATTGCTGCCAGCGAAGCCGCCTTGGCTTTGTCGTTGGTGGTTGCGTTGAATCGTTTCCGCAATTCGCTGGACATCAACGTCTGGAGCGATTTGACCGAGCAGATCGCCAAGCCTGCGGTCCAGTCCCAAGTCTTCGATGATTCTGATGCAATTGAGCAGGAATTTCCCCAACTTACTCCGGCTGGCTTGGACCCCTTGTCGAATCCATTGTCAGTATCTTACGGACAAGAGAATTCATCGGAGCCCACTTGATGCCTGACTTGCTAATTTGGATGATACCACTGGCACCGTTAGTTGCGGCGACTGTTTGCTCGTGCGGCAGTGTTTTTGGAATTCAACATCAACGCGCCTACATCCCATGTTGGCTTGCACTGGCGATCTCGGCCCTGCTATCGATCTGGCTACTCTGGACGTCGGATGTTTCAGGGGGAGTTAGGACAATCGAGGGTTTCCAATGGCTGGCGATTGGCCGAGTCAATGTTGGCTTCAATCTGCAAATCGATGGTCTGAGCATTTTTCAATTGGCGGTGGTCTGCGTGGTCTCGTTTCTCGTGGCGATCTACTCCCAAGCCTACATGAAAGACGATTCCGGTTCCGCGCGGTACTTTGCAATTTTCTCCGGTTTCGTTTTTTCGATGTCGATGCTCGTTTTGGCAAGTGACTTGTTGATGATGTATGTTTTCTGGGAGGGTGTCGGCCTTTGCAGTTATTTGCTCGTGGGATATTGGTACCAGCGTCCGCGTGCAGCCAAGGCAGCGACGAAAGCTTTTTTAGTGAATCGGGTTGCGGACTGTGCGTTCCTGATGGGAATCCTGGCACTTAGCTATGGCGTCAACCAAGTCATTGGGACGGAACAATCCGTGATCGAGCGTTTAAGTTTCGCTACTATTTTCGAGTGTGCGCCGTCGATAGCAAGTTCCAATCCATTGCTGTTCGGTTTCGTGTCAGTGTGCTTGATGATTGGCGCGATTGGCAAGTCCGCTCAGTTCCCACTTCATGTCTGGCTACCCGACGCGATGGAAGGTCCGACTCCTGCCAGCGCGCTGATCCACGCGGCGACCATGGTGACCGCCGGTGTCTTCTTATTGTGTCGTATGAGCCCGTTGTTGCAGTTCGCTCCGGATGTGTTGGTAGCGGTGGCCTGGATCGGCGGCATCACCGCTTTGTTGTCGGCGACGATCGCGTTGTTTCAGGACGACCTCAAGCGCGTTCTCGCATACTCCACGATCAGTCAATTGGGTTTTATGTTTATGGCAGTCGGTACTGGGGCTGCGCATGAGTTAATGCCGGTTGCCGTGATGGCAGCCATGTTCCACCTTTGTACGCATGCGTTTTTCAAGGCGCTACTGTTCCTGGGTGCCGGCAACGTGATGCATGCGATGGGCGATGTGGTCGACATGCGACGATTCGGCGGTTTACGATCGGTGCTACCCAAGACGTACATTCTGTTTGGTATTGGAGCAGTTGCGTTGGCCGGAATTCCGCCACTCGCGGGCTTTTGGAGCAAAGATGGAATTCTGGCTGTGTTGTTTGATGCTTCGTCAGACCGAGATTATGGCAATAGTTTTATCGCGTTGTTCGCATTCGCATTGGTCACAGTGTTTATCACTTCGGTGTATACGTTTCGGGCTTTATTCCGCACGTTCCATGGTAAATTACGCTTGCCGAAAGAAGCCGGCGAACACCCACACGAAGCCAGCGTGGTTAATATTGCACCGATGATTGTGCTGGCGTTGGGCAGTGTGACCGCAGGAATGTTGCTTGGCCCGACGGGAGTTTTAGTTGATTTGTTTGACCACTTGCCATCGTTAAGGAAAGTTTCCGATCATCACGGACATGAAGGCATCTGGCTGCCGGCGCTTTCAATCGCACTGAGTTTGGCTGGAGTGGCCGTCGCCTGGTTGACGGCGCTGGGTGAGGTCACGGAATCGACGCTGCCGTCCAAGAACCCTTTTGTCAGTGCAGGGGCCAATCGATTCTATTTTGATGAAGCCTATGATTTGTTTATCGTGCGACCGATTCAAGCGTTGGCTAATGCGGCAAGTGCGTTTGAAGCGGGATTTTTCGATATGTTTTGGGGCAAGTTGCAGTCGATGGTGCTTGGCTTTGGGAAGCTACTGCGCGTTTTCCAATCCGGATTACTGAACCACTACGCAGCAGCAATTGCGATTGGTTCGATTCTTATTCTCGCGTTCATGACTCTTAGTTAGTTGAGTAATTGAGACTTCATGTCAAACATCCTCCCCATTTTAATACTTACTCCATTAATAGGTGGCCTGTTGCTCGTATTAATGGGCAGTCGGTCCGAAAGCGGGCTAAAGAATGCCGGCATCGTAATCGGCAGCCTAACATTTTTCATCAGCCTCTTGCTGGCCTATTGGGTTACGTCGCAGCCAGCGGTTAATACCACAGGCAGTGTCGTTCCCTCGGTTCAATTTCAAACCGAGTGGTTGTCAATCGCTCAGCCATTTTCGACATCCGCCGATGCTCGATGGATGTTTGTTTTGGGTTGCGATGGTGTCGGTAATTTAATGGTTTTATTGACGACCATTGTTACGTTATGCGCTTTGACGATGTCAACGCTTTCGGTGCCCAAGAACAGAGTTTCCTACGCTGGCTGGCTCCTGTTGGCGGAAGCGGGTTTACTGACTGTTTTTTTGGCGATGGATGTCCTGACTTTTTATATTGGCTTTGAGTTGACCTTGATCCCGTTGCTGCTGTTGATTGCCGGTTGGGGAAGTTCCGATTCCCTGATGGCGGGGCGACGATTTGTGCTTTTTACGTTGGCAGGCAGTATCCCGATGATCGTGGCAATCACCGGATTGGTTTCACTGTATGCCAACGGAAATGAACCGACCATTTCGATTGCAGAACTGTCCCAACGTGCCGTTGAGTCGGCTAAGTTGAACCGGATTGGGGATCAGGCATGGATTTTTTGGTTGTTTGTCGTGGGGTTTGGGATAAAGACGGCAATCTTGCCGTTGCACTCTTGGTTGCCAACCACGTATTACGCGTCCCATCCAACAACAACGGCGTTGATGGCGGCGGTGGTGCTGAAACTTGGCTTGTTTGGTTTCATTCGATTGGTGATTCCACTATTGCCCCATGCTTCGGCCTATTTCGGACCGTACGTTTTCGGGACACTGGGTGTCGTGGCAATTCTGTACGGTGCCATGAATGCGTTAGCGCAAACGGATTTGCGATTGCTACTGGCTTACAGCAGTCTAAGTCACGTTGGGTTCATTACGCTGGGAATGTTTGCCTTGAACGAAGAGGGCCTCGGTGGTGCAGCGTTGCAGATGTTTAATCACGGAATCACCACGGCCGCCATGTTCTTACTGATCGATAGTTTGATCTTGAGACGAGGTACTCATTGTTTGACGTCTGGAAGTCGTGGATTGGGTTCGCTTTACCCTCGACTAGCCACCTTCTTTTTCTTTTTCATCGCAGCGGGAGCGGGCGTGCCTGGGCTCAATAATTTTGTCGGCGAAGTTCTCGCTTTGTCGGGTATGGCCCAGCGGAATCTATGGCTTGCCGGTGCAGGAACTGTGGGCATAGTTTTGGGGGCATGGTATGGTTTTCGGCTTTTCCAAAACATGTTTATGGGGCCACCGCAGCAAACAAAATCGAATGCGGACACTATGTCATGCGATATTCGGGGTCGGGAGCTGGCGATGTTCGTGGGCTTGGCTGTTGTCTGCCTTTTCATCGGCGTTTTTCCGCAGCGAATAATTCAGACAATACGTCTGGACATGGAACGTCTGGACAACGTTTGCTCGACCGCTTTCAATGCTAATTCCGTTGCGGTTGCGAGTCCGCCACCTTCAGTTTTAAATTCGATAGGTGAGGACCACTAATGTCCCTGTCCGTTGCAGACTTGATTGCCGACATAAACAATGTCGCTGCCGGCTCAACTTTGGTAGTCGCTGGCTGTTTGATTTATCTGGGTGGAATTTTTGATCGGGCATCCGATGAGCTGACTCGCGCGCGAAGTGCTCGATTCTGGGCCTTGGTAGCGTTGTTGGCAATTGCGTTAGCAGCGGCAATTGGTTTTGGTTATTCCGCAAACGAGATTTCGACGCAACGCCTTTTCCGCGCTGATGATATCGCCCGGTCGGCACAGTTTCTGGCTCTATTTGGTGGCGCGATTGTCGTGCTCTTGGGATTCACCGCCGTCCCCCGTCGATTTGTTTCAGAGTTCTACGGTTGTTTACTGTTGTTGCTTTCAGGTTTGATTTTCGTCGGTGCAGCAAATGATCTTGCGGCGATGGTGCTCGGCCTTGAGTTGGTCAGCATTCCGACGACCGTGATCCTGGCGATGACTCGGCACGATCAACGAGGAAGCGAAGCGACCTTAAAATACTTTACGTTAAGCGCATTTGCATCGGCGATATTTCTGTTTGGAGTCTCGTATCTCTACGGGCTGGCGGGAACGACTGAGATTGCACCGGTGCTTGAATTGTTGACGAATCAACCGTCCGTACTACTCAAGCTGGCGATCGGGTTGGTGCTTTGTGGAATGTGTTTCCGGGTCGCTGCGGTGCCATTTCATTTTTATGCGCCAGATGTTTTCGATGGAGCTTCAGCAACGGCGGCATCACTGTTGTCAGTGGCGCCTAAAGTTGCTGGTTTTTTGGTGCTGGCGAGGATCTTGACTAGCAGCGTCTTGCACTCAGAAATGGTCGGCATCCTCGTGCCGGTCCTAATCTGTTTGTCTGTAGTGACAATGACGGTTGGCAATCTCCAAGCTCTGGTGCAGGACAACGTGCGGAGAATGTTGGCCTATTCGAGTATCGCCCACTCAGGATATTTGTTGTTAGGATTAGCAGCGATCATCGCCAATGACGGACAGGCGGATGTGCTCTTTCGATATTTGTCGGCCTATTCGGCAATGACACTTGGCGTGTTTGCGGGTTTGATTGCCCTATTTGGTCAGTTCAAAATGCTCAAGCGTGAAGACCTACAGGGTTATGGACATCGCCATCCAATCGTTGGTGGTTGTCTGCTCGTTTGCTTTCTCAGCTTGATCGGTTTGCCGCTGACGGCGGGTTTTTGGGCCAAGCTGCAGATCATTCTGACGACGCTCGAATCGTCGAGACTAGACCTTCGATGGTGTGCGGTCATCATGGGATTTAACAGTGCGCTGGCAGCATTTTATTACCTGGACACAGTTGTCCGACTCTTTGTGCGGCCACCACAATTTCGACCCGAAATGGATGCTCCGGCCCACCCAACTGCCGCTACTGCCTGTGCGATTTGCGCGGTTGCTACGGTAGTATGGTTTGTTGTGCCAAGTTGTTTGTAGTCACGGTCACCTGACGCCAAGCGTCCGCGATCCTCGCGTCGGTCCGGCCCACGAAGGGCTGGTTTCAACAGATACTGGGCGCGCCGAACGCTTCAACGTGATTTCCAATCGGCAACTCCCGCTATTCAGCTTTCGGTCCGGAATAGTTGTTTACCTTTTGCAGGACGCTGTGACGGACGCTCCAAGAAAAGTAAATTACCAATCCAATCACCATCCAGATTGCAAAACGGATCCAGGTTGCCCAAGGAAGGCTGACCATCAGGAAGGTACAAATAATGATGCAGCCTGGTGCGGCAATCCAGACAAATGGGATTTTGAATCCACGTTTGACTTCCGGCAATTTGACCCGCAATATCATGATCCCGCCCGCGACCAGCACGAAGGCGAACAGCGTCCCGATATTTGTGAGTTCTGCTGCCACCCCAATGTCAATCAATCCGGCTGGAATCGCAACCAAAATCCCCGTCAGTACCGTGCACACGACAGGAGTACCAAATCGAGAATTGATTCGACTTAGGAATTTGGGAAGCAATCCATCGCGACTCATGACATAAAAAATCCTTGTCTGGGCCAGTTGCATTACTACGAGGACGCTGGTAATTGATAGCACAGCGCCTAACGAGATGATCGTCGCGACATTTGTTTCGCCGACCGCATTAAGGGCAGCAGCAACCGGCATTGAGTTGTTGAGCGTTTCCAGCGAAACCATTCCCGTCAGGATTGAGGCAACGATGATGTACAAAATGGTACACACGATTAGTGAAGCAATCATGCCAATCGGGAGATCGCGCTGCGGGTTTTTCGCTTCCTCTGCCGTCGTACTGACTGCGTCGAATCCAATGTATGCAAAAAATATGAGTGCCGCTCCGCTGCTGATACCCGCGAATCCATTTGGGGCAAACACCGCCCAGTGTGTTCCGAAATCGACATGGCGAATACCAACATAGATGAACAAGCCGATTAAGGCCAGTTTGAGAAAAACCAGTCCCGTGTTGAAGTTGGCACTTTCGCGAATGCCGTAAACCAGCAGCGCGGTTACCATCAACACGATGATCACGGCAGGCAAGTTAATGATGATCGGGATTCCAAGCCAGGGCGCAGTTGCAAACGCATCCGTTGCCAGCTGAACTTGCGCCGAAGTAATTCCTTCGCCACCAGCGAACCATGTATTCGCCGACATGGGATCGACCAGTAGCCAGGCAGGTAGATGAATTCCAAAATGTTGCATCACGTTGACAAAATACCCGGACCAACCGATGGCAACAGCAATATTCCCGACGGCATACTCGAGGATCAAGTCCCAACCGATAATCCAGGCGACCAACTCACCGAATGAAGCATAGGCGTAGGTGTAGGCACTCCCCGATACAGGAACCATAGACGCGAACTCCGCGTAACACAGCGCTGCCAATCCGCAAGCGACAGCCGTAATGACGAATGAAAGAACGATAGCCGGGCCGGCTCCGAAGTGGGTCGCATTTCCGGCCGCTGCTGTTCCGGTCAAAACAAAAATACCCGTGCCGATAATGGCACCGATTCCGAGCATTGTCAGCGCGACTGGTCCCAGGACCCTTTTTAACCCGTGTTCGACTTTTTCATCGACCGGTTTGCGCAGAAACAAATTGGCCATGGCCACACTCCAACACTTGAAAGAGTTCGAACCAAAATAACAACGATTCAGAGTATCAAATTCTCGTTCCATAAATAGAGTGGCACAGAGGGCAACGTCGACTTGGCGATTTCCAGAGCATTGTTTCCTGGAAAACCGATTGCAAATGGGTGGAAGTCACCAGTCTTGAGAAATTGATCGATCGATTCTTGGATTTCGCTGGAGTAACGCTGCTTTCTCATTCAATACCTCTCCCGCGAGATCAACTTCGACAGGATTTCTTCCCAGTCGCCACACACGCCTAGGGCGTGTGGACATTGATATTTCTTAAATTTTGTTGAAATGGGATAATCTGATGGTCTCACGATGGTCACGGAGGATTCTCGAATGTCGCAACGTCATTCACTCACAGATGAACAATGGAACCGAATCAAGGATTTTCTTCCGGGGAAACCTGGAGATTTTGGTCGAACGGGAAAAGACAACCGGCTGTTTGTTGACGCTGATTTGTTTGTTGCCAAAACAGGAATCCCGTGGCGTGATCTGCCGCAACGATTTGGAAATTGGAACTCGATCTGGCGACGCTTCGATCGGTGGTGCGAGAAGGGAATCTGGGAGTCCCTTGCGTGTGAACTTGGCGAGCTGGATCTGGAAGAACTGCAACTCGATTCGACATCGATCCAGGTACACCTGGCGGCTGTCGGTGGCCGCCGCCAGGCCGATGAAAAAAAGAAGATGCTGACCGTCGCCGCGGTCTTGGCCGTTCTCGCGGAGGGCTGAATACCAAGGTTCATGCTGCGGTTGACCGGCAGGGGAAGCTGGTAGCGATGAACTTGAGTCCAGGCCAGGACGGAGACGGCCCACACGGACGGCAGTTACTGGAATCCTTCGAACCAGGGCAGATTGAACATGTTGTGGCTGACACGGCATACGATGGCGATGAAACACGAGAACAGATTCGAAAGCTGAAAGCCAAGGCCTGCATTAAGCCGCACAGGAACCGGACAACGAAGAAACGCTACGATAAAGCCCGGTACAAAAACCGGAATCAAATCGAACGATTCTTTAACCGAATCAAACAGATTCGCCGAGTCGCAACCCGATACGAAAAGACAATCGAAAACTTTGCCGGATTCGTCTGGCTCGCCGCTCTCTTGGTGGACGTGTTATGATTGTCCACACGCCCTAACTGTCCGCCACAGACAATCGCGATTCCGAACGGCTCTTAGCGCCGAATATTCAATTGAATTTTACCTACTGTGTGATCCAATATTTTTCGAAGACGTGGATGATCAGGATGGCGACAATGTTGGCCACCTTGATCATCGGATTGATGGCAGGGCCGGCGGTGTCTTTGTACGGATCCCCCACCGTGTCGCCTGTTACGGCGGCGGCGTGCGCCTCGGAACCCTTGCCGCCATGGTGACCGTTCTCAATGTACTTCTTGGCGTTGTCCCAGGCACCGCCGGAGGTGGTCATCGCGATGGCGACGAAGAGTCCCGTTACAATCGTGCCAACGAGCAGTCCGCCCAGCACCACGGGGCCCAGCTGGGGCGTCGCGGCGACCGCAATCACGAAGATAACTGGCAGCAGTGCCGGGACAATCATGCGAACCAGCGCAGCCTTCGTGACGATGTCGACGCAAGTGGCGTAGTCGGGCTTTTCCGTGCCCATGAGGATGCCTGGGTGCGCTTTGATCTGGCGGCGCACCTCAAGCACGACTGCCTGCGCGGCCGAGCCCACGGCCTCAAGACTCAACGCGGTAAACATGAACGGCAGCAAGCCGCCAATGAACAAGCCGACGATGACCTTAGGCTCTTGCAACGAGAATTCAAGCATTTCCATGAAGGGGTCGCCCATGACCATCCGCAACTCTTCGACGTAGGAACCGAAGAGCACCAGCGCTGCCAAGCCGGCGGATGCAATCGCGTAGCCCTTAGTCACAGCCTTCATCGTGTTGCCGACAGCGTCCAACTCGTCGGTGATCTGGCGCACGCCCTTGTCGAGATTTGCCATCACGGCAATGCCGCCCGCGTTGTCGGTAATGGGACCGAAAGCATCCAGCGAAATGACGATGCCCGCCATCGAGAGCATGGCCATGACTGCAATCGCGACGCCATAGAGTCCCGCGAACCCGTAGGCCAGCAGGATGGCGATGCCGATAAAGCCGACCGGCAGCGCTGTCGCGCGCATGCCCAACGCGAGTCCCGCAATGATGTTGGTTGCGTGGCCAGTGGTACAGGCAGCCGCCAGACGGCGAACAGGGCCCCACTCGGTGGAGGTGTAATAGTCAGTAATCACCACGACCACTGCGGTCATCACCAGACCTACCAGCGAAGCCCAATAGAGGTCGAGCCAGGTCTTGCCTTCGAGCGCCGTGCCCAGGAGCATCGGGGTGATGTCGGCAAACAGCAGCTGCGTGACTGGGATGAACAGCACTGCCGAGACGATGCCACTCACGCCCACCGCCCCCATGAGCGCGTGCGCGGGCTTCAGCGGCACGCAATGCACAAACGCGATGCCCAGCAACGTGCCGATGACAGAAATCCCCCCGAGAAGGAAGGGATAGATCACGGCTGCCGGAACAGCGGCCAGCGTGATGCTGCCCAGCAATACCGCGCCGATTAGGCTAACCGCATAAGTTTCGAATACGTCGGCCGCCATGCCGGCGCAGTCGCCGACGTTATCGCCAACGTTGTCGGCGATGGTCGCCGGGTTGCGCGGGTCATCCTCGTCGAGTCCCTGTTCGATCTTGCCAACGAGGTCAGCGCCAACGTCAGCGGCCTTGGTGTAGATGCCGCCACCCAGCCGCGCAAAGACGCTGATCAGACTACTGCCCAGCGCCAGGCCGATCAGTGCCTGAATCGCTTGGTGTTGGCCGTAAAGATTGTCGATGACGAGGAAGAAAACGCCGACCGAGAGCAGC
This sequence comes from Mariniblastus sp., assembly GCA_031409295.1. Lineage (GTDB taxonomy): Bacteria > Planctomycetota > Planctomycetia > Pirellulales > Pirellulaceae > Mariniblastus. Next base: position 46,250 of record JANNWZ010000025.1, read on the forward strand.
GCCAGGCCAATCACCAGCAGGCCGGTGACCGCGCCACCATTGAAGGCGATGCGCAAAGCATACCTGGTGCCGTGACGAGCGCCTTCGGTCGTGCGGACGTTGGCAATCACGGCCAATCGCATGCCAATATAACCGGCGACCATCGAGCATGCTGCACCAATCACAAAGCCGATGGCGGTCGGGACGTCTTTAAAGAAAACGATCAACCCTGTGATCAGCACCGCAATCACCGTGACAGTAATAATCTGGCGGCGGAGGTACGCTATCGCGCCTTGCTCTATGGCCAGCGCAATTTCACGCATTAGGTCAGTGCCGGAATCCTTCTTGCGGATGCCGTTGGCAATGTACAGCGCCGCCACTACGGCAATCGCCCCAAGGCTGATGGCTATGTAGATTCCGTTCTGAATCAAAAACTCGCGCATGCTTTTCGTCCACGTTAAAAAAAGTACTCGGTCTTCCGCGGCAGACCTGATGTGCCATTACGTCGAATTCAACTGGGCACACGGCAGCCCACTGTTATTGCAAGTCCAGTTAGCCCGTATCCGGATTCAGGCATACTCCTGGAGGTCATTTCAAAACTCAAAAAAATTGAGGCAAACCTAAATCGTTTTCTTTCGTATAGTTTGCGAAAGGAATTGCAAATGACAACCCACACCGACTCCGCGACAGCGGAACTTTCTGTGGGGGCCAGGATGGAACCCGAATTTGAACTCACTGATGACCAGTGGAATTTGATCTCTGATTTATTTGCTGATCGACCGCCTGACCTTGAGTGTGTCCATCAGAGTACCTTTTATGATGTAACCGTCTCGTGCTGTCGTACCCATGATCGTGGTCTCCTTGTCAAGTGAACTGATAGATGTGCGAAACTTGAAAAATTGCATCTCTCCGAAACGCCAACGAAAAAGCTGCCTCGACTCTTCAATTACCCGGCCGCAGGTAGATTCGAGGCATGAACTATTTCGTGCGGCTAACCGCACAGTCTTGACACTTCTTCAATTGGATAACTTGTCAGTTCCTAGACGGCCGCACATACAGCGGTCGAGTCGAATACGGACTGCCAAGACCGTAAGGATTGTTAATGCTCTCCGACGAAAACCGACTCCCATACTGGCCGTACGGATTTGATGTCGAGTCCGACCCAAAGCGGTTCTCGCTCAACTCACCGTGGTAACTGCCATCAGATCCGTAAATCTGCGGAGGTGAACTCGCATAAGGGTTCCGCCAAGACAGATTGCTATAAACACTTCCGTGTCTGCTGTACGGATTCATCAGCCCATCCGACTTATACGGACTGCCCGCGCCGTACTCGTTGCTCAACGAGTTCGAAGAGTAAGGGTTCGCATTCAGATCAGCCAGCGGACGATCCGACCGACGATAATCTGAAGGACGAGTGTGCACGCCATACTGACCATACGATAACGAAGAAAATACCAAAGCTAGAACCAAGGGAAGTAAAATCGCTCTCATCGCATTCCCCAAAAAGAGAATTGTTACTTGTGAACATGCACCCACAATCGTAATCTTTTGGGGACCGCAGTCTAGTGACTGATATCGAAGAATTCTGGAGGGCCGGCAGAAGCGGATCACTTTCCGGCAGAAGAACCCCTTTCAAGCCGACGTGCATTCTCCCGTTTCCATTCATGATCCAAACGACATTCATCGACCATGCATCGACCACAACCAGCCACCGCCATCAAACCTTCGATGGTGGCTCAAATAGGGTTCGGCGCCACCAACATATTTAATTTCCGGTGAGTCGAGTGGAAGACCAAAAGTCGTAACTACTGGATTTGCGCACACACGACAAAAAAACTACTACTATTCGTTGCGTATTTCATTCAATTCGATTCGTTTGGTGATTGATCAATTCCTGAGTCCGATTGGAAGACTGCGCCTCCATCAATTCCAGCCAATACAGACGTAGCCAAGTTTGCACAATTCGTTCAATCAGGATTTGTTCGAGTTTGGGCGCGGTAGACCAGCCAAGTTCGTGTCGCATACGGCGTAGTTGCATTAAAACGACCTCGCTTGCTCCCCTTTGATCGCCAAACATGGAATTCAGGGTTGCTGTTTCGAGCTGAGCGGTTTGACCGGCAAGTTCCTGACGTAGCCGGGTCAATGATGCTTTGTCTCCCGCGTTTGCCGCCCTTACCGCATCAAAAATGTGTTACAGTTTTTCGATTGCCCCGTTTGGCGTGTCCCTTCGGCTCAACAGATCGACCAATGTTTCCAGCTGTTCTGCGGTCAATTGTCCCCGCAACTCGGTCGCCAAATCCGACATCCGCGCATCAAAATCCGGCTCGCTGGGGCAACCGTCGGGGCAACCGTCGCCGACCGCTGGAGATTGTCCCGCAAAAAGCGGCAAATGTTTTGCTACGCTGCTGCGTTCGGGACGCAGAGGTCGCAAGTTCAACTCTTGTCGCCCCGACTTGGCAAATTCTTCGTAGAGGATTGGACAGCGTTTTTTTGCGCTCCATTTGCAACCATGCCTGCGTTTCCAGGCAGAACTTTTGGAAACCACTTTGGTAATTTCCTCGGATATTTGCAGCGCCCAGAATTCGTCAAACCAATTCACCTATGACTCGTTGCTTAACTGAGTGTTGAACCCAAACAGGCAGTGGACCAAAGCCGGACGATCCAGTGCCAGGTCACTGCCAACAGGACGGCTGTCGTACCAACGTGGAAAACTTGCACGATTGGAAAAACGGAAATGTGTCCCAGAATGACACCCATCAACATCATCGCCACGATCAGTCCGAATATGAACTTCGGTTCGGGCATCGAGGGATGCTTCAGCCGTGACACGCGATAAAATAGCAATCCGGATGCGATCAATAGTGTCCAGGAAAAGCTGCGGTGAATTTTGTAGATCAGCGTCGCACCGAGTTCATTGACCCATTGATCGCGCGTCAAATTTTCCGCAACAAGTGCCAGTTCGTCGGTCTGCTCACGCAGTTGACTGCCCAGTAGTCCCTCGCCAAATAGGCAAGTGAAAAACACTACCGAGATAATCAACAAACGTTTTCGCTCGGCCGCGGAAATGGCGCTATCCAATTCATGCGCAGGGCGCGATAGCCAAATGACAGTAACCAACATGCCAATCAACAGAAATGCCAATCCCATATGCAGCGTAATGATTCCAGGCTGCAATCCGCTTCGAACCACGATCGCACCCATGATCGCATTGACAAGCACATCGAGAAGACTTAGCCAAGCAAGCAACACGATCCAGCGGCGATGTCGGTTGGCTCGCCATGAAAATAATGCCAACATCAAAGTCGCCAATCCAAGTGGCAATGACGTCAGGCGATTGCCGAATTCGATCCAGGTCTTCACTGGATCAAAGTTGTCTAGTATCGTCTCTCGCGTGATCGTATTGGGATCGATGCCTTGGCGAATCGCTTGTCGCTGAAATTTTTTGAGATCGAGTTTATTGACATCAATCTGACTTTTGTTCGTCGGGGGGATCAGGCAACCCCAACAAAAGGGCCAGTCGGGACAACCCAAGCCGGAACCCGTCACACGAACGGTCGCGCCGACCAAAACCAGTATAATAACTGAAACAAGCGCCACCCAAGCTAAACGGTTGACGATCATTGGTAGAATCAGCCTTTAGAGGAAGTGCAGTTGTTTTGCGGAGTCGAGATTTCCCTACCCGATGATTAAGCTTTGTTAATCGCGTCTCGGCTGTCAACCGGTTGTGTAAATCCGTCACAATTGAATTGATTGTCGGAGGAGCGGGCAGCTAATCACGCAAAAAAAAACGGTGACTTGTTATCGAGGACCGAATTCGATCGGTTTCCCTTCGCGGATATTATCGTCATTGTGCAAAGTTTGTGGAAAAAAGCGGGCTCGATCCAAGTGAATTCGAAAACCAGATCTTTTGAATGTGAATCAATGAACACCATCGTGAGCTCATTCCATTTTTGTCTGATTTTATTGTTATTGGCCGCCGCCGATGCGGGAAATGCGGCTGGCAAACAACAGCCAGCCACGCCAGCCGACGTCACGCAGTTCGGCCACGCCACGAATTGGCGAGGTTCGTTGCTGCTAACTTCGGATGATGCGCTGGCAGTCGCCTGGAACATCGAAATTGGCGCGGGCCGCTCACAAGTGGTTGGCTTGGGCGATGAGATCTATTTGACTTCCGGCGTCGCCGAGAAATTGGATGGCAAGACGCGGCTTACTAATCGTGTTGTGGCGATCGATGCCACGAGTGGCAATACGAAATGGTCCACTCAACAAGAATCGTTTATGCGGGACGGGCAGGAAAATTTCGGCGAAACTCCTGTTTCACCTCAAGCGACTCCTTTGATTGTCGGACCAAATTTGATAACCGTCAGCTTCACCGGACACCTGATTTGCCATCGGCGGGCGGATGGAGAGAACGTCTGGGAAAAGCAATTGGTCGAGAACCTGGGTGCTGAACCAGTCCAGTTTGGTTTTTCCGCCAGTCCGGTTCTTGATGTTTCGGAACCAGAACGAATCTATGTGTTGGCTGCGGGCAAGGCTGCCGGATTTTTTTGCTTGAACGCAATGGACGGCGCCGTGGTTTGGAAATCAGAGTGTACGTCGTGTAGCTACGCCACTCCAGTCCTGGCGAACTTCGGCGGTACCAAGCAGTGGATCGTTGTTTCCGAAGACGAAGTGTTCGGAGTGTCATCCGCCGATGGCAAGCGGTTGTGGCAGTATTCCTGGCCGAAGAATGGCCTGACTAACGTGCCCTCGCCATTGGTGGTCGATGATTCGCACCTGCTGATTTCTGGGCAGGGTTGTGACGGAACAAGTTGCCTCGCGGTAAAAATGGACCAGAACCATTGGGTCGTCGAAGAGTGTTGGTCCAGTCCAAAAATCAAATTTTTTTACACGAATTGGACCAAAGTTTCCGATCGAATCGTGGTGGGTTGCACGGACAAAATCATGGTGGCTTTGGATGTCGAAGACGGAACTACTCTCGGCCGTTGGCGTGGTTTTGCCGACGGCAATGTGACAGTGATTGGCGACGAATTATTCGTGCTCGATGGCAAAGGTACACTGAATGTAATAGAACTTGGTCAAGCCACTGAGACCAAGCCTTTCAGTTTCACTGCGAGGGAAAAACTGAAAATTATCGAGGCGCGTTGCTGGACACCTTTCTCAGCTATCGGTAACCGCATTTTTGTTCGGGGCAATGATCGACTAGTTTGCCTGATCGCGAACCCGCGACAAGATGCTAACTCATTAAAGAATCTGTTGACCGAGCCGAAACTGCTGGAACTTCAGCCAGAAAAAAATACTTCCGGAACGAAAAAAGATCCGGTCGAGTTGATCTTTGGAACTTTTCAAGCAGAAGGTCAGCCAGCAGCCCTGGCAATTTACACTCAGCTTCGTGCCGATAAAGCGCTCGACGAAGCCGCCCGCATCGCAATTGCCGAAGCCGCAACGCAACAAGGGTTGCTGGAGGTCGCTCGAATGGTTGTTGCCGAGGCCCAAGCGGATTTCCCGAATTCGCCAGAGATTGAATCGTACGCGAAATCCATTTTCGGCAAATAGTCTATCAAAATGCGAATCCACTGGCATCGAAGACTTCGTTCGGGTTACTTTTCGACACTCAACTCCACACAAATAATCTCTTTATCGTTACGAATGTAGGCGTGGCCGTTGGCAAAGGCCGGCATACTCCAGGCGACATCGCGACCGAAAGCGACATTAGTTGGTTCGATCACTTTCGCCCGGTCTATTTCTTCAAATTCGGTTGAATTCAGTTTGGCGATTACCAGTTCGCCCTGGTCATTGAAAAACCAGTACTGATCACCGGCGCGGACGATGAAGGCTGTGGCATTCGCGGCTCGTCGTTTACTGACCGGTTGAGAGGTTGCCCACAACAGTTTGCCTTCGGGTAACTGCGTCGCCCGGAGATCACCGTTCTGATCCATGCCATAGAGGATCTGAGTTTCACGATCAAGAAATGGCTGCACATTCACCGGCGAAATCGTGTCTCCGGCTCGATTTGCCCACACGACTTCGGCGGCGGGTTTGTCCGGATTGAGTTTGATCAAAATGCTCTTGCGGGCATAACCCGCCGCATACAAATAATCCCCGAATTGAATGGGGGACATGATGATTGATCCGCTGTCGGCTTCGTAGGGCAACGACCAATACTCGGTACCATTGTCCGGGTTGACGGACGAGACAGCATCGGGCCGCAGTAGAATCAATTGGCGGACGCCACCGGCCTGGATAATTGTTGGCGGAGAATATCCTTGTTCGACCGCCGTCAAGCTACGCCAAACTTCAGTACCGGTATTTTTGTTGAGCGCTACGACGTGACTGCCAGATCCGCCTGCCAATGTAATTAGATTGTCCCCGTCAATCAGCGGATGCGCCGCGTATCCCCACAGCGCAGCGGTAGTTTTGTATTCCTGTTTCAGGTCTTTGGACCAAAGAATCTTTCCATCGGCCAGAGAAAAGCAAAATAGATTTCCTTCGGCGCCCAAAGTGTAGACTTTGCCGTTTTCGATGATCGGCGTACACCTTGGTCCAGCAGGATAGGAAATAGAATATTCGATCGGTAACTCGTGTTGCCACAGAATTTTCCCGGAGATTTCATCGAGACACAACACGCGCTCGGTTCCTTTGAGAGCAAGTCGTTCAAAGTTGGCCATACGAAAATCGCCTGCGGTGACGAAATCGCCGACGACAATTTTGCCTTCCGCCACCGCCGGTCCGGCGAATCCATTGGCGATGGTCGTCCGCCAAAGAATCTTGGGGCCACCTGCCGGGAACGATTGCAATAGATTTTTTTCATTCCACGTGTTGTCTCGCCGGGGACCCATCCAGCGAGGCCAATCGTCCGCTGAGCACGCTAAAGCAAAACAAGTGCTGGCCAAAACAAAGGTCATGATGGCGTTAACAAATCGAAGCGCGGACATGGTTATTTCAACCTCGGAATGGGGAACATGGTTTCGGAACCGATTGTGATAGGATAGTTCATTCACGGCCTGAAAACCACCACCGATCGCTTTCAGAATCGAGCGAGTATCTCCAGATGAATGATCTTTGAGTACCCGGATTCCTGTTCACGATGTGGCTCTTCCTTCCAAGGGCAAGTTGCAGGAAACAGCCGATGAAGGTACAACCCATTACACATTGACTCACGATTGAAATGGAATGCCATCCGCCGTGAATGGATTCAATGTTATTCAATCTCGAATCTTCCTTAGCACCCATGAAAATTACGCCTGGTAAACTTACACACCTCGAACTGGAATCGATTGTTCGCGAGCATACCAATATCGAATTGGACGAGTCCTGTTGGGAAGGAGTCGAGCGCGCCCGAAAAGTTGTATTGCAGGTGCTTAAAAGCGGTAAATCAGTTTATGGCGTGAACACGGGTTTTGGTTTGCTTGCCAACAAACGAATTTCCGATGAGCATCTTAACCAATTGCAGTTGAATCTCGTGCGATCGCATTGTGCCGGAACGGGAGCGTTATTGGCGGATCGAGTTGTACGTTTGGTAATGGTGTTAAAATCAACCAGTCTGGCGCAGGGCTATTCCGGTGTGCGTCGGTCACTGATCGAATTGATCGTATCGGTACTGAATGCTGGCGTATTGCCATGTATCCCGTCCAAGGGTTCGGTCGGAGCGAGCGGAGACTTGGCGCCGCTGGCGCATTTAAGTTTGGCTTTGATCGGCGAGGGCGAAGTACGCGCCGGAGGTATCGAACATCGGGCTGCCCAATACTTCGAGGCTCATCAGATGCAGCCTCTTCGGCTAGAAGCTAAAGAGGGCTTGGCACTGCTCAATGGGACGCAGGTTTCAACCGCACTGGCGCTAGTCGGATTGTATGATACCCGACTGATTTTCGACGCGGCGATCGTCGCCGGCGCTTTGTCCGTGGACGCAGCTCAGGGCAGTGACACGCCGTTTGATTCGCGTATTCACCACATTCGTGGACAGCTAGGCCAAATTGAATGTGCAAGTCGCTACCGGGAATTGCTACAGGGTAGCGAAATTCGTGAATCACATCGAGATTGCAGTCGCGTCCAAGATCCCTATTCGCTCCGTTGCCAGCCGCAGGTGATGGGTGCTTGCCTCGACTCAATTCGACATGCGGAGCAAGTTCTGTTGGCGGAAGCCAATGCCGTTTCCGACAATCCACTGGTATTTGCCGATGAAGGTTCCATTTTATCGGGTGGCAATTTCCATGCGGAACCGGTGGCACTTGTCGCGGATCAATTGGCCGTAGCCATCGCAGAAATTGGTTCGCTTTCGGAACGCAGATTGGCCCTATTGATCGATCAACATCTAAGCGAACTACCTTCCTTCCTGGTGCGGGACGGGGGATTGAATTCCGGGTTCATGATCCCGCAGGTGACCGCCGCAGCATTGGTCAGTGAAAACAAGCATTTAGCCAGTCCGGTCAGCATCGATAGTTTGCCGACGAGCGCGAACCAGGAAGATCATGTGAGTATGGCAACGTATGCAGCGCAGCGACTGCAAACCATGTGCGAAAATTTGGCGACGATTATCGCGATTGAATTGATGGCCGCCTGTCAGGGAGTTGATTTTCGTAGACCGCTATCTACCAGTCCCAAATTGCAAAAAGTTCATCAATTGATTCGCCAACGAGTCGCCTTTTATGAGCAGGATCGCCCTTTTCATCTCGATATCGCCGTAATTAGCCAATTAATCTTGTCGGGTGAAATCCGAAAATGTCTGGTGGGACAATGAACAGGCAAACACGACTCCACCGTTCACAAAGTTAGGCCAAGGCCAATCGCATTTCGCGAATCAACGCCAATAACTCCTGTTGCGGTTTAGCAAATTTTGCCAGGCCCTCTTGCATGAGCACCTCTTCCAACTTGCGCGGGTCAACTTTCTGATCGATCTCAGCTAACACTTCGGCACCAGGCAGTTGATCGACCTGTCGGGTGAATCGCTGGTCGGACTCGGCAACGCGTTGATTGGTGCTGGGCGGATTGGTTTGAATATCGCTACCCGCCAGTGCTGCCACATACTTCCAGGCTGCATCGGTTGGTTTTTTGGTGCCGGTACTGGCGAACACAATTTCCTGGCTGAGCGGACAGTTCAACTTGGCCCAGAATTTTTGATTGGCAGCCCAAATTCGCTTGGAGTTAACGATCCCCACTTCGCCTTGAGCAGCGGGTGAAAGGTCGGGACAATGTTGTTCGGTGTAAACGTCGACGCGCGAAACAAATATGCTATAGACGGATTTGAAGTAATTCAGATTCTCTCGTTTTTGAGCCCCGCGCCAGATCGCGTCACGGGCGGCCAAATATTGACGATCCGAAAAAATCAAAGTTACATTCAGCGAAATTCCGGCGGCGGCCAAATCCTCAAGCGAGGCCAACCCGGCCGGCGTGGCCGGAACTTTGATCATCCGATTCTTGTGTCCGGCAGCCCATTTTTTTCCCAACTCGACATAACGGGCGACGCGCTTCGAAACGGGCGTTTCGCTCTTGGGATCCTCAATCAGTGGGTCAAGTTCAAAACTGACGTAGCCATCATTGCCTGACGAACGCTCCCACGTGCTGAGAAATACTTTTTGTGCATCCTGAACCAGTCGATCCGTCATTTTCCAGGCAACTTGCTCATCGCTCATGCCCTGGCTCATGAATTCCTGCAACGCGTTGTCAAAGCGGCCAGACTTTAACAGATCGGCTATAATAATCGGATTGGACGTGGCTCCCGTTGCGCCATCTTTTTTCGCCTGCAAAACTAAATCCGGGTCGATACTATCCAGCCACAACTTGGTGCCAGATTTGATCAGCGAGGAGAGGGAATCCGACATTTTGAGCCCTTGCTAAAATAACCAAATGATTGAGTGACCTTCATTGTAGGGATCTGACCCGTTTCGGACAGATCGATTCCGGACGTGGCGGGGGGATCGGAAAACGCATACCAGGCAAAACTTTCAACTCTACCCAAAGCATGATATAATTGGCGGCAATCGCGATTGATGTAATGCGTCGAATTCACACCTTTCCCTCAGAACCCGTTGAATTGTCCAGATGGCGATGAAACTCATTGGATACGCTTTCTCAAAAGGCCGGATCGATTTCACGCGGGAGGAAAATCCGTGGGCCTTTGCGCGAATTGATGAGGGCATGAAACAGTCCCAACGTGACCGGATTCATGTCGATCCCAGCCAGGCTCAGGTCGAAATTCGCTCGGCACCGGTCAATGAGGGTGAACATCCGGTCTGGATGGCAGAAATGCAAGGTGTTTTACGATCGGCCGATTCAATCTATTTGCAATACAAAAACGGTGTGTTGCGTTTTCGACGGGCAACTCATCACGCCGGTGAAAATCGACAATTTGTCACTCTAGGAAATCAGGATGAGTTTGATCTGTTTGCTCACGAACATTGGCAACGGATTCGATACCTGTACGCGATGCGTCGTGCCGGGGCATTTTGTTTTGACGTCAATACGATGATCACCCATCGGACTAACAGCACTGACAGTACGCGACGAATCGAAATGCCCGCGCGACTTGATTTGACATCGGCCAATGGCGAGCCACATATCAGTATCGATTCCAGTGGTCACCATGCCAGTGCTGAGATTGTCGAATGGCGCGGTTCGGTGAAAGAAGGTGAAGTGGGGCGCTACGCGCCGGACAATTCGCATATTGAATTCACCGTCCAGCAAGTGCATCGACCCTATACGTTTCTCCATGAAGATCGACGTGAGTTCCATAATCATTCGTATACATTTGCCGGCGATAAAATGCGCGATCAATTGCGACGACTGATCAAGAAAAAACTGGCTGCTCAAGAAACATAAACGGCAGTTCGCACCCGTTCCCAACGCTCGGCGCTCAATAGTAGCTTGTGATCTCGTTCAGCGATTTTTTGGTGATTGCGGGAACGGTGGCATTTTCGGCAGGATAGCCGACCACTAACAGCACAAATGGTCGTTCTTCGGTCGGTCTCTTCAGGATTTGATTCAGAAACTTCATTGGGCTGGGTGTATGTGTCAAGGTTGCCAAGCCGCAATGATGCAAAGCGTTGATGAGAAAGCCAGTCGCTATTCCCACGGACTCTGTGACGTAATAGTGTTTCGCTGGCGAGCCATCGTCGCGCTGGCCCTTGGTTATGGCAAACACGACGATCAAATAGGGCGCTGTTTCCAAAAAAGGTTTGTGTTCGTCGGTCCCCAGCGGAGCCAACGCTGATAGCCAATCGGCTGGTGCTTTGCCATGGTAGAACTCCCGTTCTTCCTTTTCGGCAGCTTCGCGAATTTGCCGTTTGATGGTCAAATCCTGAACGATGGCAAAATGCCAGGGCTGTAAGTTCGCCCCGTTGGGTGCGGTTGCCGCGGCGCGCACACAATTTTCAATAACTTCGATGGGAACCGCCCGATCGGAAAAATCTCGCACCGACCGACGTCGTCTGATCTCGGAATAAAACTCCGCTGCGCGCTGCAGCATTTCGTGTTTGGGATACTCGCGAAACTCGTTCAATGGAACTTGATTGCTGGGTAGGTTCATGGGTGGTCGTCCGCCAATGTAAATTTGTAACGATTCAAGGGACTATTTGAGCGGGTAAACTTGGTGTCTTAGTCGTAACCTGTCCCGAACGGCTCCATTAATCTTGTAGCATGAATTGACGTTGCCACCAAGTTCCGGACAAGTTCGACTACCCGTTGGCGGGTAATTTTTGTTAAACTTCGTGGGCGACGCGGAGTACGCAAATCGGGTTCGGCGTTGGTAATGGCGACGAGATTGGCGAATTTGTTGCAGGATGCCCCAGACGATTTTGCTCGCGATGAGTTTGACAATTGATTTGGCGACGGCAGGACGGACATTTTGATTTTTTTGGATCGAGCAAGTTGGTGGCTTGGGCCGAAATTGTCATTCGTTGAGTTGTTCCAGTTACCGGCGAGAAACTCGTCGGAATTACCCAGTGTCGCGAACCGCCAACATGGCTGTTTTCGAAAAGTGCAAATGGACCGGCATCGCAGTGACGCCGAAGCGCGGAAATAGAATCAAACTGAATCGCGGTCAGCGGTCAAAAAAATAATTACGATCCCACACGAGAAACATGACTCATCTTCAAATCGCCGTCACAGGATTCAGCATCAACAGCGCTTTAGGAATTGGAGGTCCGGAGAATTCGGCCGCCTTGCAAGCGGGTAAATCAGGTCTCATTTCAGTTCGCGAACTGTGGCAGCCTCATGGTTTCAAGAGTCTGGTTGCGGGTGATATTCGTGTGGCGGGCCTGAGAGACCGCTTCGATCGGAAGCAACTCCGGTTCATGTGCGAGGCGGCTTTATTGGCTGCTGCGGCGACGCAAGAGGCGATTGATCATGCTGGTTTAACCGACGCCGAAGTCCAATCGCCCGACACTGGGCTAATCATGGGAACGGGAGCTGGGGCGAGTATCGTGGATGTGTTGTATATGTGCGATCGACTGCGCGAACGGGGAGCCGCCAAGGTCGGTGCCTATCACACACCGATTATTATGGGGTCCTCGTTGACCGCCAATTTGGGCAGTGTGTTTCATATCCACGGCCATTCCTATTCGATCACGTCGGCTTGCGCCACGTCGGCCCATGCCATCATGTTGGGTTTGGATACCATTCGTTCGGGGCGGCAAAAACGTGTGATCGTTGGCGGAACAGAAGACATCAACATCTATTCAGCCGGTTCGTTTGAGGGCATGAATGCGCTGTCGAGTGGTTTCAATGATCGGCCCACTGCGGCCTCGCGTCCGCTGGACCGCGACCGCGACGGATTTGTTTTTTCGGGTGGCGCTGGAATTTTGATTTTGGAAGAATTGAAAACAGCGCAGGCGCGTGGCGCGACAATTCATGCGATCATTGCCGGGGCTGCGGCGTCCTGTGACGGAGACGAAATGGTGGTACCCAATGGTCTCGGTGCGGAACTGGCGATGCGTGCCGCGCTGGCGGACGCGCGAATCGACCTTAGCGATGTGGATTACGTCAATTTGCATGGCACATCGACACCGATCGGGGACGCCGTGGAACTGCAGGCAGTCAAGCGAGTTTTTGGAAATCGTGTCCCACCGTTTTCATCGACGAAGTCCATGACTGGCCACGCCTTGGGGGCAGCGGGTTCCCAGGAAGCGATCTTTTGTATCTTAATGATCCAAGATGGATTTTTGGCACCGAATATCAACCTGGATAATCCGGATCCAGCAGTTGGGAATTTGCCGATCGTAACGGAAACTCGGTCGGCGTCCATTCGATATGCCTTGAGCAATTCGTTCGGTTTTGGCGGGACGAATTGCAGTTTGGTGATTCGCAGCCCGGAATAGCCCGCGAATTGCCGTGGTTCTGTTGCGTTTCTGTTGCGCTTCGGTTCGGCATCACAGCCGTAATTTGTTTGCCTTTGGAATCGCTTTGGACGACAATGGAAGAGCTTATTACACGCAAACTCCAATGAATCAGGCACAATGAAATCCACCCTTTTTAGATTTAGTCTCGCGACCGTGCTGGTGGCAATTTTGTGGGATGTATTTTTGGTGCCGAACAGCGTAAGCCAAACGGCGTCGACGACCAACCAGCCCAATATCATTCTGATCAACCTCGATGATGCCGATCGACAGATGTTCGAGTTGCCGTATTCCGACATCTTGTTTCCGAACATCATGAAAATTGCCAGCGAGGGCATGAAGTTTAAGAATTTCCATGTCACGACGCCGCTTTGCGGTCCATCGCGGGCATGTTTGTATCGCGGACAATACGCCCATAATACGGGCATCAAAGTCAATATTCCGCGTGTGTCCGGCGCGCACAATTTTGACGGTGGCTTCCAATTTTATCGTTCGCAAGGGTACTTTGAAAATGATTTGAGCACCTGGATGAAAGGAGCCGGCTATCGAACCATGATGGTCGGAAAATTCTTACATTCGGATTTTCAACCTTACGTGCCGCGTGGCTGGGACGATTTCTATTACTATCTCGGGGGTCAGTATTTTGGTACCTATCGGTTTACAAACCGAACGGTTCCGCAGGGCGTGACCGACAAGATTGGCGAGGATGAGTATCGCACTACGGCCGAAACCCAGGATGCCGTTCGCTTGATGCGGGAACACGTGGCTCGGAACAACAGCCAACCATTTTTTCTCAATCTCAATCCCTTGGGACCGCATAAACAGCAGGCTGGCGAGGCTTCAATGATCCCCAAGCAGTATGAGAGCTGGTGGACAGTCGCACAGCAAACTTATTCGGCAGCCTACGACGAAGTCAATTTCAGTGATAAACGAGGGCATTTCCGCCCGCTTAAGCGATTGACTGCCGAGAGCCATTTTCTGATGCGAAGCCATTACCGGGAAAGGTTGTTGGCAACTCGGGCTGTCGATGACATGGTGGCGCGCGTCCGACAAACTCTCACGGAACTGGGAATCGCCAACAACACTTATATTTTCCTGACTTCCGACAATGGTTATTCCCTTGGTCATCATCGGTCAACTGGGAAGGGGACTCCGACAGATCGTTCAACGCATGTGCCGCTGTTTGTCCTTGGACCGAATGTGCAGCCGGGGCAAGTCTCCGATCATTTGTTGGGGCATATTGATCTGGCTCCGACGATCGTCAAATTGGCGGGTGGCGTTTTACCGTCCTTTGTCGATGGACGATCCTTCGCAAATGTGTTAACACATCAAGGATCCGATGTTCTGCCACCGATACGCGATGCGCTGCTGATCGAAAACTGGGCAAACCAATTTCAATTCAGCACGGAATCCATCGCCGCGTCAACTTCACTTCGATATGCCAATTCGGTCTATACTGAATGGTCCAATGGCGATCGAGATTTCTATGACCTCGTGAACGATCCCGAGCAGCTGAAAAACAGCTACGACGCTCTCGCTTCGAACGAGAAGTTGTTTCTGGAACTGACCTTGCGGACGTTGAGAAACCCTCAAAATCCTCCGCAAGCCCGGTTCTCCAATCCGTTTTCGCTGCAACAGGTACTGCCGAAGAATACGATAATCGGTGGGATGGCCGAAGACTCGATCGGCGTGCATCAAGTCCGATTGGCCATTCGAGATTTATCGACAAACCGGTTTTGGGATGGCCAGCAATGGCAAGCCGGATTTATTCAGGTCTCGGCCGATTTGAAGAATCCGGGTGGCCAAATCACAGAATGGAACTATCCTCAGATGCCGACTGGCGAAAATTTACCGGCGGGCAAAGTCGTCTGTTGGGCTTGGGCCACGGACAGTCGCTTTCGGTATTCGGCGCCTGCGGTGGCACGATATGACTATGATCGTAGCGGCCCGGAATTGTCTTTGATATCGCCCCAAGCCGGCCAACGATTTACGCTTGACGCATTTATTAATGGAACGGTTTCCGATCAGGTCGGAGTGAACGAGGTCCGTATTCAACTGCGCGATCTCAATACCAACCTGTTTTGGAATGGAAACGTGAAGGTGTTCCAATCCTCGATATTTGACAATGTGGTGCGACCCAAGAGAGTGGATCAATGGGAAATGTTGATACCATTGCCTCAGGGTTTCTACGAAGTACGGGCCCTCGGCGTCGATACCTCGGGAAACGTTTCCACACCAGTCGGAGCCAACTTTTTCGTAGATTAATTGATTTGCAATCAACGACATGATTGGCGGTTGGGGTTACTTGTGGCTGTCCGACCGTCCAGCAGTCTGCGACCTATAAATGGAATCTCCAAGATGAGGAAGCCAAAATTCCGATTTCGATTGAGAACATTGTTGGTGATTGTCACTCTGTGTGCGGTGGGATTTGGATTTTGGGGAAACATACTCTACCGCGACTACCGGGAAAAGCAGGCCATTGAGGCCATAAAAAAGGCCGGCGGCCAAATCGAAAAAGTCGACGATCGTGTTGTCCGAGTTTATTTGGGCGGGCCGACATGGGGAAATGAACAGATAAAAAATCTCGTTCCTTACCTCCGGCAACTTCGCAAGCTACGAGAATTGGATTTCGTGAGAGTTGGCTTGACCGACGATGGTATCGAGCCGTTGTCGGTGCTTGACCACTTGGCGGAAGTCTTTATTTTCGAATCCGGAGTGACCCCAACTGGAATCCAGCGATTGCGAACGGATATCTTGCCGAATACGAAAATCAGCACGGAAGAGCCGGATCCAATCGCGTCTCAAATGGTTGCCGCCATTATCTATCCGCACGCGATCGTGGCCCTGGCTTGGTCGCCCGATGGCAGCATTTTTGCCACAGGTAGCGGAGATGGGCACATTCGATTGTGGAACGCCAACTCGCCGAAGCCAATTGCCGATTGGCGCGCCCATGAAAAATGGACCTTTGGAATCAAGTTCTCGCCAGATGGAAAAATCGTCGCCACCGGAGGTGCGGACGAAGTCGCTCGACTGTGGGATGTTACCACGCATCGGCTGATCGCCGAATTGACGGGGCACACGGATGACATCCACGCGATTGCGTTTACCCCAGACGGAACCCAATTCGTCACTGCCAGCGACGATCGAACAATCCGGATCTGGGATTTAGCCAGCCGCAAGACGGTTCGTTTATTAACGGGGCACCAGGCCCAGATTCCGGCGATGGACGTCAGCGCAGATGGCAAGCTGATTGCGTCGGCCAGTCGTGATGATTCGGTACGTGTTTGGGATTTGGCGACCGGCAATTCGTTGGCAGTTCTGGATTCGAAATCGGGCGACGTCTTGACGGTTGCCTTCGAGCCGAACGGAAGCCGCCTGGCCTCAGCGGGGATCGATGGTCAAGTTCGACTTTGGGATCTGAAAGACTTCCAATTACTCAGGTCGTTCGAGGTTGATCCAGACCGGGTTTTTCGGTTGGCCTTCCACCCGATCGCGGATCTGTTGGTGTCGAGCGGGGAAAACGGAGTTCGAGTGGATAACCTGACGACCGGAACTTTTTCCAAGTCGGGGGGGCAGGAAAAAGTCTCGTGCGTCGCAATTCATCCGGCAGGCAAGTTACTGGCGTCGACCAACGCCGCGGGCGAGATCCATCTGTTTGATGTTCGTTCATTGGAAAAATACCAGATATTTCGCACCCTGTATGGCGAACGCGGTTTGGATCTCAACGTTCAATAACTGGATTACGTCGACCCTCCCACGACGCTCGTACAGACCCTGCACTCTGGCTCAGTTTGCGATAGTCGTCTAGTTTTTCAAGATTGGCCGCCCCAACATTTTCACGCATAGTCATGTTTTTTGAACCAGTCCCAGGCATCTTGTAACGCATCGTCGACATTGCCGATGTGGTAGCCAAGTTCCTGTTGAGATTTTTGACTGGAATACCAGTGGAACATTTGACCGAACTGAGTGGCCGCCGAGTTGACATCAGATTCCTGGCGCAGAAACCGTGACGCAAGATCGCCGCAGCGACCAACAACGCTGGCCAGGGGATTGGACATGGCACGTACCGGAGGGCGACGCTGCATGACTTTGGCCATCCGTTGCCAGAGCGCCAAATAGCTCATGTTCTCTCCACCCAGAATGTATCGTTCGCCTGTCCGGCCATACTCGATGGCACTGACAATACCTGCTGCCACATCCCGTACATCGACAACACAGCAACCGCCGGCAGGGGCGAAAAACAATATCGGTTGTTTGGCCAGCATTAACATCATTTTGCCGGATGAAGGCTTCCAATCTGCCGGCCCAACCATGAATCCCGGATTGACGATGATACCATCCAATCCTTGAGCGATCTCAGACAAGACCACTTGTTCCGCTTCGCGTTTGGACACGACATACGAACAGAGTGGCTTGGCGGGTTCCAACTGAGTTTCATCGCCGATCGCATTTGGTTTGGCAGCCGCAAGCGTATCCACAGAACTGACATGAACCATCCGAATGTTTTTCCGGCGGGCGGCCGTTGCCAATAGCCGCGTCGACTCAACATTGATTTTCCGACTGGCTTCCAGTTGCGACCAGCCCACTTGGATCAAGGCCGCAGCGTGGATTACCAAATCGACTTCGTTCACAGCCAGCGAAATGGCATTCATGTCGTTTAGATCAAGTTCCAGTGCTTCCAATCGCATTCCCGACAAGGGGCGCGGGTCGGACGTATGTCGAACGGCGGCGGTGATTTCATGACCATCGGCGAGTAGCGTTCGCACGACATGATTACCGAGAAAGCCAGTGGCACCGGTGACGAGGATTCGCATGATTTGTTGAGAGGGGGAAGTTTGCTCAATCGGAAAACGTGAGAATTGTACCGTAATTGTGTTCCGGCGACCATTTATGGTCGAACCCAAATGCGGATCATTTTTTTTTGCCCAATGGGCGAGTGAGATCAGGCGAAGTGCTGAGAGTTCGCGATTGAACTAACGGGGTAGACGAAAGGGGGAAAATGGACAGCGACATTGTTCCCAAATCACTTCGGCTTTACAGTATAGCCTATCCAAACATCCGTTTTTCCTTCGCCGCCACTATGAATACTCACTCGACTTCAATTGTTCCTGTTACGACGAGGGGCCAACAAAAACAATTTATCAAGTTCGCTTGGGATCTATATCACGGCGATCCAAATTGGATTCCTCCGCTGCGAGTCAACATTAAGGAGTTGCTGAATTATAAACCGCACCCATTCTATGAAAAATCGGAGATTCAGACTTTTCTGGCAATTTCCAACGGGCGGGTGGTTGGTCGGATCGCCGCGATCGTCGACGGCCATCATAACGAGTATCACAAAGAGCAACGCGGTATGTTTGGGTTTTTCGAATCGATCGACGAACAAGCCGTAGCCAATAGTTTGTTCGATGCGGCCAAAAACTGGTTTGCGGAACGAAATATTTTTGCTTTGCGCGGTCCCGCGAACCCGTCTCAAAATTATGAATGGGGCTTGCTCGTTGACGGCTTTGAAAGCCCTCCGACATTTATGATGACCTACAACAAATCCTATTATGGTCGATTGATTGAGAATTACGGATTCCGAAAATCGCAAGACATGTATTCCTATTTGGGGCAAATCGAAATGCTGGACAACCTGGATCCCAAACTGCAGTTTGTGGCTGAAGAAGCCAAACGGCGATTCAAAGTTCACGTCCGTCCAATCAGCAAGAAAAATTTCGCCCAGGATGTCGAAAGTTTCCTGAAAATTTACAATGCCGCTTTACCTGGTCAGTGGGGGTTCACACCCATGTCCGCCAATGAGCTGCGTGCGACAGCAGGTGGCCTGAAGCATTTGATCGTGCATGAAATGACCACCATTGCCGAGGTCGATGGTCGACCGGTGGGAGCTGTGTTCGGGTTGCTCGACTACAATCCCCTGATCAAGGAAATCGATGGCCGGCTGTTTCCGTTCGGATTTCTAAAAATGCTATGGAAACGAAAAAAAATCACTCGGATTCGTTTGATCAGCACCAATGTAATGCCCGAATATCAACGCTGGGGATTGGGGTTGGTGTTGATGACTCGTTTGGTGCCAGAGGTTCGTGCGTGGGGAATCCGGGATGCGGAATTCTCGTGGGTGCTCGAATCGAATAAACTGTCGCGCGGGACGCTCGAACGCAGTGGCGTGAAACGTGATAAAACCTATCGGATCTACGATTATGGTCCGTAGAACTTTCATACAGACGAACGCCAAATGTGCTGTCCATTGCAAGTACCCGATCCGCCATGAATTTCAATCAGACTGTCGTAATCACAGGAATCGGCGTCGTCAGCCCGATCGGGATCGGAGTAGACGCGTTTTGGAATTCGCTGGCTAGCGGGATCAGCGGCGTTCGAGTGCGACCTGAGTTTGTCGGGACTGAGATCCCCATTCGGATCGCGGCTCAAGTACGAGGATTTGATCCAAAACTATTTGTGCAGCCGCGCAAAGCGATCAAAATAATGTGCAACCCGATTCAATTCGGCTGCGCGGCGGCGATGATGGCCTGCGAGCAAGCTCAGATGGGTGACGGTCGAACCGCACCTGATCGAATCGGTACTTTGTTTGGAACGGAGACCTTTTATGCCGATCCGTCCGAAGTGGCCGACGTATTTCGTCACTGCACGATCGATGAAGACTATCAACATGACCGCTGGGGCGAATTCGCGATGCGAAAGATTCAACCTCTGTGGATGCTTAAATACTTGCCCAACATGGCAGCGTCGCACGTTTCGATCGCGTTGGACGCACGAGGTCATAGCAATTCCATTTGCCAAGGCGAAGCCTCCGGCTTGATTGCTTTAATCGAGGCCGCGACGGTCATCCAGCGTGGTGTCTGCGATGTCGTCATCGCCGGTGGGACTGGTTCGGTGGCAGAACTGACGTCAATGCTTTATCGAGGCAATAATCTATCCAAGGGTTTCAACGAGTGTCCAGAACGCGCTTCGCGCCCGTTTGATTTACTCCGCGACGGGATTGTTGCCGGGGAAGGCGCCGGTGCGATCGTCTTGGAGTCGGAAGCCCATGCTGCGGCGCGCGGCGCGACTCCGCTGGCGCAGATCAGAGGCTGGTCCCGCATGTTTGGCATTTGGGGGCAGCCTGATTTTTCGACATCCATCGCCCATAGTTTTCGATCGGCTTTGGGCGACGCGAACATGCAAGCGTCTCAAATTGGTTCCATCAATGCCGAGGCGTCGGGCAGCATCATCGGAGAT